>DASVCR010000017.1:0-33920 GCA_036381515.1 Gammaproteobacteria bacterium | reverse complement strand
AACACCGTACTATGGTGGGCCATAGGCTTAGTTCCTTCGTCGGTTCAATAGGTTGTGTGGTAACTCCCATTGTACCCAACGAAGTGAACTAAGCCTTTTTCACTGCTGCTTATGGGACAGCAGTGGCTCTGACCCCAATTTCAGACGTCGGCCTGCGAGCGCATGATCAGCTCGCCGACCATGCGGCCTGCGCCGATGAGCTGCCGCCACGACTGACGCCAGCCGTCCTCGCCCATCGTCGAGCGCAGCAGGCGCACCCAGCGCGCGCGCTGCGCTTCGGCGACGAGCGCGTCGAGACGCAGCCACAGGAGCTCGAGGTTGTACGGCGGCGTCGAGTCGAGCCGCATCGGGATGATCGTCTCGATCGGCACGACGAGGTCGCCGGCGATCGCGTCGAGCGCGCCGCGAATCGAGTGCTCCTTCGGCCGGCTCGGCCGATCGACGTTGTAGGGCGGCGTCCATTCGCGCGCCGGCGCGAGCCGGTCGATGTGGCTCGCAATCACGATCAGCGGCGGCATCTTCCGGGCCGGATCCGCCGCGAAGCGGGCCCGCATCGCGTCGAGCGCGGCGCGGTCGAGCGCGCGGTCCGCGCGGTGCGCGGGCACGACCCAGATGATCAGGTCGCACGAGAACGCGCGCTTCACGAACTCGGCGACGCCGCCCTCGTCGTCGATGCCGGGCGAGTCGATCACGTACGCCGGCGGCAACCCTTCCTCGCGAAGCTCGTAGCCCTCGAAGCCCGCGGTCAGCGGCAGCACGTCGACGCCGGCCGCGAGCTGTCCGAGCATCCGGTTCACGAGCGTCGACTTGCCGGCCTTCGTTTGTCCCGCGATCAGGAGCCTGAGCGACCCGGGCGGCGCCGCGGGCGCGGCCACGTCGCCGAGGCCCTCGGTCGCGGCGGCCGCGGCCATCCGCATCGCGTCGACCCGCATGCGGCCCGAGTAGAGGTCGATCGCCGCGCGGCCGATCTCCTCGATCCAGAGGCGCACGATCCGACGCCGCACGTTCACTTGCAGGCTGTCGAACAAGTCGCCGACGACGTGGTCGCGGATCTCGGCGACGACGGCATGGAGCGGGCTCACGGCGCGCGCGACACGCATGAGCGTGTAGAGCCTCAGGCCCTGCCTGTAGCCTGCGGCGACGAGCGGCCGATAGCCCCAGGCCCGCATCAGCGGACCGACCTTGAGCCGATGCGACAGCGGCACGTGCTCGAGCAGCGCGAGCCTCAAGCGCGCGCTGACGCGCTCCGTGAGGAGCAAGAGCTCCGGCAGCGTGAACTCGAGCGCCGGCTCCTTGCGCCCGGCGTGGTAATGCTGCGCGACCTCCTCGATCGTGCGCTGCCCGACGGCGAGCATCACGCGGCGGCTTCGAAGCTCGGAGCCGTCCGCCTCCGCGCTCAGCCGCTGCACGGTCGCCCACGCCGCCTGCTCGTGCGGCGCCCATGTCGGGTCCGGCTGCGTCAGCGACGGGCGGCGGGCGTCGGGCGCCGTCGGCTTGCGAGGACGGTGGCGGATGCGAAGCGCCGTCCACACGAGCACCGCCAGAGCCATCGCGCCGAGCAGCCACCAGAGCAGCCAGCCGCGCTGCCACATCCACGTGACGCCGGCGCCGATCAGCACGACCATCGGAACCGCGAGCAGCACGACCGCCGCGATCTCGACCCACCAGCGCGCCCAGAAGCGCCAGCCCGTCCTCGGTTGCTCCGGCGGCGCTGCCTCCGCACCCGTCGACCTGGCGCGGCGGCCGGCGCCCGCCGCGCGGTCGCCCGGCGCGCCGCCGTCCCCGGCGCCCTTCCGGCCCTGTGACTTCGGCTCGTCCCCGCTCACTTCGACGCTCCGGCGCGGCGGACCATGTCGAGCGCTTCCTTCAGCGAATCTCGGTATACGCGTTTGACTTCGTCGACGTCGGCGCCGCCTCTGCACCGCGCCGTCGCGAGGTAGTACGACGCGGCCCGGCCGAGGGCGTACGTCACCGAGAAGCTCGTCGCGCTCGCCGCCGCGGCGCCGACGGTCTGACCGTACACCGGGACGAGCTTCGCGAGCTGGCGGAGCCCAAGGCTCATGCCGAGGCCGATTGCGGTCCCGGTGCCGAGCGACGCGCCGAAGCGGCGCAGCGTCTCCCGATCCCACGTGACGCCGTGAATCCGGCCGACGCTGTGCAGCATCTTGCCCTGGATCGTCGGCACGGTGACGAGGCCGACCATCGGCACGACGTCGGCCGCGGCCGCCGCGAGCGCGTAGCCCAGCACGTGCGCCCGCGTGCGCTCCATCAGCTTTCCGGTGTCGCCCTGCGTCAGCGCGCGCAGGATCACATCCATGCCGGCGGATCCGGCGTGCTCGAGCGCGTCGAGCAGCGCGTCGAGCCCGTAGTACGGTTCGCGATAGCCTTCCTCGGGGCGCGTGAAGTCGATCGGCACGGTGTGGACGGCGCCGGTGCCCGGCAGCGCGCGGAACGCGGCCGCCTGCACGTCGAGGGCGCGGCGCAGGTCCGCGAGCTCCGGAGCGGTCGCGAGCGCTTCGTAAGGCGGATGGTCCGCGCCCTCGGGGTACGCCTCGTGCAGCCACGTCAGCGCGACGACGATTGCCCAGTCGGGATGCCGCTCGCGCACCGCGCGGAGCACGCGCAGGATCGCGTCCTGCCGCGTGTCGAGCGCGCGAACGACGGCGAGCACGACGTGCGCGCGGCTCTCGAGCTGCGCGAGGTCCTCGGTCGGGTCGTAGCCGACCTCGCCGAGCCCGCTGCTGTCGAGGAAGCGGATCACGGGCACGTCCTGCGGGAAGTCGAAGATGCGCGCCGTGCGGGTGCACGGCTTGTAGCCGAGGCCGATCTCCGCGTCAGGATGTCCGGTGATCGCGCGCACGATCGACGTCTTGCCGGACTGCACCTTGCCGAGGAGCCAGACGACGGGCGCGCGCTCGCGGGCGAGCTCGCCGATACGGCTTTCCTGCCGTGGATCCGGCTCGGGATTCAGGACCGCCCGGCGGATCGCGCGCCAGGCGCGGCTCAAACGCTCACCGGCCATGACGCTCACGCCGGCGGCTCGAGCAGCGCGACGCGCGTACTGCCGACACTGTTCACGGCGCCGATACTACCAGCCCGCAACGGAACGAGGCATCGGGACCGGCCGTTCCACGAGAAAAAATGGTGTCAGACACCTTTTTCGTCACGAAAAAGGTGTCTGACACCATTTTTCTGCCCATTCGGCCGGCCGATGCTCGCGACATCGATGCGGTGCTCCGCGACGCCGCCCGCAGACCCCGTCTGCCCGGCCCGGCGGCGCTTCGCGTCGAGCAGCCAATGCGGACAGCGCGCCCTGTCCGCGTAGAGGTTCTCGCAGTCGTCGCAGCGCACACACTCGGTCACGAGGATTTTGCGGTCGCGGATCGCGCCCCATTCGCACGTGTTCTCGCAGACCTTGCATTGCGAACACTCGTACCAGCGCTTGATCCGGAATGCGGACAGCATCGCCAACAGGCCGAGCGCGGCGCCGACCGGACAGAGAAAACGGCAGTAGAGATTGCGGATGAAGACGCTCGCGACGAGCAGCGCGGCGAGCCCGATCCAGAGCGCGGTCGATGCCTGGAACGTGAACATCCAGAACGGCTCGATGTAGCGGTAGAACGAAACCTCGCGAGTCAGCAGGAAGCAGGCGATCGCGCCCGCGAGGACCACGTACTTGACGTAGCCCGCCCGCCGCTCGATCGAGGGAGGAATCTCGATCTGCCATCTTCTCGGGACGACGGCGTCGATCAGCTGCGTCAGCGCGCCGAACGCGCAGATCCTGCCGCAGTAGAGCCTTCCCCAAAGCAGCGTCGTCGCGATCGCGAAGACGGCGAACGCATACCACGCGATGCTGTACGAGAAGATCGGCAGGTTCGCCGACAGCGCGCCGAAGACGTTCGTGATCGACAGGAGCTGGCTCTTGTAGACGCCGAGGTAGAGCACGGAGAGCACGAGCGTCGCGTGCTTGAGCGTCACGCTCCGCCGCGAGAAGCCGATCATCGCGAACACCGCGAAGGCCGCGAAGAGCAGAACGTCCGGCGCCTGGTCGCGCACGAGCTCGACGAAGGAAGGCTCGGGCTCGTCGAGATCGTCGAACCCCCACGGATCCTCGCCGTCGGGAGCCTGCGCGAACGACGCGAGCGGCACGAGCCACGCACCGAGGAACGGCAGCCGCTTCACGGCCAGCGCGACCGCGGCGGCGCACCTGGAATCGGCGCCGATCGTGCTGCGCCGACACCGGCCGATGCCGGCCGTGTCGGCCGCGCGGCGCGGGTCGCATGCGCCGATCATTGCTCGGGCGGCGTCAGGTAAGCGCGCGCGATGCGCCGCGCGCTGTTCCGGATCGCGCGGCTCGCGCTCGTGACCGTGACCGTCGCGCGCGAGATCGCATCGATGTCCTCGCCGACCCGGAACCGGTCGCGCACGCTCTTGCCGACGAATTGCCGCGGCCATTCGGGAAGGTCGACAGAGAAGTAGCCGTACGGCTCGCGATGCTCGACGACGATGACGCCGGTGAGGACGCCCGACACGTCCATGCCGACGAGCATCTTGATCGGCCCGTCGTAGGCCCGCTCGAGCGGCTCGAGCTCCGTGGTCCAGAACGCGAGACCGAGCAGCTGCGGCTCGCCGCTCGCGTCGGCCAGACCGAATGCCTTGAAATGCGGCGGATTGCCTTCCTTCGACGAGAAGCCGACCGCGTCGGGGAACAGGCTTTCGAGCTGCGCCTGTAAGACCGGGTCGTCGACCGATTGACCAACGACCGTCGCCGACGCGACGAGGCTGGCCACGACGGCGACGAGTCCCAATCGCAAGGCGGGCTCCCTCCTCATTCGCTGCGATTATTGCGACGGGCGGCGCCGGGGGTCAATTTGCGCGACCGTCTCCGCGACGCAGCCTTATTGCCGCGGCGATCTCGCCGCGTCGAGCTTTTGGTGTCGGAAGCATTCCCTTCCCGCATGAGGCATGATAAGCGCCTGCCTACGTGAGAAGAGCATCGAGCGAAGATCGTGCCGACCATTCGCACGGAGACATTGCCGTCGCGCGCCCGATCGCGGATCGCATCGGCGGCGCTCGCGGTCGCGCTCTTCGCGCCGGGCGCCGACGCCGAGGCCCAGAACCTCGCGCTCGAGCGCCTGCTCGAGTCCGCGACCCGCGTCGATTGCCGCTTCACGGCGCTCGCGACCGGCGACTGGACAGGCGATTCGGCCGACGCGACGGTCACCGACGTCGAGCACACGGCCGCCTTCGTCGACATCGACGTCGACGGCGGCACAGCCGAGGCGGAAGGCACGTTCGGCGCATCGTTCATCGTCGTGCGTTACGCGCACGGCTACCTGCACTTCCTGCAGATGAGCGATGCGGGACCGGTGCACCTGACGACCGTGTTCGCACAGGCGTCGAGCGGCGGGCGGCTCAAGGCCGTCCAGACGCGGCACGAGTACTCGCCGATCGCGCTGCCGGGCTTCACTTCCCGGCCCGAGATGTACGTCGGCGACTGCGAGGTCACGAGCGCCGAGCGGTAGGACCGCCGCACGTCCGCTGCGGTCGAGGCTGCGGCCGCTTCCGAAGCATTCGCGACGTCGAACGAAGGCGAGCGCGTCGACGCCGCGGGCGCGCCGTGCATGCTCCGTCACGCGATTGCCGCTCCAGGACGAGGGCGCACGTCGTAAGGCGCCGTCCCTGGCCTACGGCGCCCCGTCGGGCGCCGTCTCCATCGAAACGCGAAAGGGTACGAACGCTAGTTTGCCCTGCCGCCGGGACCCCGGCCGCCGGGCCCCGCTCCGCCTCCCGGCCCCTGCATGCGGGGACGGTTATCGAACTCCTCGCGAGACACCGAGCCGTCCTTGTTCGCATCCCAGGTCTGGAAGAGCTGGCCGAACAGGTTGCCGTCAATCGGTGGGCCACCCGCGCCCGGACCGCCTGCGCCTGGGCCGCCAGCGCCTGGGCCGCCTGCGCCTGGACCGCGCGGCATGTTCTGGAACATCCGCGTGAAGAACTGCCGAACCTCGTCCTCGGAAAGCGCGCCGCTCTTGTCGGCGTCGATCTGATCGAACGAAGGCGGCCCCGGCGGCTGAGCCGAAGCCGTAAGCGCCGCTGTGCCGAGCGCGGCCGCGAGCGCGACGACCGTCCATGCTTTCATGTTCTTCTACCTCTCGTTGCCGGAGCGGCGACACGAAGTATAGGCCCGCAATGTTCGCGGATATTGGAGATTTCTCAAGAACGCGCTTTTCACGGAACGCGAACGGGCCTTTCGCTCAGCGCGGCTTCGAGTCGGCGTCTTCTCGCGCGTAGAGCGCGGCGATCCGGGCGACATCGGTTGCCGAGAGCCCCGACACGTTCGCAATGTCGTCGCGGGACGCGAGCTGCTCCCGATAGCGCCGGAAGAACCCCGGAATGTCGCCTCCGAAGCCGAAGAAATACATGATGTCCGCGTAGTCCGACGTGTGCGCGAGCCCGAACGCGTGGCCGAGCTCGTGCACGCACGTCAGATAGACGACGGTATCGCGGAGCAGCGGATCCTCGAGCGCCGCGGCGGCGATGTCGGGCCCGAGCGCGCGCACGTCCGGCCGAATGTACACGGCGGCGCCCCGGCGTCCGTTCGTGAAGATCGGCCGCATCTCGCCGTACTGGCCGGCGCTCGCCGGCACGAAGTAGATCCGCAGGGTCGCCTCGTCCTCGGGCGCCTCGACGAGCTCGAACGCGTCGCCCGCGGCTCGGCGCCATGCGTCGAGCGCCCACAACGCAAGCTGCCGATCCGACTCGCGGTACATCGAGCCGGGCGCTCCTTCCGCGATGTGGTACGTGATCGGGCCGTCCGCATCGAGCGGCGCGATCGCCGTCGGTTGCGCGTCGGCGGCGGGCGCGGCCGCCGCGAGCAGCAGCGATACACGAAGCAGGAACATTCGTGCGTACGCCTCGATGCGGGCCGCAGCGTGGATCGGGTGGGTCGCTGTCATTGCAGGTCGAGCTCCTCGGGTCCCGCCGGCGCGTCCTGCTCGACGAGCTCGCACTTGATCGTCGGCGTGTCCGCGTCGGCCGTAGCCGTCGCCGTCACGACCTCCCGGCAGACCGGGCGCGAGCGGAGGTACGACGGCTTGATGTGGGCGAACAATTTCGCCGATTCGCCGGGGTCGGCGCAAATCGTCGCCAGGTTGAACCCGGCGAGGCCGAGCGCGAAGCCGCCGGTCAGCGCATTGCAGAACTCGGCGAGCGCGCGCCCGACCCTCGTACGCGCTGCGCCGGGCGACAGCACCGACCGCCCGCCGCCGCCGCGATACCGCTCGGCGGCCTCGAAGATGCTCTCCTCGGGCCCAGGCTCCTCCGGCGGCGGCGCTTCGACGAGATCGTCGAGCGAGAACGTCAGGTAGCGCTCCTCGCGTTCCCGCTGCTCGCGCATCGCCTCGAGGGCGCGCTGCCAGGCCTCTTCGAGATCGGCCTCGGTCACGACGAAGCTCGAGACCCGGTCGTCCTCGGTCGACGGGGCGGCGCGCTCCGGCTCGGGCGCTGGCGCTGCCTCCGCAGCCGCGTCGTCTTCGGCGGGCGGACGCTCGGGGCGAGGCTCGTCGTCGGAGCGTTCCGTGTCGGCGCGCGGCGCAGGCTCGGGCGGCGGCGGAACGGGTTCGGGCGGCGGCGGAACGGTTTCCGCCGGCGTGGGGACGCTTTCGGGCTCGGGAGAAGGCTCCGGCGGCGCCGGAAGCTCGGGCGGCGATTCGGGCGGCCGCTCCGGCGCGATCCGCGCGACCGCAAGATCCGACGTCCGGAGCTCCGTCAGCCATACGACCTCGACGGGCGGCCTCACGTCGCGCTCGACCGCATCCCACGACAGGCGCGCGACGCCGACGAGGACCAGCGCATGCAGCGCGAGCGATCCAGCGCACGCGGCGAGGCGTCTTCGCGTCCTGTCGCTCGGGCGTCGCATCCGAGCTCAGTGCGTGGCGGAACGAGCGACGAGACGGATAGTCATCGTTGTTGTCGTCGGTACGTCTCAGTACGTCCGATTCTAGACCCACGGGCACCGGCGAAGTTCGGGCTCGCCGCCGGCTTTCCGCTACACTGAGGCGCGAATACCACGGACGCTCGCGGAGAATTCGCATGGTGGGGCAACACGTCAGGGGAGCGCTCCTGCTCGGTGCCGCGTTGCTGTGCCGGGACGCGGCACTCGCTCAGGACGAGACGAATACGGCCGACCTGTCGGCGCTGCTCGCTTGCGCCGAGATCGACCGCGAGATCCTGCGCCTCGAGTGCTACGACGACGCGGTCGCGGCGCTCCGCGCCGATCGGGCGCCGCGCGGCGAGGACGCGGCCGGCGCGTCGCGGGCGGCAGACGCCGCGGCGGCGCGCGCGGAAGCCGCGCGCGGTCCCGCGCCGGCGGACGCAGGCGCGGACGCCGCAGCCGCCCGTCCGCCGCGCGTCGTCGCCGAGCGCGAGCTCGATGCCGCCCCGGACGCGCGCGGCGATGCGCGCGAGGATGACGACCGCGACAGAAGCGTGAGGATCGTCGAGGTCCGAACGCAGATCCCGGGCCGGGCCGTGTTCGTCACGTCCGACGGCGAGGAGTTCGTGCAGACGAGCGGCCAGATGCGGCTGTACCTGCCCGACGTGCCGTTTCAGGCGAAGCTCCGGTCCGGCGCCGTTGGCGGGCTGTTCCTGACGCCGGAAGGGACGCGCCGCAGCATCCGCATCTCGGAGCGCGACTGACGCCGGCACGTCGAGCGGCGTGCATCAACGCTGACGTCGCAGGTGATAGTCGAACGCGGCGCCGCGGGTGCGCGCGTTCGCCCAGATGATCAGCATCTCCTCGAGCACGTGCGCGTAGCGCAGCGGCCCGACGTCGACGACCTCGAGCCCCATGCCTTCGATCAGCCCGGCGACGAACGCCTTCGCGTCCTCGTCGTCGCCGGCGATCGGAATCGTGACGGGACCGCCCGAGCTTTCGGGATCGATCATCGTGCGGTAGTTCAGCGTGTTGAACGCCTTCACGACGCGTGCCTCCGGCGCCGCCGCCTGGATCAGCTCGGCGTTCGAGCCCTTGCCCGGCACGTCGTGCACGAGCCAGCCGTCGTCGCTTCGGCCGACGCGATTCGTCGGATCGAGGATGATCTTGCCCGAGAGGTCGCCGAGCTGACGCGTCACCTCCTCCGCGACGCCCCCGGGCACCGCGAGCACGACGACGTCCGCGCCGGCGACCGCTTCCTGCTGCGACGCCGCCGACGCGCGCTCGCCCGTACGCTCGACGAGCTCCGCGACGTCGTCGCGGTCGGGATTCCGCGAGCCGTAGACGATCGTGTGCCCCTGCTTGGCGAACGCCGGACCGAGCGCGCCGGCGACCTGTCCGGTCCCGATGATCGCGATCGTCTCGGCCGCGGCGCCCGCGTGGAAGGCGGCGAGCGCCAGCCCGGCGAAGACGGCCGCAGTCAGTCTTTCATGAATGCGCATGACGAGTGTCCCCCCTTTCGTTCGATCGAGCCGGACGGCGGGTCGATGCCGTCGACGTCGAAATCGTGCGGACGGCCATCATACGACAGGCGCGCGCGGCGCCGGCCGATGCCCGAGCGGCCGCGCGATTCCCTCTATAATCCGGGCATCCGGGGACGCGCCCGCGGGCGTTGGGGGAATAACGATGGAACGCAACCGCTACTCGAGCTTCGATCGTAGAGCCTTCATCAAGGGAAGCACGGCCGCCGTCGCGCTCGCCGGGCTGCCGCTGGTCTCGCTCGGCCAGGACCGCCGCCTCGCGTCGATCGGCGGCATTGCGAAAACGCGCGCGGGCCGCGTGCGCGGGCTCCTGCGCGACGGCGTGCACCAGTTCTGGTGCGTGCCGTACGGTGCGCCGACGGGCGGCGCGAATCGTTTCATGCCGCCGCAGCCGCCGACACCGTGGTCCGGCGTTCGGGATCACTTCGAGATCACGTTCGCAGCGCCGATCGAGCCGGGGGCCGAGGAGCCCGCGCCCGTCGTCACCGCGCTGAACCGCCACACACCGCAGAGCGAAGACTGTCTCACGGTGAACGTCTTCACGCCGGGGCTCGACAACAAGGCGCGGCCGGTCATGGTCTGGATGCACGGCGGCGGATTCTCCGTCGGCTCCGGCAACTACCTGCTCTACGACGGGACGAATCTCGCGAAGAAGGAGGACGTCGTCGTCGTCGCGGTGAACCACCGGCTCAACGTCTTCGGGTTCCTGCATCTCGCCGACCTCGGCGGCGAGAAGTGGGCGCGCTCGACGAACGTCGGGATGCAGGATCTCGTCGCAGCGCTCGCGTGGGTGCGCGACAACATCGAGAACTTCGGCGGCGACCCGGATCGCGTGACGATCTTCGGGCAGTCGGGCGGCGGCGGTAAGACGACGACGCTGATGGCGATGCCGTCGGCCCGCGGGCTCTTCCATCGCTCGATCGCGCAGAGCGGCTTCGCGTTTCGCGGGCAGACGGCGGACGACGCGACCGCGGGCGCCGAGCAGCTGCTGCGCCGGCTCGGGCTGCGCAACGATCAGCTCGACCGGCTCCAGGAGCTCGATTTCCGGCAGATCCAGGCGGCGTACTACGCGCAGCCGCGGATCCCGCGCCTCGGCACGGGACCCGTGATCGACGGCACGATCCTGCCGCGGCACCAGTGGGATCCGACCGCGCCGTCGTACTCGGCGGACGTACCGTTCATGACGGGCTCGACCGAGACCGAGGACGGGTGGATCGGCCCGCCCGAGTACGAGCTGTCCGACGAGGACATGCTCGAGCGCTTCACGACGAGGATCGCGAACGGCGATCCGGCGGAGGGACGGCGCCTCGTCGATCTGTACAAGCGGATCTATCCAAACCGCCGCAACCAGATGCTGTGGCTCACGGCCGATGCGGACAACACGCGCCGCTGGAGCGCGCAGGAGATGTGCCGGCTGAAGCATGCGCAGAACGCGGCGCCGGCGTACCTCTACTTCTTCGACTGGCACTCGCCCGTGCACAATAACCGCATGGGCGCGTATCACACGCTCGACATCCCGTTCGTGTTCTATAACCTCGACATCGGCGCTTCGATGACCGGCTCTTCGCAGTCGCGCTACGAGCTCGGCCACGTGATGAGCGCCGCGTGGGCCGCGTTCGCGCGCACCGGCAACCCGAACCATGCGGACATGCCGTACTGGCCGCCGTTCGACCCCGAGCGCTATCCAACGATGATGTTCGGCGAGACGGTCCGGATGCGGAACGACCCGAACCGCGAGACCCGGCTCGCGATCGACGCCCTGAAGCAGCGCGCGTCGTAAGAAAATCGGGGTCAGAGCCTTTTTTTGTCTGCCCCGATACCCTGGGGATTGGGGTCAGAGCCCCTTTTTCTCTGCACTGATACCTCTTCCAAGGGCGTTCACAACTCGGGACTAGCGTCGTCTTCTCTCGAAAGGATCGGGCTCAAGAATCGGGGTCAGAAGAATCGGGGTCAGAGCCCGTTTTCCGGGCTCTGATCCCCTCATTCCCACAAATCCGAGGTCCTCGACGCGGCCTTCTGCTCTTTCCGTGGGCGACCGGGGCGGCGACGGCAGAGCGGTCGATTCAGCGACGCCTCGAGCGACTGTCGAAACTCGTCGCTTCCCGCAGGTAATCCGCTCCGTACGCTGTTGCGAATCTCATCGACTGTTTGCTGCGCCAAGCCTTCATCGAGCAACTGCCGATATCGGGCGGCTCGGACTCGGGCGGTGCTGCCAAGAGCAAGAAACACTGGGTGCGGCTTAACGAGCGACGAACTGCGAGTGCCGCAATTGATTCGAACGCTGCTCCACGTGTAATCGTCCGGACGCCGGACCATACCGGCACGAACGGGGTTCTGCTCGATGTAGCGATAGCAAGCGAGCAGATAGCGGTCCGTGTCGACGGGCGAGGACCGAAAGCGCCCTTCCCACAACGTGCCCGTCCTGCCTAGCCGAAGATTCACTTTGGCGACGTAGCGGCTTCCGACGTATTGCATCGTTCGCGAAACGCCTTCGGGCAAGCTCGACGTTACAAGCAAGTGCACGTGGTTCGTCATCAAAACGTAAGCGTGCACTTGCGTCTGGTAGCGCCGACATGCGTACTCGAGTAACGCCAAGTAGAGCGCGTAGTCCTGATCCGCGAAAAACGTTCGAGCCTGGTTGTTGCCCCGCTGGACGACGTGGAACGTCGTATCGGGGATAGAGATGCGCGGCGGCCTCGGCATGCCGAAGACATTCTCGCGATGCCCAGCATCGACGGCAAAAACGAAATCTGGGATAGCTGACCAATTTTGTCAGGAAGAAAATCGGGGTCAGAGCCCGAAAGGGATTCTGGGACAGAAAATCCGGAGTCAGAGCACGAAAGCTTAGGGGACTCCAACCCCCAAATCCCGTGTCGATCGTTAGAGGAATCAGAGAAATCGCGGTCTGAGCCCGTCAAGAACCGGCGGTCGGAGAAACGGGCGTCGGAGCGCTTTACGAGAGCCCTTACGAGTCGAGCTCCGACCATCTCAAGTAAGGGCTACTCCATCGTCTAAGGGCTACTCCATTTCTCAAAAGCTTTACCCGGAAGTCGAATGCAAAGGAGCAGTGACCCGATCTCCAACCACCAATTTCCTCATCTGCCGAACAAGGGCTCTGACCGCGATTCTTCTTATCCGCAGAGCAAAAAGGGCTCTGACCCGGATTCCTTTTTGTCTGCCGAAAAAAGGGCTCTGGCCCGGATTTTTTGGACCCGGATTTTTGCCTTTACTTGAACTTGTCCTGCTTTGTTTGCCGGAAAAAGCCCAACTTTCCGGAAAAGGGCTCTGACCCTGATTATTTCCCGCAAAAGGGCTCTGACCCCAATTTTTCTTGGCGCTGTAGTCGGAGGACAGAAAAACGGGCTCTGACCCCGGTTTTCTAGTCCACCGAGAAGACCCAGACGACGCCGCCCTGCGGCACGATCGTCGTCTGGCCGAAGTATTCGTCGACGCGGCGCTGCGAGCCGACGGAGTCGACGCCCCAGCCGGCCTGCACCGCGATGTACTGCTTGCCGTCGACCTCGAACGAGACCGGCACGCCGAGCACGCCCGAGTTGAGCCGCTGCTGCCACAGCACCTCGCCGGTCCGCGCGTCGAACGCGCGGAAGTAGCGGTCCGCCGTGCCGCCCGAGAACACGAGCCCGCCCGCGGTCGTCAGCACGGGCCCCCAGTTCGCCATCGGCCCGTATTCGTGCGTCCAGACGCGCTTGCCCGTCTCGAGATTCCACGCCTGCAGCTCGCCGACGTGATCCGCGCCTTCACGCAGATTCCCGCCGAAGCTCGTCACGCCGGTGAAGCCGCGCCCGGGCACGTACTCGGTTTCCTCGCCGGCGAACGCCGAGCAGAGATTGTCGTTCGCGGGCACGTACAAAAGCTTCGTGATCGGGTTGTACGCCGCCGGAGGCCAGTTCTTGCCGCCGTGCAGCGACGGGCAGAAGCTCGCGAGCTTGTCGATCGCGGGCTTCTTGTCCATGTCGTACTCGGGCCGCCCCGTGCGCGGATCGATCGACGTGAACACGTTCTGATACACGTACGGCCACGCGTCGACGAAGCCGATGCCGTCCGCGCGCCGCTCGAGCAGCCAGAGGTAGCCGTTGCGGCCGGGATGGACGAGCGCCGGAATCGTGCGGCCGTCGCGCTCGACGTCGATCAGGAGCGGCGCGTCGACCTCGTCCCAGTCCCACGAGTCGTTCCAGTGATATTGGTGGAAGCCCCGCAGCGCGCCGGTGTCCGCATCGAGCGCGATCACCGAGTTCGTGTACAGGTTGTCGCCCGGACGGACGTCGCCGGTCCAAGGGCCCGGATTGCCGGTGCCCCAATACGTGATGTCGAGCTCGGGATCGTACGTGCCCGTGAGCCATGTGGGCGCGCCGCCGGTGCGCCACGACTCGCCGGGCCACGTGTCGTTGCCGGGCTCGCCGGGACCCGGGATCGTATAGGCCTTCCACGCCTCGTCGCCGGTCTCGGCATCGTATGCGGCGACGAAGCCGCGGATGCCGCGCTCGCCGCCGGACACGCCGACGAGGATATTGCCGCGCACGGCGAGCGGCGCGAGCGTCATGTAGTAGCCCGCGCGATAGTCCGCGACCGTCTGCTCCCACTCGACCTGGCCCGTCCTCGCATCGAGCGCGACGAGCTTCGCGTCCGACGTCGCCATGAACACCTTGTCGCCGTAGAGCGCGGCGCCGCGATTCGTCGGGTGCGCGAGCTGGATGTCGGGCGGCATCTGCCGCTGATACGTCCACAGCACGTCGCCGGTCGCCGCGTCGATCGCGAGCATGCGGTTCAGCGGCGTCGTCACGAACATCACGCCGTCGTTGACGATCAGCACCCCTTCGTGGCCTTCGGTGATGCCGGTCGAGACGGTCCAGACCGGGCGCAGGTCGCGCACGTTGTCGGTATCGATCTGATCGAGCGGGCTGTACCCCCAGCCGTCGTAAGTGCGCCGATACATGAGCCAGTTGCCGGGCTCGGGATTCACGAGGCGCTCGTCGGTCACGGTGCTGTAGCCGTCGATCTGCGCGGCGGCGAGGAGCGGAACGAACGCGAGCGCGCCGGCGGCGCTCATTCTGGCGGCCATCATGCGAAAACCCCCTTGGTGCGTGCCGAGCGGACCGTTCTGCCGGCCGCATTGTCGTTCTCGGGCCGAGTATAGCGGAGCGGCGTCGGCTTTCGACCGGTCGTCGAACGGCCCGCGCCCCTGTACCATCCACGGCAGGCGATTCTCCTCGGCCGGAAGATGTCGAGGGCGCCATCGGGAAGCTCTGGGGAGAACAGAAGAATGACTGAAAGAACGAATCGGCTCGCGTTCGCGATCCGCGCCGCGCTCGTCGCGGTTGCACCCGCCGTCGCGGCGCCCGCCTTCGCGCAGACGGAATGCGAGGACCTCGCCGGCCTCGATCTGCCGGACACGCAAATCACGCTGGCGGAGCGCGTCGCCGCCGGCACGTTCACGCCGCCCGGCGGCGGCGGACCCGGCGGCGGGCAGGCCCTCGAGGTCCCCGCGATGTGCCGGGTCGCGGGCGTCGTCGAGCCCGCGATCAGGTTCGAGGTCTGGCTGCCCGAAGGCGACGCGTGGAACGGCCGGTTCCAGGCGGTCGGCGGCGGCGGCCTGGCCGGCGTGATCAGCTATGCGGCGATGGCCGAGGCCGTGCGCAACGGCTTCGCATCCGCCTCGACGGATACCGGTCACGAAGCGTCCGACAGCACGTGGCTCGCCGACCGGCAGCGCGTGATCGACTACGGCTACCGCGCGATCCACGAGATGACGGTCAAGGCGAAGGCCGTGATCGACGCCCATTACGGCACGGCGCCCGAGTACTCGTACTTCAACGGCTGCTCGACCGGCGGCCGGCAGGGCCTGATGGAGGCACAGCGCTTCCCGGACGATTACGACGGCATCGTCTCGGGCGCGCCGGTCAACCGCTTCACGCATCTGCACATCGGTCAGCTCTGGACCGCGCACGCGACGCTGAAGAAGCCCGGCGCCGTGCTGACGCCGGCCGACTTCCAGCTCGTGACCGATAAGGTGCTCGAGATGTGCGACGCGAACGACGGCGTCGAGGACGGCATCCTGACCGATCCGCGCACGTGCGACTTCGATCCGGCCGTGCTGCAGTGTCCCGCCGGCCAAACGGAAGGCTGTCTCGCGAAGCCGAAGGTCGAGGCGCTCGAGATGATCTATCAGGGCGCAGTGAACCCGCGCACCGGCGAGCAGATCTATCCGGGCCTCGAGCCCGGCGGCGAGGCGCCGCAGCCCGGCAATCCCGGCTGGGGCATGCTGATGAACGGGCGCACGCCGTTCATGATCGATCAGGCCGTGATCGGCGGCATGACCTTCGAGCGCGACGACTGGGACTGGCGCACGTTCGACTTCGATCGTGACGTCGAGATCGTCGACGCGAAGCTCTTCGGCGTGCTGAACGCGATCGATCCGGACCTCAGGGATTTCAAGGCGAACGGCGGCAAGCTGATTATGTACCACGGCTGGAGCGATCCGGGCGTGATGCCGCAGCAGACGATCGACTACTACGAGAGCGTGGTCGACTTCGCGGCGAAGGCGACCGGCGAAGATGGCGCCGCCTACACCGACGAGTACGTGCGGCTCTTCATGATGCCAGGCATGGGTCACTGCCGCGGCGGCGCCGGCCCCGACCGCGCCGACTTCATGAGCGCGCTCGTCTCGTGGGTCGAGGAAGGCAAGGCGCCGCAGCGGATCGTCGCGAGCAAGGTCGAGAACGGCGAAGTGACGATGACGCGGCCGCTTTGCCCGCACCCGCAGGTCGCGAAGTACGCGGGGAGCGGCGACCCGAACGACGCGCGCAACTTCGAATGCGCGCTGCCGGAGTAACCCGAGCGGACACGGACCCAGCATGTCCGGTGGTGTGGCAGGGGCGCGCGGGTAACCGCGCCCCCCTATGCCGATCGTCCCGAAAGACGCGTCCCGGAACGCCCGCGCGCCGGCCAAACCCGCGGCGCCGCGGGCCCTTGACCCTCACGCAACGTGAGGCTCTATTGTTCGCGTCCTGCGGAAACGCAGGGCGCGAGCGATGAAGCGATATACCGTCAAGCAGCTTGCGGAGCTATCGGGCGTCTCCGTCCGCACGCTGCATCATTACGACGAGATCGGCCTGCTCGAGCCCGCGTACGTCGGCGACAACGGCTACCGCTACTACGAGGAGGAGGAGCTGCTCAGGCTGCAGCAGATCCTGCTGCATCGGGAGCTCGGCTTCTCGCTGAAGGAGATCGCCGCCCTCCTCGACGATCCGTCCTTCGACCGGCTCGCCGCGCTCGAGGCGCACCGGGCACGGATCGAGGCTGAAGCGGAACGTTATCGCCGTCTCGTCGGCACGATCGACCGCACGATCGCCGAGCTCAAGAGGCGCAGGGCGCCGGGAGAAGGAACGATGGAACACGCCGATCTTTACGTGGGCTTCGCGCCCGAGGAGCAGGAGGAATACGAGCGCTGGCTCATCGAGCGCTTCGGCCCCGGCATGCGCGACGAGATCGGCCGCAGCAAGGCGAAGTACGCGCAGCTCTCCGACGCGGACAAGGAAAGGATCATGCAGGAGCTCGCGGAGGTCGAGGCGGCGCTCGCGGAGAGCTGCCGCCGCAGGATCCCGAGCGACTCGCCGGCGCTCGGGCCGGTGCTCGAGCGGCACCGCGCGTGGGTGTCCTACATGTGGGACAGGCCGTGCCCGCCCGCGGCGTATGCCGGGCTCGCCGATCTCTACGCCGCGCACCCGGACTTCCGCGCACGCTACGAGCGGCTCGAGACGGGCTTCTGCGACTACCTGGTCGCCGCGATGAAGGCGCACGCGGAGCGGAGCGAATGACGCCGGCGGACGGCGGTCCGGCGCGCCGCGACGCGTCGGCCGCCGCTACGCGCGGAGCGCCGCGTCCGGATCGCCGCCGAGGAGCTTGAGATACCGGTCGTAGAGCGCGAGGCGCGGCGCCGTGCGCGCGGTCTCGACGAGCGCGCGCACGGCCGGCACCGCGTCGACCGCGGCGGCGTAGGCGGCGATCGTCGGCGGCATCTCGACGCCGTACGTTCTGAAGCGGCACAACATCGGGAAGTACATCGCGTCCGCGATGCCGAAGCGGCCGAACAGGAACGGCCCGCCCGAGCGCGCGACGCAGTCGCCGATCAGCTCGAAGACGCGCTCGATCTCGGCGCGCGCATCGGGGCTCGGCTTGAACCCGGTCACGCGGCCGAAAAGGTGCGACGAGAGCTCGTTGCGGATCGCGCGAAAGCCGCTGACCATCTCGCAGCTGATCGCGCGCGCCTCGGCGCGGCGGAGCGCATCGTCCGGCCAGAGACCGGCGTCGGGGAACGTCTCGGTGACGTACTCGCAGATCGCGAGCGATTCATGGATCGGCGTGCCGTCGACGCGCAGCACCGGGAAGAGCCCGTGGACGCTGCCGAGCTTCCGGCGCTCGGCGAGCGACAGCGTCTGCTCGGGCTCGTCGGCCTTGCGCGTCATGTGCGGGAGCTCGACGGTCTCGGTCTCGAACTGCGCGCCCGCGTGGGTCAGCACGATCCACGGCCTCATCGACCACGACGAGTACCGCAGGCTCAGAACGGTGAGAGTCAGTTTCGCCACGCGCGCATTGTAAGCGGCGCTCGAGCGTTGCGATAGGCGCCGAGCGGCGCGGCCCCGCGAGTGTTTGCGGTCAGTGCAGCGCGCTCGCGAGCTTGCGCCGATACTCCGCGACGAGCTGCGGATCGTGGGACGCGACGTTGAAGAGCGCGACGAGCTGACGGCGCGCCTCGCCGTCGCGCCAGTCCTTCGCGCGGCGCACGATCTCGAGCAACTGCTCCATCGCGTCGCGGTAACGCCCCTTCGCGGCATACGCCGACGCGAGCGCGAGACGCGCCTCGTGATCCGACGCGTCGCTCGCGAGGCGATCGAGCAAAGCGGCCTCGTCGACGCTGCCCGCGCGGGCGTAGCCGATGCGCAGCCTCAAGGCCTCGACGCGGTCGGCCAGCGACGGATCGGACCGCGTTTCCGCGAGCGCCTGCTCGGCCTCGTCGACCCGTCCCTGCTCGAGCAGCGCCTCCGCACGCGCGAGCGCCTGCTCGGCCGGCGACGGAAGCAGCTTCTCGAAGAACGCCCGCACCTCCCTTTCGGGCAGCGCGCCGACGAACTGCGCGACCGGGCGCCCGTCGCGAAACGCGATGACGTTCGGAATCGACCGGATGCCGAGCGCGCCCGCGACTTCCGGGCTCTCGTCCGAGTTCACCTTGACGAGCTTCACGCGGCCCGCGAATTCCGCGGCGACCTTCTCGATGACCGGCCCGAGCGCGCGGCACGGGCCGCACCACGGCGCCCAGAAGTCGACGACGACGGGCATCGTCCTCGACGCGTCCAGGACCTCGCGCTGGAAGGTTGCGGTGGTGACGTCCATCGGCACTCCTTTGCGGCTCGGATCGAGCTCGGCCGGACGGCGGCCGGGGATACGGAACCGGTGCGCCGCCGCGGCCAGTATAGCCGCGCCGGCGCCCGGCTCAGTCGTACTCCGTGTACTTACGCGCGTCGCCCCGGACGCGCTCCGCCGGGTACTTCTCTGCGTTGAGCGCCATCTTCTCCCCGGCGGCGTCGAGAAGGTCGACGCCGAGCCGGTCGGCGAGCCGCACGAGATAGATCAGCACGTCCGCGAGCTCGAGGCGCACCGCGGCGAGCTTTGCCGGATCGAGGGCCTCGCTCTGCTCCTCGGTGAGCCATTGGAAGAGCTCGAGCAGCTCGCCGGCCTCCGCGGCGAGCGCCATCGACAGGTTCTTCGGCGAGTGGAAGCGATCCCATTCGCGCTCGGCCGCGAACGCGCGGATCCGCTCGCGCAGCGCGTCGAGCCCGGCATCGGTCGACACGCTATGTGCCCCCGAGGATCAGCGTCTTCAGCCGGTCGAAACGCGTCGGCTTCTGCACGAAGTAGTCGAAACCGGCGGCACGCCAGTCGATCTCGCTTTCGCGCCGCCCGGAGAGGCAGATGAAGCGGCACGCGTCGAGCCTCGCGTTCCCGCGCAGCAGGCCGACGAGCTCTTCGCCGGGCATGTCCGGCAGGCCGAGATCGATGATCGCGACGTCGACCGGCCTCCGCTCGACGATCGCGAGCGCCTCCTGCCCGGACCCGGCGATCTCGGCCTCGCAGCCGATGTTCTGCAGCAGCAGCTGGAGCAGCGAGCAGCTGTCCTTGTTGTCGTCGACGAGAAGCACGCACCGCCCCGAGCCCGGCGTCGAGCCGCCGTCCGGCGGGTCACCGCGGGACGGCCCCGGGTCCCGCGCGCCGTCGCCCCGGCCGCCCGTTTCGCCCCCGCCGCCCGTGCCGCCGCCGGTGTCGCCGCCACCCTTGTCGCCGCCGTGCGCCTTCGCGTCGCCGTGCGCCTGCGCCACACCGTCGGCGCTCGCGACGCCGCTCGCCGACGTTCGTCCGATCTCGAAGCCGTAGGCCGCGCGGCGCGCCGCGAGCTCGCCGAGCGATACCTCCGTCGTGTAGTACGCCAGCGTGTTCACGAGCGTGGCGCGAGACAGCGGCTTGCTCAAGTAATCGTCGCAGCCCGATTCGAGACAGCGGCGCTCGTCCTGCTTCATCGCGTTCGCGGTCAGCGCGATGATCGGCCTGTCGAAGCCCCGCTCCCGCAGCGCGGTCGCCGCCGCATATCCGTCGAGCACCGGCATCTGCATGTCGAGAACGATGATATCGAAAGGCGTACCCGCCGCCTCGGCGGCGTCGACCTGCTCGAGCGCTTCGCGCCCGTCCGCGGCGAGCACGACGCGCGCGCCCGCCTCCTCCAGCATGTACTGAGCAAGGTAACGCATGTCGCGGCGGTCGTCGACGACGAGGACCGTGCACGACAGCGGGCGAAGCTCCGCGTACGCGATCCTGGCGCTCATCGGCCCTTCCTGCGGCTGGAACAGCTCGACGCCCTTCAAGTTGCCCGTCGCGACGGTCACCGTGAACGTGCTGCCCTTGCCGATCTCGGTCTCGACCGTCACGTCGCCGCCGAGCATGCGCCCGAGCGCCCGGCAGATCGACAAACCGAGCCCGCTGCCGCCGAAGCGCCGCGTCACGGACGAGTCCGCCTGAGTGAACGGCTGGAACAGCCGCGCCAGCGTCTCGTCCGGAATGCCGGGCCCGCTGTCGACGACGTCGAAGCGCAGCAGCTCCTCGTCGGGCAGGAGCCGCACGACGATCCGCACGCCGCCCTGCTCGGTGAACTTGATCGCGTTCTCGACGAGGTTGATCAGGATCTGCTTTACCCGCGTCGGGTCCGTCTCGATCGTCTCGGGCAGCGGTCCCTGGAACTCGACGTCGAGCGCGAGCCCCTTCTCGGCGGCGTGCAGCTTCAAGAGCAGCTGGACGTCGAGGACGATGCGGTCCGGCCGGACGCGGCGCCGGTCGAGCTCGAACTTGCCGGCCTCGATGCGCGAGAGATCGAGGATGTCGTCGATGATCTCGAGGAGATAGAGGCCGTTGCTGCGGATCGTGTCGAGGCTCTGCAGGTTGTCGGGGTCGTCGAGCTGGTTCGCGAGAATCTCCGCGTAGCCGAGGATCGCGGACATCGGCGTGCGGATCTCGTGGCTCATGTTCGCGAGAAAATCGCTCTTCGCGCGGTCGGCCGCTTCCGCGACGCGGCGCGCCTCCCGGAGCTCGAGCTCGGTCTGCTTCTGATTCGTGATGTCGTGCGCGATGCCGTGCCACAGGATCGCGCCGTCCGGCTGCGCGACGGGACTCGCGTAGGACTCGATCCAGACGAGCCCCTTCTTCGGATGGTTGTAACGGAACTGTGCATGCCACATCGACATGTTGCGCGCGGACTCGATCGTGGCCTCGCGCAGCCGCTCGTTGTCCTCGTCGGGGATGCGCGCGAAGAGCACGCTCGCGTCGAGCGCGACGTCCTCGGGCGAGATCCCCCACGTGTCCCGGATGTTCGGCGCGACGTACGGGAACGACGGCGGCTCGTCGGTGTTCGGATTGATCCTGAACGTGAATATCGTGCCCGGCGTCGCCTCGGCGATGCGCTTCAGCTGCTCCGCGAGCCTCAGGCGCTCGAGGTTCGATTGCTCCGAGGCCTTGCGCTCTGTGATGTCCTCGAGCGTGCCGATCATGCGCACGGGCGCGCCGTCCGCGAAGAACGTCTGGCGGATGTCCCGGACCCAGCGGAAACGGCCGAGCGCGTCCGGCGCCGTTCGGTACTCGATGTCGCAGTGGCTGCCTCTGCGGGGATCGAGACAGGCGCGCGTCGCCACCTCGACGCGGGCGCGATCCTCCGGATGGACCCGCTCGACGTACGTCCGGTACGAGACGTCGGCATCGGCGCTCAGCTCGAACAGCTGCTTCCACCTCGGGCTCGCATGGATGCGGTCGGCCTGCGGGTCGTAATCCCAGGTGCCGAGGTTGTGCGCGGCCGTCGCAAGCCGCAGGCGCTCCTCGGCCTCGCGCAGCGCCGCCTCGCTGCGGCGCAGATGGAAGGCGTCGGAGAGAATGTGCGCGATGCCCTCCATGAAATCGATGTCGTCGATCGTGAAGCGCGCCTCGTGCGTCGTATGCACGCCGAGCACGCCGATCGGCCCCTTCTCGCCGCGGATGATCGTGCTCAAGCCGCTGACGATGCCGTGCTCGACCAAGAGCGCCGGGGCCCGGAAGCGCGGGTCTTCCTCGAGATTGCGGACGACGACGGGCTTGTTCGACAGGAGCGCGTAGGCGGCCTGCGAGTCGGTCTCCTTGTCGATGACGAGGTTCCCGACGAGGCCCGGCTTCCAGCCGGTGCCGGCCCGCAGCAGGAGGCTGCGTCCGTCCGGCAGAAGCTCGAAGAGCTTCACGAACTCCGCGTCGAACGTCTGCTGCACGATGTGCACGGCGACGTCCATGAGCGCCTGCAGGTTCTTTTCCGTCAGCGCGCGCTGACCGAAGCGCGCGAGTGCCTTCTGCTGGCGCTCCCGCCGGGCGAGCTTCCGGGCGAGGCGCTGCAGCTCCGTGACGTCCGAGTACGTGATGACGACGCCCTCGATCCGCTCGTCCGTCGTGCGGTACGGCAGCACGCGGCGCTGATAGTGCCGATCGCCGCTCTTGCTTCGCACAGGGCGCTCGCGCGGCTGCAGGTCGAGCAGGACGGCCTCGGTATCGGCGAGCAGCGTGTCGTCCTCGATCGCCGACGCGATGTCGGTCAGCGGGCGGCCGAGATCGGACGGGATCAGGTTGAAGAGCTGCCGGCTCGAGGGCGTGTAGCGGCGGATGCGCCGCGACGGATCGAGGAAGATCGTGGGCACATGGCTGCTCGTCAGCAGATTCTCGAGGTCGTTCGTCGCGGCCTGAAGCTCGGCGACCTTCATCTCGAGCTGCTGGTTCAGCGTCGTCAGCTCCTCGTTCAGCGATTGCAGCTCTTCCTTCGAAGTCTCGAGCTCCTCGTTGCCGGACTGCAGCTCCTCGTTGATCGAGATCGCTTCCTCGTGGGAGACCTTCAGCGCATCGTTCGCGGCTTCGAGGTCGTCGATGGTCGCCGTCAGCTGATCCCGCGTCGCGGCGAGCTCGGCCTGCAGCTCCCTGATCGTCGCGCTCTCCGCATCGACGGGGATTTCGCCCGCCCCTGCGCTCGGCGAGGCGCCGACGAGCGGCTCGAACGTGATGAGCATCGCGTTCTCGTCCGGCGGACCGCCCTCGAGCGGACGCACCGTGATCCGGCAGCGAGCAAAGCGTCCGTCGCGCAGCACGCGGGCGTCGCACGCGACGCGATCGCCCGACGCCCGGGCGTCCCGCAGCGCGGCTCGAAGCTTCGAGCGCAGGCCCTCGCGGGCGAGACCGAGCACGTCGGGGTTGTCCGCGGAGATTTCGCCGAGCGAGAGCTGCAGGTAGAGGTCCGCGGCACCTTGCAGATACAACAATCGATTCTGCGAGTCGACGACGGCGACGCCCCGGTCGAGCTCGCGCAGCACCTGACGCTGCACGCGGTCCGCGATGCCCCGCGAGCGCGGGATCGATCGGATCGGCACCGCAGGCGCTGCCGCGGGTCGGAGAACCGGCTGGCGCACGATCGCGTCGACGAACTGATCGAACGGCGGCGGCACGGGCTTGCCGGTGCGACGGAAGATGCGCCACTTCTTCGAGATCGGCTCGAACTGCATCTTCGCCGCACCGATCGTCTCGGAGCTGCCGAGGAACAGGCAGCCGTTCTCCTTGAGCGCGTACTGGAACACGGCCAGTACCCGCTGCTGCGCGTCCGGCTCGAGGTAGATCAGGAGATTGCGGCAGCAGACGAGGTCGAGCCGAGAGAACGGCGGCTGTGCGAGCACGTTCTGCTCGGCGAAGACGACGCATTCCCGCAACGGCTTCGCGACGCGATAGTGCTCGCCTTCCCGGACGAAGAACCGCTCGAGCCGCTCGGGCGCGACGTCTGATTCGATCGAGGCTGGATAGATGCCGGCGCGCGCGGCCTCGAGCGCGTCCTCGGCGACGTCCGTCGCGAACACCTGCAGGCGCCGTCCGCTGCCCGCGGCGTCGAGCTGCTCGCGGAGCAGCATCGCGAGCGTGTAGGCCTCCTCGCCGGTCGCGCAGCCCGGCACCCAGGCACGCAGCGGGACCTCCGGGCCATGCGCCGCAACGAGGTCGCGCAGCACGTGCCGCTCGAGGCACTCCCAGGCCTCGGCATCGCGGAAGAAGCGCGTGACGCAGATCAGAAGATCACGGCGCAGCGCCTGCACCTCCGCCCGATTCTCGCGCAGCAGCTCCACGTAGTCGGAGATGCGCTCGATCTGATTGAGTCCCATGCGGCGCTGGATCCGCCGCCATAGCGTGTTCTTGCGGTAGCGGCGAAAGTCGTGCGTCGTCTCGTGGCGCAGGAGCTCCGTGATCGGCACGAGCTCTTCCTCGATCGGTGCCGCCGAATCGCCGGCGCGCAGCGCATCCGTGCGGTGCCTGACGTAGGAATGACGCGCGTAGCTCACGAGCCTTTCCGGCATCCGCACGACTGGCAGGATCATGTCGATGTACGACGCCGCGAACGGGCCGCGCGGCAACCCCTGCAGCGCGGCTCCCGCCTGCTCGTCGACGAGCGTGAGCCCGCCCCGCTCCTTGATTTCGCGAAGGCCGGTCGTGCCGTAGAGCGCGCCGCCCGACAGGACCACACCGATCGCGCGCTCGGCCGCCGCCTCCGCGAGCGCGCTCAGGAACCGGTCGATCGGCCCCGCCCGAACCCGAAGACGCCTCGGCTTGATCGGACAGAGAGCGGCGCTCTTGATCGTGAGCTCGGCGTTCGGCGGCGGGACGTAGACAGCGTTCGGCTCGATCTCCACCCTCGCCGTGACCTCGTGCACGCGCATCGACGTGCGTCGGGCGAGCGCGTCGGCGAGACACGGACCGCCCTTCACGTGCTCGTGCCGCACGACGACGAAGGCCATCCCCGGACGGGACGGCATCGCGCCGAGCAAGCCGTAGAGTTGCTCGTCGCATCCAGTGGAGACGCCGATGCCGACGATCAAAGGGCGGGCGTCCGATCGGCGCGAGGCTTCTCTGCCGGTCTCGGAAATCACCGCGCTAGGCGGCGCAGCGGCGCTCGGGGGACGCTCCGGCAAGGCACCTCTCATTCGTGTGACGACGCGGAGGCGAAGATGTTAGCAACAATTCGCCCCGCCCGAAGACCGGCATCGTGCCCCCAACGATCTTACTGTCCAAAGGCACAGTGTCGCCGGTGACCGTCAGACGAGTCGTCGCGGCAACGATGTCGCCGCGCGCCTGTTTTTCTGCGTCCTGCGCGCTTCCGCACGCCGCGCGACGCGCCGTCGCGCGTGTCCTCGAGCGGCTCCCGGGCGCGCGATTCGGCACCGGCGTCGCTTTGCGGTTAGACTCCCGAGCGCATGCTGCGCGTCGCGGACGCGACGTGCAACGCGCAACGTGCACGTCGGCTTGATCAGCGGCCGCACGCGCGAGTGTGAGCCTCGAAGCACAGTGCGCGACACAAGGAGGGCGTCACGTATGGTGAACAAATCGCTGTTGTTGGGCATAGCGATCGGCGCCGGGTTCGCGGTGGCGGGCGGCGTGACCGCGTATCAGCTCTTCGGCGGCGTCGAGGGACCCGGACACGCAACGGCGATCGTCGACGGGCAGGTCGACGAGAACGAGATCGATCACGATGCGCACGCGGCGCACGGCGCGACGGCACCGGAAGAGCACGGCGCGTACCAGGCGCACGCGGCGCAGGGCTCCAGCGCAACGGCTGCGCCGGCACCGGCGCCCGCTGCCGATCCCGTCGCGCGGGAAGACGCACCGGCGCCCGCTCCGGCGGCCGTACGGGAGGAGTGTTACGAGGAAACCGTCGCTGCGGAGCCGCGGGACAAGCATCGCATCGCCGGCACCACTATCGGCGCGATCGTCGGCGGCGCCGTCGCGAAGGACGTCGGCGATCGCGATCTGACGACGGCGGTCGGCGCGGCCGTTGGCGCATTCGCCGGCAACAAGATTCAGCAACGGATTCAGGAACGCAGGGCACAGACCGCGACGGAAGTGCGCTGCGTGCCCGTGCAGTGAACGCGCCGTCGGCGCAGAAGGGCGCCAACAACCAATAACGACCCATCGCCCAGGGTTCGCCCTGGTACACGCTTGCGGGAGCTCGACATCGTCGACTCCCGCTTTTCTTTACCAGGATAGCAACGGGCGCGGCCGCGCCCGAGGCCCGCTCAGTGCACGGCCCGCTTCAGCTTGTGCACGGAATCGCCGTAGTAGTCGATCATCGCCCGGTTCAGCGCACGCGGCACATCGGTCGTCAGACCTTCCGGATCGATGACGAGATACTTCATGCGGCGGTCCGTCGGATGCGGCTCGTATTTCACGATGCCGACATTGCCGCCCTCCGCCGTCAGGGACCAGACGACGCGGGAAGCGGTAGAGAACGGCATGTTCAGCTTCTTGACCAACGAGACCAGCGTATGCGGCTTGCCGTCGCTCTCGGCCACGAGAATCTCGAGTGCAACGAGATACTGCGCCAGAGTGATATGCGGGAAGTTCTCGTAGATGCATTCGAGCGCGGCCAGCATGGCTCGGCGCACGCCCTCCGCATCGAACTCGCGGTTCATTTCCGCGTCGAGCCTCTTCTTCCTGGTCTTCGCCTTCTTTTTCAGTTGCGTCGCCATATTCGACCTATCGTAGACGAGTCCTAACATCTGTCAACGAAACGGACTGCAAGTCCGCCGCTGACACCGTATAACCATTCACGCGAGCCGAAAAGGATGGCGAGAAGGAGAATACCCATATCCGGAAAAGCCTTAATAGCGCCTTTGGTCAAACACCGAAACCGGAACATTTGCGCAAGTGAATGTAGTCTGGAGAAGCAAACTCCCGGTTGAAATAGGCGTCACTACCCTCCGTAAGGGCCCTTCCGATCCCCAAGTTTACGGCCCGTCGTCGTTCATTCGCTTCGGCTTTCCGTACTGCTGCGTCCACCTTCGTACGGTGATCGGCAGAGGCTTGCAAATAACGAGCCGTCCGGGAACGACGCAGGGCGTTTTCCCCTTCGGATGCAAAATTTGCGCACACGGGCGCCGGCCGAACCGGAGGCGTTCTCGTGCAGAGAAGGTGTGCGGCCGGCGGACGAAGCGGGCGGCGACGCGGTCGAGGCGACGCGGCCGCTTCGCCGCGGCCCCCGCAACGACGAGACGGACCGGCGTCGAGCGGCGGAAGGTCAGTCGACCACGGCCTGCATCACCGCGGTTTCGAAGTCGTCGAGGAGCGGACGGACCGACGTCTGCGCGAGCAGAATGGCGACGAGCCGCTCCCGCGGCGACACCCAGAAGTGCGTGCCATACGCGCCGCTCCAGCCGAAGCTGCCTTCGGACAGCCACGTGCGCCTTTCCGCCGGATTCTCGATGACGCGCACGCCGAGCCCGAACGCCTCGCCGGGCTGCCTGCCGGGCAGCGTGTCCGGAACGAAGATCGAGCGCATCATCTCGACGCTCCGCGGACTCAGGATTCGCACGCCGTCGAGCTCGCCGTCGTTCGCGAGCATCATCGCGAAGCGCGCGTAGTCCTCTGCCGTCGTCATCAGGCCGCCCGCCGCCGAGAAATAGCGCTCGCCGGACATCGAATCGGGATTCGGCCGCGGCACGAGCTCTCCGTCCCGCGAGACGTAGCTCGATGCGAGCCGCTCGCGCTGCGCCGCGGTCGGCCAGAACGTCGTGTCCGTCATGCCGAGCGGACCGAACACGCGCTCGCGCAGGAACTCGTCGACCGCTCCCGCGATGTCGCCGGCCTCGATGTGGCGGTCGACGAGCTCGCCGATCCTCTCGAGGCGCTCCGACGAGAGCCCGACGTCCTCCGGCGCAGCCGTCTCGGCGACGGCCGCTCCGGCGAGCATCGCCGCGACGAAACCGAGCGCGAGTGTTCGTGTTACGGCTACGTTCGTTCTCATTGTTTCCTCCCCCCTTTGTCGAGCGCGCCTGCACGGCGCAGCAAAAAGGGGGATGCAGCCCGGGCCGCATCCCCCTCGCAAGCGATCGACGATGTCGAAGGGCCGCCGCTGCGTTTCCGCGCGGCGGCCCCGCATCACGTCGTGACCGGAGAGCCGAACGCTACCGCACCTTTCGGCTCCTCGGCCTCGGCCCGCTTCGCTTCGACGACCTCGGGCGGCTCTCGGTCGAGCCTGAGGAACAGGAGCACGATCGCGGCGACCAGCGAGCCGCCGGCCATGATCGTCGCGACGACCGGCACCGAGATTCCGCCCTCGAACAGAAGCCCTGCCGCGATCGGCGCGAGCAGCGAGCCGCCGCGGCCGACACCGATCGCGAAGCCGGTGCCCGCGGAGCGCACGTGCGTCGGATAGGCATGGGCGAAGATCGCGTACATCCCGTTGATCGCGGCGTTGATGAAGAAGCCGCACGCGATGCACGTCAGCGTGATCTGCCAGAGGTCCGCCGGCCCCCACGCGTAGACGATGACCGTCAGCGTCGACAGCACCATCGCGCCCATCGTCAGCGCCTTCAGGTCGTAGCGAAGCGTCAGGAACCCGAGCAGCGCGCCGCCTGTCGCGCCGCCGACGTTGACCCAGCTCAGCACGGCGCCCGCCTGCGACTCGGCGAAACCGCGGTCGACGAGGATGACGCCCGTCCACTTCAGGATGAAGTAGAAGGTCATGATGTGGAAGAAATAAGCGGCCGTGACGATCGCCGTCGTGCGGATGAACCTCGGCGCGAAGATGTTGCCGCCGACCTTCTGCCGCGCGCGCTCGCCGGTCACGTCCGGGAGCGCCGCGACGGCCGCGTGTCCCATCCTCTTCAGCGTCGCGTTGACCTTCTCGAGCGTGCCCGGTCCCGCATTACGCACTTGCCACGCGACGGTCTCCGGCACCAGGAAAAAGACGATCGGGATCATCACCGCCGTCATGCCGAAGCCCAAGTAGAAGACCGCGCGCCACGTGTTGTCGATCAGGAGCCACGAGGCCACGAACCCGCCGAGCGACGCGCCCACCGGATAACCGATCGACATCAGCGAGACGTTCATGTGCTTCTTCTGCGCGTTCGAGTACTCGGCCACGACGGCGTTGATCGATGCGAGCAGTCCTCCGATGCCTAGCCCGGTGACGATGCGCCAGACCGAGATGTGCACGAGCTCGATGGGCCAATCCTCGAGCACGCCGAGCGCGTCCGTCAGCGACTTAACGCCTCTAGCGATGAAGCCCGGCGACGTCGTCACGAGGAACATGCCGGTCGTCATCAGCACGAGACAGCCGAGCATCATTGGCCGGCGCCCCCACGCGTCGGCGAGGCGGCCGAGGAAGATCGACCCGATCGCCATGCCGATCAGCTCCATCGCGAGCAACAGGCCCGTCACCGCCGGGCCGATGCCGAGCTCGTTGCGAATCGCCGGCGCGGCAAGGCTGATCGACAGCACGTCGAAGCCGTCGAGCGCATTCAGCGCGATCGTGATTGCCACGACCAGGACCTGCATGCGGCTCATCGGCGAGTTGAGAATGAGTTCTCGAGGGTCTTTGTGGTTCACGGGCCTATGGTCCCCCCATCGTTGCCGATCCGGCGGAGCGTACCATATTTCGCGCGCGGCTCACGCCTTGGCGCAGCGACCGGCGGCACTGCACACCGGGGGTTCGCCTGGATGGCGGCGGCGGACCGCGCGCCTCGATACTTCCATTGTCGAGGCCGGCCCGAGCTCCGCACGTCCGCGCAGGCGGGCACGCAAGACCGCGAAGAATCGGCGACATCCCGCCGACGCAACGACTCGAGGAAGCGAATTCATGCCGTTGCGGATCGAGACCGACGCGTTCGAGGACGGCGGCATCGTGCCGTTCCGGCATTCCTGCTTCGGCCCAAACGTGCAGCCAGGCTTCAGATTTCTTGACGCTCCGGCCGGCACCGCGAGCTTCGCGATCCTCTTCCACGACATCGACGTCGCGCTCGACGGCCGCACCGAGGACGGCCTGCACTGGGTCGTCTGGAATATCCCGGCCGCGGCCGGCGGCATCCCCGAAGGCGGGTTGCCGGACGGCGCGGTGACCGGGCGTAACGTCGAGGACAAGAACGCGTTCCTCGGGCCGGGCGCGCCGCCCGGCGACCGTCATCACCACTACGTCTTCGAGGTCTACGCGCTCGACTCGCCGCTCGACCTCCCGCACACGGCAAGCCGCGACGAGCTGCTCGCCGCGATGGAAGGTAAGGTGCTCGACAAGGCCGCGTACGTCGGCCGGTTCAAGCGCCCCTAGCAAGTCGGGTCAGCGTCTTTTCCCCGGGAGGATCGTGTCGCTCCGACGCTTCTCTCGATCGTCGTCGCGCCGCGGTCACGGCGCCCACGCGTACGCGAGCTTCACGAAGTACGTCCTGTCGGTGCTCGTCAGGTCGTCGTAACGGTCGTCGTCGATGTAATTGTCAGAGTAACCGATGAAGAACACGGTCTGCGGGTTCACCTTGTAGGAATAGAGAAGCTGCGAGCCCATCGTGAGGCTGTGCGAGTGCGTATCCGGTGCGGCGAACAGCGCGAGGTTGCGCTTGACGTGCTGGCGCTGGACAGTGAACCGCAGGAAGCTCCGCAGGTTGAACTGCCACGTGAGCCGTGCGTCGCTCAACTGCGCGTCGAAGATCCGCTCGCCGTCCTCGCTGTCGAGCTGCAGCAGCGAGTGCCGCAGGCGCAGCAGCATATGGCGGCCGACGTTCAGGTCGAGCGACGGGTCGACGCGGAGCTGATCCGCGCGGCGGGAGTTCGCGAAATCGATCTGCTTCCCTCGGTTCACGTTCAGCGAGAAGTAGAGCGCGCCGCCTGGCCGGAACTGGCCGTAGACGTAGGCGTTGTCCGTGTCGTACAGCGTGCCGTTCCAGAACTGCTCGCGGTCGTTGCGGCCGATCTCGAAGTAGGACTGGAGCGGTCCGTTGAACGAGAACCAGATGGAGTGGCGCCGCTCGAGAAGTTGCCCCGCCGCGTCCTCCGCGCGCTCGGCGTACGTTCCGACTCGAAGCTGGTTCCAGAAGCGCTCGCCGTCGCCGTGCCACGTGCGCCCGAAGCCGAAGCCGGTCTCCTCGTAGCCGACCTGCGCGACGAAGCCCGAGTCGGCCCGGAACCCCGGATCCGCCTTGTCGAAGCCGGCCTCCACCCACCACTCCCTCGTATCGAAGTCATAGTCGATGCTGAGCCCGTCGCCGTCGAAGACGCCGTGCGGCTGATCGAAGCGCGACGCGACCTCTTCCGGATATTCGGTCTCCGACTCGAGGTACTGGAAGCGGACGTTGTGCCGGTCGCTGATGCGAATCCGGCCATCGATGCCCGCGAGCTCGTTGCGGTAGTCGTCGCCGGAGCGGCTCGTGACGAGCATGCCGAGCGTCGACGCGTTCTCGCCGAACGCGTGCGCATAGCGGCCGACGAAGACCCGGTTCGATTGCTCGAGCAGGTCGTTCGACGAGCCGAGCGGGCCGGGGAACAGCAACGTCGTCACGGCATCCTCGGCGAGAAAGACGCCGTACGTGCTCGTCGGGCTGCGGCCGGTCAGCTTGACGCCGACGTCGGGGTCGGCGACGGTGCGAGTGAAGACCGCGTTGATCGGCGTCGCGAAGTAGTCCGCGCCGTCGAGGAAGAACGGGCGCGTCTCCGGAAAGAACAGCGAGAACTGATTGTTCACGTCGAGCTGAGCGACGTCGGCTTCGACCTGGGAGAAGTCCGGGTTCAGCGCGAGATTCGCCGTCACGTCCGGCGTGATGCCCCAGCTTATCGTGACGCCGACCTCCTCGTCGGTGCTGCCCGCCTGCAGCTGCCCGCTCGCCGCGTCGCGGGCATCGGTGCGCGCGGCGGTCAGCGACGGGACGATTTCGAGGTTCCTGCCCGGCTCCGCATTCGCGAACCCGCGGATCTTCGGCAGCTGACACAGGTAGCAGTTGCGGCCGCGCTCCCGGGGACTGATCGACAGCAGCGTCCGATCCTCGCGCGGATAGATTCGTATCATGTCGAGCGCCCACGTCTGCTCCGCGGCGCCCCGCCGAAAGCGCAGCTGGCTGAACGGCACCGCCATCTCGACCGTGTAGCCGTCGTCGTTGATCGTGCCGGCGGATTCCCATATCGCGTCCCAGGAATCGTCCTCGTTGCGCTGCACGTCGTCCTGGATCAGGTCCATCTGCACGCCGAGCGCATTCACGAAGAACTCGAAGGCTCGTCGCTGGTCGTCGAACGTATCGATCACGATGCCGACGAAGTCGTCGTTGAAAGCGCTGTCGCGGTCGCGAAGGTAGGCGCGGATCTGCTCCGGATTCGGGTCCTTGGCGTCGAAAGCGACCAGCAGCGTCGTGCCGTTCTCGACGATGTAGCCCCGCGTCGCCACCGGCGCGGGCACGTTCTCGCGGGGATTGGTCTCGATCAAAAGATCGAACGTCAGCGCGGAGGACCAGATCTCGTCGTCGAGAACGCCGTCGATCCTGTATGAGCCGGTGATATGCGGCACATGGGGGACGGGCTCATCCCCGACCATGAGCTCCTCCGCGGCAGCGTGCGGCGCCCGCAACGAAAGAAGCACGGCCGCACAGAGGACGGCGAGCGTGCGGAGTCGGCGCATCCGAAGACCGGCCGTCCGCGGGCAAGGAACCCAGGACGCGACGAGACCCATAAGACCTCTCCCGCGGCGGCGTCGGGACGCAGCGCCCCGAGTATACCGCCGCGGTACAGTAGTGCTCGACGGTCAAGGCGGTTCCACCCGAGGCAAAGCAACGTTACACGGCGGAGCCCGTCCGGCCCGTCCCCTCGGCTGCCTGACCTCCGCGAGGCGCCCTGCCCGCGCCGGGGCCGGGCCAGCCCTTCCCGGCGGCGAGCCGCGGCTCGCATCCGGCACCTCGGCCGAGATGCTTGCTCGATTCGTTGGCATCTACTCGCCTCCGGTCCGCGATGGACGCGCCCTCATAGCCATGAGAGCGGCGAGCAAGGGGCACGAATGCGCACAACGAGCCGCCACCCGCCCGTCTGCCGGGTCCCTCGCTCGCCCGACTCGCCCAGTGTGACGGAGTTCACGGCGCTTGTTCGCGAGGCTAACTAGTTTGTTGCACCGATCAGTCACCCGCGGCGCAGTAGAGAGCCTGCTCGAACTGCTCCGATTGGAGAAGACAAGGTGCCAAAAGATCGGTCGATCGACCCCGGTCAAACGTACGTATTGGAAGAAACTGCGATTACTAGGCGCTGCTCCATCGAGGAGCTGGCCGAGATCGCGCTTCGCTACGATAACGGCTCGAAGGCAGCGGGCGGCGCCCACGTCCGCGACGGCTTGAGAGCGGAGCCGGAGAAAAGCCCTCCCGAACGGTAACCGTCGGCGGCGAGTGTCCATCAGGCCGGCGCTTCGCACCGGCACGTCCCCGGCAGGCCGACATCGTCGAACGCCTCGAGCTCGAGCGCCGTGCCGTGATCGGTGCACGGCAGGGCCGATCTCGGCCGAAGGCGGACCGGCTATCGCGCTTCCGACGTTGCCGTTCGTCGGGTTTGAGATAGCGAATCGTTTATCGCAAGGCCGAGGACCACGACCAGACCGGCAACCCAAGGTGCTCCGACCTTCATCAGTTGGACTCCCGGAAGCCAAAGCCGCTTACCACAATCCTTGGGCTCGCGGCGCACGAATCGACATCGTCTGCTGACGTATCGACGTCATTCATTGCGCGCCCCCGCCATCTCTGCGAATCCGATGATGTCGGCCACGTGTTCGCGACCTCACCTGTGTTCGCGACCTCGGACGACCGGCTCACCGAATGAATCTGTAGCGGGCGCAAAACTGTATCACGTAACTCTACGCTCACATTGATTCGAATTGCCGAGGTCGATATCCTTTCGTCATTACACTTAGTTTAGCTAAGTCTGATCAATGGCCGACAGAGCCGCACGGGCCGACGGGCCCGATGCCGCGGATGCGGCGATCGAGCACCTCTCTTTCGTCTCGGGATACCTTTATCGGCTGGCGCGCTACGAAGCACGCGACCTCGGCATCCGCTGGACGG
>DASVCR010000016.1:0-22034 GCA_036381515.1 Gammaproteobacteria bacterium | reverse complement strand
ACCGAGATCGGCTCGCCGGTGTTCGTGACGGAGAGGCCGCGGCGCAGCCCCTCGCTCGAGCCCATCGCGATGCAGCGGACGATGCCGTCGCCGAGCTGCTGCTGGACCTCGAGCGTCAGGTTGCGGTCGTCGAGCTTCAGCGCATCGTAGACCTTCGGGATCGAGTCGCGCGGGAACTCGACGTCGACGACGGCGCCGATCACCTGGACGATCGTGCCTTTTCCGGTTGCCGTGCTGGGCTGGGTTGCCGCAATAGCGCTCATCTCGAAACTTCCCTTTACTGTGAAACCGCTGCGGCGCCGCCGACGATCTCCGCGATCTCCTGCGTGATCGCGGCCTGGCGGGCCTTGTTGTACGCGAGCTGGAGCTGATCGATGAACTTGCCGGCGTTCTCGGTCGCGGCCTTCATCGCGACCATCTTCGCGGCCATCTCGCAGGCGACGTTCTCGACGGCGGCGCGATAGACCTGCGACTCGATGTAGCGATTCAGCACGCCGTCGAGGAGCTCCGATGCGCCCGGCTCGTAAATGTAGTCCCAGTGCTGCTGCAGCGAGTCGGCGTCGACCGGCTCGACCGGCAGGAGCGTCGTGATCTCCGGCCGCTGTGTCATCGTGTTCACGAAGACGTTGTGCACGAGGAACAGGCGATCGATCTCGCCCTTCTGGTAGGCGTCGGTCATCGCTGCGATCGCGCCGACGAGGTCTGCGACGCGCGGCACCTCGCCGACGTGCGTCGTCGCCGCGACGATGTTCGTGTTCAGGCGCCGGAAGAACGCGACGCCCTTCGCGCCGATGATGCAGAGATCCGCCGGGATGCCCTGCTCCTGCCACTTGCGCAGGTCATTGACGATGACGCGGAACTCGTTGACGTTCAGCGAGCCGCAGAGACCGCGGTCGGTCGTGATGATGATGTAGCCGACCCGCTTGATGTCGCGCTTGACGAGGAACGGATGGCGGTAGTCGGGGTTCGCCTGCGACAGGTGACCGATGACCGTGCGGATGTGCTCGGCGTACGGGCGCGAGGCCTCCATGCGCTGCTGCGTCCGGCGCAGCTTCGACGCCGCGACCATCTCCATGGCCTTCGTGATCTTTTGCGTGTTCTTCACGCTGTTGATCTTGGTGCGGATTTCTTTGCCGCTTGCCATTCGCGTTCACCTTGGCGGCGAGGGAAAAATGGTGTCAGACACCTTTTTCGGCCCCCGCCGATTGGATTCGTCACCGCCCCGCTCGAAAAAGGTGTCTGACACCATTTTTCCGGCGGACACCATTTTCCGGCGTCAGTACGCGCCGCTGGCCTTGAAGCCCTCGACCGCCTTCTTCAGCTCCGCCTCGATCTCGTCGTTGTAGTCGCCGCTCGCGTTGATGTGGTCGAGCAGCGCGCGATGGTTCGCCTTCGCATACGCGTGCAGGCCCGCCTCGAACGGCACGACCTTGCTGACCGGGACGTCGTCGAGGTAGCCGTTGTTCACCGCGAACAGCGACAGCGCCATCTCGGCGACCGATAGCGGCGAGTACTGCTTTTGCTTCATCAGCTCGGTGACGCGCTGGCCGCGCTCGAGCTGGCGGCGCGTCGCAGCGTCGAGGTCCGACGCGAACTGCGCGAACGCGGCCAGCTCGCGGTACTGCGCGAGCGCGAGGCGCACGCCGCCGCCGAGCTTCTTGATGATCTTCGTCTGCGCGGCGCCGCCGACGCGTGACACCGAGAGACCGGCGTTGATCGCCGGGCGGATGCCGGCGTTGAAGAGGTCGGTCTCGAGGTAGATCTGGCCGTCGGTGATCGAGATCACGTTCGTCGGCACGAACGCCGACACGTCGCCCGCCTGCGTCTCGATGATCGGCAGCGCGGTCAGCGAGCCGGTCTTGCCCTTGATCTCGCCGTTCGTCACGCGCTCGACGTACGCGGCGTTGACGCGGGCCGCGCGCTCGAGGAGCCGCGAGTGCAGGTAGAACACGTCGCCCGGATACGCCTCGCGGCCAGGCGGACGGCGCAGCAGCAGCGACACCTGGCGATAGGCCCACGCCTGCTTCGTCAGGTCGTCGTAGATGATCAGCGCGTCCTCGCCGCGGTCGCGGAAGTACTCGCCCATCGCGCAGCCGGCGTAGGGCGCGATGTACTGCATCGCCGCGGACTCCGATGCGTTCGCCGCGACGACGATCGTGTGCTCCATCGCGCCGTGCTCCTCGAGCTTGCGCACGACGTTCGCGACCGTCGACGCCTTCTGGCCGATCGCGACGTAAATGCACTTGATGCCGGTGCCGCGCTGGTTGATGACCGCGTCGATCGCGACCGCGCTCTTGCCGGTCTGGCGATCGCCGATGATCAGCTCGCGCTGGCCGCGGCCGATCGGCACCATCGAGTCGATCGACTTCAAGCCCGTCTGCACCGGCTGGCTGACCGACTGGCGGTCGATGACGCCCGGCGCGACCTTCTCGATCGGCGACGTGCCCTGCGCCTGGATCGGACCCTTGCCGTCGATCGGATTACCCAGCGCGTCGACGACGCGCCCGAGCAGCCCCTCGCCGACCGGCACCTCGAGGATGCGGCCGGTCGTCTTCACGGTGTCGCCCTCGGACAGGTGCGTGTAGTCGCCGAGGACGACCGCGCCGACCGAGTCCTGCTCGAGGTTCAGCGCGAGGCCGACGCCGCCGCCCGGGAACTCGAGCATCTCGCCGTACTGCACGTCCGCGAGGCCGTGGATGCGGACGATACCGTCCGTCAGGGCGACGATCGTTCCGACGTCGCGCGCCTCGGCCTTCGCCTCGAAATTCTGGATCCGCTGGCGAAGAAGCTCGCTGATCTCGGAAGCCTTCAGTGCTGCCATTGACTCAATCCTCTTATGCGACCAGGGTCCGGGTCAGGCGCTCGAGGCGCGTCCTGACGGACCCGTCGATGACCATATCCTCTGCCCGGATGATGGCGCCGCCGAGCAGCTTCTCGTCGATCTCCACCTTGAGCTGGACCTGGCGGCCGAGCCGGCGCTCGAGCGCGCGGGAGATCTTCTCCGCGATGTCCGGCTCGACGGACGTCGCCGAGACCAGCGTCACGTCGATCTTGTTCTCGGCGTCGGCCTTCAGCCCGTCGAACTGCTCGGAGATCTCCGGCAGCGCCGCGAGCCGATCGTTCTCCGCGAGCACGCGGAGCAGGCTCCGGAAGCGCTCGTCGCCGAAGAGCTCCGCGCCCGGCAGCGCCGAGCCGAGGTCCGCGATCAGCGCGACGCGCGCGTCGTCCGTCAGGTCCGGGCTCGACAGCACGCGCTCGACGTCCTCGTTCGAAACCACCGCGGCGGCCGCCGCGAGCGCCTTCGACCAGCTATCGAGCGCGCCGGCCTCCTTCGCGATGTCGAACGCGGCGCGCGCGTAAGGCCTCGCGATCGTCCCGTAGTCCGCCATGCCGCCTCCCGCTCCCGCTTAGAGCTCGGCCGCGAGCCGATCGAGCAGATCCCGATGGGCGTTCGCGTCGATCTCGCGCGCGAGGATCCGCTCGGCGCCGGCGACCGCGATCGCGGCGACCTGCCCGCGCAGCTCGTCGCGCGCCCGGTTCATCTCGACCTCGATCTCGGCGCGCGCGCTCTCGAGCCGGCGCTGCTTCTCGGCTTCGCCTTCGGCCTTCGCCGCCTCGATGATGTCGTTCGCGCGCGACTGCGCCTGGTCGAGGATGCTGCGGGCCTGCTCACGTGCGGCGTTGATGATCTGCTCGGCCTCGGTCTTCGCGTTCGCGAGGCTCATCTGGCCCCGCTCGGCGGCCGCGAGGCCGTCGGCAATCGCGACCTGCCGGGCCTCGATCGCGTTCATGATGGGCGGCCAGATGTACTTCATCGTGAACCACACGAAGAAGATCATCGCGATGGTCTGGCCGATCAGCGTGAGATTGAAATCCACGAGCGTTCTCCTGGCTGGTCGCGTCCCTGTCCGAGCCGCGCGTAGGGCTTAAGCGCTCAGCTCGCTGCCTGCAGCTGCCCGATGAACGGATTGGCGAACGCGAAGAACAGCGCAATACCGACGCCGATCATCGCGACCGCGTCGAGCAGAGCGACGACGAGGAACATCTGCGTGCGCAGCATCGGAGCAAGCTCGGGCTGACGCGCGGCACCCTCGAGGAAGCGGCCGCCCAAGAGACCCATGCCGACGCCGACGCCGAGCGCGCCGAGGCCGATCAGAATCGCCACCGAGATTGCCGTCATGCCGATCACAATATCCATCAGTCTCTCCAGTCCGGAATGGTCTTGCTTGGAAAAAATCGATTGGTCGGGCGTTCGTCCGTCAATGCGTTTGCGTCGTGTGCTCGTGCGCCTGGCTCAGGTACACGATCGTCAGCATCATGAAGATGAAGGCCTGCAGCGTGACGATCAGGATGTGGAACACGGCCCAGCCGAAGTGCAGCGGAAGCTGGTACAAGCCGAGCAGCGCAATCAGGATGAAGATCAGCTCGCCGGCGTACATGTTCCCGAAGAGTCGCAGCGACAGCGATACGGGCTTCGCGAGCAGCGAGACGCTTTCGAGCACGAAGTTGAACGCGATGACGATCGGCGCCGCGATGAGGCCGATACCCTTCGTCGGCGGCGCGAGCGGATGCATCGTGAGCTCGCCGATGAAGCCGCCGATACCCTTGACCTTCAGCGAATAATAGATGGTCAGGATGAACACCGAGATCGACATCGCGAACGTGATGTTGACGTCCGTCGTCGGCACTACCCTGAGATAGTCGACGCCCACCACCGACGCGGCCCATGGCAGCCAGTCGACCGGAATCAGGTCCATCGCGTTCATGAAGAACACCCACACGAAGATCGTCAGCGCGAGCGGCGCGATCAGCGGGTTGTTCGCGTGGAAGGCGTCCTTCACCGAGGTGTCGACGAAGCCGATGATCATCTCGATCGCTGCCTGCAGCTTGCCCGGGCGGCCGGAGGTCGCGTTCTTCGCGACGCGGCCGAAGAGCCAGATGAAGGCCACGCCGAGCACGAGCGAGAAGAACATGGAGTCGACGTTGATCGTCCAGAAGTTGCCGGCGCACTCGTTCCACTTCCAGGCGCCGTCGACGCGGCAGACCTGCAGGTTCTGCAGGTGATGGGAGATGTAATCCGTGGCGGATTCAGCGTGCCCGCCCGCGTGTGACTCATCCATTCTTCAGCTCTTCCTCGTCGCCGGACCGGCCCCGCCCGAAAAGAGCAGCGCCCCGAGAAGCATTCCCTGCGCGCCGATGAATCCGGCGAAGACCGCCGGGACCGACAATGGTCTCACCCACGCGAAGATCACGCCGAACATCGCGGCGGTCAGCACCAGCTTGCCGATCTCGCCGAGCCATGCCGAGCGCATGAGCGCGCGGGCGCCCCCGTCGCGGGGCTTCAGCAGCCTCGCGGCGAGGAACGCGTTGGGAACGACCACCGCCATTCCGCCGAGCAGCACGGAGAAACCGGCTACCGGGCTCCACATCGCCACCAGCCCCGCCGAACCCAGGCTGAAGCCCGCCTGCGCGAGCAAGGTCAGCAGCACGACGCGCCTGTCGTCGTTAAGCACCGGGCCTCTTGGTTGGCTGGAAGTTTGCGCGGCTCGTCGGCAAGAAAGCCCGGACTGTCGTCGGGCTCTCGTTTAGCCGCGGCATTGTAAGGAGTCGTCTCGGCCTATTCAACGCCCGCTGAGGTCATGCTCCGAAAAAGGCGCCCGACGCCATTTTTTCTGGAAATTCTGGAAAATGGTGTCCGACGAAATTCGGGGTCAGAGCCCTTTTTCGCCCGTCGGAGAAATTGGGGTCAGAGCCCTTTTCGGAGGGCGTCGTCGGATTGCGACGAGGCGGGCGACAAAAGGCAGTGACCCCGATTTCCCACCCCCCATCCGCAGGCGAAGGCGACCTCCGACGAAGGGCTCCGACGAAAGGCTCCGACAACGGGCTCCGAGAAAGGGCTCTGACCCCGATTTCCCTCTGACCCGATTTCCCTGGCAAAGGGCTCTGAGCCCGATTTCCGCCGACCCCGATTTCCGCGGAAACGGCTCTGACCCCGATTTCGTCAGCGGATGTGCGCGATGATCCCGTCGAGCTCGTCCAGGCTATGATAGCGGATCACGACCCGGCCGCCGGTGCGGCCGTGCTCGATGCTGACGGCCGCGCCGAGCCGCTCCGAGAGCTCCACCTCGAGCCGGCGCACGTTCGGGTCCTTCGCGGCGGCGTTCTCGACCGGCCGCGGCTCGGACCGGCCGGCGAGCTTTCGGATCGCCTTCTCCGTGTCGCGAACGCTCCAGCCCTCTTTGCGGATCCGGTTCGCGAGCTCGAGCTGGACGGCCGCCGACGGGACGCCGAGCAGCGCCCGGGCGTGGCCCATGTCGAGCTCGCGGCGCTCGAGCATCGCGCGGACCGCCTCGGGCAGCTCGAGGAGCCGCAGCAGGTTGCTGACGGTCACGCGCGACCGGCCGACGGCCTCGGCGGCCTGCGCGTGCGTCATGCCGAACTCGTCGATCAGGCGCTTCAGCGAGCGGGCCTCCTCGAGCGGGTTCAGGTTCTCGCGCTGGATGTTCTCGATCAGCGCGACGGCGACCGCGGCCTCGTCCGGGATGTCGCGGACGACGGCCGGGACGACCTCGAGGCCCGCCATCTGCGCCGCGCGCCAGCGCCGCTCGCCGGCGATGATCTCGTAGCGAACCTCGCCGGGGGTGCCGCCCTGCAGCGGCCGAACGACGATCGGCTGCACGATGCCCTGCGCGCGGATCGATTCGGCGAGCTCGGCGAGCGTCTCCTCGCGCATGTCGATGCGCGGCTGGTACTTGCCGCGCTGCAGCAGGTCGATCGGCAGCTCGCGGAGCGTGTCTTCGGTGCGGGCCGGCACGTCGGCGTCCCGGCGCTCCTCGGGCGCGGGCGCGTCGTCCGCGCCGTCCGCGACGGAGGCCGCACGCGCGGACGCCGTGCTGAGCAGCACTTCGAGGCCTCGCCCGAGACTTCTCCTCTTGGCCATGTCGCCCGAACTCCCTCGTTACGGATCAGCGGATAGAGGACACCGCCGGCTGGCCGGCACGGCGGCGTTCACGGCGCCGCCGGCGCTTCCGCGCCGGGCGCGTTGGCGGCTTCGCGCCGGTTGATCTCGCCGGCGAGCGCGAGATACGCGAGCGCGCCGCGCGAATACTTGTCGTGGTACAGCACGGCCTTGCCGAAGCTCGGCGCCTCCGCGAGGCGGACGTTGCGCGGGATCACGGTCCGGTACACCCGCTCGCCGAAGTGATCGATGAGCTGCGAGGACACCTCGTTCGCCAGGTTGTTTCGCGGATCGAACATCGTGCGCAGGATGCCGTGGATCTCGAGCCGCGGATTCGCGCTTGCCCGGATCTGCTCGACCGTGTTCATCAGCGCCGTCAGCCCCTCGAGCGCATAGTACTCGCACTGCATCGGGATCAGCACACGGTCGGCCGCGGTCAGCGCATTCACGGTCAGCATGTTGATCGCCGGCGGGCAGTCGATCAGCACGTAGTCGAACTCGTCCGCGACGGGCTCGAGCGCACCGCGCAGCTGAAACTCGCGCTGCTCGCGGCCGAGCAGCTCGACCTCGGCGGCGGTCAGGTCCTGGTTGCTCGGCACGACGCGGAAATCACCCTCGGGCGGCGCGAGCATCGCGTCGCGGACCGGGACGCCGTCGAGCAGCACGTCGCAGATCGTGTATTCCACGGCGTTCTTGTCGATTCCGACGCCCATCGTCGCGTTGCCCTGCGGATCGAGGTCCACGAGCAGCACACGGCGCTGCGTCGCGGCGAGAGAGGCGGCGAGATTCACGCAGGTCGTCGTCTTGCCGACGCCGCCCTTCTGGTTCGCCACGGCGATCACCTTCGCCATTCGACTCCCCCCGCAATCAACACCGTTCCAACATCACGATAGCGCTGCGCCCGGGGCGCGCCGGCAGGCGGACCTCGAGCGGACGGAGACCGAACTGCGCGGCCGAGGCCCGCCACTCCTCCTCGAGGCGCGTCGCGGTCAGGAGCAGCAGGATCGTGCCGGGCGCGGTCAGATGCCGGGTCATCTCCACCAGCGCCGCCGGCGGCGCGACCGCTCGGGCGAGCACGGTATCAAACGGCCGCTCGCAACGTAAGTCTTCGACGCGGGCGTGGGCGATCTCGGCGTTCTCGAGCCCGAGCGTCAGGACGACGTGACGCAGGAACCGCACCCGCTTCGCGCGGCTCTCGATCAGCACGAAATGCCGCTCGGGCGAGACGATCGCGAGCGGAATGCCGGGCAGGCCCGCGCCGGTGCCGACGTCGGCGATGCGCTCGCCGCGGAGGAGCGGCGCGAGCGCGAGGCTCTCGACGAGGTGCCGCTCGACGAGCTCGTCCGGATCGCGGATCCCCGTCAGGTTATACGTTCGGTTCCATTTGACGAGCAGGGCGAGGTACTCGGCGAGCGCCGCCGCGACGTCGGGCGCGACCGGGCAGCCCGCGGCCGCGAGCGCCGCGCCGACCGCCGCCGGTTCGAGCCGTGAATCGTGCATCGCGCTCGAAGTATACGGGCGTCGGCGAGACCTTAACGGCTTTCGGTGCGGCGACGGCGTCAGGCCGCGATCCGGACGAGGATCCGGCCGACGACGCGGCCGTCGAGCAGCTCGCGGCACGCGCCGGGCACGTCGTCGAGCGAGACCTCGCGCGCGACGATGCGCTCGAGGTCCGGGTGCCGGAAGTCGGCGCCGAGCCGCCGCCAGAGCGACGCCCGCAGCGCGCGATCGATGTCGACCGAGTTCACGCCGATCAGGCTTACTCCGCGCAGGATGAACGGCATCACGGTCGTCTCGAGCTTCGCGCCGCCGGCCAGGCCGATCGCGGCGACGTTGCCGTTCGCGCGGGTCGCCGCGAGGAGCCGCGCGAGGACGTCGCCGCCGACGGCGTCGATGCCGCCGCCCCACGTCGCGCGCTCGAGCGGCTTGCCCGCCGGCGGCAGCGCGTGCCGGTCGACGATCTCCGCGGCGCCGAGCGCCTTCAGGTAGTCGGCGGCGTGAGTCTTGCCGGTCAGCGCATGAACCTCGTAGCCACGGCGGCTCGCGAGCGCGACCGCGAAGCTGCCGACGCCGCCGGTCGCGCCGGTCACGAGCAGCGGGCCGAGCGCCGGCGACTGGCCGTTCCGCTCGAGCCGCTCGAGCGCGAGCGCGGCCGTGAAGCCGGCGGTGCCGATGATCATCGCGCTCCGCGGATCAAGGCCCTGCGGCATCGGCTCGACGCAGCCGGCCGGCACGCGCGCGAGCTCCGCGAAGCCGCCGTCGTGGGTCTCCCCGAGCCCGCAGCCGCACGCGAGCACGGCGTCGCCGGGCGCGAAGCGGGGATCGGTGGATTCGACGACCGTTCCGGCGAGGTCGATGCCGCCGACGAGCGGGAAGCGGCGCAGGATCGGACCGGCGCCGGTCACGGCGAGCGCATCCTTATAGTTGATCGACGACCACGCGACGCGGACGACGACGTCGCCGGGGTTCAGGTCGTCGACGGTGAGCGGCAGCAGCGCCGCACGGATGCCGCCGTCCGTCCGATCGATGCGAAGTGCGCGGAAGGTCGCGGTCATGGCCGCCGTTCGGAGCGGCGCGCGGGCGCCGGCACGGGGCTCGTCCGCGCCGCCCCGCGCACGGCGTCAGAGCCTCCGCCGCGGCGCGGCGAGGGTCGTGTCGCCGCGGTTACATCTCATTGGGCGTATAGAGGCCCGGCTGAGCCGCGAAATACGCGGCGACCTCCTCGATCGCGGTCTCGTCGAGCATGGCCGCCATCGGGGCCATCGTGATGTCCTGGCGCTCGCCGGACTTGTACTGCCGGAGCGCGCGCTCGAGGTACGACGCGTGCTGGCCCGCGAGATTCGGATAGCGGGGATCCGGCGCGATGCCTGCCTCGCCGTGGCAGGCGAAGCAAACGGCGGCCTTTTCCTTGCCCGCGACCACCATCTCCTCCGAGGCCCGCGAAATCCCTTCCTCTGCGGAGTTCTCGAGGCTCGCAATGTATGCGGCGATGTCGGCGATGTCCTGATCGGAAAGCTTCGCGGCCTGCGCGTGCATCGTGTCGTGCCCGCGCGTCCCGCGGCGGTAACCCTGCAGCGCGACCTCGATGTAGTCCGCGTTCTGCCCGCCGAGCTTCGGCACGTGGAACGACGGATACACGTTTCGATAGCCCGGGATCGAATGGCAGCCCGCGCACGTCGCCGCGAGGCCCCTGCCGTGCTCGGGATGGCCCTTCAACGTCAGCGGCGCGAGCGGAGCGGGCGGGGCCGACGCCTGTTGCGCCAGCAGGCTGCCGCTGACGACGGCAAAAGCGGCGAAGGCCGCGGCCTTGACGGCGAAGGAGGCGCTAACAACCCGGGGATTCGTTGACACGAGACTCTCCATGTCTTCCTGAGACTCCGCGGCGGCGTATCTTAGGGGGATGCCGCGCGGTTTGCCAGTTTCGGACTATCCGTACGCGCTCATGGGACCGTCCCGGCGGGCAACGATTCCGCCGCGGGGCGGGCCGGCGAGCGCTCGGGCCCCGGCGGCGACGCGTCCGGTGCGAGCGGCGGCGGGTCCTCGACGACCGTCTCGGCACGGTGGCACGCGACGAGGCCGTCGCCGAACGGTCGGAGCCGCGGCGTCTCGGCGCGGCAGCGCTCGATCGCGTAGCGGCAGCGCGTGCGGAACCGGCAGCCGCTCGGCGGATCGACCGGCGACGGCAGGTCGCCGCGCAAAATCTCGCGCACGCGGGCGCGCTCGGCCCGCGGGTCGGGCAGCGGCACGGCGCTGATCAGCGCGCGCGTATACGGGTGGGCCGGCCGCTCGTACAACGCGTCGCGCGGCGCGAGCTCCATCACGCCGCCGAGATACATCACCATCACGCGATGGCTGATGTGGCGCACGACCGCGAGATCGTGCGCGATGAAGATCAGCGACAGGCCGAAGTCCCGCCGCAAATCCATCAGCAGATTGACGATCTGCGCGCGGATCGACACGTCGAGCGCGCTGACCGGCTCGTCGCAGACGATCAGCTTCGGGCGCAGCACGAGCGCTCGCGCGATGCCGATGCGCTGGCACTGGCCGCCGGAGAACTCGTGCGGATAGCGGTTGAGCTCGCGTCCCGACAGGCCGACGCGGCGCAGCACGTCCGCGACCTCGGCGCGCACCGTCACGCGATCGAGCTCCGGACGATGCACGCGGAGCGGCTCGGCGACGATGTCGCCCACGGTCATGCGCGGGTTCAGCGACGCGAGCGGGTCCTGGAACACGATCTGCAGGTCGCGCTTGTACGGGCGGAACGCCTTCTGCGCGACCGCCGTGACGTCGCGGCCGCCGAGCCAGACGGTGCCGCCGCTGACCGGCACGAGCTTCAGGATCGCGCGCGCGAGCGTCGACTTGCCGCAGCCGGACTCGCCGACGATGCCGAGCGTCTCGCCGGGCGCGAGCGTCAGGTCGACGCCGTCGACGGCCTTGAGCGTCGCGGCCTTGCCCCACACACCGCGCCTGCGGACCGGGAAGTGGACCTTCAGGTCGCGCACGGCGAGGAGCGGCTCCGCGGCGTCGGGGCTCGGTGTGGGCGCGGCGTGCGCGTTCGAGCCGCGTGCGGCGTCGGGCGGCCCTCCGTCCCCCGCGCCGTCGAGACGCGGCACGGCCGCGAGCAGCGAGCGCGTGTACGGGTGCTGCGGACGGTAGAAGATGTCGTCGACCGGGCCCTGCTCCTTGAGCTCGCCGGCATGCATCACGAGCACGCGGTCCGCGAGGCCCGCGACGACGCCGAGGTCGTGCGTGATCAGCACGATCGCCGTGCCGAAGCGGCTCCGCAGGTCCTTCAGGAGCTCGAGGATCTGCGCCTGCACGGTCACGTCGAGCGCGGTCGTCGGCTCGTCGGCGACGAGCACCTCGGGGTTCAGGAGCAGGCTCGTCGCGATCATCACGCGCTGGCGCATCCCGCCGGACATTTCGTGCGGATAGCGATTGAGGCGCGCGGCCGCGTCCGGGATCCGCACTGCCTCGAGCAGCTCCGTGCAGCGCGCGCGAGCGGCCGCCGCCGAGACGCGCTCGTGCGCGCGCAGCACGTCGATCATCTGCTCGCCGACCGTGCGGTACGGATTCAGCGACGTCATCGGGTCCTGGAAGATCATCGAGACCGTGCGGCCGCGGATCCGGCGCAGGTCGCGCTCGGGCAGGCCCAGGAGCTCGCGGCCGTGCAGCTTCGCGGAGCCGGTCGCGCGGCCGTTGTCCGCAAGGAGCCCGAGCAGCGCGAGCATGCTCTGGCTCTTGCCAGAGCCCGACTCGCCGACGATGCCGAGCGTCTCGCCGCGCTCGAGATCGAACGACAGGCGCTTGACGGCGTGGACTTCGCCGTCCGGCGTCGCGAAGCGGACGTCCAGGTCTCTGACTTCGAGGAGTGCCATGCTCAGTCTTCGGGAAAAATGGTGTCAGACACCTTTTTTCGGGCAAGGTCGTCGGGCAATGGCGAGCGGGTCAGCCGAAAAAAGGTGTCTGACACCATTTTTCCTAGCCCCGATCCTTCGGATCGAGCGCATCGCGCAGCCCGTCGCCGAGGAAGTTGAAGCAAAAGAGCGTCGTCGCGAGGAACACGGCCGGGAAGAGCAGCATCCACGGCGCGCTCTCCATCTCCTCGGCGCCCTCGTTCACGAGCGCGCCCCACGACGTCATCGGCTCCTGGACGCCGAGCCCGAGGAAGCTCAGGAACGACTCGACGAGGATCACCTGCGGGATCGTCAACGTAACGTAGACCGCGACGACGCCGAGAAGGTTCGGCACGATGTGCCGCCGGATCAGCGCGAACGTCGAGACGCCGAGCGCCTCCGCGGCCTCGACGAACTCCTTGTGCTTCAGGCTCAGCGTCTGACCGCGCACGATGCGCGCCATGTCGAGCCAGTTGATCGCGCCGATCGCGACGAAGATCAGCAGGATGTTCCGGCCGAAATACACCATCAGCAGGATCACGAAGAACATGAACGGCATCGCGTACAGGATGTCGACGATGCGCATCATCACGTTGTCGATGCGGCCGCCGAAATAGCCGGCCGTCGCGCCGTACGCGACGCCGATCAGGAGGCTCACGACCGTCGCGACGAGCCCGACGAGCAGCGAGATCCGCCCGCCGTAGAGCGTACGGACGAAGAGGTCGCGGCCGAGCGTGTCCGTGCCGAACAGGTGCCCCGTGGACAGGCTCGGGCCGATCGACGCGTTGCCCCAGTCCGTGAACGCGTACGAGTACGGCGAGAGCCACGGCCCGACGATCACGAGCACGGTCATCGCGACGATGATCGCAGCGGCGGCGACCGCCGCGCGGTTCTTCCTGAGCGTCCGCCACGCGTCGACCCAGAGGCTGCGGCCCGCGTCCGCGACCGGCGCCCTCGCCGCGACCTCGGCGTTCACGAGTATTTCACCTTCGGGTCGAGCCATGCGTACGCGAGGTCCACGAGGAAGTTGAACGCGATGATCAGCGCGCCGTAAAAGACGACGACGCCCATCACGAGCGTGTAGTCGCGGTTCAGCGCTCCCTGCACGAAGAAGCGGCCGATGCCCGGAACGCCGAAGATCTGCTCGATCACGACGGAGCCCGTGATGACCGCAGCGGTCGCGGGACCGAGATACGACACGACCGGCAGCAACGCGGGCTTCAGCGCGTGCTTCAGCACGATCGTCCGCGTCGACAGGCCCTGCGCCTTCGCCGTGCGGATGAAGTTGCTGCGCAGCACCTCGATCATGCTGCCGCGCGTCAGGCGCGCGATGTACGCGATCTGCGGCAGCGCGAGCGCGATCACCGGCAGGACCATGTTACGCAGCGCACCGCCCCACCCGGCCGGGAGCCAGCGGAGGTAGATCGCGAAGACGAGGATCAGGATCGGCGCCATCACGAAGTTCGGGATCGAGATGCCGGTCATCGAAACCGTCATCACGGCGTGATCCGTGACCCGATTCTGGCGGAGCGCCGCGATCGAGCCCGCGGTCACGCCGACGACGACAGCGAGCAGGATCGCGGTCGCGCCGAGCTTCAGCGACACCGGGAAACCCGCCGCGATCAGCTCCGTGACCGTGTAGTCGCGATAGTGGAACGACGGGCCGAAATCGCCGTGCAGGACGCCGCCGAGATAGCGCGCGAACTGCAGATAGAGCGGCTCGTCGAGCCGGTAAGCGGCGCGCAGGTTCGCCTCGACCTCGACCGGCAGCGACCGCTCCTGATCGAACGGCCCGCCGGGCGCGACGCGCATCATGAAGAACGCAATCGCGATCAGGACGAAGAGCGTCGGGATCGCGCCGAGCAGGCGACGTATCGAGTAGCGCAGCAATTCCTCGTACCGTTGCGGTGGAAAATTGTGTCAGACACGATTTTCGCCGGCGAAAATCGTGTCTGACACAATTTTTCGCTCGTCAGTGCTTCAAAATCTTCAGGTCCTGCGTGCGGAAGTGGTCCATGATGTTCGCCTCGTAGCCGGCGACCCAGGGCTGCACCATCCGCGCCGTCACGTAGAAGTAGATCGGAATCAGCGGCATGTCCTCGAGCAGCACGCGCTCGGCCTGCTGCAGGTAGTCGGCGCGCTTGTCGAGATCCGTCTCGGCAGACGCGAGCGCGAGGAGACGGTCGTATTCGGGATTCGCCCAGCCGGTGTTGTTGAGCTCGCTCTTCGAATGCTGAATCTCGGCGAACGTGTACGCGTCGTTGTAGTCGCCGATCCAGCCCGCGCGGAACACCTGCGTTCTGAACTGATTGCGTGTGTCGAGATAGACCTTCCACTCCTGGTTCACGAGGCTCGTCTGGACGCCGAGCACCTCCCGCCACATCGCGGCGACCGCGACCGCGATCCGCCGATGGTCGTCATGCGTGTTGTAGAGGAGCTCGACGTGGAGCGGGTTCTCGGCCGAGTAGCCGGCCTGCGCATAAAGCCTCCTCGCCTCCGCCTCGCGCTCCTCCTGCGTCCACTCCGCCTCCGGCATCTGCGCGCCGCGGTAGTTCGCGGTCTGCGGCGGGATCCAGCCGTACGCCGGGATCTCACCGGCCGCGGTGATCTGCTTCGTGATGATGTCGCGGTCGATCGCGAGCGCGAGCGCGCGGCGGAGCGCCTTGTTATCCTTGAACGGCGGCTTCGTCAGGTTCAGCCCGTAGTAGTAGCTCCCGAGGTACGGCGCGATCACGAGGCGGTCCGGCATGTTCTCGCGGATCCACGACAGCTGCGATTTCGGGATCGTCATCGTCATGTCGAGCTCGCCCGCGCGGAACCGCTTGAGCTCCGCATTGATGTCCTCCGTCTCGTGCCAGTAGACCTCGTCGATCGTGACGGCGTCCGCGTTCCAGTAGTACGGGTTCTTCACGAGCTTCACGTGCGACTGCACGACGAACTCGTCGAGCATGTACGCGCCGTTCGAGATCAGCTTGCCGGGCCGCCAGTAGTCCTCGCCGCCGGAGGCCTCGACGCTCGCGCGGTGCACGGCGTAGCTCGCGGAATGCGTCAAAAGTCCCAGGAAATACGGCGTCGGATTCGCGAGGCGGATCTCGAGCGTGCGGTCGTCGATCGCCTTCACGCCGAGCGCCTCCGGCGGCATCTCGCCGGCGATGATCGCGTCCGCGTTCTCGATCGGCGAGAGAATGAACGAGTAGACCGACAGCGTCGCGGGATCGACGCTCCGCCGCATGCCGAACTCGAAATCGCCTGCCGTGACCGGATCGCCGTTCGACCAGCGCGCGTTCTCGCGGAGCCTGAAGGTGTAGGTCTTGCCGTCCTCGCTGATCTCCCAGGATTCCGCGACGCCCGGGATCAGGTCGCCGTTCGGCGCCTCCGCGATCAGCCCCTCGAAGAGATCACGGCCGATATTCGACTCGGGCACGCCCTGCGCGCGGTGCGGATCGAGCGTCTGAGGGTCCGCGCCGTTGCCGATGTGGATCACCTGGCGCGCCGCGAGCTCCGTGCCGCTCTCGCCGCCGATCGGACCGGCCGGCTCGTAATCGGTGCTGCACGCCGCGAGCAGCAGCGCCGCACAGAATGCCGTGACTCTCTTCATGCTCGTCTCCGTTTCGTCTCGATGCCGAGGCGCCCGTCGCGCCGAGCCTCCGTGCGGCCTACGCGCTTTGCCGTTGCCGCTTCTTCAAATGGATCAGCAGCAGGGAGATCGCGGCCGGCGTCATGCCCGCGATCCGGGACGCCTGACCGAGGTCCGTCGGCCTGATCCGCTCGAGCTTCTCGCGAATCTCGTTAGACAGCCCCCGCACCGCCCCGTAGTCGAAATCGGGCGGCATCGGCGTCGCCGCATCGCGGCGCTGCCGCTCGATCTCCCGGCGCTGGCGCTCGACGTAGCCCGCGTAGCGGGCCTCGATCTCGAGCGCCTGCTCGACCTGCTCGCGCTGCTCCTCGGCGAGCGCGTCGACGTCGGCGGACGCGCCGACGCGCACGAGCCCGACGAGATCCGCATAGCGGACCTCGGGCCGCCTGAGGAGCTCGCTCGCCCTCGTCTCGCGCGTGATCGGCGCAACCGGGTGCCCCTCCGGCACGTCTGCCGGCCGTACGACGATCGCACCGAGGCGAGCCGTCTCGCGGGCCAGGATGTCGCGTTTGAGCTCGAATTCGCGCCATTGTTCATCGCCGACGACGCCGAGCCGGCGCCCGACCGGCGTAAGCCGCTGATCCGCATTGTCTTCCCGCAGCGTCAGCCGGTACTCCGCGCGGCTCGTGAACATCCGGTACGGCTCCGGCGCGCCGCGCGTGATCAGGTCGTCGATCAGCACACCGATGTACGCCTCGTCTCGGCGCGGCCACCATGGCTCGCGCTCGCGGACCGCGAGCGCCGCGTTGATCCCAGCGACGATGCCCTGCGCGGCCGCCTCCTCGTAGCCCGTCGTGCCGTTGATCTGGCCCGCGAAGAAGAGCCCTTCGATCGCCTTCGTCTCGAGCGTCGGCTTCAAATCCCGCGGATCGAAGAAGTCGTACTCGATCGCGTAGCCGGGACGGGTGATGTGTGCCTGCTCGAAGCCCGGGATCGAGCGTACGAGCGCGTACTGCACGTCGAACGGCAGCGACGTCGAAATGCCGTTCGGATAGACCTCGGTCGTGTCGAGGCCTTCGGGCTCGATGAAGATCTGGTGCCGGTTGCGGTCCGGGAAGCGGACGACCTTGTCCTCGATCGACGGGCAGTAGCGCGGGCCGATGCCTTCGATGACGCCGCTGTAGAGCGGCGACCGGTCGAGCCCGGCCCGGATGATCTCGTGCGTGCGCTCGGTCGTGTGCGTGATGTGGCACGGCACCTGGCGCGGATGGTCCGCACGCCGGCCGCGGTACGAGAAGACAGGCGTCGGCGTATCGCCCGGCTGCACGGCGAGGTTCGAATAGTCGATCGTGCGGCCGTCGATTCGCGGCGGCGTGCCCGTCTTCAACCGCCCGACCGCGAGCCCGAGATCGCGCAGCCGGCTCGCGAGGCGCACGGCCGCAGGATCCCCGGCGCGCCCGCCCGCGTGCGTCGCGAGGCCGACGTGAATCTTGCCGGCGAGGAACGTGCCGACCGTGAGGACGACCGTCCGGGCCAGGATCCGGATCCCGGTCTGCGTCACGACGCCCTGGACCCGGCCCTGCTCGATCAGGAGATCGTCGATGCCCTGCTGCAGCAGCTTCAGATGCGGCTGGCGCTCGAGCATCCCGCGGATCGCCTGCTTGTAGAGCACGCGGTCGGCCTGCGCGCGCGTCGCCCGCACGGCCGGGCCCTTGCTCGCGTTCAGCACCTTGAAGTGGATGCCGGCGAGATCGGCGGCGTGCGCCATCGCACCGCCGAGCGCGTCGATCTCCTTCGCGAGATGTGCCTTGCCGATGCCGCCGATCGACGGGTTGCAGCTCATCTGCCCGAGCGTCTCGATGTTCTGCGTGACGAGCAGCGTCTCGACGCCGATCCGCGCGGCCGCGAGCGCGGCCTCGGTGCCGGCGTGCCCGCCGCCGACGACGATGCAGTCGAAGCGGTCCGGATAGTCGATCTCGTTCGCGAAGGACATGCGGAGGATTCTAGCAGCAGCACGCGTCCCAACTTCGAACGGCGCGCGGCGCGGGCGCTGGTCACGCACGCGCGTTCCGGTCAACAATGAGCCGATGCCGTCATTGCGTATCTTCGCGCCGCGTGGGCGCGCCGTCGCCGCGGTCGCCGTCGCGGCCGCCGGCCTTGCGGCCGCCGCGCACGCGCCGATCTTTGCCGACCCCGAAGCACGCACGCTGGCCGAGACGCGCTGCCGCCTCGACGCGCCGCGGCTGCCGGCCGTGCTCGCGTTCTGCGCCGAGCTCGTCGTGCCGGAGGATAGCGCGCGGCCGGACGGGCCGACGCTCACGCTCTTCGTCGCCCGCGTCCCGGCGCTCGCGGCGGTCCCGAAGCCCGATCCGCTCGTGCTGATCGCCGGCGGTCCCGGCCAGTCGGCCGTCGACCTGTATCTGCAGATGCGGCGGGCGTTCGAGCCGGTCCGGATCGAGCGCGACATCGTGCTGCTCGATCAGCGCGGCACCGGCCGCTCGGCCGACGGCTTCGAGTGCGAGCTGACGGAGGCCACGGCGTTCGACACCGCGGGCGTCGCGGAGCTCCGCGACGCGATCGACGCGTGCCTCGTCGAGCTCGAACGCGACCCGCGATTCTTCTCGACCGAGCCCGCCGTCGCCGACCTCGATGCGCTCCGCGACGCGCTCGGAGTCGAGCGTTGGAACCTCTACGGCATCTCGTACGGCACGCGCGTCGCGCAGCGCTATGCGGCGCGGTATCCCGAGCGCGTCCGCGCGATGATCCTCGACGGCGTCGTGCCGGTGTCGATGCCGCTCGGGCCCGCGATCGCCGCGGACGCGCAGGCCGCGCTCGACGGCATCTTCGCGCGCTGCGCCGCGGAGCCGGCCTGCGCCGGGCGCTACCCGGATCTGCCGGAGCGCTTCGAAGGCCTGCGCCTCCGGCTCGAGGCCGGTCCGGTGTCGATCGACGTCGCGAACCCGAGGACGGGGAAGCTCGAGACGCGGCTCTTCTCGAGCAGCGACCTCGCGGGCGTCGTACGTCTGATGAGCTATTCGTCGCCGACCGCGTCGCTGCTGCCGCTCGCGATCGACGACGCGTATGACGGCGACTACACGCTGCTCGCCGCGCAGGTCGACATTCTGACGTCCGACCTCGCGGCCGCGATCAGCATGCCGATGCACAACTCCGTCGTGTGCACCGAGGACGTGCCGTTCTACCCGACCGTCGGCGTGCACGAGGATACGTACCTCGGCACGAGCGTCGTCGAGGCGCTCGAGGCGATCTGCGACATCTGGCCGGCGACGCGCGCGGACGCGGAAGTGAAGCGGCCGCTCGAGTTCGACGGTCCCGTGCTGCTCCTGTCCGGAGAGCTCGATCCGGTGACGCCGCCCCGTTACGCCGCGCAGGTCGTGGCCGCGGGCCTTTCGAACGCGAAGCACATCGTCGTCGACGGCCAGGGCCACGGCATCGCGGGCGTCGGCTGCGCGCCGCGCCTGATCGCCCGCTTCCTCGAGACGGCGTCGGTCGACGCCGTCGACGCGAGCTGTCTGCTGCGCGAGCCGCCCGTGCCGTTCTTCCTCTCCGCGACCGGCCCAGCCCCCTGACACCGACATGATCGACGTCTCCACCGTTGCGAAACGCTTCGGCGACGTGCGTGCGCTCGACGGCGTCACGTTCACGGCCGCCGACGGCCGGATCACCGGCCTCCTCGGCCCGAACGGGGCCGGGAAATCGACGTGCCTGCGGATCCTGTCGACGGTGCTGAAGCCCGACCGCGGGACCGCGCGGATCGGCGGCGTCGACGTCGTCGCCGAGCCGCTCCGCGCGCGCCGGCTGATCGGCGTGCTGCCGCACGGCGCCGGGCTCTATCCGCATCTGACCGCGCGCGAGAACATCGAGTACTACGGGAGGCTGCACGGGCTCGAAGGGCCCAGGCTCGCGGCGCGCGTCGATCAGCTCGTCGCGCGGCTCGGTCTCGGGGCGATCGCCGATCGCAAGGCGAAGGGGTTCTCGCAGGGCGAGCGGACGAAAGTCGCGCTCGCGCGGGCGCTCGTGCACGAGCCGCGGCACCTGCTGCTCGACGAGCCGACGAGCGGCCTCGACGTGATGGCCGTGCGGGAGCTCCGCGAGTGGCTGAAAGCGCTGCGTGACGACGGATGCTGCGTGCTCCTGTCGAGCCACGTGATGCAGGAGGTCGAGGCGCTCGTCGACGAGCTCGTGATCATCGCGAACGGGCGGATCGCGGCGCACGGGACGCCGGCGGAGCTCGCGGTGCGCTATCCCGAGCGGAGCCTCGAGGACATCTTCGTCAGCGCGGTCGAGGGCGCGGCGCGATGAGCGCGGTCTGGACCGTCTGCCGGAAGGAGCTGCTCGACAACGCGCGCGACCGGCGGACGCTGTTCTCGGCGTTCGTGTTCGGGCCGCTGCTCGGCCCGGTGCTGTTCGCCGTGCTCGTCAGCGTCGTCGTGACGCAGACCGTGTCGACGGCCGATGCGCCGATCGACGTGCCGATCGTCGGCGGCGAGCTCGCGCCGAACCTCGTCGAGCACCTCGAGGCGCGCGGCATCTCGCCGGCGGCGGACCACGGGCTCGCGAAGTTCGCCGAGGCCGCGGAGGCCGTGCTGAGCGGAGCGCACGACGCGGTCCTGCTGATCGATCCCGACTTCGCGGAGCGGTTCGCGGCCGGCGATACGGCCCGCGTGACGCTCGTCTACGATCAGTCGAACACGCGCGCCGCGGGGCGCGTGCGGCGGATCCGCGCGGCCGTGTCGAGCTACGCGCAGCAGCTCGGCACGCTGAAGCTGATCGCGCGCGGCGTCGATCCGGACGTGCTCTCGACCGTGATGCTCGACGAGCTCGACGTCTCGACCGCGGCAGGCCGGTCGGTCGTGCTGCTCGGCATGCTGACGTACTTCCTGCTGCTCGCGACGCTGATGGGCGGCTTCTACCTCGCGATCGACAGCACGGCCGGCGAGCGCGAGCGGCGCTCGCTCGAGCCGCTCCTGACGACGCCGGTCGAGCGCTCGAGCCTGCTGCTCGGCAAGATGACGGCGACGACGATCTACATGCTGCTCGCGCTCGCGCTGACGCTCGTGGGCTTCGCGATCGCGCTGCGTTTCGTGTCGCTCGAGCCGCTCGGCATGAGCTCGGGGTTCGGCGTAGGCGAGGCGCTCGCCGCGTTCGCGGTCCTCGCGCCGTTCGCGCCGCTCGGCGCGGCGCTGATGACGCTCGTCGCGTCGTTCACGAAGAGCTACAAGGAGGCGCAGACGTATCTGACGCTCGTGCTGCTCGTCCCGACGCTGCCGCTCGTGTTCGCGACGATGCTGAACGTGAAGCCGACGGGCGCGCTGATGTGGGTTCCGAGCCTGAGCCAGCACCTCCTCGTGACCGCGCTCGTGCGCCAGGATCCGATCCCGCTCGAGTACATCACACAGTCCGCGCTCGCTACGCTCGCGGCCGCCGCGGTGCTCGCGCTCGCCGCGATGCGGCTCTTCGAGCGCGAGCGCGTGCTCGGGTGACGAAAATCGGGGTCAGAGCCCTTTCGACGAAAATCGAGGGCGGAAATCGGGGTCACAGCCCTTTCGGAAAGATTGCGGCGAAAATCGAGGGCAGAGAAGGTCGGAGCTTCTCTTTGGATGGGTGGTCGGAGCGTTTTCCGAGAGATTGCGACCAGACTCGACCTACTTTTTGGCACGGGCGACGGCCGTCCTAGGCCGTCAGAGCGAAAAGGGCTCTGACCCAAAACCCGAAGAGGACGCGGGCCGTCGTGGCCGAAAAAACGGGCGGGGCTTACCGCAACAAAAGGGCTGCGACGATAAAAAACGCTCAAGAAAAACGCTCTGATCAAGAAAACGCTCTGATCCCAACCTCGCTGACGGGAGCGGAACTCTCGCAGGCGCTGCCGAAGAAGGGGCGCGGCTTACCTCAACAAAAATGGCTGCAACAAAAACGGCTGACCCACTGCTGTCCCAGTGCGATGTGCGGCGAAAACGTTGGCCGTGATGGTGCTTCTGCGCCAGCTGCTCGAAACGATGTCTCGGAACCAGTTTAAGAAGCTGCGCAAACACCGTACTATGGTGGGCCATAGGCTTAGTTCCTTCGTCGGTTCAATAGGTTGTGT
>DASVCR010000015.1:0-123374 GCA_036381515.1 Gammaproteobacteria bacterium | reverse complement strand
GCCTATCGTCGCCCGCAAGATCCAGCTTCGCCGATTCGGCGGCTTCACCTGGAGATAGAGTCCGGTCACGCCCCCAACGGCATGAAGTCCGGGTCGCTTGATGCGGCGGACCTGGAAGGCGGACAGTTCCTTGACGCGCTTTGGCATGGGGCCCGTGCCTTGACTCCACGTCGGACCCAACATAGCATCCGCACTTAGTCGCGACAAGGTGCGATAGGTGGCACTCCAGGGGGAACGCTAAGACACTGAATCTCCGGCGGGTATTGCAGCGGATCGCCACGGCGTGCACTTCGAAGAAGGCCGTCTCCCTCTCCGCCAGACGAATCCGACCATCGCCTTCGCTCGAGCCTGGAGGTCAGCCGCGAAATCCGGGCGGCCGCCGGGACCACCTCCGTACAGCCTCTCGACCTTCCTGCGCCCGGCCGCGCCGCAGAACGTCGTTCGGAGACGTCTCCAGCCGCAAGGCCGATTGCCGACCGATTCCGATGTCGATTCGTCCCGCTCCGGTTCGACTGTAAAGCAAGCCGCGGGCTGCGCGGCGAACCGATTCAAGCAAGCGAGGAGATTCCGATGAAAGTCATGGTGCTGGTCAAAGCCACCCCGAGCTCCGAACGCGGCGAGCTGCCAAGCCAGGAGCTGTTCGCAGCGATGGGCAAGTACAACGAGGAGCTCGCCCGCGCCGGCATCATGCTCGCCGGCGAGGGGCTCAAGCCGAGCTCGGAGGGCGTTCGGGTGCGCTTCTCCGGAAGCCGCAGGCAGGTCATCGACGGACCGTTCACCGAAACGAAGGAGCTCGTCGCGGGCTACTGGCTCTGGGAGGTCGACTCGATGGAGCACGCGATCGATTGGGTCAAGCGCTGCCCGAATCCGATGCCGGAGGAGTCCGAGATCGAGATCCGGCCGCTCTACACGGCAGAGGATTTCGGCGAGGCGTTCACACCCGAGCTGCGCGAGCAGGAGGAGCGCATACGCACGGAGATCGAGGGGAGAAAGGCCTGACCGTCGCCCGATCGCGCAACCCCGCGGTCGGGCGGGTAGCCCCGCGGCAACAAAATCTGGCACGGATCTTGTAGTCCTGCGCCGAGGCGCAGGACGCGCTACGGTTGCTGCCGGGGGTACCGCACGGCTTTCGGATCCCGGAAAGGGATTCTGCTGGAACCGAGGAGCGGCGGTACGCATTTTGCGGGAGAAGCAAGATGTCGGGCCATACCGCCGTACTGAAGGCCGTTCGTCGCGGGCTGCGTCGAAACGGGGAGCGCTCGGTCGTCGTCGGAGTCGCCGCGCTGGTCGCCGTGGGCAGCGCCGCGCAGGAGCCCACGGGCGTCCAGGAGGAAGTGCTCGTCACGGGCTCGCGGATTGCGCGCAACACGTTCACGACGCCCGCGCCCGTCACCTCGATCGATGCCGCGCAGATCCAGGCCGTCGGCGCGACCAACCTCGGCGAGTATCTCGCGCGCATCCCGCAGACGATCTCCGAGGTCAACAGCTCGAACGAAGTCTTCTCGGTGAACGCGTCGGCGCTGCAGTTGACGGCGCTGCGCAACCTGGGCAGCGAGCGCACGCTCGTGCTCGTGAACGGCCAGCGCTTCGTGTCGGGCCTGAGCCCCTCGGCGGGCTACGCGGTCGATCTGAACTCGATCCCGGTGCACATGATCGAGCGCGTCGAGATCCTCACGGGCGGCACGTCGGCCGTCTACGGCTCGGATGCGGTCGCCGGCGTCGTCAACATCATCCTGCGCGACGACTTCGAGGGCGTCGAGATCTCGACTCAAGGCTACACGCCGACCGAAGGCGACCGGGAGCGCGTCGACGCGGCCCTGACGGTCGGCTCGAACTTCGACCGAGGCAACGCGTGGGTCTCGTTCGGCTACTCGAACGACGAGGGCATGAAGGCGTCCGACCGGTCGTTCTCCGCGCTCGACCTCGCGTACTTTCCGGAGGAAGCGGGCGGACCGGGCTGGCTCTACCTCGGCTCGAGCTTCCCGCCCGAAGGGCGCTTCGGGGACTACCTCGGCACGGGCGAGCCCTATATCGACAACACCGGCGGCGATCCGGCTGCCGGCAACGCGTACAACCGCGCGTCCGTACGTGATCTCGCATCGCCGGTCCAGCGGCGGCTCGCCGCGGCCGGCGCCCGCTACGAGCTCGGGGACGGCATCGACGTCTCGCTCGACGTGAACTGGTCCGAGGTGAACATCCAGACCGAGTTCGAGCCTTTCCCGTTCGACCTGAACGATCACGTCTGGGACATCGATCGAGGCGGCACCGGCGGCCTCGACGTCGCGAGCTCCCCGCTCCTTCCCGAGCTGCTGCGCCAGAACCTGCTCGCGGACGGCATCACGAACCTGAACCAGCTCGGGTTGAACAACACCGCGCGCCGGATCACCGAATTCGGCCCGCGCGGCAGCGACATCGATCGGACGACGCTGCGCGTCGCCGCGAACCTCGACGTCGAGCTCAGTGACCTTCTCACGTTCAACCTGTTCTCGACGTGGGGCAAGACCGACGTCGAGCAGGTCGACAACGTCGGCATCAACCGAGAGCGGGCACGCTTTGCGCTCGACGTCGTCGAGGAGAACGGCACGCTGGTGTGCGCGGACCCGACCGCACGACTCCTCGGCTGCGTGCCGCTCAACGTCTTTGGCCCGAACACGATCTCGCCCGAGGCGGTCGAGTACCTGCGCACGCCGCAGAACCTGAACTCGGAGGTCGAGCAGCTCGTCGTCGGCGCCGCGCTGTCGGGCGACACGCGCTGGTCCCTCGCGGGCGGCGAGGTCGCGTACGCGGTCGGCCTCGAGTACCGCGAGGAGCAAGGCCGCGAGATTCCGGACGCGACCGCGCAGGCGGGCATCACGACGTCGAACCGGCAGTTCGCGACGGACGGCAGCTACGACGTGACCGAGGCCTTCGGCGAGATCCGGCTCCCCGTGCTCGAGCGGCTCGCGTTCGAGGTCGCGGCCCGCACCGGCGACTACTCGACGGTCGGCAACGTCAGCACGTGGAAGATCGGCATCGACTCCCCGGCTTTCGACACGCTGAGGTTCCGCGCGACGGTTTCGGAGTCGGTGCGCGCGCCGAACGTCGCCGACCTGTTCTCCGGGCCGGGCGAGACGTTCGAAACGCTGACTGACCCGTGCGCCGGCGTGGACGCGACGACGCCGGGCCGCGTCGCCGAGAACTGCCGGTCGATCCCCGCGATCGCGAACCGCATCGCGCAGGACGGCGCGTTCACGCTCACGCAGGTCGAAGCGCAGAGCACCGGCGGGTTCGACAGCGGCAACCCGAACGTCCAGGAGGAAACCGCGGACGCCTTCACGGTCGGCATCGTCTGGACGCCGTCCGCGATCCAGAACCTCTCCCTCGCGGCGGACTGGTACGACATCGAGGTCGACGACGCGATCACGTTCGTGAGCCGCAGCGACACGGCGCTCCGCTGCTTCGACGTCGATCCGGCCGCGTTCGATCCCGAGTGCGGCGGCCGGCTGCGGCGCGATCCAACGGCGGGCCCGCTGATCGAAGTCAACCGCTCGCCGGTCAACGAGGAGCGGATCGAGACGTCCGGCCTCGATCTCGAGCTCGCGTACACGATGGACGTCGGCCCAGGAAGCCTCGGCATGAGCGTCCTGTACAGCTATCTGCGCGAGTACCTCGTGACCGCCATCGTCTCGGGCGACGTCAACAAGGAGGACGGCGAGGTCGAGTTCCCGAAGAACCGCATGAACATCAACCTGAACTACGGCCTCGACCGCTTCAACGTCGACTGGCGAATATCGGTGATCGACGAGGTGAAGGACAGCAACGAGCCGGGCTTCGAGAACATCGACGTGCTCGGTAATCCGCTGCCCGAGGAGGCGAACACGTGCAGCATGCGGGTGTACAACGACGCGCGCGTGAGCTATGAGTTCTCCGACAGGATCAACGCGTTCCTCGGCGTGAACAACCTGTTCGACCGGCAGCCGTGCATCCTCGGACAGCTCACGAAGTACGGCGACGTCGGCATCAACACGAACCCGTCCGTGTACGACATCGACGGGCGCGCGTTCTACATCGGCTTCAACGCGCAGCTTTGAGGGCTGCGAGCATCGGGCGGCCGATCAGGGCCGCCCGCGCCCGCCCGCCCCCGGCAGCGGCAGCGCCGTGCGGTCGACGACGCGCTGCAGCGCGAAGCTCGTCTCGACGTGATCGACGCAAGCGAGGGAGAGCAGCGACTCGCGCAGGAACCGGTTGTAGCCGTCGAGATCCGCGGCGACCACGCGGAGCAGATAGTCGTAGCCGCCCGACATCGCCCAGCACTCCATGACCTCCGGGCAGCGGTGCACGGCCGACTCGAACTCGGCGACCTCGTGCCTGCCCTCGCGCACGAGCCGCACCTCGACGAACGCATTGACCGGAAGGCCCAGCGCGGCCTGATCGAGCAGCGTCACGTACGCGCGGATGATCCCTGCCTCCTCGAGCTGCTGCACGCGGCGTGCGCACGGCGTCGGCGTCAGCGATACGCGCTTCGCAAGGCTCGCGATGCTGATGCGCGCGTTCGCCTGGAGCTCCGCGAGGATCCGCAAGTCGATCGCGTCGAGACGCAACGAAACGCCCTCCACGCTTGGAGTCTTCCACTACTTTATGCCGCCCGCACGAGAAGAATCCACTCGATTCGCGGCCTTCGCCGCGCTCGATTGGCCAAAACGCCTACGCCGTACGCGCTAGAGTAGGGCTCATCGGCATCGGGAGGCTCGTGATGGACGAACGAGCTCTACGCTTCAAGGCAAGGCTCGAGCGCGACGTGCTCCGCCACCCGGTGATCGTCGCGAACCCGTATACGCCGTGGTTCAGGCGCGGCGAGTTCGACGATGCTCATGCACGCGCGTTCCTGATCCAATTCTCCGTCTTCTCGAACCAGTTCCTCGTCGCGCAGCTCCTGAAGATGCTGAACGCCGACACGGTCGAGGAGATGCGCGAGTCGAAGGAGATCCTCGCGAACGAGATCGGCGTCGGCTACACCGGGAATGGTGTCGGACGCCGTTTCCGGCGCGGCAATGCCGTCGGATACGGCTCTCCGGAGGACGAGCTCGGCGCACCCGAAGGCACGATCGAAGGCGGGACATTCCGCTTCCAGGCGGCGCACTTCGAGCTTCTCGCGCGCATGGCCCGTCAGCTCGGGCTCCGCTTCGGCGACCTCGGCAAACGCCGCTTCGGCACGCCGGAGACGCTCCGCTTCTGTGACGAGCTGATTCGGCTCTACGGCCACGACGACTACACGATCGCGGCCGCCGCGTCGTGGGCCGTCGAGAACTGGGCCGCCGCGGGCTTCTGGGACGAGCTCGTCGAAGGCTGGCGCCGCTACGCCGAGCACCGCGGCCTCGCGCCGTTCGACATCGGCTTCTTCACGTGGCACGCGAAGCTCGAGCGCAATCACGCCCGGCACACCGACGACGAGCTCGAGCACTTCCTGGGGAGCCGCCCGATCGACGAGGACGTCTTCGTCGAGCATGCTCGACGGATGCTGGACGGCGTGCTCGTCTTCTGGCGCGGCCTCGACCGGCTGCGGATCGAACACAGCGGAGAGGCACATCATGTCGCTTGAAGGCATGAGAAGGATTGCGCACGAGACGGCCGCTCCGACGCGCACGGTCGCGCGTTTCGCGGTCCGCTACACGCAGTTCCTCGACGAGCACGGACGGCTCGCCGACGACGCACCGCCGATCGCGCACGACCACGCACGGCTCGTCGAGCTCTATCGCCACATGCTGCTGACGCGGCTCTTCGACCGTAAGGCCGTCGCGCTGCAGCGGACCGGCCAGCTCGGCACCTACGCGTCGAGCCTCGGGCAGGAGGCGACGTCGGTCGGCATCGGCGCCGCGATGGCGCGCGAGGACGTGCTGCTGCCGACCTACCGCGAGACCGGCGCGATGCTGCTGCGGGGCGTCGAGATGCGCGAGCTCCTGCTCTACTGGGGCGGCGACGAGACCGGCATGGACTACTCCGGGCCGAGCGCGCCGCGCGAGGACTTCCCGATCTGCGTGCCGATCGCGACGCACGCGCCGCACGCGGTCGGCGTCGCCTGCGCGTTCAAGCTGAGACGCGAGCCGCGCGTCGCGGTCTGCGCGCTCGGCGACGGCGCCACGTCCAAGGGCGACTTCTACGAGGCGCTGAACGCCGCAGGCGTCTTCGATCTGCCGCTCGTGTTCGTGATCGCGAACAACCAGTGGGCGATCTCGGTGCCGCGGCGCCAGCAGTCGCGCGCCGAGACGCTCGCGCAGAAGGCGATCGCGGCCGGCATCGACGGCGAGCAGATCGACGGCAACGACCTGATCGCGGTGTACCACGCGACGGCACGCGCGCTCGAGAAGGCTCGCAGCGGCGGCGGACCGCACGTGATCGAGGCGCTGACGTATCGCATGCACGATCATACGACGGCCGACGACGCGCGCCGCTACCGCTCGGAGGAGGAGCTCGCACTGTGGCGCGCGCGCGATCCGCTGAAGCGCGTCGCCGCTTATCTGATCCGCGCCGGCGCATTCAGCGAGGCGCAGGATGCGGCGCTCCGGGCGGAGCTCGGCGCCGCGGTCGAGAAGGCCGTCGCCGACTACGCCGCGACCCCTGCCCGTCCGCCGGAATCGATGTTCGACCACCTGTTCGAGCGCCTGCCCCGCGCGCTCGAGCCGCAGCGCGAAGCCCTCGCGTCGTGCGCGCACCTCGACGGGCGCGACGTGCCCGCCGGGCCGACGCGCGGACACGATCGCGAGCGGCGGCCCGCCCATGACGTCGCACGAGGAGACACGCGCCATGGCTGAGATCACCCTCGTCGAAGCCGTCACGCTCGCGCTTGCGCACGAGATGGAGGCCGACGAGCGCGTCGTCGTGCTCGGCGAGGACGTCGGTGTGAACGGCGGCGTGTTCCGCGCGACGGCGGGCCTGCTCGAGCGCTTCGGTCCGGAGCGGGTGATCGACACGCCGCTCGCCGAGACGCTGATCGCCGGCATGAGCGTCGGGCTCGCCGCGCAGGGCTTCCGCCCCGTCGCCGAGATTCAGTTCATGGGATTCATCTATCCCGCGCTCGATCAGATGCTGAATCACGCGTCGCGGCTGCGCCGCCGCACGCAGGGCCGGCTCACGTGCCCGATGGTGCTGCGCGCGCCGTTCGGCGGCGGCATCCATGCGCCCGAGCACCACTCGGAGAGCACCGAGACGCTGTTCGCGCACATTCCGGGACTTCGCGTCGTCGCGCCGTCGTCGCCGGCGCGCGCGTACGGCCTGCTGCTCGCGGCGATCCGCGATCCGGATCCGGTCGTGTTCCTGGAGCCCGAGCGAATCTATCGGCTCGGCAAGGAGGCTGTCGAGGACTCGGGCGACGCGCTGCCGCTCGACGTCGCGTTCGTGCTCCGGAGCGGCAGCGACGTCACGCTCGTCTCGTGGGGCGCATCCGTGCGCGAGACGCTGCTCGCCGCGGATCACCTCGCGGCCGACGGGATCGACGCCGAGGTGATCGACGTCGCAACGATCGCGCCGCTCGACATGGCGACGATCTTCGAATCGGTCGAGAAGACGGGCCGCTGCGTGATCGTGCACGAGGCGGCGCGCAACGTCGGCGTCGGCGCGGAGATCGCCGCACGGCTCGCCGACGAGGGCCTCATGTCGCTGCTCGCGCCGGTCAAGCGCGTGACCGGTTACGACACGGTGATGCCGCTCGCGCGCCTCGAGAATCACTACCTGCCCGGCGTCGCCGCGATCGTCGCCGCGGCGCACGAGTCGCTGGAGGCGGCATGAGGATCTTCACGCTGCCCGATCTCGGCGAGGGCCTGCAGGAAGCCGAAATCTGCGCATGGCACGTCGCCGAGGGCGACGAGGTCGAGGCCGACCAGCCGCTGCTCTCGGTCGAGACGGAGAAGGCCGTCGTCGAGATTCCGAGCCCGCGCGCCGGAAGGATCGCGCGCCTGTTCGTCGCGCCGGGCGACATCCTGCAGGTCGGCGATCCGCTGATCGAGTTCGCCGACGCAGGCGACGACACGGCCGAAACATCGCACGGGCGGCAGGTCGCGGCGGAACCGCACGACGCGCAGCCGCGGCGTGACGATGCGGCGATGCCGGACGACTCCCGGGCACCGGAGGGCCCGCCCGCTGCCCGCCGCGAAGGCGTCGCCGAGCGATCGCCGGCCGAGGCCGCGCAGACGTGGCGCGAGGCGGCGACCGCGGCCGGCGCCGCGAGTGCGGCGGGCGGCACGGCGGCAGCAGGCCGGGCGGCGCGCCGCGACACCGGCACGGTCGTAGGCCGCGTCGAGTCGCGCGAAGAGATCACGCGCGAGTCCGCGACGTCCGTCGGGCGGCGCAGCGGCACGGTCGTCCGCGCGACGCCGGCCGTGCGCGCGCTCGCGAGAAGGCTCGACGTCGACCTCGCCATCGTCACGCCGAGCGGACCGAACGACACGATCACCGCGCGCGACGTCGAGCGCGTCCGGAAGCTCCTCGACGAGGTCGGACCGATCGAGCCGCTGCGCGGTGTGCGCCGGACGATGGCGCGCGCGATGACGCAGGCGCATGCGGAGGTCGCGGCCGTCACCGTCAACGACGATGCGGACCTCTCCGCGTGGTGGCCGGAGCGGCGCGACCTGATGGTGCGGCTGATCCTCGCGATCGCCGCGGCGGTCGAGGTCGAGCCCGCGCTGAATGCGTGGTTCGACAGCCATGCCCTCGGCCGGCGCGTGCTGCCGAAGGTGCACCTCGGCATCGCGGTCGATACCGGCGACGGGCTGTTCGTACCGGTGCTGCGCGACGTCGGCAACCGCACGCCCGAGGATCTCGCCGAAGGGCTCGCGCGGCTGCGCCGCGACGTCGAGGCGCGCACGATCCCGCCGGAGGAGCTGCGAGGCTACACGTTCACGCTGTCGAACTTCGGCACGTTCGGCGGCCGATACGCGAACCCGATCGTGCAGCCGCCGACGGTCGCGATCCTCGGCGCCGGGCGCGTGCGCGACGAGGTCGTCGCGGTCGACGGGAAGCCCGTCGTGCATCCCATCCTCCCGCTGTCGCTGACGTTCGATCACCGCGCCGTGACCGGCGGCGAGGCGACGCGCTTCCTCGCCGCGGTCATCGCGCATCTCGAGGCGCGTGACGCGAGCACCGCATGATCGGTCTCGACTTCGATTTCGGCTTCGACGAAGACCTGACGATGCTGCGCGAGCACGTGCGCCGGTTCGCCGAGGAGCGGATCGCGCCCCGCGCGGCGGGGATCGACAGAGACAACGAGTTTCCGAGAGACCTCTGGCGCGAGCTCGGCGCGCTCGGCCTGTTCGGCGTGACGCTCGAGCCCGAGCTCGGCGGCGCCGGGCTCGGCTATCTCGCGCAGGTCCTCGTCATCGAGGAGCTCTCCCGCGCATCGGCCGCGGTCGGCCTGTCGTACGCCGTGCAGGCGAACCTGTGCGTGAACCAGATCCGGCGCTTCGGGACCCTCGAGCAGAAGCGGCGCTTCCTGCCGAAGCTCCTCGACGGATCGCACGTCGGCGCGCTCGCGATGAGCGAGGCGCAGGCGGGCTCGGACGTGCTGTCGATGCGGACGACCGCGGTGCGCGACGGCGACGACTACGTGCTGAACGGCACGAAGATGTGGATCACGAACGGGCCCGAGGCGGACGTGCTGATCGTGTACGCTCGCGTCGCCGAGCCCGCTGTTGCCGACGAGGCGGCACGTACGGGTCGTCCGGCGATCAAGGCGTTCATCGTCGAACGCACGATGCCCGGCTTCTCCGTCGAGCCGAAGCTCGACAAGCTCGGCATGCGCGGCTCGGACACGTCGGGCCTCGTGTTCGCGGACTGCCGCATCCCCGCGACGCACGTGCTCCCCGGCGACGGCATCGAGATCCTGATGTCCGGCCTCGACATCGAGCGCATCGTCCTCGCGGGCGGGCCGCTCGGCATCATGCGCGCGTGCTTCGACGTCGTGCTGCCCTACGTGCGCGAGCGCAGGCAGTTCGATCGTCCGATCGGCAGCTTCGAGCTGATGCAGGGCAAGCTCGCGGACATGTACGTGGCCATGAACGGATCGCGGGCCTTCGTCTACGCGGTCGCCGCCGCAGCGGACCGCGGCAAGGCCCGCCGCTACGACGCGGCGGCCGCGATCCTGAAGGCTTCCGAGGCCGCGACGTGGGTTGCGGGCCAGACGATCCAGGCGCTCGGCGGCAACGGCTACACGAGCGAGTATCCGGCCGGGCGGCTCTGGCGCGACGCGAAGCTCTACGAGATCGGCGCCGGCACGAACGAGATCCGCCGCATGCTGATCGGCCGGGAGCTCTTCGCGGCGACGGACGCGGGGGCGTAGATGACGGCGTTCCGGACGAAGGTCGATCCGGCGTCGGACGATTTCCTGCGCAACGCCGAGATCAACCGCAAGCTCGCAGAGGACTTGAAGCGCCTCGCGGACGAGATCCGGATCGGCGGCCCGGAGCCGGCCCGCACGCGGCACGCCGAGCGCGGCAAGCTCGCGGCCCGCGAACGCATCGCACGGCTGCTCGATCCCGGCTCGCCGTGGCTCGAGATCGGCCTCTTTGCGGCGCACGAGGTCTACGACGACCCGCTGCCGGCCGCAGGATTGGTTGCCGGCATCGGCCGCGTCGCCGAAAGGCACGCGATGATCGTCGCGAACGACGCGACCGTGAAAGGCGGCACGTACTATCCGCTCACGGTCAAGAAGCATCTGCGCGCGCAGGAGATCGCGCTCGAGAACGATCTGCCGTGCATCTATCTCGTCGACTCGGGCGGCGCGTATCTGCCGCTGCAGGACGAGGTATTCCCCGATCGCGACCACTTCGGCCGCATCTTCTACAACCAGGCGCAGATGTCGGCCCGCAACATCCCGCAGGTCGCGGTCGTGCTCGGCTCGTGCACCGCGGGCGGCGCGTACGTGCCTGCGATGTGCGACGAGGCCGTGATCGTGAGGAACCAGGGCACGATTTACCTCGCGGGTCCGCCGCTCGTGAAGGCCGCGATCGGCGAGGACGTCGACGACGAGACGCTCGGCGGCGCCGACGTGCACACGCGCCTCTCCGGGGTCGCCGATCACCTCGCCGAGACCGAGGACGACGCGCTCGCGATCGCGAGGCGCATCGTCGCGCGAGGCGGCGTGCCGGCCGCGCGCATCGAGCCCCGCGACGATGCCGGCGAGCCGCCGCTCTACCCCGCCGACGAGCTCTACGGCATCGTGCCGCAGGACATGCGTCGGCAATACAACGTCCGCGAGGTGCTCGCGCGGATCGTCGACGGCTCGGAGCTCGACGAGTTCAAGCAGCGCTATGGGACGACGCTCGTCTGCGCGTTCGCGCGGGTCAAGGGGCGGCCGGTCGGCATCCTCGCGAACAACGGCGTGCTGTTCTCGGAGTCCGCGCTCAAAGGCACGCACTTCATCGAGCTCTGTAACCGGCGCGGTCTGCCGCTCCTGTTCTTCCAGAACATCGCCGGGTTCATGGTCGGCAAGGACGCGGAGCGCCGCGGCATCGCGAAGGACGGCGCGAAGCTCGTCACCGCGGTCGCGTGCGCACGCGTGCCGAAGATCACTGTGATCATCGGCGGCTCGTTCGGCGCCGGCAACTACGGCATGTGCGGGCGCGCTTACGGCCCGCGCTTCCTGTGGACGTGGCCGAACGCGCGCATCGCCGTGATGGGCGGCGAGCAGGCCGCGATGGTGCTCGCGCGCGTGCGGCGGCGCAGCGGACGCCATGCCGACGCCGACGGCGACGACGCCGCGTTTCGCGACGAGATCAGAGCGCGCTACGAGCGGCAGTCGCACGCGCTCTACGCGAGCGCGCGGCTCTGGGACGACGGCATCGTGGACCCGGCCGACACGCGGGACGTGCTCGCCGAGTCCCTCGCCGTCGCGGCGAACGCACCGCTCCCGCCCGAGTCGCCGCTCGGCATCCTGAGGATGTGACCCGAGGACGTCACGATGGACACGCCCGTCGACGTACCGGCTATCGCGCCGCCGAGATCGATGCTCTTCGTGCCGGGCGACAGCGAGAGAAAGCTCGCGAAGGCGCGCGACACGGCGGCGGACGCGCTGATTCTAGACCTCGAGGATGCGGTCGATCCCGCGCGCAAGGGCCGCGCGCGCGACCTCACAGCCGAGTTCCTGCACGGCGAGCGCGAGCCCGGGCGGACGATCTTCGTGCGCATCAACGCGCTCGACGAACCGGAGGCGCGCGCCGATCTCGACGCGATCCTGCCCGCTCGCCCCGACGGTCTCGTCGTGCCGAAGGTGCGCGCGGCTGACGACGTTGCGCGGCTCTCCGTGCTGCTCGATGCGCTCGAGCCCCGCGCGGGCGTGCCGCCCGGCGCCACCGCGATCATGCCGATCGCGACCGAGACACCGGCCGGCGTCTTCGCGCTCGGCCGCTACGCGGGCGCGAGCCCTCGCCTCGCGTACCTGACGTGGGGCGCCGAGGATCTGTCCGCGGCGCTCGGCGCCGAGACGGCCGTCGACGCGGACGGCGAGTGGCTGCCGCCGTATCAGCTCGTGCGCGCGCTGTGCCTGCTCGCCGCCGCGGATGCAGGCGTTCCCGCGATCGACACCGTGCATACGGACCTCGTCGACGAGACGCGCCTGCTGCGCCAGGCGCTCGCGGCGAAGCGCGACGGCTTCGCCGGCAAGCTCGCGATCCATCCCGCGCAGGTCGACCTGCTGAACGAGGTGTTCACGCCGTCGCGCGAAGAGGTCGAGCGCGCCCGCAGGATCGTCGCGGCGTTCGAAGCGGCGCCCGGCGTCGGCGCGATCTCGCTCGACGGACGCATGCTCGACCGGCCGCATCTCGCCCGCGCGCGCCGCGTGATCGCGCTGGCCGAACGAAGGAGGGATCTCCGATGTCGCATCTGACGAAGGTGGACCACGTGACCTATGCGTGCGCGAAGGGCACGATCGAGAAGTGGGCCTGGTTCCACATCGAGGTCGAGGGCGGAACGCTCGTCACCCGAATCGACGACGTGCGTCCGGACGACCCCGACAGCAGCATGAAGCTCTGGTGCATCGACTACGGCGGCTTCGGCATCGCGCTCGTCGAAGGCATCGACCGTCGGCAGAAGTCGCAGGTCACGAAGTTCGTCGAGCGGCACGGCGACCATGCGTGCCAGCACGTCGCGTTCGCGTGCGGCGACCTCGAGGCATTCCGGCGGCATCTCGTCGAGATGGGCGGCCATCCGCGGGGCACGACGCTCGTCCGTCACGACGGCTTCGGGCTCGTGAAGCAGATGTTCGCGAAGGGCTACCAGGAAGGCGACGCCGCGGAAGCGAGCTTTCCGGAGTACGTGCAGCGCCCGCAGCCCGGCGACGATCCCGAGAAGGTCCGCATCACGTTCTCCGAGGAAGCCGGCCGCGGCTTCTATGACCAGATCGAGGACGCGATCGCGTCGGGCGACCGCGAGCCGCTCGTCGACTTCGCGAGGATGCCGCGCGACTGGCGGCCGCCGCGGCCCGCCGGGGCGGAGCGCGCCCGCGTCGAGCACGGACGCGTGACGTAGCCTGCGCCCGGAGCGACTCGATGCCGCAATCGCGTCGGCGCGCACCGCGCTCGAAGGCCGGCTCCGGCCGGGGCCGCGCGCTCGAGGGCCTCCCGTTCGCGCCTCCGCTCGAGCCGATGCTCGCGAAGCTGACGGATGCACTGCCGCCCGCCGGGGCGTTCCTGTACGAGCCGAAATGGGACGGCTTCCGTGCGCTCGTCTTCCGCGGCGACGACGACGTCTTAATTCAGAGCCGCGACGAAAAGCCGCTCGACCGCTACTTCCCGGAGCTGCACGCGCTGTTTCTCGAGCGGCTGCCCAAGGGCTCCGTGCTCGACGGCGAGATCGTGATCGCCGGAGACGACGGGCTCGACTTCGACGCGCTTCAGATGCGCCTGCATCCGGCCGCGTCCCGCGTCGAGAAGCTCGCGCGCGAGACGCCCGCCGCGTTCGTCGCGTTCGACCTCCTCGCGCAGGACGGCAAGAGCCTTCTTTCGATGCCGCAGGCGGAGCGGCGCGCCGCGCTCGAGCGGCTCCTCGCCGGCGCCGAGCCGCCGCTCCACGTGACGCCGATGACGCGCGACCGAGGCGTCGCGGCCGACTGGCTCGAGAAGTTCGAGGGCGCGGGGCTCGACGGCGTCGTCGCGAAGCACGCCGACCTCGAGTACGAGCCCGGCAAGCGCGCGATGCTGAAGATCAAGCACGTCCGCACCGCGGACTGCGTCGTCGCCGGATTTCGCTGGTATCGCGACACGCGCGAGGCGGTCGGCTCGCTGCTGCTCGGCCTTTACGACGAGCGTGACGTGCTGCATCACGTCGGCGTCGCGTCGTCGTTCACGATGGCGATGCGCAGAGCGCTCGTGCTCGAGCTCGCGCCGCTTCGCGAGAACGCGCTCGAGCGCCACCCGTGGAAAGACTGGGCGAGCGCGGACGGCGGCGCACGCATGCCGGGGGCGCCGAGCCGCTGGAGCGCGGGCAAGGATCTTTCGTGGGAGCCGCTGCGAATCGAGCGCGTCTGCGAGGTGAAGTACGATCACCTGCAAGGCGACCGCTTCCGTCACGCGGCCGTGTTCCTCCGCTGGCGCAAGGACAAGCCTCCGCGCCTCTGCCGCTACGATCAGCTCGAGGTCACCGTCCCTTACGCGCTCGCGCACGTGCTCGGCGCTTCACGCCCCCGCCGCTGAGATCCGGATCGCCCGGGTCGGGCGGCTTCTGCGCGCGTCGCTTTTCCGGGTCCGTGTCCCCCTTGCCTTCGCGGGGACTCGACGCGCCGTGCTCGCGATCGGCCCCACGCCGCTTCGAAGGCTGCACGCGCGGCGGCTCACCGCGCCGCTTCACGTAGTGCGGCGGCCACGGGGCTTCGCCTCGGCCTTCGCGCTCGTGCCGCGCAGCGAGCTCGAGCAGCGGCTCGAGCGAACCGGGCGTCCGGTCCATCCCGGCGTGCAGGTCGCCGACCGCACGGAATCTCGCCGGCATCACGGCAAGCGTGAAATCGCGCGGCTCGCACTCGGCGAGCTCGTCCCAGTCGAGCGGCGCGGAGACGCGCGCATCGGACGTCGGCCGCACCGAGTACGCGGCCGCGATCGTGCGATCCTTCGCGTTCTGGTTGTAGTCGACGAAGACGCCGTGGCGCTCCTCCTTCCACCATGCGCTCGTCGCGAGCTTCGGCGCCCGCCGCTCGACGTCGCGCGCGAGCGCGAGCGCGGCGCGGCGCACGTCGTCGAACGTCCACCGCGGCTCGATGCGCACGTAGACATGGAGGCCCCGCTTGCCGGACGTCTTCGGCCAGCCGACGAGCCCGAGCTCGTCGAGCGTCTCGCGGACGATGCCGCCGACCTGCCGTATCTGCGGCCACGCGACGTCGGGCACCGGATCGAGATCGATGCGCAGCTCGTCCGGATGCTCGAGGTCCTCGGCGCGTACCGGATGCGGATGCAGCTCGAGGCACGCGAGATTTGCGAGCCAGACGAGCGCCGCCGCATCGCGCGGCACGATCTCCTCGGCCGATCGCCCGGACGGGAAGCGCAGCTCGACGACGTCGATCCAGTCGGGACGCTTCTTCGGAGCGCGCTTCTGATAGAAGAACTCGCCGTCGACGCCGTCCGGATAGCGCACGAGCATGTTCGGGCGGCCGCCCGCGGCGCGCAGCGCGCCGTCCGCGACCGCGAGGTAGTAGCGCACGAGGTCGAGCTTCGTGTGCCCGGCCGCCGGGAACAGCACCTTGCGCGGGTTGGAGACCGTGATCTCGCGGCCCCCGGCTTCGATCAGCTCCGTCTCCGTTCCCGGCATCGCGGCGCTCCACGTCGGCGACGTTTCGCCGTCCCGCTTCAAGTCGCGTGCCAGATCGTCGCGCCGCGGCCCGCGCGGCACCCGCGTCAACGCTTCGTCAGCGTGATGATCGACTCGCCGCAGAAGCTCTCGACCGGCAGCCGCAGCAGCAATTTGTCGAGCGCATAAAGCGACGCGCAGACGGCGGGCGACGAAACGTACTTCTTCAGCATGTACGCGAGGGAGAAGGCCTCGACCTCGATGTCGAAGTAGGCCCCCAGGCGCTCGTCGAGCAGCCGCCGATTCAGGATCACCTCTCCCCGGCTCGAGCTGTTGTGCTTCTTGAGCGACGTATTGCGCCGCCACAGCTCGAACAGCGGGTTGTCCCCGCCCCAGTTCTCCGCAAACACCGCCTTCGCGCCCGGTCTCATGACCCGGTGAAGCTCCGCCGGCATGCGCGGATAGATGATCACGTGATGGAGCGCCGCAAAACCGATCACGCCGTCGAAGCTCTCGTCGTCGTATTCGAGATGCTCCGCGTCCATCACGCGGAAGTCGACCTGCACGTTGCTCAACTCCGCCTGCTCGCGGGCAACTCGAATGCCCTCCGGCGAAACGTCGAATGCCGATACGTCGTTCGGCTCCATCGCGAGGCGAATCGCGAGATGGCCCTTGCCGCACGCGTAATCGAGCACCTTGCCCGACGGACGCTTTTCGAACGCGCGCGCATAGAGCTCGCCGCGCGCGTTGCCGCCCTTGTGGGCGGGCAGCAGAAACTCGCGAGCAAACTTTTCCTTGTCGTAGGCCTTCGGTCGCGCGCGGCCGTACCGCTTGTCCTGATGATCGAGCTCGTTCTGCTTGAAGAGGGAGAAGTCTACCGCCGCGTTCATGTCACCCCTCGCGTTGTTGTCTTTCGCGCTGCGCAGATTTTCTGCGTATTGCTCCTTCCGTTTTTAGCATCTATAGAAAGTCGTCATCAATGTTCTCGAACCCCGAGATGTCCACGGTACGGATACCTATCCCGGCAAGGCTCGCGCAGCGACGCAAGCGATTGCGGACGCGTTCGAATCGTGCGAAACGTGCGCTCCGTCACTGCACGAACGACGTTGACGCTGCTGCTCCCGCACGCTGCCTTGTTGACGAATGACGACAGTTGCCGCCCCCGGAGCAGCGTGCTACGGTGCTCGCGTCTGCAGGGGCAAACTCGTCGAAAGGCGAAGACGCAAAGCCACGGGCCTGACGCTCGATCGAGAGCGATGGCAGCCGGGCCGCCAGACCGAAAGATGAGTCACCGCGCGAGTGCACGCACACAGATCGCGGGCGGCGCGATCGCGCCGGGTCTCGATGCCTCTGTCGACGCTCTGCTCGAGTCAATGGAGTAACGGCAGCGTGATTTCGACCCGCCTTGTAGCATCGTGCCTGTTGTGCCTCTGCGCCGGCTTCGCGACGAGCCTCGCGATCTCGGCGGAATACTACGTCGCGCCGAACGGCGACGACGGCAATTCCGGCACGTCCGCCTCCTCCGCGTGGCGCACCATCGGCAAAGCGAATGCGACGCTCAAGCCCGGCGACGTCGTGTATCTACGCGGCGGTAAGTACGTCAACGATCCGATCAGGCCGAGCCGCTCGGGGGCAGCGGGCTCCGAGATCCGTTACGTGGCCTACCCCGGCGAGCAGCCCGTCCTGACGTCCAAATCGTCGAGCGGGCTGACGGTCGCGATCGATCTGACGGACCGCTCCTACATCGTGGTCGACGGAATCGACGTGGACGGCGTAAAGCCCGGGCCGGACGCGTACGTCGACCACTTCGTGAATCTTTATAACGCGAGCTACAACACGATCTCGAACGGCACGTTCCGTTACGCGAACGGCTGGCACGGCATCCGGATCACCTACGAGGCGCATCACAACAAGCTGCTCGACAACGTCATCGACCACGTCGGCGTGTGGGACGACGGCACGGGCCACGACTACGGGGACGCGATTCAGATTCTGCGCGGCTCGCATCACAACCTGCTGCGCGGAAACGTGCTGAAGCGCGGGGCGCACAATCTGCTGCAAGTCGACGCGCCGAACAACATCATCGTGGAGAACGTCTTCGAGAACGACTGGAGCGAGACGGAAGGCACGGGCAAGGGCGGCCGCAACCTTACGCTGATGGGCAAGCGCAACCTCTTCGAGCGAAACGTCGTGAAGAACGCGCTCGCGTCGGCCGACGAGCCGGCCAACGCCGGCATGAAGACCGAAGGTCAGTGGAACATCGTCCGCCGCAACTTCATCTTCCGCAACATCAACGAAGGCATCACGACCGAGACGCACAGCGACTCGAAGGCTTCGCAGAACAACCGGATCTATCACAACACGATCTACGGCAACGGCGGGCCCGCGTGGGGACTCGTGTTCTACACGGGCGACGGCATCACCGGCAACGTGTTCAAGAACAACATCGTCTATCGCAACCGCACGCGGTCCGACCTCGGCGCCGCAGACTTCTTCTTCCGTCTCGCCTCGAACCCGATGGGCATCGTCGGCCAATCGCTGGTCGAGGGCAATCTGATCTCGGCCGATGCGAAGGTCGACATCCGCGACGGCGGCGGCGTCATGACGCTCGAGAAGGCGATGCAGCAGTATCCGGATACGTTCAGGAACAACATCCTCGCCACGCCGACGTTCGTGCGTCCGGACCCGCAGGAGCCGGAAGACTTCGCGCTCGCGCCGGGCAGCCGAGGCATCGACGAGGCCCTGCCGTTGACGCGGACGACGGGCGCGGGGTCGGGCACCGTCGTCGCGGTCGCCGATGCGTCGTACTTCTCCGACGGCTTCGGCCTGATCGAGGGCGACAGGATACAGATCGGCGGCGGCAAGCCGCTGAAGGTGACGAAGGTGGACTATGCGGCGAACACGCTGACGTTGTCCGAGAGCACCGAGTGGTCGAAGGACGCGCCCGTGACGCTCGAGTACGCGGGGAACGGACCCGACATCGGCGCGTACGAGGCCGTGCACGGTCCGCAGGCGCGCAAGCCGATGCCGCCGAACTCGCTCACGGGCAGGCCTCTGTGATTCCGGGAGGGCCAGGCCCGCTCGATAGATAAGGACGTCGAATCTCGGTAGCGGCGGCTCGAGCCCCTGGCCGCGCGCCCGAACGCAACAACAACAAGCGGTGCGCTGATTGATCGAAGCTTCCGCGACTCGCCTTGCTGCGCGCCTCGCTGCGCGCGAGCTGACCGCCCGCGCCGTCGTCGAGGCGCACCTCGAGCGCATCCGCGAGCGTGACCCTACGATCCGCGCGTGGACGGTCGTCGACGCGCAGGCCGCGCTCGAGCGCGCGCGCCTGCTGGACGACGGTCCGGTCACCGGGCCGCTGCATGGCCTGCCGATCGGCGTCAAGGACGTCATCGACACCGCCCGCTTCGTCACCGAGTACGGGTCGCCGATCTATCGCGGGCATCGGCCGACGGCGGACGCGGACTGCGTGGCCGCCGCCGAGCGCGCCGGCGCGATCGTGCTCGGCAAGACCGTTACGACGGAGTTCGCGACGTTCCAGCCTGCAGCGACCGTGAACCCCCGCAACTTCGCCTACACCCCCGGCGGATCGTCCAGCGGGTCCGCCGCCGCGGTCGCGGACCTCATGGTGCCGCTCGCGCTCGGCACGCAGACGTTCGGCTCGGTGATCCGACCGGCGAGCTATTGTGGAATCGTCGGCTACAAGCCGACGTTCGGCACGATCCCGCGCACCGGCGTGAAAGTGCTCGCGGAAAGCCTCGACACGGTCGGCGTGTTCGCGCGCACGGTCCGCGACGCCGCCCTCTTCGTCGGCGCGCTCGCCGGCAGCCGATCGCTGCTGTCCATGTCCGACATCGTCGAGCCGCCGTGGATCGGCATCTGCCGCACGCCCGACTGGGACGCCGTCGATGCGCCGGCCCGAGCCGCGCTCGACGCTGCAGCCCGCACGCTCGCGCGCGCCGGTGCGCTGATCTCCTTCGTCGAGTTGCCGGCACCCTTTGCCGAGCTCGGCGCCGCGAACGTCGATATCTACGGCTACGAGCTCGCGCGCAATCTCGCATGGGAGCGCAGCGCGCATCCGCAGGCGCTCAGCGAACGCCTGACGGCCGACATCGATGCGGGCAGCCGCGTCGGGGCCGACCGCTACGAAAGCGCGCAGCGGCTCGCGCGCGCGTGCCGGGAAGCGTTTCCCGACGCGATGCAGGGCTGCGACGTGCTGCTGACGCCGAGCACGACGGGCGAGGCGCCGCGCGGCCTCGATTCGACGGGCAGCCCGATCATGAACCGGCTCTGGACGTTGCTGCACGTGCCGACCGTCACCGTGCCGGCCGGCGTGGGGCCGAACGGGCTCCCGCTCGGCCTGCAGGTCGTCGGCCGCGCGTCGGACGACGCGCGCACGCTGGCGATCGCCGCGTGGATCCACGAGCGCCTCGACGCGCTCGACGCGTAGCCGACCCCGCCGCCGCGGGCCGCGTCCCTGCGCGCCGGCCCCGGGGCTGCTACGCTATGAGGATCCGGACATGACTCGGATTCTCGAAGGTTATGTCGTCCGAACGAAACGAGTTCGACCTCGAGCTGCGCCACCTGCGCGTCTTCGAGGTGCTCCTCCGCGAGCACAGCCTCACGCGGGCCGCGGAGGTCCTCGGCGTGACGCAGCCCGCGCTCAGCAAGACCCTCGCCGCCCTCCGCGGCTACTTCTCCGACCCGCTCTTCGTCCGCGTAGGCCAGCGGATGGAGCCGACGGCCAAGGCGCTGCACGTGAGCGGAGGCGTGCGGGAGATCCTCGATCAGCTCACGTCGCTGCGCACGGCTCACGTGCCGTTTCACCCGGCGGTCACGGCCCGGACGTTCCGCTTCTCGAGCGTCGACTCCGGCACGACACGGATGCTGCCCGCGCTGATTCGCGCGATCGCGGCCCGGGCACCCAAAGTGCGTCTGCAGATCGTGCCTCTGGACGTCGCCCGCCTCGAATCGTCGCTCGAGTCCGGCAAGCTCGACTTCGCGACCGGATCGTTTCCCGGGCTGAGCAAGCGCATTCGGCGGCAGTTCCTCTGGTCGGTCAACTACGTCGGTGTCGCCCGCAAGGACCATCCGAGGATCACCGACAAGCCGAGCTTGAAGGCCTTCGCCGCGGAGCGTCATGTGCTCGTGTATTCGGCCGGCACGGGACACGCGCACCTGAAGACGGAGCGGGCGATCGAGAAGGCGGTACCGGCCGAGAACATCGTCTGCAAGGTGCCGAGCTTCGTCAGCGCCGCGGTGCTCGTCGGCATGAGCGACCTCGTCGCGACGCTGCCGTCGGGCATGGCCGAGACGCTCGCGCCGCACGTCGGGCTCAGGATCTTTCCCGTGCCGATCAAGACGCCGTCGATCGACATCTTCCAGTACTGGCACGAGCGGTTTCACCGCGACCCGGGCAACGAATGGATCCGCGCGCTCTTCGCCGAACTCTTCATCCACCCATCGTCACATCCTGACGCTGATACCACGCCAGCGCGTCGAGGAACTCCTCGGGCCGCGAATCGGGCCACAGCGTCTCGATGACGTAGAAGTCGGCATACGCGCACTGCACCGGCAGGAAACCCGACAGCCGACGCCTGCCGCCCCAGCGGACGACGAGGTCGACGCGCGACACGGCCCCGGACGCGAGCGCCGTCGGCACGCTCGAATACGTGACGCCGCCGTTCGACTTCGCGTGCTCGATCGCCGAGTAGAGATCCCATTGCCAGCTGTAGTTCACGAGCAGGTTCACGCGCAGGTCGCCGTCGCTGCGCGTCTTCGCGAACGGCAGCAAAGCCTTCGGAAACACCGCCGACTCGGCATCGCCGACGGCGAGCACGGCCGCGCCGGCCGCAGCGGCCTTCAGCGCGAACTCGGTGCATGCCGCGCGAAACGCTTCGACCTGATCCGACGGACGGCGCACGTTCTCCTTCGTGAAGCCGTAGATCGAGACCTCCTCGATGCCGATCGCCTTGCAGAGCTGCAGCAGCTCGACGCCCCGGTCGATACCGTGCGCATACCCGTCGCTGCGCGCGAGCCCCCGCGCCTCGGCCCAGCGCCGGTTGCCGTCCGGGATGAAACTGACGTGACGCGGGACGCGCGAAAGCTTCATCAGGCCTCCAGGAAATAGGCGCTGATCCAACGCTTACCGAAGGCCGCGCGGCAAAGCGCATGGAGCGCCGACAGGCTCGCCTCGAGGGCGGCGCGGCGGAGCCAGATCCGGCCGAGCCGATCGTGCGAGCGCTTCACGGCGAGCCACTGCCGCGTCTTCGGCATCGGGTACGCCGGGTCGAGGATCCGGCGCGCGACCTCCTCGCCGCTGACGAGCGCCGGGTAGATCCCCTCGGCCGTGAGGCCGGACGGCAGACCCGCCGCGTCCCCGACGAGGTGCACGTCGCCCGGAAAGTGAAAGCCCGGGAAGTCGACCTCGATCGCGGCGCCCTCGTACGGCGTATCGCCGGGGTCCACCCCGAGCGCCGCCATGCGCCGCTCGATGTAAGGGCGGATCGTCGACGGGCGGATCTTGCCCTTGTGAGCGCCGGCCCCGATGCAGACGTAGTCCTCGTGCGGGAACACCCAGAAGTAGCCGCTGCCCAGCGTCCGCGCATCGAACGCAACGGACAGCTCGAAGGCCCGAGGTCCGAAAACGTTGTACTCGCCCGCGAAGAACGCGCGCGGCGTCGGCAGGCCGAGCCCCTTCCGCACGCTCGATCCGGAGCCGTCCGCGCCGACGAGATGGCGATAGCGCAGGGTCTTCCCGTCGTAGCTGACGGTGCGGCTCTCGAAGTCGATCCGTGAGACCGCCGCGTTCGTGCGAATCTCGCCACCGGCCGCCTCCGTCCATTGCGCCTGGTAGCGGCCGAGGCGCTCGCGCGAGAGTGTCCTGATCCGCGCGTGCACGGGGTCGAGCGGCATCGCCGGCTCGCCGCGGAAGGACGCGCGCGCGACCGACACGAGCCCCTCGTCCGCCGGCAGACCGAGCACCTCGAGCTCGCGCACGGCCTTCGTCGAGAGCCCGCCGCCGCAGGTCTTCGGGCCGACGCGTGCGTTTCTCTCGAGAACGACGACTTCCCGGCCCGATTCGGCGAGAACCTGCGCGGCGCGCAGGCCGGCCGGCCCGGCACCGACGACGATGTGCTCGACAGATTCCATAGAGCGCCCGGTGCAACGGCGCCGGCGCGCGGAAGGCGCGCCGCCGTGCTTCCCGTTACGACTCCCGCGAAACCACGACCCTCAACATACCATGAGGGGTCGCCGGCCAGGCATCCGGCACGCTTCCGTATTCGAAACGGACGTCAGACGCCGAAAACCGGCGTCATCAGCAGGTACAGCATCGCGACGATCACGACGATGCCGATGAGGTTGAGCGAGAGGCCCGCTTTCGCCATCTGCGGCACGGTCACGTAGCCGCTGCCGAACACGATCGCGTTCGGCGGCGTCGCGACCGGCAGCATGAACGCGAAGCTCGCGGCGAGCGCCGTCGGGATCGTCAGCAAGAGCGGCGGCGCATCGAGCGTCGCGGCGAGCGCCGCGACGACCGGCAGGAACGTCGCTGTGGTCGCGAGGTTGCTCGTGAGCTCCGTCAGAAAAACGATCAGAACCGTGACCGCCAGCACGAGCACGATCGGCGGAACGCCTTCGAGGGCCTCGAGCTGCGTCCCGAGCCATGCGGCGAGGCCGGAGCCCGACACGGACGCGGCAAGCGACAGCCCGCCGCCGAACAGGAGCAGCACCCCCCACGGCAGGCGCTCGGCCTGCTGCCACGTCAACAGGAAGCGTCCGCGCTCGATGCCGTTCGGGATCAGAAAGAGAAGCACCGCGCCGGCGAGCGCGATCGTCGTGTCCGAGATTTGCAGCTCCGGGAAGATGCGCTGCAGCAGCGGGCGCGTGACCCACGCGAGCGCGGTCAGACCGAACACGACCGCGACGCGCTTCTCCGCTCGCGACACCGGCCCCATGTCCGCGAGCTGCTGCCGAATCGCCGTTCGGGCGCCCGGCAGCTCCGCGCGGCGCACCGGAAACACGAGCCGCGTCAGCGCCAGCCATGTGATCACGAGCATGACCCCGGAAACGGGCACGCCGAGCAGCATCCATTGCAGCTGCGCGATCTCGATGCCGTAGTTCTGGTTCATGAATGCCGCGAGGAGCGCGTTCGGCGGCGTGCCGATCAGCGTTGCGATCCCGCCGATGCTCGCGCCGTACGCGACGCCGAGCATCAGAGCCGTTGCGAACCGCTCCTTGCCCGGCTCGAGCGCGCCGTCCGGGCGCCTCGGCACGATCGACAGCGCGACCGGCAGCATCATCACGGCCGTCGCCGTGTTGCTGACCCACATGCTGATCGCCGCGGTCGCGAGCATGAAACCGCCGATCTGCAGGTCCTCGCGTGCACCGACGGCCGACAGGATCGTCAGCGCGATCCGCCGGTGCAGGTTCCAGCGTTCGATCGCGAGCGCGATCAGAAACCCGCCGAGGAACAGGAAGACGAGCGGATCGGCGTACGGCGCCGCCACGTCGTCGATCGGCGCGACGCCGAGCATCGGAAACAGCAGCAGCGGCAGCAGCGCCGTCGCCGAGATCGGCACCGCCTCCGTCAGCCACCACGTGGCCATCAGCATCGCGACGGCCGCGACGCGCCACGGCGCGGCTTCGAGCCCCGCCGGCGGAGGCAGCGCGATGATCAGCGCGAAGAGCGCGACGCCGAGCACGAGCCCGACCGTCTTGCGCGTGCGGCCGGGCTCCACCTCCGCTTCGCCGATGTACGTGGACGCGGCGCCGTCCTCGATGTGCGTGCCGATCGGTCTCCCCCCAGAAATCAGCGATAAATCGTGTCAGACACCTTTTTTCGCCGCTCCGCAATAAGCGACACGCCCCCGCGTGAAAAGCGGCGAAAAGAGGTGTCCCCACACGTCGGACACCATTTTGAGGCTTCGGCCCGCGTTCCCGCTACTGCTCGGGGCAGAGCCAAGACAAATCGGAGATAAATCGGGGTCAGAGCCCTTTTACAAAGTCTAAAGATAAATCGGGGGTCAGAGCCCTTTTATAAAGTCTAAGGACCTTCAAACTCTAAGGGCCTTCAAAGGTAAGGGCCTTCAAAGGCTAAGGGCCTTCAAAGGCTAAGGGTCTTTAAAGTCCAAGGGCTTTGACCCCGATTTCTTCCGACTTCTTTAGGGCTCTGACCCGGACTTCTTTAGGGCTCTGACTCCAATTATTCGTAGACCCCAATTATTCATAACGGAGCGAGCTGATCGGATCGAGGTTTCGCGGCCTTCCCCACCGGCAGCAGCGATGGGGGGCAGAGCCCGCTTTTCCGTAGATTGAACTTGCCTATTTGCCGACCCCAATTTCGCTTCACGGCAACAGCCGAGCACTGCCCGAAAACGGCGAAGAGAAACGTGTGCCCCGATCTGAAGCCGGTCTCGAAAAAAGGGCTCTGACCCCGATTTTGCGGTCCCGATTTTTGCCGGAAAAAGGGCTCTGACCCCGATTCTTTTAGGGCTCCGACCCCGTTTATTCGTAGCGGAGGGAGCTGATCGGATCGAGGTTCGCGGCCTTCGCCGCCGGCAGGATGCCGAACACGATGCCGACCACCGCCGAGAAGCCGAGCGCGAGCGCGACGGCCCAGAGCGGCGTGTGCGCGGCCGGGAACCCGGGAATCAGCGACGCGGCGAGCGCGCCGATCCCGTAGCCGATCGCAAGACCGACGAGGCCGCCGATCAGGCACAGCACGAGGGCCTCGAGCAGGAACTGGAACAGGATGTGGTGGCGCTTCGCGCCGATCGCCTTGCAGATGCCGATCTCCCGCGTCCGCTCCGTGACCGACACGAGCATGATGTTCATGATGCCGATGCCGCCGACCAGCAGCGAGATGCCGACGATGCCGCCCATCACCAGCGTCACGTTCGTCAGGATCGAATCGATCGTGTTCCTCAGCTCCTCCGCCGTCTGGATCTGAAAATCGTCGTCGTCGTCCGGGCCGAGTCCGTGAGCGTTGCGCAAGAGCCGCTCGATCCGCTGCACGATGGACTCCATCTCGTCGCGGTTCGCGACCGTGAGCTGGATCTGGATGTCCGGCCGCGCACGGTTGCCGGTCAGCGTCTGCATCGTGCTGAACGGCAGCAGCACGCGGTTGTCGAGGTCGTTGCCGAGGATCTCGCCCCTCGGCTCGAGCAGGCCGATGATCTTGAGCCACTCGCCGTTGATCTGCACGAACTCGCCGACCGGGTCGGCCGGCAGCGACAGGTTCTCGCGCACGGTCTCGCCGATCACGGCGACGCGGCGGCGCGTGTCGTTGTCGCTGTCGGACAGGAAGCGCCCGGACAACGTGTAGTACTGCGCGACGTCCTGGAACGTGTACGTCGTGCCGAGGATCTGGGCCGACGCGGTCTGTCCGCCGTAACGGACCTGGCCGATGCCGGACGTCATGACCGGTGTGATCGACTCGATGCCGTCGACCCGATGGCTGATCAGATCGAGATCGTCCGGCGTGAGCCGTGCGATGCGCCCCTGCAGCCGCTCCTCGATCGGCGTATAGGCCGCGACGGTGATGCTGTTGCTGCCGAGGCCCTGGAACTGCTGGCCGATCGCGAAGCTCAAGCCCTGGATGATCGATACCATCGCGATGACCGACGCGACGCCGATGATGATGCCGAGCGCCGTCAGGAAGCTTCGAAACGCATGGGCGCGGATAGAGTGCAGCGCGGAGCGCACGCCCTCGGTCACCGCGAACCAGAGCGGCGATCGCGTCCTGCGGATGCCGGCACGTGCGCCGCGGCCGGCCGCAGCCGGTGCGTTCGTGCCCGTCGTCGCGTCTGCGGACATCGCCTACCCCGTGGCGCCGCGCGGCGGATTGCGGACGTCCTCGACGATCCTGCCGTCGCGCAGGCGGATCACGCGCTCGCCGTGCGCGGCGACGTCCGGCTCGTGCGTGACGAGAACGATCGTCTGCCCGTCGGCGTGCAGCTCGTCGAACAACGCGAGGATCTCGACCGTGGTCTGCGAGTCGAGGTTGCCCGTTGGCTCGTCGGCGAGCAGGATCGACGGGCCCGTCACGAGCGCGCGCGCGATCGCGACGCGCTGGCGCTGCCCGCCGGAGAGCTGGTTCGGCAGGTGGTCCGCGCGGTCCGCGAGGCCGACCCGCTCGAGGTAGCGCATCGCCTCCCTGCGCCGGTCGGCGAGCGGCACGCCGGCGTAGATCAGGGGCTGCATCACGTTGCCGAGCGCGGTCATCCGGGGCAGCAGGTTGAAGCTCTGGAAGATGAAGCCGATCTCCTGATTGCGCACGTCCGCGAGCTCGCCTTCGTTGAGGCCCGCCACGTTGCGGCCGTTCAGCAGGTAGCGGCCGGAGGTCGGCGTGTCGAGGCAGCCGATGATGTTCATCATCGTCGACTTGCCCGAGCCCGACGAGCCGATGATCACGACGTACTCGTTGCGCTCGATCGTGAGATCGATGCCGTCGACGGCCTTGATCACGTGCTGGCCCATGACGTAGTGCTTGCTGACCTGCTCGAGACGGATCACGGACATCGCAGGGCTCCTCGGCGCTTCGCGCCGTCAGGTCTCGGCCGTCGCTTCGATCCGGTCGCCGTCGTTCAGCGTCCGGAGCACGCGGTCGGGCCCGATCACGATCTCGTCGCCCTCGGCGAGCCCTTCCGTGACCTCCTGGTACGCATCGTCCGACAGGCCGACCTTCACCTCGACCTTGCGCGCGATGCCGCCGTCATTGACGAACACCGAGTACGTCGTGCGGTCCTCGACGCGATTCTCCTCGACGAGGATCGCCTGGATCGGCACCGCGAGCACGCCTTCCTTCGTCGTCGTGAAGATCTCCGCGCGGCACGACATCCCCGGGCGCAGGCGCACGCCCTCCGGCGGATCGAGCTTGATCTTGACCGCGAAGCTCAACCCCTGCTGGCCCTGCTGGCCCTCGGGCACCTTCGCGGTCACGGCGATCGAGTCGATGACGCCTTCGATCGGCACGTCGGGGTACGCGATCGCGTACACGTGCGCCTTCTGGCCGACCTCGACGTTCGCGATGTCCGCCTCGTCGACGTTGACCTCGGTATGGATGCTCGCCGGGTTCGCGATCGTCATCAGCGTCGAGCCCGGGACGTTCGTCGTGCTCGAGATCGCCGTCTCGCCGACCTTGATCTCGAGCGACGTCACGACGCCGTCGATCGGCGAGTACACGCGCGTCTTGCGCAGCCGGTCCTCCGCCTGCTCGAGCTGCGCGCGGGCCTGCGAGAGCTGCTCGATGCTCGACTGCAGGTCCACCTCGGCGAGGCCGAGCTCGTTCGTCAGCAAATCGAAGCTGTCCTGATCGATCAGGCCGCGCTCGTGGAGCGCTTCCTGGCGTTCCCACTGCTTGCGCAGATTCTCGAGGCGCAGCCGCTGGCGCTCGATCGCGATCTCCTGCAGGCGCACCTGCGCCCGATTCTGCTCGACGGCCGCCCGGTGCGCCTCGTCGTCGATCTGCAGCAGCAGGTCGCCGGCCTTGACGTAGGCCCCTTCCTCGACGAAGAGCTGCGTGACGCGGCCGATCTCCTCGGACATCAGCTGCACCTCCTCCTCGTGCGCGAGCCGTCCCGACGCGAGCACGGACGCCTGGATGCTGCGGCGCGTGAGCGTCTCGGTCTCGACCGCCCGCACGTTGCCGCCGCCGAAGACGGAACGGGCGACGGGCAGCGCGACGACGAGCGCGACGATGACGGCGATGATCAGCAGCTTCCGGGTCATGGCTTCGAGCTCTGGAGGAGAAAATCGTAGCCGCCTTCAGCGGCGGCGCGCACGTGTTAGAGGTCAATACGGCATCTGCCGGCTTGTATCACATTGCGAGCAGCAGGCCGAGCCCGCCGACGACGACCAGCGGTGCCGCGACGATGACGAGCGACACGAGCACGGAGCGCCGGGTCCACAGCGAGTATCCGAACGCGAGGAGCGCGAGGCTCCAAAGCATCGTCGGGTCCATGTTGAGGAGCATCGTGCGCAGGAGCCCGCCGCCCGCCGCCTCGAGGCCGAGAAGGTTCCCGAAGGACAGCATGTTCAGCTCCGTCGGCAGCATGTGCGTCGCGTCGTTCAACGCGAGGTTGACGACCGTCGACAGCATGCCGAGCAGCGTCGGCATCGACGACCATCCGACGAGCGACAGCCAGCGCTTGAACGTCACGCCGTCGTTGCCGAAGAGCGAGACGAGCGACAGATAGCCCGCGGCGAGCAGCAGCGCGATCAGGATCTGCAGCACCGCGCCGAGCGCCGCCGCTACCATCATCACCGGGCCCATGGTGCCCCCGCCCTGCCCCTGGGCCGCCTCGGGCGGCAGCTCCCGCCCGGACTCCTCGAGCATCGTCTGCAACAACCACAGCGTGTCGACCTGACTGTAATACGCGACGACGACGGCCGTATTCAGCAATGCGAGGGCGAGAATCGGCACCAGCACCGTCGGACGCGCGGCGAGCGCCGTGAAAGCGTCCCGCGGCGCGGTGAAGACGTTGACGAGGACCGAAGCAGTGCCGGTGGAGCCGGCGCCGGGCGTCGTGTTCGTCTCGTCGATCATCACCGTTCCCTGGATGATTCGTGTTCGGCTTATGTGGATTGTGACCCAAGCAGGTCGATCGCGCGGGATACGAGCTTCCCGGTCCGGCACATTTCGCGTGGCTTCGACGAGATCCGTTCCCCGGGCGGGACGGCCCGACGCAAAATGCGCTACAGTCCCGACACTGCACCAACCAGTCGCCGGCCCGCGCCCGCGGTCGGCGCGGGCCGGCGGCCGATTCGGCCGGAGAAGTCTAAGCGTGCATAAATCAAAAGAAAAGTTCGCGGTCGACCATAAAGAAAAATTCGCGGCCGGCGATGACCGCGGCGCCGCGTCGCCCACCCTCTCCTCGAGATACGACGCATGACCGGACCCACACCCGCGTTCGCCGACGCCGCGATCATGCTCGACGGCGTCAACAAGGGCTTCGGCGCGCAGAAGGCCGTCGACGATTTCAACCTCGTCGTGCCGCGCGGCGCGCTCTTCGGCTTCATCGGACCGAACGGCGCCGGCAAGACGACGACGATCAGGATGATCATGTCGATCCTGTTCCCGGACTCGGGGCGTGTGTCCGTGCTCGGGCACGCGTCGGCGCTCGACGCGAAGGACCGGATCGGCTACCTGCCCGAGGAGCGCGGCGTCTATCGCAAGATGCGGGTCGGCGAGTTCCTCACGTATATCGCGAGGCTCAAGGGCATCCGCAGCGCCGGGCTCGCGAAACGCGTGCGCCGGGGCCTCGAGCGGGTCCGTCTCCAAGGCGTCGAGCGCAAGCGATGCGAGGAGCTGTCGAAGGGCATGCTGCAGAAAGTGCAGTTCGTCGCCGCGATCCTGCACGAGCCGGATCTCCTGATCCTCGACGAGCCGTTCAGCGGCCTCGATCCGGTCAGCATGCGGCAGCTCGAGGCGCTCGTCCTCGAGGAGCACGAGCGCGGCGCGACCGTGCTGTTCTCGACGCACGTGATGCATCAGGCGGAGGAGCTCTGCGAGCACGTCGTGATGATCCACCGGGGCCGGAAGGTGCTCGACGACGCGATCACGACGATCCAGCGCCGCTACGACCCGCGCACGATCCGTTTCGAGCCGCTCGATCCGAACGCAGACGTCCGCGCGCTCGAGGCCCTGCCGATCGTCGAGCGCATCGAGCGCGCCGACCCCGGCTACTCGATCCGGATCGCCGAAGGAACGCCGCCCGGTGACGCGATCCGCGGCATCGTCGACGTGCTCGCGCCGGCGCGCGTCGAGCTCGCGCGGCCGCGGCTCGAGGACATCTTCATCGACATCGTCGCCGGCTCGGGCAGTCCGCACGCCGAGCCGCGGGAAACCGAAGCGGCGACGGCCGCAGCATAGGGTCCGGAAGCATGTACAAGGTCATCCAGGTCGCGTGGCGCGAGTTCGTCGTCACGGTCATGTCGAAGGCGTTCCTGATCGGTCTGCTGCTCCTGCCGCTCATCGGCATCGTGACGGCGTGGGCGATGCCGCGGCTCTTCGCCGACGGCGGCTTCGAGGCGAGCGGCACGCTCGCGCTCGTCGATCCGGACGGGCGAGTCGTCGAAGCGCTCCGTCCGAAGCTCGCCCCCGAGACGATAAGGGCGCGGCGCGAGGCCGAGACCGCGCGCGCGCTCGAGCAGATGCCGTCCAATGCGCGCGCGCTGGTCGGCCCCGAAACGATCCGGCGGATCGCGCCGCGCATCGATCTCGCGCTCGTCGAAAGGCCGCGCGACGCGGACCTCGACGCGGAGAAGGCGCGGCTCTACTCGGGCCCTCAAGAGGAGCGCCCGCTCGCGCTCGTCGTCGTGCACGAGGATGCGGTCGAGCCGGCCGACGGCACGCTCGAATTCGGCAGCTACGACCTCTTCGTGCGGCCTCGGCTCGACAATCGCATCGAGAACGAGATCCGGCGAGTCATGCGCGAGGCGATCATCGATGCCCGTCTGTCCGCGCACGGCTACGAGCCCGCGACGCTCCAGGCGCTCTTCAACGTGCCGCGGATCGATGCGGTGGCGGTGCGCCCCGGCGAGGAAAGCGGCGGCACCGGCGTGCTCACGATGCTGCTGCCGATGGCCTTCGGCGCGCTGCTCTTCATCGGCGTGATGACCGGCGGCCAGGCGCTGCTCACGTCGACGGTCGAGGAGAAATCGAGCCGGGTGATCGAGGTGCTCCTCTCTGCCGTATCGCCGATGCAGCTCATGGCCGGCAAGCTCCTCGGCCAGATGGCGGTCAGCCTCGTCGGGCTCGGCCTCTATATCGCGATGGGCCTCGTGTTCCTCGCCGGCGCGGCGCTGCTCGGGCTGCTCGATCTGTCGCTGATCTTCTACCTCGCGATCTTCTTCGTGATCACGTATCTCGTGCTCGGCTCGCTGATGATGGCGATCGGCTCGGCCGTGAACGAGATGCGCGAAGCGCAGACGATGATGACGCCGATCGTGCTGCTCCTCGTGATGCCGTGGATGCTGTGGATGCCGATCTCGCGGGCGCCCGACTCGACGTTCAGCGTCGTCCTGAGCTTCGTGCCGCCGATCAACTCGTTTGCGATGCTGTTCAGGATGGCGTCGACGTCGCCTCCGCCCGCCTGGCAGGTGTGGCTCACGATCGCGATCGGCTTCGCGTCCGCGCTCGGCGCGCTCTGGTTCACGGCCAAGGTGTTCAGGATCGGCCTGCTGATGCACGGCAAGCCGCCGACGTTCATGACGCTGGTTCGGTGGGCGCGCCAAGCGTAAAAAACGTGTCAGACACCTTTTTCTGCGAAAAAGGTGTCTGACACGTTTTTCGGGCGCAGCCGTGACCGAAAAACGGGCTCTGACCCCGTTTTCTTACCGCGGCGCCAGCGCGCTTTCCGCCTCGCGGCTCGTCCGCGTCTCCTCCGGCGGCTTCCAGTCGAGGCCGTAGAGCACTCGCAGCGTCTTGACCTTCGCGCCTCCGCCCCACGGCACGGTCACGATGTAGATGTTCTCGTATTCGTCGGGCGCGATCTCCGGGACGCGCTTGCTGCCGTGGAGCTCCTCGATCATCGGCGCGATCGCTTCGCGATCGACGACGAAGAGCACGATCTCGCCCTTGTGCTCCTTCAGGATGTCCTCCATGAAGGCTTCCGTGTCGTCGAACTCGGCGGGCCGGATCATGAGCCCGAGACGATTGGCCAGCGGCGCGGCGGTCTCGCGCGTGCGCCGGTACGGCGCCGCGTAGATCGCGTTCACGCCGCCGACGACGTCGAGATACTGCAGGAAGCGGGACAGCAGATCGGCACGTGCGCGCCCGGTCGCGTTGAGCGGGGGGTCGTCCTCGAGCGCGAGAGGATCGTCGACGTCGGCATGACGCACGAACACGACCGTCGTCGTCGACTGGGACTCGAAATACCATGCGACGCCGAAGGCGACGAGGATGTAGCCGAGCGCGAGCGTCAGCCGCCGGCGTCGCCGCCGGCGGCGCTCTGCCGGAGTCAGGCGCCTGTCGCGTGTCGTCATCGTCCTCCTCGGAAACCGGACCGCCGCTCGGCGGAAAATTTAGGGTCGCTAACCTCTGCCGCTCGGACCCGAAATGGCCCGCGCACGCCGCGGGCCCGCCGGAGAGCCGGTCGATCGGCCAGATTATGCCCTTTTTCGCGGCGGACCGGGCCGCGCCGTGCGGCCCGAGCCGTCGCCGCGTAATAAGGTCCCCTCCCGTTCGTACTCCGGGTTGTAAGAATCTGCATTCGATCAGAGCGAGCGCCGTGCGAACGCCATGCCGGATCACGCGAACTTCGAGCAGCTCTACCGCAGCCATTATCGGCGCGTCCGCGGCCTGTGCCGGCAGCTGCTCGGACGGGCGGACTCGGCCGACGACGCCGCTCAGGAGGCATTCATGCGCGCCTACCGTGCGTTCGACCGCTATGACCCGGCGCAGCCGTTCGCGGCGTGGATCATGACGATCGCAAGCCGTTACTGCATCGACGTCGTCCGACGCCGGGCGAAGGAAGCGCAGCTTTTCGGCGACGAGGACGTCGAGCGCGTGGACCACGGCTCGGAGGAAGCGACGACGCTCGATGCGCTCGTCGCATCGGAGCGGGCGGAGGAGCTCAAGGCCGCGATCGCGTCGCTGCCCGACAAGCACAGGATCCCGCTCGTGCTCGCGTACTTCGAGGACGCGAGCTACGACGAGATCGCGGCCGTGCTCGGCGTGACGCGCAACCACGTCGGCGTGCTGATCCTGCGCGCCAAGCAGGCGCTGCGCCGCACGATGCAGCCGCAGCACGAAGGAGAATCGAAATGAGCTGCCCGACAGAGCTCGAGTGGTCCATGTACGTCGATGGGGCGCTCGACGACGACGAGTCCGCGCGCCTTGCGGCTCACCTCGCGTCGTGCGCCGCATGCGGCGCGCGCGTCGACGCGCTTCGCGAGGAAGCCCGGGCGCTCCGCGCGGCGCTCGCCGCAGCGGAGGACGACGTCCCGGTGCCGGCCTTCCGCCCTGCCGCACATCGGGCGGGACCTCTCGGCGCGGCGGCCGTGCTGATCGCGCTCGCGTCGAGCTCGTTCGTGCTCGCCGACGTCCTCGGCACGCTCCGCTGGCCGGAGTCGCTCGCGTGGCTGAATCCGTTCAGGTTGTCGGACCTGATCGATGTCCTTTTCGCGACGCTGATGTTCATTGCAACGGAGGGTAAGTCGATGCTGACGTCGACGATCGAAACCATGGGCGCGGCCGTCGTCGTCGCGCTCGTCGTCGCCGCGATGCTCGCCGCCGCGAGGAGAGGCGGCGGCGCCGCCGTGTTCTCGGCCGCCCTCGCGGCGCTCGCATTCTCGACGGACGGCGAGGCGCTCGAGATACGCAAGTCCGAGGAGCTCGTGTCCGTGCCGGCCGGCGAAGTCGTCGACGACACGCTGATCGCGTTCGGCCGGGACATCGAGATCGACGGCCGGATCACCGGCGACCTGATCGCGTTCGGCCAGCGCGTCGTGATCCGCGGCTCGGTGGACGGCCAGCTCGTGACGGGCGGCCGCACGGTCGAGATCGAGGGCCAGCTCGGCGGCAGCGTGGTCGGCGCCGCGGAGACCTTGACCGTGCGCAACAGCACGATCGCGCGCAACCTCTACGGCTTCATGCGCGAGATCACGATCGACCGCGATGCCGAGATCGAAGGTAACGGCATCGTCTTCGGGTCGACCGCATCGATCGCTGGACCTGTCGGACGAGACGTCTACGCGTTCGCCGGCGACGTCGAAGCGACCGGCCGGGTCGGCGGAAATTTCGTCGTCCATGCCGGCGCGCTGCGCGTGCGCGATCCGGCGCGCATCGAGGGCAACGTCATCGCGCACGTGCCCAACGAGGACGCGGTCAGCGTGTCGCCCGGCACCGTCGCGGGCGACGTCGAAACGCGTCTGCGCAGCGAGGCCGACGAGCGGCCGGACGGCGACGGCGTCGGCGGGTTCCTGGCCGGGCAGGCCGTGCGCTTCGGCGCGGCGTTCGTCACCGGACTGATCCTGCTGTGGCTCGTGCCGCCGCTCGCGCGGATGTCGCTCGACACCTCGGGCGAAGCCGTCACGTCCGCCGGCGTCGGGCTCGTCGCGCTCGTCGCCGTGCCGATCATCGCGCTGATGACCGCGATCACGCTGATCGGGCTGCCGATCGCGATCCTCGCGATGCTCGCATGGCTCGCGGCGCTTTACCTCGCGAAGATCGTCGTCGCGCACTTCATCGGCAAGACGATAGTCGACCGGAGCGGCCGGCCGGCACACTTCGCGCTCGCGCTGCTCGTCGGCCTGCTGCTCGTGTTCGTCGCGGTCAACATCCCGCTGATCGGCCTGCTGCTGAACTTCGTGCTGACGATCACGGGGCTCGGCATGCTCGTGATCCTGATCTGGGGGCTGGCTCAGGATCGATCCGTGTTCGCGGAATAAGGCCGCGATGTGTCAGACACCTTTTTCCGCAGAGCGGAAAAAGGTGTCTGACACGACGACCTCGCCTCCCGCAGAGCGGAAAAAGGTGTCCGACACGACGACACCGCCGCCTAGCCTTGCGCGACGGCAACGGTCACGTGCGCGCGATACCCCCCGTCGACCCGCTCGACGTCGCAGAACGCGCCTTCGACACGGCCGTCGCGCAGGAACGAGTCGTTCGAGTTGAACGTTCGACGGCGCTCGCGGCGCTCCCGGTACGGATCCCACTGCGAGAAGACCTCTTCGTTGATCTCGTCCGGGAAGAACAGCTGGCTCGCGACGACCTCGTCCCCGCCGAGGAACACCTTGAAGTGCACGTGCGGCGTCCGTCCGCCGTACCAGCTCGGGTAGACCGTCCGGAAAACGACGTCTCCGGCCGGACTCGTGAACTGCGTGCCGCGCAGGAACGTCTTGCCGACGACGGACGGCGACGGCTCGCCGGTGCCGGGCTGGCGCGCGTAGCCCGAGTAGAGCCCGATCGCGTCCGCGTGCCAGACGTCGACGCGCGCGCCGTCGAGCGTCGCACAGTCTCCGACGCGCACGACGCGCAACGTCAGCTCGAGCGGGGCGCCCGGCACGCCGTCGCTGATGTCGGACCGAACGAGCTCCGGATCGAAATAGAACGGGCCTTCGCCGGAATCGGGCGTCAGCACGCACGCGCCGGCCTGCGCGGTCGTGCGAAGCGGCACGAGCCCGCCGCCGAGCAGGCCGGCCAGCGCGGCGAGCGTGCGGCGGCGATCGATCGCGGTCGTCGGCAGGCGCCAGGCGGGCGTGCGAAACGTCGGCTGGTCGCGCATCGGAGACCTCCCCGTCATTCGATGAGGTGAGAGCCGGACCGGCGTCCCTGCGTCCGCGCGATTCATTCTGCGGCAAGACCGGTCCGTCGCCAAATCGCGCGCCCTGCTCCCGCCGCGGCACGCGGCCCTGCGGACGTGCCCCCCGGCACCTCGCCGACGACGCGGCGCAGCGCTCGTCCCGTTGCCGCTCGCGACCGGTCGCCTGCGGCAACGCGCCGTCAGCGCGCCGCGCGCCAGCGCCGGACGACCGTCCCCGCGTCGTCGCCGACCTGCACGTAGCCGTCGATCGAGTCTCCGTCGATGCGGCCCGAGAACGCGTACGTGCGCGCCCCCGCGACGGCGCGGAACGCGATCCGGTCGCCGCGCAGCGTCGCATCGGCGATCGTCGTCCGCGCTCCGTCCGCCCGCGCGAGCGTGAGCTCGATCTGCTGAAAGCGCTGCGCGACGCGCAGCGTATGCCGCTCGGGCGCGCGACCGTCGCCGTCGCCGTCGATCTCGATCGACCACTCGCCTGCGACGTCGGCGGGAACGATCCACAGCAGGATGCCGCCGCTCGACCGCGCGGACGTGTCGTGCACGTCCGGCAGCCACTCGCCCATGTCGAAGCTGTTCGACACGACGCGCGTGCCGGGCGCGAGCTCGGCGAGCAGCTTCGGACGCAGCGCGATGTTCGCGTCGGGGAACAGATACAGCGTGACGACCGACGCGGCGGCGATGTCGGCGTCGAAAATGTCGCCTTCGACGAACGCGGTCCGCGCGTCGACGCCCGCTCGGCGCGCGTTGCGCCGCGCGAGCTCGACGAGCTCGGGCTCGATCTCGACGCCGTGCGCGAACGCGCCGCGCATCGCCGCGGCGATCGCGATCCGGCCGTCGCCGGAGCCGAGGTCGATCACGTAGTCGCCCGGAGCGACGCCCGCGACGTCGAGCATCAGCTCGACGTCCTCCTCGACCGTCGGGACATACGGGGCGACGGAGCCGTCGGCGGGATATTCGATCTCGACGGTCTCGTCGCCGGCCCCAAGGGCGGGCAAAAGCAGGAGCGCGGCGAGCGGCAGCACCTGCCGCCATGCGGGGAGCGGCGCGCGGAAGGCCTCGGGCAGAATCGTCGTCATCTCGTCGGCTCGTCGTCGTCCGTCGGGCGAAGGCCGAACAGCATAGCGTGCGTCTCGACCGACGCAATCGCGTTGCGGACCGAGCGCGCATGCATACCAGACCCGGACGCGCACCCGCACCGATTGCCGCTATCATGGGGCATGCCCGCATCGAAGCTCTTTCCGGCCCGCGACGAGTGCGTCGTTCGCGAGCTCCTGATCCGGCGTGCGGACGAGTGCCCCGACCGTGACTTCGTGCTGTTCGAGCACGGCGAACGCTGGACGTACGCCGAAGCGCTCGCCCACGTGCGCCGTTTCGCGGCGGGCCTCGACGCGCTCGGCGTCCGCCCCGGCAACTTCGTGCTGTCGTGGCAGGCGAACGGCCCGACCGCCGTGAAGACGTTCCTCGCGCTGAACTACCTGGGCGCCGTCTACGTGCCGATCAACACGAGCTACCGCGGGAAGCTCCTCGAGCACGTCGTGCGGAGCGCGTCGGCGCGGCTGATGCTCGCGGACGGCCGGCTCGTCGATCGCCTGAACGGCATCGATCGCGGCGCGCTCGAAGCGGTCGTCGTGCTCGGCGGCGAGCGGCCGGAGCTCGATCGCCTGCGTGCGATCGGCGACGACGTGCTAAGCGACGCGGCAGGCGATCCGCCGTATCCCGACGTCGCCCCGTGGGATACGCACATGGTGATCTTCACGTCCGGCACGACGGGGCCGTCGAAGGGCGTGCTGTCGTCGTACATCCACAGCTACACGGCCGCGCGCGGTTTCCGCAACATCGGCCCCGGGGACCGCACGCTGATGCAGCTGCCGATGTTCCACGTCGGCGGGCCTTATGCGCTCCTCTGGGCGCTGATCCATGCAGGATCGACCGTCGTCGTCGACGCGTTCAGCGTGTCGCGGTTCTGGGAGACCGTCCGCCGCTACGAGATCACGACGGTCGGGCTGCTCGGCGCGATGGCGCAATTCCTCATGAAGCAGCCCGAGTCGCCCGCCGACCGCGACCACCCGCTCCGCTCGGTGATCATCGCGCCGTTCGACGAGACCGCGATCGCTTTCGGCAAACGGTTCGGCGTGCCGGTCTATACCGAATACAACATGACGGAGCTGTGCGTGCCGCTTTGGGCCGGTCCGAATCCGACCGTGCCGGGCACGTGCGGCCGCGCGCAGCCGGGGATCGAGCTCAGGCTCGTCGACGAGCACGACATCGACGTGCCGACGGGCCAGGCGGGCGAGCTGATCGTACGCGCGGACCGGCCGTGGACGCTGAGCCACGGCTACCTGAACGATCCCGACGCGACGGCGAAGGCGTGGCGCAACGGCTGGTTCCATACCGGCGACCTCCTGCGCCGCGACGCCGACGGCAATTACTTCTTCGTCGACCGGCTGAAGGATGCGTTGCGGCGGCGTGGGGAGAACATCTCGTCGTTCGACGTCGAGAGCGCGATCCTCGCGCATCCGGACGTGCGCGAGGCGGCGGTCGTGCCGGTGCCGGGCGACGGATCCGAGGACGAGGTCCTCGCGGTCGTTGCGCCGGTGCCGGGCAGGTCGATCGATCCGGCCGGGCTCATCGAGTTCCTGCGCGACAAGCTCGCGTATTTCATGATGCCGCGCTTCGTCCGGATCGTGGACGCGCTGCCGAGGACGCCGACGCAGAAGGTCGAGAAGCACGTGCTGCGCGGCGCCGGCGTCACGGCCGACACGTGGGACCGCGACGCGGCCGGCGTGCGCGTCGAGCGGGAGCGCCTGTCGGCGCGGTGAGGGTCCGATGAGCCGCCATCCCGGCCCGCTCGAAGGCTTGAAGGTACTCGAGTTCGCCGCGCTCGGGCCCGTGCCGTTCTGCGGGATGCTGCTGTCGGACATGGGCGCCGACGTGCTCAGGATCGACCGCGACGGCGGCCGGCGCTACGACAAGTACGCCGTCGACACGCGCGGACGCCGGTCGGTCGTGCTGAACCTCAAGATCCCCGACGACAAGGAGATTGCGCTCGCGTTGATCGAGAAGGCCGACGCGCTGATCGAAGGCTTTCGTCCCGGCGTGATGGAGCGGCTCGGCCTCGGCCCCGAGGAGGCCCTCGCGCGGAATCCGAAGCTCGTCTACGGCCGCATGACGGGCTTCGGCCAGACGGGCCCGTTCTCGAGACAGCCCGGTCACGACATCAACTACGTCGCATTGAGCGGTGCGCTGCATGCGCTGGGACCGAAGGAAAAGCCGGCCGTGCCGCTGAACCTGCTCGGCGATTTCGGCGGCGGCGCGCTCTATCTCGCGGTCGGCCTCCTCGCGGCACTGCGGCACGTCGCGTGCGGCGGCGAAGGTCAGGTCATCGACTGCGCGATGACCGAGGGCGTGATCTCGACGATGGCGATGCTCTACGGCGAGCACGCGGCCGGGCGCTGGCGGGACGCGCGCGAAAGCAACATCATCGACGGCGCCGCGCACTTCTACAACAACTACGAGTGCGCCGACGGGAGATGGATCGCGATCGGCTCGATCGAGCCGCCGTTCTACCGCGCGCTGCTCGCGAAGCTCGGTCTCGAGGACGATCCGGACTTCGCGGACCAGATGAATCGGCAGAAATGGCCCGAGCTCACGCGCCGCCTGGCCGCGATCTTCCGCACGCGCACGCGCGACGAATGGTGCGCGCTGTTCGAGGGGTCGGAGGTCTGCTACGCGCCCGTGCTGAGCCTCGCGGAAGCGCCCAGGCATCCGCACAACGTCGCGCGCGGCGCCTTCATCGAGATCGACGGCGTGCCGCACCCTGCGCCGTTGCCGCGCTTCTCGCGCACGAAGGCCGAGATCCGCCATGGGCCGAGGCCGGCCGGCGCCGACCGGGAGGCTGCGCTCCGCGACTGGGGCGTCGACGAGACGCTGCGCCGGCGCGTGCGCGAGCGCGGTCGGTGACGCGTCGGGTCACTCGCTGCGGCGGCGCGCGTGAGCGCCACCGGCAACTCGCGCCAGCACGTGCACGGGCGCAGCCGATGGCTACACGATCTCCGCCTTCTCGATCACGACGTCGTCGACGGGCACGTCCTGATGCACGCCGCGGCGGCCCGTCGCGACGCCCTTGATGCGGTCGACGACGTCGATGCCGTCGGTGACGCGCCCGAACGCGCAGTAGCCCCAGCCTTGCGTCGTCGGCGCGGTGTGATCGAGGAAATCGTTGTCCGCGACGTTGATGAAGAACTGCGCGGTCGCCGAGTGCGGGTCCGACGTGCGCGCCATCGCGATCGTGTAGGCCTCGTTCTTGAGCGCGTTGTCGGCCTCGTTCCTGACCGGCGCGCGCGTCGGCTTCTGCCGCATGCCGGGCTCGAAGCCGCCGCCCTGGATCATGAAGCCGTCGATCACGCGGTGGAAGATCGTGTTGTCGTAGTGACCGTCCTTCACGTATTGAAGGAAGTTCGCGACGGTCAAAGGCGCACGCTGCTCGTCGAGCTCGATCGAGATGACGCCATAGTTCGTATGCAGTTTCACCATTTTGGATACCTGACGGTTGAGTCCGGAGAGCTATGCGCCGCTCGATCGCCGTACGACGCGCCTGTCACGAGGACAGTGTAGCGGCAATGCTCACGGCGCGCCGACCGTCGTCTCGTAGCGCACGCCGTCCGGCACCGGCACGGCCTGGTGCACGGTGGTCCCGTGCGTTCCCGCCGTCTGCTCCGACGCGTCGACCGCGACGAACGCGGTGAACTCCGACGTCAGGCTGTGCTCGAGCGCGGTCTCGCGTATCTGCCGCGCGAGCTCGCCGTCCGGGTCCGAGGTCCATGCCATGCGGTCGGCGAGGTCGGCGATGCGCAGCCGCGCCCACAGGCTCGCGATGAACGAGAGCTCCGGCGCGGCGTCGGCGGCCGAGATCGACAGCTCGACCGGCTCCCCGCGCACGCGCCCTCGCACGGTCACGCCGTCCGGCTCGCCGGCGAACCTGCCGGTGACGACGACCGCCCGGCCGACGAACAGATCCGGCAGGCGCGACGGATAGATCTCGCTCGCGCGCATTTCGCCGAAATCGATCTCGAGATCCGTCAGCGCCGGGCGGCTGATGCGGTCGAAGAAATAGCCCATGACCTCGTCGGCCGAGTCGTCGAGACCGAGGTACGCCACTGCGCCCCGGCCCTCGCTCGCGAGGCGCTCGAGCAGATAGCGGTTCACGGCGTTGCCCACGCCGAAGCTGAAGATTCGCGCCTCGCCGATCAGGCGGTGGACCTCGCCGATGATCTGCGCCTCGTTGCCGATGTAGCCGTCCGTCAGGAACGTCACGAAGCGGAGCCGCCGCTCGTCGTGCGCAAACGCGAGCGCGGCGCGGATGCCGGCGATCATCTCCGTGCCGCCGCTCACGTCGAGCTGCTCCACGTGCGCACGCGCCGCGCGCAGGTTCTCCGCGGTGGCAGGCACGGGCTCGGGCCCGAACGGGCTCGCTTCGTTAGCGAAGCGAATGATTTGGAACGTGTCGTCCGGTCGGAGGCGCTCGAGCGCGGTCAGCACGGCTTCCTTCGCCTGCTCGATCGGCCGTCCGTTCATCGAGCTGGACGTGTCGATCACGAAGACCATCTCGACCGGCTGGCGCGGGATGTCCGAAACGTCGGCCGGCGGATGGACCATCATCGTGAAGTAGCCTTCGTTCGTCTCCGGGTCGCGCCACGTCAGGAGCTTCGACCTGATCTCGTCGCCCGCGACCTTGAACCGCAGCACGAAGTCGCGGTTCGGGATCGTGTCCTCGTCCGCGAGCGCGATGCGCACCTTGTGGTCGGCCTCGCGGACCGTCTCGATCGGATGGCTCGCGTCGACGGCCTCGATCGGCACGCCCGCGTCGAGATCGACGCTGATCGCGAGGTCGTGCGCCGAGCGCTCCCCCGGGCGCAGGTACCGCACCGCCCTGCCGCGGCCGGGCAAGAAGACGGCGCCGCGCGGCAACGCGCCGACCGGGTCCTGCCAGCCGGGCGGGTTGTAGCGAGGCCCGACGACGGCCGGGAACACGAACGCGTACCAGCCGTCGTGATACGGCAGCGTGTGGAAATACCGGATGGCGACGTCGATGCGCTTGCCGGGCTCGATGTTCGCGACCTTCTGCTCGAACACGTTCGGCCGCTGCTGCACGAGCAGGCTCGCACGGTAGCCTTGCGCGCGCGCCTCGTGGTAGAGCTGCTCCGCCTCCTCCTTCTCGCGAAGGATTCCGCGGATCTGCCGATCGCCGATCGCCATCACGAACTCGCGGACGGCGGCGTTCTCGGGCAGCGGGAACAGATAGACCGCCTCGATCTTCTCAGCGTACGGATTACGGAACTCCTGCCGCACGTCGACGATGCCGACGTAGCCGCGGATCGCGGCGCTCACGTCGGTATGCTCGAGCGGGAGCGGAACGGTCGTCGGCTCCGCGTTCGGGTCGCTGCCCGGCACCGTCGCGACGAGCGCGCCGCTGCCCGGCCGGTCCTCGCCCGCACCGGGGCCTTCGTCCGCGCCGTCCGGCACCGCGATGAACCAGATCTCGTCCGCGGGACCGATGCCCTGCACGCGATCGAGCGCGGCCCCGCTCGGGAGCGGCGTCGGCGCGGCAAGCGACGGCGCGAACGTGCTGCGATCCCGGCGGCCCGGAACGACGCGACTTCCCGTGACGGTGATCTCCTCGAGCTGCCCGGACTCGGAGGCCGCACCGTCGGCCTGCGTGCCGCTCGGCAAACGGCGGGCGTCGGGCGACATGCTGGTGCATGCGGCGACGAGCGCGAGCAGCGCGGCCGCCGCGAGCGAACGGACATGATGTCGGTATTCGTTCATTATTGTCGTCTCCCGTTGCGGGTATCGAAGCTGATCTCGGCGTCGATCGGACGTCCGCCCGCGGTCCCCGCCGCGATCAGCCTCAGTCGATAGTCCGGCGCCGCGCCCGCGGCGACGCGAACGTGCACGCTCGCGACGCGCGTGTGGCCGACCGGCAGGTCGTCGGGCTCGAGCAGGCTGAAATTCGCGACGATGATGCGATCCGCCGTGCCGCCGTCGACCGCGTCGCGGTCGTAGTACGGCGCATCGGCGAACGGCGCCGCCTCGCCGCCCTCGATGCCGACGACCCGCATCCGGCCGTCGGCCTCCTCGAGCTCGAACTGCCACGCGGCGAGCGGCCTGGCGCTCTCGACGTACACGTCGACGACCTCGAACGTCCCCGGCGCCGCGCCGGCGGAGAACGCGTCCTGACCACGCACGCTCGTCGCGAGCAGCGCGGCGCAGAGCGTCGCGAGCGCGGTCGCGGCGGCGAGCGCGGTGATGCGGCTCGGCACGACGCGGCGGATCGTCCACGCGCCCGCATGGACGCGTCGGGCGAGCGGCGTTCGGGCTCGTCCGCTCATCGCGCTCCACTCCGCGGCTCGAGCGCGACGACGCGGGCCGCGAGGGCATCGATCCGCGTCTCGGCGACCGGCTCGCCTTCGGCGCGCATCCGCGCGAGCGCGAACGCGTCGAGGATGTCGACGCGGCCCGAGCGGTCGATGTCGTCCGGGTCGTACGTCGTGAAGAGACCGAGCGGGCGAACCAAGAGGAGAGCCGCGAGCACGACCGACGCGGCCGCGGCGTAGGCGGCCCACCGGGCGGGCCTGCGTCGGGCGCCGCGACGGACGCGGCTCGAGGCCCCGCGACGGACGGAGCTCGATCCCGCCCTGCCCGCGAAGTACGCGCGCGCCGCGGCGAGCACGGCCGCGTCGACGTCCGCATCCGGACGCACGTTCGGTCGCTCGGCCGCCTCGAGCCGCGCGAGCACGGCCTCGGGCAGCCGGTCCGGCGCGTCGTTCGAATTCAGGTTGTCCCTGCTCATCGATTCGCTCCCAAACCATTAAGCGGCGCGCGTGCGGACAAGGTTCACGGCGGGCCAGGCCGCGGGGCTCCGATCCCGCGCATGCGCAGCATCACGGGTCGAACAAGTCCCTGATCTCCGGGATCTCACGAAGCTGCTTCAGCGCGAGATGCAGCCTCGACTTCACGGTCCCGAGCGGCACGCCGAGCGCGGCCGCGATCTCCGCGAGCGACAGATCGTCGACGAAGCGCAGCGTGAGCACCTCGCGCCGCTCCGCGGAGAGGCGGGCCAACGCGGCGTCGATCACGCGCGGATCGGGCGCGTCGGCGGTCTCGGCCGGAAGGTTTTCCAATGCATCGTCGCCGCCGTGATCGGCTTCGCGGCCCGCCTTGCGCAGCGCGCTGATCGCGCAGTGCTTCGCTGCCGGATAGAGGAGCGTCTGCAGCCGCGCCGTCAGCACGAGCCCTGCGCCTTGCGGGGGGAACTTGCGCAGCAGGTAGGCGAACGTCTCCTGCAGCGCGTCGTAGGCGAGGTCGCGGTCGCGCACGAAGCGCATCGCGACCCGCAGCACGTAGTCGCGGTGCCTGCGGTAGAGCGCCTCGAAAGCGTGCGCCGCATCGTCGGCGGCGCCACGGTTGCAGATCTCGACGAGCGCCTCGTCACTGAGCCCGTCGTAAGCGCGCTTCAATCGTTCCGCCTGTTGGAAGATCGGGCCGCCCGCGATCTTACCCGACGGTCGCGGACGGAGCCGCTACGCGCTCGCGGGATCAGCCGATCCCGGCGCGGCGCGCGACCTGCCACAGCGGCGGAACGATGAACCACAGCACGTAGCTCAACGACACGAGCATCGACGTCGTCGTGCGCCGCGGCACGTCCGCCTCGCGCCGCGCCGCGAGCAGCAGCCACGCGAGCACGAGCGCGTGCGGCACGGCGCCCCACTGAACCGCGCGATACGCGTCGCCGACGGCGCCGGGCACGAGCGGCCAGACGACGGCGGCCGCGGCCGCGACGAGCGTCGCCGCGAGCGCGACGTCGATCGCGCTCCGCTGGCCGAAACGGACCGCGATCGTCCGCTTGCCGACGCCGGCATCGGCGAGCCGGTCCGGCACGTTCGACAGCGTGATCGACGGCAACGTCGCAAGCGCGATCGGCGCCGCGAGCAGCCAGGGCGTCGGGTCCGTCAGCGCGCCGCCGAAGAAGAGCCATCCGCACACGAGGACGCCCGGGCCGTGCGTGTACGCGACGTCGAGCTCGCCGAGCGTCCGGTAGCAAAGCTGGAGCGGCGGCAACGTGTAGCCGACGGCGACGATCGCGAGCACCCCGACGAACGGCAGCGCCGGCGACAGGGCGACGTTGTCGAGCCCGACGAGCGCGAGCGCAGCCCCGGCCGCTACCGCGAGCGCGACGGCGGCGCCGGTCGCGAGCTCCCGCCGCGTGAGCCTCCCTTCGACGATGACCCTCGACCCGCCGTTGAACGGACCGTAGCGGCGGTTCGCGCGGTCCGCGGAGTCGTCGTAGAGCTCGTTGACGAGCACAGTGGCCGCCTCGAGCGCGAAGAGCACGACGTAGCCGAGCCAGAACGCGGCACGCGAGAAAGCCGCGACGCCGGCGACGGCCGCCGCGCCGAGCGCGTAGACGAGGAACGTCGACGGATAGAACTGGAGCCGCAGGGCCGCGAGCCACGACAGCGCCTTGCGTCCGATGCGCTCGAGCGGCGTCGGCACCGCGCCGCGCAGCTTCAGGCCCTCGAGCCGCGCGCGGCGCAGCCACCGGCCGCGCTCGACGGCGTCGGATTGGAGCACCGAGCCGAACGGCGTGATGCGGACGGGCTCGATGCCGCAGAAGTGGAGCGTTGCACGGCGCATCGCGTTGTAGCCGGGGGCGCGGTACACGAGCCGGTAAACGAGGGCCGGCGTGTCCATCGTCGTGATCAGATGCGCGCTTCGGCCGCCGAGCAGCCCCTCGTGCCCGAACGCGTTCTCGGCATGGCGGAACGCGAACCCGGGCAGCAGCACGCGGTCGAGGAAACCCTTCAGCAGCGACGGCATCGTGCCCCACCACGTCGGGTAGACGAACACGATGTGCTCGGCCCAGCGGAAGAGCCGCCGCGCCCGCTCGATGTCGGGCTCGGTCGCCTGAAGGTGCATCGCGCGCTGCTCGACGTCGCGGCAGAACGCGAGCTCGCGCAGGTCGAGCCGCTCGAGCCGCGCGCCCGCCGCGCGGGCGCCTTCGCTGTACGCGTCGGCGAGCGCGTGACAGAGGCTCCCGGCCCGCGGGTGTCCGATGATCACGAGAACGTTCACGGCTCCTCGCCACTACACGCGCGGCGCCGCGGAGCCGGCAACGCGGGCGGCTACGGAGACGAGCAGCCCCGGCCAGCGGCGAGACGAAGGGTGACCTCCTCTACTCCGTGCGCAATGCTCGTGGCTTGCGCACCGCGATCGATTTATCGATGGGATCCGCGCCGGGAAAAACGTCGCCGGTCGGCGCAATGAAGGTGTCCGGCACGGTTTTCTCGGGAAAAAGGTGTCTGACACCATTTTCGACGCAGGCTAGGGTTCGCGGGTGCGGGCGTGGCGGTACGGATCGGCATCTCGGGATGGCGCTACGCCGACTGGCGCGGCACGTTCTATCCGCGCGGCCTCCCGCAGACGCGCGAGCTCGCGTACGCCGCGGAGCGCTTCCCGACGATCGAGCTGAACGGCAGCTTCTATTCGCTGCAGCGCCCGGAGCGCTATGCGGCGTGGTGCGCGGACGTGCCGGACGACTTCGTCTTCGCGGTCAAAGGCTCACGCTACATCACGCACATGCTGCGCCTCGCCAACGTCACGACGGCGCTCGCGAACTTCTTCGCGTCGGGCCTCTTCGAGCTCGGCGAGAAGCTCGGGCCGATCCTGTGGCAGCTTCCGCCGACGCTCGAGTACGACCGCGAACGGCTGCTGCGCTTCTTCGAGCAGCTGCCGCGCGACGGGCCACACGCGACGAAGCTCGCGAGAAAGCACGACGGGCGGGTCACGGGCCGGGCACGCGTGACCGCGCCCGACGACCTCGCGCTCAGGTACGCGCTCGAGATCCGCCACCGAAGCTTCGTTCAGGCCGAGTTCGTCGAGCTGCTGCGGACCGAGGAGATCGCGCTCGTCGTCGCGGATACGGCCGGCAAATGGCCGTTGCTCGAGGACGTCACTGCAGACTTCGTCTACGTGCGGCTGCACGGCAGCGAGAAGCTTTACGAGAGCGGCTACACCGACGAGCTGCTCGATGACTGGGCGCGCCGCATTCGCGCGTGGCGGGCCGGACGGCAGGTGCGCGACGCGCGCACGATCGGCAAACCGCCGGCGAAGCGCCGGCGCCGCGACGTCTATGTCTACTTCGACAACGACGTGAAGGCGCACGCGCCGTTCGACGCGCTCCGTCTGGCCGAGCGCTTGTGACGCGCGGCCGCACGCGCGCCCGTGGTGAGCGGCCGCAGCCCGCCGGCCGCGCGGGCGCGGAGCCGTCGCGCGACGACGCAGGCGGCGCGCCGCCTGATCGACGGCGTCGCCGCCCGCCGGGCGGCCGCGGCCCAGCGGCTCGCCGCGGGCTCGCGGCTCGAGGCCTCGGGAGCGCCGACCGTCACGTCACGGGACCAGCCGTCACGCCGCGGCGCGGGCCGCACGCGCGCCCTCCGCGCTCGACTCGAGCGCGACCGCGATCCCGTGCATGACCGCGGCGATGCGCACCGCGCTCTGCACGGCCTCGGCGCCGAGCCCGGCCTTGCGGACGACCTTCTCGTGCGACGCGACACACGCGCCGCAGCCGTTGATCGCCGACACGGCGAGCGAGTAAAGCTCGAAGTCCGTCTTGTCGACGCCGGGAGTGCCGATCACGTTCATCCGCAGCCTCGCCGGCAGCTTCGCATACTCGTCGTTGTCGACGAGGTGCGTAAAGCGGTAGTAGACGTTGTTCATGCCCATGATCGAGGCTGCCGCGCGCGCGGCGTTGATCTGCGCCGCGTCGAGCCTGGCACCGGCGACGGCCTCGATCTCGGCGAGCAGCACCGGGTTGCGCGCCGCGATCGCGGAAGCGAGCGCGGTCGCGAGGATCTGCGTCTCGGTGAGACCGGGCGCGCCTTCGGGCGTCAGCACGCTCGACAGGTTCAGCCTGAGATCCTTCGCGTGATCGGGGATCAGGTTCTTCAATCGGGTCAGGTCCATTGGGAATTCCTTTCTCGAGGGGTCGCGCGGACGGCCAGCCCCGTCCGCGCTGCCGCGATCCGCGAGCGGGGCGGCTCGCCCGACCGCCCGCGAATCGATCTTCCAAAGGACGGAAGCGCAGCCGCCTCCGTCGATTCCGCTCGGCTCGCTTACGCGACCTTCAGCGTCTCTTCACCGCGCTGCCAGTTGCACGGGCAGAGCTCGTCCGTCTGCAGCGCATCGAGCACGCGGATCACCTCCGCGACGTTGCGGCCGACGTTCATGTCCGTCACCGAAACGAAGCGGATGATGCCGTGCGGGTCGACGATGAACGTCGCCCGCTTCGCGACGCCTTCCTCGTCGAGGATCCCGAGCGCGCTCGCGAGGTCCTTGCGCAGGTCCGACATCATCGGGAACGGCAGACCCTTCAGGTCCTGATGGTCGCGCCGCCAGGCGAGATGCACGTACTCGCTGTCCACCGAAGCGCCGAGGACCTGGGCGTCCCGCTCGGCGAACGCTTCGTTCTGCCGACCGAACTCGGCAATCTCCGTCGGACAGACGAACGTGAAGTCCTTCGGCCAGAAGAACACGACGAGCCACTTGCCCGGGTACGTCGTATTCGTGATCGTTTGGAACGCGTCTTCCAGCTTCTCCGACACCGTGGCCTTCAACGAGAACTCGGGAAACTTGTCACCGACTGTTAGCATTGTATTTTAACCTCTTGATTGAGCAGGCTGTTGGAACTCAGCTTATGCTGTTGGAGGCCATTCTAGGCGTCAGTTATTAATTTATCCAACGGATTATTTTTATCTCACTGTTCTATTCAAACGATCAAAGGGACTGCAGGGCGCGCACCGTCCCGGCACACACGTTCGAAAAGATTCATCTCTTCAGAGGTTGGTGAAGATCGAGCTTCAACACTCTGATTAACGACGCTTGTCGCGTCCTGCGGAACGGGCGGGTAAGCGGCCGCCGGGCACGGAAGGCCCGGCGGCGGAAGGGACAACGAGACCTTTTGCTGCGCGAGCTTACTGCGCGGCGGCGGCGCGCCGGCTCGCGCTCGTCTGCGCGAAGTAGTTCGTGATGCCGTCCGGATCGTCGAGCCAGATCGTGCGCAGGCTGAAGCCGCGCAGCTCGCTCAGCGGCTGGTCGATCGTGACGCCCCGCTCCTTCGCGAGCCGATCGATCGTCTCGACGTCCGTGACGACGTACTGGATGCCGCCCGTGCCGGTATCGGCGGGCAGGTCGTCGCCGAAGCTGCGCAGGCTGACGATCGTCGTGCCGTGCTTGAACGGATACTTCTGCGTGTCGAAGCGCGCATCGTGCTCCGGAGGCAGCTCCTCGAGGCCGACGAACTCGCGGTAGAACGCGCGGCTCTCGTCGAGGTCGCTGACGGTGAGGCCGACCTCGATCGTGTCGTAAAGCTCCTGCGGCGCATTCGGCGCGATCACGATCTCGACCGCGTGACCGTCAGGATCGTAGACGAGCGCCGACAGCCGGTCGGTGCCCGGCACCTTCTCGAACACGGGCGCCTCGTAGCCGGCCTCGACGAAGCGCTGCACGACCGCGTCCCGGTCCGGATAGAAGAACGTCAGGAGGCGCAGGCCCGTCGCTTCATCGACGGCGCCCGGAACGTACGTCCGGTCCGGCACGCGCCTCGTGAACTTGACCTCGGACCGGCCCGCCCTGAAGCGCGCGACGTTCGTGCCGCCGCCCACGTCGAACGTCTGCAACTGCTCGAGCCCGAGCGCCTCGCCGTAGAACTTGAACATCTCCTCGGGCTCGACCGCGAAGCGGCGGAACACGTTCATCGACGGCTGCCACAGCAGCGGTCCCGCGGACTCGACGGCGGCCTTCTCGTCTGCTGCGACGGGTTGCAGCGCGGCGCACCCGAGCAGCACCACCGCGAAACCCGACAAGGCACTCGATCCAAGCTTCATCTTCGTCTCCCTCGTGTGTCTTCGACGTGAACGAGCCCCCGGGCGAGAAGCCCCCCGGCTTCGGCGCGGTCCGGAACGTTCTTGTATGAAGCATACGATTCGCGCTCGCCGCTGCAACCTGGGCCGGCGGCGCGGCCGAGCCGTGCACGCCGGGGGTCTCGCGGCGCCTCGGCTCGTCGTGCATTGCCAGGCTCAAGAAATCTTTACCGGCCGCAGAACATCCTCGGCCGTGCGCAGCGCCCGAGCCCCATCGACCTCGATCCGCAGGCCTCACCGTGCGCTCGGGCAGCTCCGCGCGCGTCGGGAAGGTGGTTCCGTGATACGCCCTCGTCGATGTTGGCGCGACACCTACCGCGCGCCTCCGTACTGCGCGTAAATGTCGCTCCACGTTCGCTCGACTGCGGCGAGCGCATCGACGAATGCGCGGCGCTCGGCAAGCAGGCGCGCGCTCTCGATCGCCGCGGGCGTATTCCACAGGTTCGATCGTTCCTCTTCGGTCGCGCTGGCCTCCGCGACGCCGTAAACGAAGCCGGTCCGCACGTCGAGGATCGCGACCGAGCACGTCGACGTGACGACCGAGTTCTTGTTCGGAAAAAAGCCGAGCGCGACCGCCTGCAGCGGGCCGAGCCGCTGCGTATCCGTGCGGAACACCGTATCGAGCGTGTAGAGGAGAAGCACGTCGCCGCGCAGCCGAGCCGCCGCGGTGCGCAGCTCCTTCGTCGTGGTCATCGTCGGCGGCAGCAGCATCCGGTTCAGCGTCCCGACCGCGCTCACGCCGGGCAGCGCCTCGAGGCGCGCGAAGTCCTCCTGCTCTTCGATGTCGCGGGCCGTGACGACCGAGTACGCGCCGCGGCCGTACCCGCGATTGGTGCCGGACCAATACCCCGGCGCCTGCACGCGCGCCGCGATCAGGCGGACCGGGAACGTCGCCGCGGGCTCGTCGGCCAGGGCCTCGGCAACCTCGGGCTCCGTGATCGCGGGAATCGAGACCGCGCCGCCGGGCGTCGTATACGTCGTCGCGCAGCCGTGCACGGCGAGCGCTGCAACGAGCATCCACGCGCGAAGCGTTGAAACACGAACGTAGGTCTCCTTCATCGCTGCCCTTTCTGTCGACTACGTTGGTTGGACGAATCCGAGCGCGCAACGAAATGCCGGGCGGGAACATGCGCCGAAAGGAAGGCGGCAGTCGCCGCCGCGCTGGCCCTCGTGCCCGTGTCATTCAGCGCGCGACGCGCGGAAAAGGTTCACGGACGGCGCCGGCGCGAAACCGCGTCGAAATCGACGTCGCCGGCCTCCTTCGGGGCGTTCGCCCGGCGGCAATTCGGTTATAGTCGTCGGCTCCAGGTCGCTGGAGCTCGCGGCGGAACGTTACGGAGGGAGAAGAACAATGTGTGACGAGCACTACGTAGAAGACTTAGCGCGATACGTGAATCGAAGCCGGCTCACGCGGCGAACGTTCGGGGCGATATCCGCCGGCGTCGGCCTGTCGATGCTGCTGCCGCCCGTCGCCAACGCGCAGGACGTCACCGAGCGTGACGTCGAGATCGAGACGCCGGACGGCATGGCGGACGCCTATTTCGTGCATCCGTCGACGGGCGCGCACGCGGGCGTGCTCGTATGGCCCGACATCCTCGGCCTGCGCCCGACGTTCCGCGCGATGGGCAAGCGCCTCGCGCAGTCCGGCTACTCGGTGCTGGTCGTGAACCCCTTCTACCGCCAGCGCAAGGCACCGGTCGTGCCCGAGGGCGCAAGCTTCTCGAACCCGGAGGTGCGCAACACGGTCTTCCCGCTCGCGCAGTCGCTGACGCCGGAAACGCACGTCACGGACGCGCGCGCGTTCGTCGGCTGGCTCGACCGGCAGAATGCCGTCGACACGAACCGCAAGGTCGGCACGACGGGTTACTGCATGGGCGGCCCGATGGTGATGCGCACCGCGGCCACGCTGCCCGATCGCGTCGGCGCCGCCGCGACGTTCCACGGCGGCGGGCTCGTGACCGATCAGCCGGACAGCCCTCACCTGCTGATCCCGCAGATGAAGGCGAGCTTCCTGATCGCGGTCGCCGAGAACGACGACGAGCGCCAGCCGGAAGCGAAGGACGTCCTGCGCAAGGGCTTCGCGGACGCGGGCCTCGACGCCGAGATCGAGGTGTATCCGGCCGCGCATGGCTGGTGCGTGCCCGACTCCGACGTCTACGAGGAGGAGGCGGCCGAGCGCGCGTGGAGCCGTTTGCTCGCGCTGTTCGACAAGGCGCTCGCCTGATACCGCCGCGCACGGCGGCGACACCGACGACGGGCCGAGGCCGAACGCCTCGGCCCGTTCGTCTCTGCAGAACGTCGAACGCAGCGAAACGGGGGTCGGTCTTTTCGACGGCTAATGCGTCAGCGCGTAGACGGCGAAGTTCACGCCAAGCCGGATCGCGAGATTCGCGGCCTCCTGCGGATAGCGCGGCTCGTCCGCGCGCTGCCAGCCGTCGGCGATGTCGTTGTTGTACGCGATCATCACCATCACGCGGCCGTCGTCGTCGAGGATCGCGCGCCAGTACGGCACGGCGCCGTCGTTGCGGTACCCGCCTCGCCCGTAGTAGTCGAGGTGCTGCCACGTCGGCACCTGCGGCCGCTCGGTCAGGTCGTAGACGACGTGGAAGATCGGGTGCTCGTCCGGCAGATCGACGATCGGCCTGTCGGGAAAGACGCGGCGGATGCCGGCGAGGAAGCCTTCCCACTCGACGGTGCCGTAGAAGCTGTCGCAGAGCAGGAAGCCGCCGCGGAGCAGGTACTCCCTGAGCCGTGCGGCCTGCGCATCGGTCAGGTCCCACGCGCCGACGAGCCCCGAGATCAGAAAAGGCCAGTAGAACACGTCGAGCTCGTCGTCGAGGTCGACCGGCTGCTCGACCGCGCGCACGTTCACGGTCGTCAGCCTCGCGAGAAGAAGTGCGAAATGGCGGTCGCCCGCCGGGTAATCGACCGTCCACGCGGTTCCGCCTCGGCGCCAGTCCCCGCCGCCGACGCCGAGCGCGTAGCCCCACCGCGCCTGCGGGAACATGAGCCTGCCGACGACGAACTCGCTCGGCGCGAGGTAGTCGTCGGGCAATTGCACGCTCGGCGTCCAGCGCCGCTCGATCGCCGGATACTCGCGCCACGGCTTCTGCGCGAAGATGGCGTCGGATGCGGCGAGCGCCGCAAGAGCGAGCACGGCGGGTAACGCGATCCCGACGGCCGACCGGAAACGCCTGCGAAGGCGTCCGTCCCGCACGGCATGCGGGCGTGATTCGCGCATCGCGAGACGAGCGAGGTGCGGCTCGAGCATCGAGGCGATCTTATCAGGACCCGAACGCCGCGGAATCGATCGTCGTCATCCGAACGTGTCGCACGCGGCGGGGTCGCCGGTCTCGAGGCCGCGACGCAGCCACTCGACGCGCTCCGCCGACGAGCCGTGCGTGAACGAGTCCGGCGTGACCCGGCGGCCCGCGTTGCGCTGCAGCCGGTCGTCGCCGATCGCAGCCGCGGCCGCGAGCCCTTCCTCGACGTCGCCCGGCTCGAGCACGTTGCCGCGCCGATTCGCGTGATGTGCCCAGACCCCCGCGTAGCAGTCGGCCTGGAGCTCCATCGCGACCTGAAGCGGATTCGCGGCCGCGCCGCCGCCTGCCCGGGCTTGCGCCTCGCGGACCTGGGCCGCCGTGCCGCTCAGGTTCTGCACGTGATGGCCGATCTCGTGGCCGATCACGTACGCCTGCGCGAAATCGCCGGGGCCGCCCATCCGCGCAAGCTCGTCGAAGAACGCGGTGTCGAGATACACGCGCGAGTCGGTCGGGCAATAGAACGGACCGACGGCCGAGCTCGCGAAGCCGCACGCCGACTCGACGGCGCCGTCGAACAGCGTGAGCTCCGGCGGCACGTAGCGGCTCCCTTGCGCGGCGAAGATCTCGCCCCAGACGTCCTCCGTGCTGCCGAGGACCGCGGACGTGAACTGCCCCGCCTCGTCGTCGGGCGCCCCCTGCGGGACGCTCCGCGCCCCGTAGTCGACCGAGCCGTCGCCGACGAGCAGGTTCAGCACCTCGGGCCCGCCGATGAGCGCCGCGATGATCAAGAGGACGATGACGCCGAGGCCGCCGCCCCGACCGCCGATCGCGAGCGGGATGCCGGCGCGCGTACCGCGGCCGCGCAGGTCCCGGACGTTGCTGCTTCTCCTGAGCCCCTTCCAGCGCATCGCACTTCCCCGAGCCGTCCCGGCTGCCGCGCTGCAAGAGTCGGGCCCGGGCGGGGAAGCGCTTCGGCGCCGCTAGCCGAAGCGGGCCGCGGCCGCGCCGCCGAGCTCGCGAATCGAGTTGAAGCTGATCTCGAGGAAATCGAAGTCGACGTCCTCCGGGATCTCGAAGTCGTAGCCTTTGGTGAAGCCGATCCAGCGGCCGAGCAGGATCACGCTCGTCCAGATCGCGATCGAGAGCCCGGCCGCGATGCGGCCGCCGCGGGGCGCGGATTGCGCGAACTCCCACTCGGCGGTGTGGCGCCCGGTGAACAGATGGAACACGGCCATGTTGAGCCCGGCCGCGGCGATCGCGAGCATCTTCAGCCTGAACGGCGTGTTGTCGTAGTACGTCGTCGCATTCGCCGTGAACATCAGAAAGCCCGTGACGGCGGCGACGACGAATGCGGCCCATGTCCACGGCAAGAGCTCGCCGGAGACCACGCCGTACGAGCGGCGCTTGTCGAGCAGCCCGAGCAGCCGCGCATCGACGATCAGTATCGTGCCGAAGACGACTGCGATCGCGAGCACGTGCACCGACTCGACGACGGGCATCGCCTTCACCGACGTGCGCATCCATTCGCCGATCGGCGATGCTTCGATTTGCTGAACGAGACCGATCAGATCCATGTGCCGCCTCGCATCAACGGGTGCCCGCGGCCAACGACAGCGAGCCCCATACCTCGACGTCGTACGCGATCGCCCTGCCGAGGAAGATGATCGCGATCCACAGGCCGAGCATCGCGACCGCCCCGACCTTGGCCCCCGCCGAGAACTCGAAGTCGTGATGCCGGGTCAGCGCCGCCGGCGCGAACGAGCGCCGGAACACGACGGTCGCGGCGACGCCGACGACGATCAGCGCCATCTTCACCCAGAACGACAGGCTCGTGAACTCGCGGATCGGCTCCGCGATCACGAGCAGCAGTCCGGTCGCGGCCATGACGACGAGCGCCGACCAGATCCACGGCGCGAAGCGCCGCCATACGTCGCTGAAGGTCTGCTCGACGCGGACGAGCTCGAGCACCCGCAGCGAGATCATCAGGACCGACACGAACACGATGCCGATCATCACGATGTGGACGGACTGGATCAGCGGGATCGCCCATCCCGCCGATTGGATCGCGACGCTGAAGGGGGTGGCCTGCAGCCACTCGGCGAACTGAAGCATGTCTCAGGCGTTCACTGGCGGTGGAACGGGACCGATCGGCGGCGGCGGTCAGGCACGGAGATCGGCGCCGAAGCGCCGCCGATCAGCCGACGGCGTGCACGGCATCACTCGCTCGCTGACTCGGTCGGCGCCGGCAGCTCGCCCTGCCCGAACTGCTCGTGGCCCTCGACGGAATCGCAGTGCTTGCCCGGCTCGGGCGGCTTGCCCTGCGGGCACTTGAACAGCGGCCCTTCGCGGCTGCCCGCGGGCTCGCCGCTGCGCAGCGGGTGCATCGCGACGCTGAAGATCGTTCCGCGCGGGAACGTGCCGACGGAGATGCCCTGACGCGCCGACTGCGCGGATCCCGCCATCTCGACCGCCCAGATGATCGGCTCGCCCTTCTCGTCGCGCAGCACGTTCTTGCGCTCCTCGTTCATCGGCGCGAAGAAGATCTGCAGGTGATTCGCGTCCGGGTTCACGCGCGTGACGACGCCGGTGAACACCTTCACGACCGACGAATCGTAGATCGAGAACGAATGATGCGCGCTGGCGGGAACCGCGAAGGCCGCGACCGCAGCGACCGTCGCGGCAAGACCGCCGAGTCTGTGCTGAGCTTTCATCGTCATACTCTCCTGCGTTCCCGTTTTCGGGAAAGATCCTATCTTTCGAGCCTTAACCGAGGCTGAAACGACGGCCCGCGGCTCTGCCCCCCTGCGCCGGCTTGTCAAGCTTACCCCGGCCGGGCCTACTCGAAGCTGAAGATATCCTCGTCGTCGGGGCGCTGCATCCCCTGCTCGTGATATTTCTTCCATATCTCCGCCCACGGCCGTCCGTACATATCGGGAACCTCGTATTCGATGACGGTGCCGGGCGACACCGGGGTCGCGAACCCTTTGACCGGATAGATCGTCGGCACGCACTCGATGAACACGTAAGGCGTCCCCTGGTTGTAGTCGCTCGTCTTCACATAATTGCGGACGATACGGACCGGTTCGACGAGCGCCTCCGGGTCATAGAAGATCGCCTCGTGGTTGAGGCCGACGAAGTTGCCGGCCTCGTCACGGTTCGGCGTGTAGATCTCGATCGTCTGGAGCTGGCTCGAGAACTCGTACGCGCCGTGCACCTTGAAGCCCTGGATGTTCGACGTCCACGTGATCAGCGTGTCCTCGTCCCAGAAGCCGATCGTCTCGCCGTACCACCGCGGCACCTGCTCGCTCAAGTACGGCACCGCGCCGTCCATCTTGAACTCGGCACCAATGTAGATGTTCGTGATGAAGTTGCGCGCGACCCCGGCAAGGATCTGCACGACCTGCGGCGTGACCATGACGTAGTGGTCCCAGACCGCGAACTCGTGCCAGCGGCGCATGAAGCCCTCGGGCCAGCAGTACTGCGACGGCCACTGGGGTGCGTTCGTGTTGCCCTGGTGGTAGGCCTCCTGAACCATCCGCTCCTGGTACTCCGGGGTCAGCAGCGACAGGATCGTCGACATCTGGTTGTGACGCATCCGGTACCAGTAGGCATTGCCGGGCGTGAAGCCGGGGTGCATGTAGATGCCCGTCCATTCGCCGGGCACGGTCTCGTACGTATGCTGTGTCGGGCCGCCGCGCCGCTTCGTCTCCTCGAGCAGCGCCTCGTAGTGCTCCCGTGCCGTCTTGAACGGATACGGGCTCACGATCGCCTCGCGCGGATAGTCCCGATCGCAATGCCCCCACGCGGCCGTCGCCGGGGGGTCGTCGCCGATCACACCGCCTCCGTTCGCGCCCCATTGCTCCTCGATCGCGACGGGGCTGTTACAGCGGAAGTAGCGCGGATCGCTCCAGAGCTCGCGGTCCTGGTAGAAGTCCTTCGTCGTGAAGAGATCGACCGGCAGCGGCTCGACGCCTTCGGGCACCTCGCCGTTGCGCACGGAGCCGACGAATCGACCGCCGCCGGGGCCGCGCTCGAGCGTCGCACCGACGATCTCGTACTCGCGAAGATCCGCGGCCATCGGCGCGCCGCGGCCGACGCTGACGAAATCGATCTGCGCGGTCTGTTGGGCTCCCGCTGCTCCCCCGAGCACGGACGCGACGGCCAGCGCCGTCGCCTTCCCAGCGGTTCTCGTCATCCTTCCTCCTACCCCTTCTTGCATCACGGGCACGAAGGCCCGCCTGCCCCCGGGCTCGTGCGAGGGGTTTATATCGCGGCCGGCGTCCGGCGTGCGTCAATTTTACTTGATCATGGGCGAATCGACCGAATCTTGACGTTCCGGAACCACACCGGATCGCCGTGGTCCTGCAGCCCGATGTGCCCGCGGCGCGCTCGGCCGTAGGCGGGCCAGGCGGCGAATTTGCTCGCGGCGACGCGTTCTTCCCACTCCCGACTGCCGAGCACGTACTCGACGACCTTGACGCCGTTCAGCCAATGCTCCACGTGGTCGCCGACGGCGACGATCCGCGCCTCGTTCCACTCCCCGGCCGGGCGGACGACGCCGCCCGGCGCGGGGTAAAGGCCGTAGTTCGCGCCGGCGCTCGTCAGCGGATCCTGGCCGTCGCGGTGACCGGCGTCGTCGACAACCTGCATCTCCGGGGCGCTCTGGTAAATCCGTTCGTGCCCCTCCTCGACGCGGTAGAAGATGCCGCTGTTGCCGCCCGCGGCGACCTTCCACTCGAGCGCGAGCTCGAAGTCGCCGTATTGCGACTCGGTGATGATGTCGCCGCCCGGACCGACCCGCGCGAGCGCGCCGTCGCGGACGGCCCAGCCCTCCGGGAGATCCGGCCGGTTGTAGCCGCGCCAGCCGGCGAGCGAGCGGCCGTCGAACAGCAGGACCCAGCCCACCCCGCGCTCGGCGTCCGTCAGCGTGTTCGGCTCCGCACCATGCACGGAGAGTCCCGCCGTCCAGCCGACCAGCAGGATGGCGAGCGACAGAGGTGCCAAGGCTCGTGATTCGGTTGCCGTACGCATCGGGGCACTCCGCGGGAAGCAAGCGACACGCGAGCCTCGACCGTACCTTGCCGAGCGTTCCGCGCCAAGCTCGGGACGAGGCCGTCCACCGGTGTCCGGCCGCCCGCACGTCAGCCGGGGAGCGCCGCCGTCAGTCGATCAGCCGTAACGTGAACGGATAGCGGTACGCCTCGCCGTTGTTCGCCTTGATCGCTCCGACGATCGTCAGCACGAATGCGGCAATCGCGACGAGCGGCAGAAGCAGGAGGCCGATCAGCACGACGGAGAGGACGACGCACACGAAGATCGCGATGCATACGGTGATCTGAAAGTTCAGCGCCTCCTTCGCCTGGTCGGCGACGAAGGGCATCGCGTCCTTCTTGATCTGCCAGATGATCAGCGGACCGAGCAGGTTGCCGAACGGAATGACGATGCCGGTGAGAGCGGACAAATGACCGAAGAATGCCCACTGACGCTGCTCGGCGCCCGGCGCGTCGGCTTCGGTTACGGGGGAAGCGATGTCGTCGTGCTGCGTCATTCCGGTTCTCTCCTCGGGGTTCGTGCCGATCGGAACGGCGATCACAATCTGCGCCACGCACGACGGTGTCAAGGACGTCGTCGACGAGACGCAATGACGACGCCCCCCAATGCGGCCGTTCCTTGCGCATCCTCGCCGATCGCCGATGCGGCCGCCGCCGCGAGCGCGACGACGCGTGCGGGCCCCCCGCCGCGGCGAGCCGAGGGTCTCCGTCGCGCGTGTGCCTCGGCGGCCGACGGCCGCTCCACCGGAGCGTCGCGTCGCCGCCGAACGAGCCCGCCTCTCGTCCGGCTCACGCGTGCGGCGCCCAGATCTTGTCGCCCGGCGCGTACGGCACGCACGGCTCGAAGCGCCCCGGCGTCTCGACGTAGCGCATCGCCTGCGTGTAGCCGATCTCGGACGTGAAGTAGCCGAGGAGCGTCAGCTCCTTGATCATCCGGAAGTAATGCGCCGGCTCGTCGGCCGCCCGCCGACGCGTATGCTCGACCTGCTCCGCGTCGAGCCGCTCGAGGAGCGCGACGCGCTCGGCCGGCCCCGCCGCGACGAAGCCGACGCCGTAGCGCGCGCGGGCCTCGTCGTCGAGCGCGCGGAGCCCGTCCTTGAAGACGCGCTGGTCGCGCTCGGTGTACGCGTCCGCGACCATCAGCGCGATGAACGGCCCGACGCCCGCGGCCTTCGCCCCCGGCGTGTCCGTCTCGGGCAGGATCGTGTCCGCAATCTCGTCGAGCAGGGCGATCTCGTCGTCGGTGAACGGGCTTGCGGCGGCCTCGGCCGTGCCCGCGTCGTCGACCGCGCGCGGTGTCGCGCATCCGGCAAGCATCGCGCTTTGCCCGACGAGCGCCGTGCCGCCGAGCAGCAGGCTCACCCGCTCGATCGCTTCGCGGCGCGTCCACAGGCGAACAGGGGGAACGTGCGGCTTCGACTCGTTCTCCATCGGCACTCCTTCGCTTCCGCGTGTGCAGGGGCGCATCGTCACAGATTGCGCCGGCGCAGCTCCTCGACGGCATGATTCGCCGCGCGCGCGGTCAGCGCCATGTACGTCAGCGACGGGTTCTGGCAACCGGACGACGGCATGCATGCGCCGTCGGTCACGAACACGTTCGGCGCGTCCCAAACCTGATTCCACTCGTTCAGCACGGACGTCCGCGGGTCGCGACCCATGCGCGCCGTGCCCATCTCGTGAATGCCCATGCCCGGCGCGTAATCCGTCTCGTACGTGCGCACGTTCTTGACGCCGCACGCCTCGAGCATCTCGGCCATGTCGTTCATCATGTCGCGGCGCATGAGCCGTTCGTTCTCGCCGAGCGCGCAATCGATCGCGAGGACCGGCAGGCCCCACTTGTCGCGGCGGGACTCGTCGAGCGTCACGCGGTTCGCGTGATTCGGCAGCATCTCGCCGAACGCGGTCGCGCCGATCCGCCAGCCGCCCGGCTCCGCGATCCGGTCCTTGAACTCGGCGCCGATGCCGAGCTCGCCGACCGCCCGCTCCCAGCCGCGCCGGCTCGCGCTGCCCTGGTAGCCGAACCCGCGCAGGTACTCGCGCCGATCGCCGAACAGGTTCCGATAGCGCGGGATATAGAAGCCGGTCGGCCGGCGCCCGTAGTAGTAGCGGTCGTCGAGCCCGTCGAGATCGCCTTCGGCGCCGACGCGGAAATGGTGGTCCATCAGATTGTGGCCGAGCTCGCCGGAGCTGCTGCCGAGCCCGCCGGGCCACACGTCGGTGGCCGAGCGCATCAGGATCCACGTCGTGTTCAGCGTCGACGCGCAGAGGAAGATGATCCGCGCGCGATACTCGGTCACGCTCTCGGTCACGGCGTCGAGCGCCTGCACGCCCGTTGCGCGCCGGCGATCGCGGTCGTAGAGCACCTCGGTCACGATCGAGAAGGGCTCGAGCGTCAGGCGCCCCGTTGCCATCGCAGCCGGCAGCGTCGACGACTGCGTGCTGAAGTACCCGCCGTACGGGCAGCCGAGCCAGCACGCATCGCGATACTGGCACGGCGAGCGTCCGGGCAACGGCCGCGTCAGGTTCGCGACGCGGCCGGGAATGATCCTGCGGCGCCCGTCGAACAGGTTCTCGAGGCGCCGCGCGATCATCTCCTCCCCGCAGTTCAGCGGCATCGGCGGCTGGAACTCGCCGTCGGGAAGCTGCGGCAGCCCTTCACGCGAGCCCGAGATGCCCGCGTGGCGCTCGACGTAGTCGTACCATGGCGCGAGGTCCGCATAGCGGATCGGCCAGTCCGCGCCGACGCCGTCGCGCGCGTTCGCCTCGAAGTCGAAGTCGCTCAAGCGATAGCTTTGCCTGCCCCAGAGCAGCGAGCGGCCGCCCACCTGATACGCACGGAACCAGTCGAAGCGCTTGATCTCCGTGTAGGGCGAATCCTGGTCCGACGCCCACCAGTCGAGGTTCTTCTCGTTCAGCGGGTAGTCGCGGCGCAGCACCGGATACGCCTCTTCCATCGCACGCGTGCGCCGGCCGCGGTGCGGATACTCCCACGGCGCCTTGAACGCGTTCACGTAGTCCTTGACGTGCTCGATGTTCTTGCCGCGCTCGAGCAGCAGCACGGTGAGCCCCTGCTCGGTCAGCTCCTTCGCCGCCCATCCTCCCGAGATCCCGGAACCGACGACGATCGCGTCGTATTCGTTCGTTGGCGTCGACATCGAAGCAAGGCCCCTCCCCCGAGCCGTCGTCATGTTCATGGGAGGGCTTCGGCCGTGTCAAGGCGACGGGTTGTGTCAGACACCATTTTCCTTCGGAAAATGGTGTCTGACACGTGACGACTTCAGTAAGTCAGGTCGCGCTGGACCTTGCCGCGGAAGACGTAATACGAATACGTCGTGTAGAAGAAGATCGCCGGCAGCGTGATGATCGCGCCGATCAGAGTGAAGAGCTGCGTGTCACGGTGGGCCGCGGCCTCCCAGTACGGGATCTCGTGCGGCACGATGTTCGGCCACAGGCTGATGGCGAGGCCGAGATAGCCGAGCGTGAACAGCACCATCGTCAGCACGAACGGGGCGAGCCGATAGCCTTTCCTCGTCGTGTACCAGTGCAGGAAGCCCGTCACGGCCGTCGCAAGCGGCACCTGCGACAGCACGTAGAAGTTCGGCAGCGAGAACCAGCGCGCCTGGATCGTCTCGTTCAGGAACGCAACCCAGACGCTGATCAGCGCGATCGCCGCGAGCACGGCGAAAAGCAGCCTGACGGAGACGTGCCGCGCCCAGTCCTCGAGCTTGCCCGGCGCCTTGATGATCAGCCACGTGCTGCCGAGGAGCGCGTAGCCCAGCACGAGCGCGACGCCGACCAGGAGGCCGAACGGCGTGAGCCAATCGAGCGTGCCGCCCGCGAACGTGTCGCCTTGCGTCTCGAAGCCGCGCACGAACGAGCCGAGCACGACGCCCTGGAAGAACGTCGCGACGATCGAGCCGATCTGGAACGACCGGTCCCAGATCGGCCTGCTCTTGTCCGCCTTGAAGCGGAACTCGAACGCGATGCCGCGAAAGATCAGGCCCAGCAGCATGAAGATGAACGGCAGGTAGAGCGCCGGCAGGACGATCGCATACGCGATCGGAAACACGGCGAGCAGACCGCCGACGCCGAGGACGAGCCAGGTCTCGTTGCCGTCCCAGATCGGCGCGACGGACATCATCATCGCGTCCCGGTCGTCGTCGGACGGCGCGAACGGAAAGAGGATGCCAATGCCGAGGACGAACCCGTCGAGCAGCACGTACATGAAGATCGCGAACGCGATCAGGAGGAGCCACACGAGCGGCAGCCAGTCCCCCTCCATCAGACCGGATCCTCGATCGTGTCCGCCGGGACGGAGAGCGGCCGACGCACGGTCGCCTCCCCCTCCCGCGCCGGGCGCTCGACGTCGACGGGCCCGTGCCGGATCAGCTTCAGCACGTAGTACACGCCGGCGCCGAACACGACGCCGTACACGAGGACGAAAAGCGCGAGCGACGTGCCGACGCTCGCGCCCGGCACGGGCGAGATGCCTTCGGACGTGCGCATCATCCCGTACACGAGGTACGGCTGCCGGCCGATCTCGGTCACGAACCAGCCGGCGAGGACCGCGATCAGGCCGGCGGGCGTCATCCAGCGGAAGAGCCTGAGGAGCCAGCGCGTCGTCTCGAGCGTGCCGCGCCACAGGTGATAGAGACCGGTCCACGCGGCGAACAGCATCAAGAGCCCGAGCCCGACCATGACCCGGAACGAATAGAACACCCATCCGACCGGCGGGCGCTCGTCGCGCGGGACGTCCGTAAGGCCCGCGATGCGACCGTCGACGTCGTGCTGCAGGATCAGGCTCGCGAGGCCGGGGATGCCGATCTCGAAGCGATTGCGCTCGGCGGCCTCGTCCGGAATCGCGAACAAGAGCGCCGGAGCGTTCGTCCGCGACTCCCAGTTGCCTTCCATCGCGGCGACCTTGATCGGCTGGTGCTCCTGCGTGTTGAGCCCGTGCAGGTCGCCGATCACGACCTGCAGCGGCACGACGATGCTCGCGAAGATCACGGCAAGCCTGAGCGTCAGACCCGAGCGGCGCGGGAAGCGGCCGTCCAGCAGATACGACGCGGCGATGCCGGCGATGATGAAGCACGTCGACAGGTACGACGCGACGACCATGTGCGCGAAGCGGTACGGGAACGACGGGTTGAAGACGATCGCGAGCCAGCTGTCCGGATAGAACACGCCGTCCTCGTAGACGTACCCCGCCGGCGTGTGCATCCAGCTGTTCGCGGCGAGGATCCAGAACGCGGAGAGCAGCGTGCCGAGCGCGACCATCAGCGTCGCGAAGAAGTGCACCGCACGCGGCACGCGCCCGATGCCGAACAGCATGATGCCGAGGAACGTCGCCTCGAGGAAAAACGCGGTCAGCACCTCGTAGCCGAGCAGCGGCCCGATCACGTTCGCGGACGCTTCCGTGAAGACGCTCCAGTTCGTGCCGAACTGAAAGCTCATCACGATCCCGGAAACGACGCCCATGCCGAAGGACACGGCGAAGACCTTGACCCAGAACCGGTACAGGCTCTCGTACGCAGGCTTACCGGTGCGCAGCCACAGGAACTCGAGCATCGCGAGCCAGCTCGCGAGCCCTATCGTGAACGCGGGGAACAGGATGTGAAAGGTGACGGTGAACGCGAACTGGACCCTCGCGAGCAGCACCGCATCGATCATGGCGTCGACTCCGCGCGATCGGGCGACTCGAGGGAGTCAAGCACGGTGCGCGCCGGGCCCGCCATAGGTAACGCCCCGCAGGGCTCGGAGGATATTGCGAGAACGCGGCGCCGTGTCGACGACGAGCCGCGAACGGCGCGGCCGGCGTGCGAGGACGCCGGCCGCGCTGCGGTCAGTGGGCGAGCGGATCCGGGCGGATCTGCATCTTGACGAGCTTGCCCCTCGTGCCCTTGCCGCCCTCGATGTGCCAGACGAGGTGCGTGCCGTAGTTCGCGTAGAGCGCCCGTCCCTTCCATCCCGCCGTCGGGTCGTCGATGCGCCCGTCCATGCCGCGCTGATAGAAGCCGAGCGGATACGGCACGCGGAACGTCAGCCATTCGCCGGTCTCGGGATCGAGCGCGAGCAGCGCGTCGGAGTTCGAGCCGGTCGCGAACGGCGTGTTCTCGCCGAGGCCCGAGACGTTGTGCTGATCGACCCAGTTGTAATAGTGGAAGTCGGTCGGTATGTCGGCGTTGCTGTACGTCGGGCCGTCCGTCTGATACAGGGTCCAGCCCTCGGGGCAGTGCGCGCCGTCGAGCGTCTCCGGACCGTTCAGCACCTTGCACTTCGAGCGATCGAAGCTCGCGAGGTGGCTGCTCGCCGCGAGCGCGGTCCACACGACGCCGTTCGTGTCGATGTCGATGCCGCGCGGATCGATCCCGCCTTCCGGAACTTTGTACAGCTCGGTGATGCAGGTCTCGGGCGGGTTGTCGCCGCGGTCGACGCGGACGATATAGCCCGGATACTCCTCGGACGCGCCCCACACCGAGCCGTCGACCGGGCTCGGGATGACCCCGTACAGGTTGTAGCGCACCTCGGTGTCACGGCTCGGATCGAACTCGCCGCCGGCCGGGTTCCACGGCTTCGTGATCCGCCCGTCGCCGTTCGTGTCGAGGATCTGCGGACACCAGCCCTGCGACGCCTGCTCGTCCCGGGTCAGGTCGAACTGACGCGTGTTGATCCAACCGACGATCGGACCGAGCAGCTCGTTGAAGTACAGCGTGTTGTCCGGGTCGTTGTCGAACTGCAGGTGATGCGTCGCGAAGCACGTGTCGATCAGCACGAACTCGCCGGTCGCCGGGTCGTAGTACGACGCCTGCCGGTTGCTGAAGTTGAGCGGATAGTACTCCGCGAACTTGTTGCCGGAGCCGCGGCGGCACCACGCGGGCTGCTCGTTGCGGATCTTCGACGTCATCCACACGCGGCCCTTGTGGTCCATCATCGGGTTGTGAGGATCCGCCGGGTTCTCGAGGCCCCAGATGTGCCGGTTGCCCCAGAAGTTCGACGGCATGCCCGGCGGCGGGAAGCGCGACGTGACGACGCGCGGGTCCTCACGCGTCGGGATCGTCAGCTCGTACGTCAGGTTCTCGATCGGATCGAGCACCGTCAGCTTGCCGTGCCCCGACGACACCGCGTAGATCGGCCCGTACGCGTTCACGGTCGGGTCGCGCTTGTCGGTCGAGACCTCGTCGTGCATGAACGAGTGATCGACGCCCCAATCCCACAGCGTGATCACGACGTTGCGCTCGACGCCCTCCGGGCGCGGCGGCGCCGGCGGCACGTCGCCGGCCTCGATGCGGCGCGTCCAGTCGGCGAAGAACTTCGCGGCGCGCTCCTGCCCGAACGCCGCGAACCCGCCTGCCATCTGTCCGCCGCGCACGCCGAGCTGCGTGCGATAGATCCATGCCTCCTCGTGCGACGCGAACCCGAGGTGGTCCATGTGATCGAGCCTGCGGGTGATCTCGTTGCCGAGCTGATGACAGAAGTTGCAGGTGCTCTTCAGGTTATAGATCCACTGCCCGCGCTCCTGCATCGACGGCGAGATGCCGTTGCCGCTCGGCCCGGTGCCGGGGAATTCGTCCTCCTCCGGCAGCTCGAGCAACGACAACCAGTAATTGGCGGGATAGACGTGCGCTGCCTCCTGCGGCGTCTTCGCGACGACCGCCTCGAGCGCGAGATCGTGGTCGCCGGGCCGCCCCTCGACGGGCTCGGAGTCGACGAGCCCGTACCCCCGGACCCACACGCGATAGGTCGCCTCCGGCATCTCGGGCAGCACGTAGCGGCCCTCGTCGTCGGTCACGACGATCTTGGTGTACGGCGTCTTGAGCTCGGTCGTCTCGGCGATGACCCAGACGCCGGCCTCGGGCCCGTTCTCGCTCTCGACGACGCCGGCGATGTAGCCGTCGGGAATGCGAGGAGGCTGAGCAAAGCCCACCGCCGAGACGGCGGCGGCCGCGGCCATGACGGCGAAGCGGAAAATTTCTCGCGGAATCCGCGAGCGCACGGGCTCTATCATGCAATAGATCCTCTCGTGAAGATGCCCGACGGGCATCATGATCTCGATCGCTTCAGCGATTCTGCGGAGCGGTCGCGTTTCTTTTCCCCCGGCGATTGTAGCGGCGACCGCGGCGGTCGGGTCAAGGAGGACCGCGGCGCACCCGGCTGCGGCCTCGGCGAGGACCGCCGCCGGGCGGCCGTGGCGATCAGTTGCCCTGCAGCTGGCTCGTGCCCGTGCCGAGCGTCTCGCCCGTCGCCGCGATCGTGATGCTGCGCGCGTTCATTCGCGGCGTGCCGTTTCGCGCGAGAAAGCCGTCGACGGAGATCGCGGTGCCGATCTCGAGCGTATTACGGCGCCAGCCGCGGCGCTGCAGCTGATGCGGAGGACCGAGCTCGGCGCCCCAGTTCGTGACTTCCCCGCTCTCGGCGTCCTTCACGTTGAAGTAGACCCACACGTGCGGATTCGTCCACTCGATCTTCGTCACGATGCCATCGAGCTCGATCGGCTTGTCCGCGTCGAACTCAGCGGCAAACGAATGGTGGGCGCTAGCCTGTCCCGCGAGAACAAAAGCGGAAGCGAGCAGACCTGGTATCACCCATCGTCGCATGCGATTCCCTCCTATATCCGTGGCGTGGCAAAGGCACCACGCCTCCCCCGAACCATCGACGCGCCTCGCTGAGCGGCGCGGGCGGTCACGCTTTTTTACCACAAGGCCGCCGCCCGGGCACCGGTCGGGCCGTGTCCGGGCCGTCCGTTTCTACAGCTCAAGGCTGATCAGCGCGAGCTTCGAGTCCTCGGGATGGGGTTGCTGCTCGAAGCCGAGGTCGCGCGCGAGCGCGAGCATGTTCGCGTTCTCGCGCAGCACGACGCCGTTCATCCGCTCGAGCCGCCGCCCGCGCGCGGCCGCGATCAGGTCGCGCAGCAGCCGGGTCGCGACGCCCCGGCCCTGCCAGCGGTCGGCCACGACCACGGCGAACTCGCACTGCCTGCCGTCGGCGTCGACGATGTAGCGGGCGACGCCGACCTGCTCGGCGTCCGCGCCGTGCGCGGCGCCGTCCGCTGCCGCTTCGGGCGGACGCGGAGCGCCGGTCCGGACGGCCTCGCCGTGGGCCGCGTCCACGACCGCGATCAGCGCCATCTCGCGGTCGTAATCGATCTGTGTAAAGCGCGAAAGCATCTCTGGCGTGAGCTCCTTCAGCACATACATGAATCGCAGGTATCGCGAGCGCTCGGACAGCCCGGCGACGAACCGCGCCTCGAGCGGCGCATCCTCCGGGCGGATCGGCCGGATCGTCAGCGGCGTGCCGTCCCTCAGCACGTAGCGCCGCTCGAGCGTGGTCGGATACGGATGGATCGCCATGTGCGCGTACGGCCGCTCGTCCGCGGGCGCGTCGCGCAGCACGACGCGCGCATCGATCGCGACGGCGCCGGCCGCATCGACGATCAGCGGGTTGATGTCGAGCTCGCCGAGCCACGGCAGCTGCGACACCATCTCCGACACGCGCAGCACGGCGTCGACGAGCGCGTCGCGGTTCGCGGGCGGCGCGCCGCGGAAGGCCCCCAGCGACTTCGCCGCGCGCGTCCGCTCGATCATTCGCTCGACGAGCAGGCGGTTCAGCGGCGGCAGGCCGACGGCCCGGTCCGCGATGACCTCGACGAGCGTCCCGCCGAGGCCGACGCTGACGACGGGACCGAACACGGCGTCCGTCGACACGCCGAGCATCAGCTCGCGTGCGCGGTGCGGCGCATGCATCGGCTCGAGCAGCACGCCGTCGATCCGCGCATCCGGGCGCGCGGCCGCGGCCGACGCGACGATCGCTTCGAACGCGGCGCGGGCGTCCGCCTCGGACGCGATGCCGAGGCGCACGCCGCCGACGTCCGTCTTGTGCGTGATATCGGGGGCCAGAAGCTTCATCGCGACCGGGAAGCCGATCTCTCTCGCGCGCGCGGCCGCCTCGTCCGCGGTCGCGGCCTGCGCGGCCGGCAGCACCGGAACGTGGAACGCCGCGAGGAGGCGCTTCGACTCGATCGGATCGAGCACGCGCCGCCCCTCCGCGCGCGCACGTTCGATGATGCGCCGCGCGGCGTCGGTGTCCGGCGGGTCCAGACGGCGCAGCGGCGGCGGCACCTGCAGGAGCTCCTCCTGGTTGCGCCTGTGCGCCGCGATCGCGGCGAACGCCTCGATCGCATCCTCCGGCGTCTTGAACACCGGAATCCGCGCCGCGCGAAACGCGGCCCACGCCGCGCGCATCGACGCGTCGCCGACCCAGCACGCGAGCACCGGCTTCGTCGTGCGCCGCGCCTCGTCGATGACAGCCGCCGCGACCGCGGAGGCGTCGGTCAGCGCGGTCGGGATCAGGATCGCGAGCACGCCGTGCACGGCGGGATCCGCAGCGGCGACGCGCACCGCGGCCGCGTACCGCTCGGGGTCAGCATCGCCGAGGACGTCGATCGGATTGCCATGGGACCACGCGGCCGGCAGCCGCCGATCGAGCGCGGCGATGCTCGCGTCGCCGAGCGTCGCGAGCACGAGGCCCTTGTCGGCCGCGGCGTCCGCAGCCATCACGGCCGGCCCGCCGCCGTTCGTCACGATCGCGAGCGCCGGCCCGTCGGTCGCGATGCCGACGTGCAGCGTCTCGGCGACCGCGAAGAAGTCCGCGTACTCGCGCACGCGCACGACGCCTGCCCGATCGAGCGCCGCCTCGAAGACGTCGTCCGCGCCGACGAGCGCGCCGGTGTGCGACACGGCCGCGCGGCTGCCTGCGGCGTGACGTCCGACCTTCATCACGACGATCGGCTTCGCGCGCGACACGGCGCGAAGCGCGCTCAGGAAGCGGCGCGCGTCGTGCACGCCCTCGACGTACAGCATGATCGCGCGCGTCTCGGCATCGAGCAGCAGGTAGTCGAGAATCTCGCCGAAGTCGACGTCCGCGCCGATGCCGGTCGAGATCACGTTCGAGAAGCCGATCTCGCGCGCGCTCGCCCAATCGAGCAGCGCCGTGCAGACCGCGCCCGATTGCGACACGAGCGCGACGCGTCCGCGCTTCGCCATCGCCTGGCTGAAGCTCGCGTTCAGCCTCGCGGCCGGGCGCAGCACGCCGAGGCAGTTGGGTCCGATGAAGCGGATGCCGTATGCGCGGGCGACGCGCACGGTCTCGTCCTCGAGCGCGCGTCCGATCGCGCCGGTCTCACGGAAGCCGCCGGACAGGATCACCGCCGCGCGGATGCCGGCCTCGCCGCATTCGCGGAGCACGCCGGGCACGACGCGGGCCGGCGCGACGATCAGCGCGAGGTCCACCGGGCGGCCGATGTCGCCGACCCGCGCGTAGCAGCGCACGCCCTGCACGCTCGAGTACTTCGGGTTCACCGGGTAGACGTCGCCCGGGAACCCGGCATCGAGGAGATTCCGCAGCACCACGGTGCCGAGCGAGCCCGGCCGCTCGCTCCCACCGATCAGCGCGATCGACGCAGGCTCGAGGATCGGCGCGATCGCGGGCCGGTGGGCCCGCGCACGGAGCCCGCCCGGCATACGCTCGTCGTCGTGCATTGCGTGCCTCCCGTGGTCGGCGTCGTCGACGGCGCTCGCACGAAGCAGACCGCCGGCACGGATTTCACGTTACGCTGGCGGAATGGCCGTTGCCACTCCGGATCGCCCGAAGGCACGCTCGCTGAAGCCGCTGCGCGCGCTGCCGCCGCTCCTCGCGCCGCACGCGCCGCTGCTCGCGGCCGCCGTCGCGGCGCTGCTCGTCGCGGCGGCCGCGCAGCTCGCGCTGCCGATCGCGCTGCGCTTTCTGATCGACGAGGGCCTAGTCGTCCGCGACACGGCGACGATCGACCGCTACTTCGTCGCGTTCATCGCGTCCGCTGCCGCCTTCGGCACGTTCGCGGCGCTGCGCTACTACCTGATCACGCGACTCGGCGAGCGCGTCGTTGCGGACCTGCGCACGCAGGTCTATGCACGCGTGATCAGGATGGATCCCGCGTTCTTCGAGGTCACGCGCACCGGCGAGGTGCTGTCGAGGCTCACCGCGGACACGACGCTCGTGCAGTCGATCGCGGGCGCCGGCATCTCGATCACGCTCCGCTCCGCGCTGACGCTCGTCGGCTCGCTCGCGATGCTCGTCCTGACGAGCCCGCTGCTGACGACGATGATCGTGCTCCTGATGCCGGTCGTCGTCGTGCCGCTGATCGTGCTCGGCCGACGCGTCCGCCGGCTTTCGCGCGATTCGCAGGATCGGATCGCCGACGCGAGCGCGCTCGCGGCCGAGACGATCAATGCAACGCAGACCGTGCAGGCGTTCACGCTCGAGGCGCTCGCGACGCGCCGCTTCGCGGAGACCGTCGAGCACTCGTTCGGCGTCGCAGTGCGGCGCGTGCGCGTGCGCGCGCTCCTGACCGCGATCGCGACGATGCTCGTGTTCGGCGCGATCACGCTCGTGCTCTGGGTCGGCGCGTATCAGGTCGTCGGCGGCACGATCACGTTCGGCGAGCTCTCGCAGTTCCTCCTGTACGCGGGCTTCCTCGGCATCTCCGCGGCATCGCTGAGCGAGATGTGGAGCGAGGTGCAGCGCGCCGCGGGCGCGCTCGAGCGGCTCGTCGAGCTCAAGGACGCGCAGCCGTCGATCCGGGCGCCCGAGCGGCCGCGCGCGCTGCCCGTGCCCGGGCGCGGCCGAATCACGTTCGAGCACGTGAGCTTTCGCTATCCGTCGCGGCCCGAGGTCGCGGCCCTCGACGGCGTGACGCTCGAGATCGCGCCCGGCGAGACGGTCGCGTTCGTCGGTCCGTCGGGCGCGGGCAAGAGCACGACGTTTCAGCTCCTGCTCCGCTTCTACGATCCGAGCGCCGGGCGCATCCTGATCGACGGCGTCGACATCGCGCAGGCGAGACCCGAGGACGTGCGGCACCGCATCGGGCTCGTGCCGCAGGACACCGTGCTCTTCGGCGCGACCGCCCGCGAGAACATTCGCTACGGACGTCCGGACGCGAGCGACGCGGAGATCGAGGCGGCCGCGCGCGCCGCGGCCGCCGACGAGTTCCTCCGCGCACTGCCGCAAGGGTACGACACGTTCCTCGGCGAGCGCGGCACGCGGCTCTCGGGCGGCCAGCGCCAGCGCATCGCGATCGCCCGCGCGCTCCTGAAGGACCCGCCGATCCTGCTGCTCGACGAGGCGACGAGCTCGCTCGACGCGGAAAGCGAGCGCGTCGTGCAGCGGGCGCTCGAGCGGCTGATGGAGCACCGCACGACGATCGTGATCGCGCACCGCCTGGCGACCGTCCGCAAGGCCGACCGCATCGTCGTCATGGATCGCGGCCGCGTCGTCGCCGTCGGCACGCATGCGCAGCTCCTCGACGAGAGCCCGCTCTACGCGCGCCTCGCGGCGCTGCAGTTCGCGGACGGGGAACCGACACCGACGCCGGTCCTCCTGGGGTCAGGACCCTTTGACTCAGTCAAGGCGAGATGAGGTGAAACTCAACTGCGGTACGTCAGCTCGCCTGGACTGAGTCAAGGCGCTCTGACCCGGTCTTCCGCCGGTCTTCCGTCAGAGGCAGGCCGCGATCGCGGCGTAGTCGACCGGTTTCGTGAGGTGGTGGTCGATGCCGGCGTCGCGGGAGCGCCGGCGGTCCGCCTTCTGGCCGTAGCCGCTGATCGCGATCAATTTCAGCTCCGGCCTGCACGCCTGCGCGCGGAGCTTCCGCGCGAGCTCCCAGCCGTCCATGTCCGGCAGGCCGATGTCGAGCAGGACGACCTCCGGCTCGAACGAGCGCGCGGTCTCGAGCGCCGAGCGCGCGTCGCGCACGGCGCGCACTTCGTGGCCCGCGTGCGAGAGGAGCAGCGCGAGGCTTTGTGCCGCGTCGTCGTTGTCGTCGACGATCAGGATCCGCCGGCTCGGCGGGATGCCGGCGTGCGGCGCGGGCGGCGCCTCCGCGGCGTCCGCGGCCCCGGCGTCCGCGGACGTGCCGGCCCGCGGCAGGCGGATCACGAAGGTCGCGCCGCAGCGGAGCCCTTCGCTCAGCGCCTCGACCGTGCCGCCGTGGAGCTCGACGAGCCGCTTCACGAGCGACAGTCCGAGGCCGAGCCCGGCGTCCTCGTGCGGCTCGTCGATCCGCTTCTTGCGATCGAAGAGGTGCGGCAGCGATTCCGGCGCAATGCCGACGCCGCTGTCGTGCACGACGATGACGGCCTCGGCGTCCCGCGGCTCGATCCGCAGCTCGATGCGGCCGCCGGGCGGCGTGAACTTCGCGGCGTTGTTCAGCAGATTCGTCACGACCTGAGCGAGCCGGACGGGATCGGCGTCGACGAGAACCGCTTCGGCGGGCTCGACGTAGTCGACCTCATGCCCGCGCGACTCGATCAGCGCCCGGCTCGTCTCGAGTGAGTGACGCACGATCTCGCGCAGGTCGACGCGGCGTTGCTGCAGGACGATGCGGCCCGTCGTGATGCGCGACGTATCGAGCAGATCGTCGACGAGGCGCGTCAAATGATTCAGCTGCCGCTCGATCATCTTTCGGAGCTCGTCGAGCTTCTCGTCCGACGGCAGTCGGCCGAGCAGCTCCGTCGCGGTCGTCAGCGGCGCGAGCGGGTTGCGCAGCTCGTGCGCGAGCAGCGCGAGGAACTCGTCCTTGCGCCGGTCCGCGTTCTCGAGCTCCTGCTCGGCGAGCTTTCGTTCCGTGATGTCGATGATCGAGCCGATGTAGCCCTTGAACTTGCTGCCCGGGCTGAAGCGCGGGGCCGCCGCCTGCAGCACCCAGCGATACTCGCCGTCGTGGCGGCGCATCCTGAACTCGAGCCGGAACGGCTCGAGCCGGTCCTGCGCCTCGCGAAGCGCCTCCTCGAAACGACGCCGATCGTCCGCGTGCACGGCCTCGAGCCACCCCGCGCCGAGCCCCGCCGCCGGCGGGATCCCGGTGAACTCGTACCAGGACCGCGACAGGAAGATGCACGCGCCCTCGGGCGCGGTGACCCAGACCATGAACGGCGCGTTGTCGGCGAGCTGCCGAAAGCGCGCCTCGCTCTCGCGGAGCTGCGCCTCGGCGAGCCGCCGCTCGGTGATCTCCTGCACGACCGCCGCGACGCCGACGATCTCGCCGTGCACGCGCACCGGGAAGAAATCCTCCTTCCACGTGCGCTGCTGCCCGGGACGCGCCGGCGTCTCACCGCGGACCTCGACGCCGAGCCAGGGCTCACCCGTCGCGAGCACCTCGCGCCACTTGAGGTACAGCTCCTCCGGCGCTTCGATGTCGGGCAGAAGCTCGTCGAGGCGCTTGCCCTCGTGCTCCGCCGGCGAGATGCCGTGCATCTCGGCGAGACGCTCGTTGATCCTGCGGAAGCGAAGATCCCGATCCCAGAACCCGAGGCCGATCGGCGCGGCGGCAAAGATCGCATCGAGCAGCGCGTTCGCCTCACGCTCCCGCTCGCTCGCGCGCGCCGCCTCGAATTCCGCGCGCTTCCTGTCCGTGATGTCCTCGCCGACACCGGCCCAGCCGCGAACCGTATCGTCGTCGTTCACGAGCGGAAGCGCGCGGATGCGCATGTGGCGCGTGTCGCCCGCAGCGTCGAGCACGCGCCACTCGCCGTCGTAGCTCGTGCGCCGCGTGACCGCCTCGCGCCACGCCGCCGCCGCGTCGCCGCGCTCGTCGGGATGCACGGCGCCGATCCAGCCGGTGCGCGACCACACGTACTGCGACTGCCCGGTCAGCGCCCGCCACGCGGGCGAGTCCTCGAAATGGCGGCCGTCCGCGTCGCACGCCCACGCGCGGTGCGACGACACGTCGATCAGCGCCTTGAGCCGGTCCTCCTCGGCCTGCTTGCGCGCCGTCACGTCCCACACGATACCGACCGCACGCACCGCACGGCGATCGCCGCCGCCTTCGAACAGCGTTCGCCCGCGCACGAGCAGCCAGCGCACCGCGCCGTCGGCCCGGACGATGCGATGCTCGGTCTCGAAGAAGCCGTCGCCGCCGGGATCCTGCGAGCGCCGGATCGCGGCGAGCACGCGCGGCCGGTCGTCCGGGTGGACGTGATCCGGAATCTCGTTCTGCGCGAGGAAGCCGGCCGATTCGGTGGGCAGACCGAGCAACGCGTACAGCTCGGGCGACCAGTACACGCGGTGCGTGACGAGATCGACGTCGAAGATACCCGTGACGGTCGATTCCGCCCACGCGGCGAGCGCGGCGAGCTTCGGGTCGACCACGAGCGGACCGCCGGTCTGGGCCTCGCGAGACGACGGCGTCGACAGGCCGGTGACTGCGGCGATCGCGGCCGCTGAAGCATCGTCTCCGCGCAGCAGCGACAGCGACAGCGCGACCTCGAACGACGCGCCGTCCCGGCCGACGCGCAGGCCGCGCATTCTGCGCAGCCTTCCGCCCGCTGCGCAGCGGCGCCGCAGCGTTGCTTCTTCCGCGCAGAGCTCGCGCGGCACGAGCACCGTATACGGCCGTCCAATCAGCTCTTCGCGAGGCCAGCCGAACGCTTCGACTGCGGCATCGTTGACGTCGAGGATGCGTCCGTCGAGATCCTCGATGACGATCGGATCGATCGCATCGTGAAAGAGCCTTTCGTGCAGCGCGCCGAGCCTATGCGACGTTGTCAGTGTGCTCAGCACTCGGTATCGCCTCTGCTTCGACGGTCTCCGTCGCGATCGACCCACGCCCGTGGCGCGATCGTGGAGAGAGACTAGGGCTTCAGTGGGCGCTTCGGCAGTAGGCTGCCGGCAGCCATCGGCGCAACGGCGTCGCCCGGTGCCGAGCGCATGTTTCGAGTACCGCGCTCCCCTCTCTTGCGCCGCTCGTCACGGGTCATCGGCGAGTATAGCTCGCCGCCCGTCGGACACAACTTGAGGCTCTTGCACGCCCGCAGGCGTTCCGATCTACTGAGGAGCGACCTGAGAGCGAGGAGGCCAGATGACCACTCCGGAACCCTTGGACCGTCGCACGAGCCGACGGCAAGCGTGCGTGGCCGCGGCAGTCGCCGCAATTCTCGCGTCGATGGGGTCGGCCGCCCGCGCGCAGACGAGCGCGGACGTCGACATCGACGCCGACGACATCGGCGGCGTCGTCATGAGCCGCAACGGACCGGAGGGGGGCGTCTGGGTCATCGCGGAGACCTCCGATCTCGACACACGCTTCATCCGGATCGTCGTCACCGACGACCAGGGCCGCTTCGTCGTTCCGGATCTGCCGCAGGCGGCATACAGCGTGTGGGTCCGCGGCTACGGCCTCGTCGACTCGCAGCGGGTCGCGGCCAGGCCCGGGGAGCGGATCGCGTTGACCGCGGTTCCGGCGACCGATCCTGCCGTCGCCGCCGAAACGTATCCCGCAGCCTATTGGTACGCGATGATGAAGCTGCCCGACGCCTCGGAGCTCGAGGCGATTCCCGGCGGCCTCAATCGCTACGTCGCGACGATGAAGAACCTGGGCTGCATCGGCTGCCATCAGCTCGGCCAGCGATCGACGCGGACGATCCCGCCTTCGCTCGGCGAGTTCGAGAGCTCGGTCGACGCGTGGACCCGGCGCCTGCGGTCGGGACAGGCCGGCGCGCAGATGATCGCCATCGCGGGCGGACAGCTCGCCGGCGTGCCGTTCCGCTATCTCGCCGACTGGACCGACCGCATCGCGGCCGGCGAGCTGCCGAAAGCCCGCCCGACCCGGCCGAGCGGCCTCGAGCGAAACGTCGTCGTCACGGTCAGGGACTGGGCAAACGAAAAGGCGTACATGCACGACCTGTCGTCGACGGATCGCAGGACCCCTACCGTGAACGCGCACGGCAAGCTTTTCGGCGCGCCGGAGCTTTCGACGGACGAGTTCCCGATCCTCGATCCGGTCGCGAACGTCGCGACGACGTTCCATGCGCCCGTGCGCGACCCCGACACGCCGTCGACCGCGGAGACGCCGCCGACGGCTCCGTCGCCCTATTGGGGCGACGAGATCATCTGGGACAGCCGCGCGAACGCGCACAACCCGATGTTCGATCACCTCGGCCGCGTCTGGTACACGGCACGGATCAGGGGTCCCGAGAATCCGGACTTCTGCCGGGAAGGCTCGGAGCATCCGTCCGCGAAGCTCTTCCCGCTCGAGCGGTCCGGCAGGCACCTCGCCGTGTACGAGCCCGACAGCGGCAAGTACACGTTCGTCGACACGTGCTTCTCGACGCACCACCTGCAGTTCGCCGAGGACGAGGATCACACGCTCTGGACGAGCGGCGGCGGACAGGTCGTCGGCTGGCTGAAGACGCGCGTGTTCGACGAGACGGGAGACGCGGCGCTCGCGCAGGGCTGGACGGCGCTCGTGCTCGACACGAATGGCAACGGCCGGCGCGACGAGTACGTCGAGCCGGATCAGCCGGTCGATCCGACGAAGGACAAGCGCATCGCCGCCGGCTTCTATGCCGTGATGCCGAGCCCCGTGGACGGCTCCGTGTGGGGCTCGAGCCTGGGCTATCCGGGCGCGATCGTCCGTCTCGACCCGGGTCCGAATCCGCCCGCGACCGCGCTCGCCGAGATTTACACGCCGCCTCTGCCCGGCTTCGGCGTTCGCGGCGCCGACATCGACCGCAACGGCGTCGTCTGGGTCTCGCTCGGCAGCGGGCACCTCGGCTCGTTCGATCGCAGCAAGTGCAAGGGCCCGCTGAACGGTCCGGACGCGACGGGCAACCACTGCCCCGAAGGCTGGAGCTTCTACCGGTTCCCCGGCCCCGGCTTCGAGGGCCTGCCGGAGCAGAGCGTCGAGTCGAGCTACTACACGTGGGTCGATCAGCACAACACGCTCGGCCTCGGCGCGAACGTGCCGATCGCGACCGGCAATCTGTTCGACGGCGTGCACGCGCTCGTCGACGGCGAGTTCGTGACGCTGCGCGTGCCGTATCCGCTCGGTTTCTACACGAAGGGCTTCGACGGCCGCATCGACGACCCGGAAGCCGGCTGGAAGGGCCGCGGGCTATGGGTGCCGAGCGGCGACCGCACGCCGTGGCTCATGGAAGGCGGCAAAGGCACGAAGCCGCTCGTCGTCCACTTCCAGATGCGGCCGAATCCGCTCGCGAAGTGACGCCTTGCGGCGGTCCCCAAGACGCCCATATCACGCAGCGCCCGCCCGCCACCGACACCAATCGTGCATGAACCATGCGGCGAGCGGCCCCAGAACAACGGCAAAGAGGTCAGACTGCAAGCCGCCGACTGAGCGAGGAGCTCGCGGCCGACGTCAACGGGGCATGATCACCGTCTGCCCGCCCATGTACGGCTGCAGCACGTCGGGCACACGCACGGAACCATCCGCCTGCTGGTAGTTCTCGAGCACCGCGACGAGCGCCCGTCCGACGGCGACGCCCGAGCCGTTCAGCGTATGCACGAGCTCGGGCTTCCCGGTATCGGGATTGCGCCAGCGTGCCTGCATGCGCCGCGACTGGAACGCCTCGCAGTTGCTGCACGACGAGATCTCGCGGTAGCGATTCTGCCCCGGCAGCCAGACTTCGAGGTCGTACGTTTTCGCGGAGGCGAAGCCCAGGTCGCCCGCGCAGAGCGCGACGACGCGATACGCGAGCCCGAGCCGCTCGAGCACGGCCTCCGCATGCGACGTCAGCGCCTCGAGCGCCGCGTACGACTCGTCGGGACGCACGATGTGCACGAGCTCGACCTTGTCGAACTGATGCTGTCGGATCATACCGCGCGTGTCCTGCCCGTGTGATCCCGCCTCCGAGCGGAAGCACGGCGTGTGTGCCATCAGGCGCATCGGCAACACCGACGCATCGACGATCTCGTCGCGGACGAGGTTCGTCAGCGGCACCTCGGCCGTGGGGATCAGACGGTACCCTCCTTCGACCGCGAAGAGGTCCGCGGCGAACTTCGGCAGCTGGCCCGTGCCGTAGAGCGCCGCGTCCCGGACGAGATACGGAACGTAGATCTCCGTGTAGCCGTGCTCGCGCGCGTGAAGGTCGAGCATGAACTGCGCGAGCGCGCGGTGCAGTCGCGCGACGTCCCCGCGCAGCACGACGAAGCGGGCGCCCGAAAGCTTCGCGGCGGCGTCGAAATCGACGAGCCCGAGCCGCTGCCCGATCGCGACGTGGTCGAGCGGCTCGAAGTCGAAGCGCGGCGGCTCGCCGCGACGGCGGACCTCGACGTTCGACGTCTCGTCGGCGCCGTCCGGCACGCTCTCGTGCGGGATGTTCGGCAGGCCCGCGGCGAGCGCGTCGATCTCGGCGCTGACGGCGTCGAACGCCTGCTCGGCCTCGGACAGCAGCCGACCGAGCTCGGCGACCTCGGCCTTCAGCGGCTCGACGTCCTGTCCCGCGGCCTTCGCGCGCCCGATCTCTTTCGAGCGCTCGTTGCGCTTCTGTCGCAACGACTCGACCTCGACCTGCACGCGCTTGCGTTCGCTTTCGAGCTCGGTGAAACGCCCGCGGTCGAGCACGAACCCGCGCCGTGCAAGGGCGCGCGCGACGCCGTCGAGCTCAGTACGGAGAAGCTTCGGATCAAGCATCGGAAAATCTTATCGCGTCTCGCCGACCGCGCGCATCACGACGGCACGAGCCACCGCTCCATGCGCTGGCACCATCCTTCGAGCAGCCGATAGGACAGCACGAACGCCGCGAGAATGCCGCAGACGTTCGCCGCGATGTCGCGCGGATCGAACGTGCGGGTCGTCGTCATGCCTTGCAGCACGTCGAGGGTGAGCCCGAGCGCGATCAATCCGAGGGCGATCCACGCGTGCCGGCTGCGCCGATAGAGGCCCGCGAACCAGATCATCAGCAGGAAGTAGACGCTGGCGTGCAGCAGCTTGTCGCTTGCGACCAGTCTCGGGAGCGCCTGGCCCGGCATCAGGCTGCCGACGATGACCGCGATGATCATCAGCCAGCCGGCCAGCCTCCAGAACCACGGATAACGCAGGGGCACCATCGCTCAGCGCGCCGGCGTGCCGATCAGGTCGACCCCGCGCGGTCGATCGAAGCGGAAAAGGTCGTCGTCGAGGTCGACGTTCAGCTCGACGTCGGTCAGGGTGATCGTCGTCACGTGCCCGAGGCTGTTCGCAAACTCGAGCCGCCGCGGCGCGAGCCCGTCGAAGCCGAGCAGCACGGACTCGAAATCGGTCCCTTCGATCTGCGGCTCGAGCTTGACCCACGAGAGACCGTCTTCTTGGAACTCGTCGACGACCGTGAAACCCTCGCGCACGGCGCGATCGCCGCCGAGCAGCATCGCCGGCGTCGACGCGACCTTGTCGTCGAGCGGCATGACCGTCGCCTGCTCGAGCTCGACGTCGAGCGTCCACAGATTCTTGCCGTCGGCGACGATGAGCTGCTCGTACGGCTCCTCGTACTGCCAACGGAAGCGGCTCGGCCGCTCGAGCGCGAGACGGCCCGTCTGCGTCTCGACGTCGTCGCCCGTCTCGAGGGTCTGCACGAAATCCGCGGTGAGCGTCGTGACCTCGTCGAGGAAACGATCGAGCAGCGCGCTGCCCGTTGGGGCGTCCGTTTCCTGCTGCGGGAACGCGGAGTCGGCGACGACGAGAGCGAAAGCGGCCAGCAGGGGCGCGGCACGCAGGTGCCGCTCAGTCTTCGGGCGGCGGCGGAGCGAGAACCTCCCTGAAGCCATTCGACTGCAACTCTCCAACGATGCCGGCCTCCTCCATGGTTTCTACCAACCTGGCCGCGCGGTTGTAGCCGATCTTCAGGCGTCGCTGGATGCCCGAGATCGAGGCCTTGCGCGTTTCCGTGACGATCCGCACCGCCTGATCGTAAAGGGGATCCTGCTCCCCGTCCAATGACCCGCCCGCATCGCCGCCCGGCCCGGCGCCGCCCTCGCTCGCCGGGCCCTCGAGCACCTCGTCGATGTATACCGGCTCGCCCGACGCCCGCAGCGCACGGACGACCGAATGCACCTCGTTGTCCGACACGTAAGCGCCGTGCACGCGCGTCGGGATCGACGTGCCGCCCGGCAGATACAGCATGTCGCCGTGGCCGAGCAGATGCTCGGCGCCGATCTGATCGAGGATCGTCCGGGAGTCGACTTTCGCCGACACCTGGAACGCGATGCGCGCCGGAATGTTCGCCTTGATGAGGCCCGTGATGACGTCGACCGACGGCCGCTGCGTCGCGATGATCATGTGGATGCCCGACGCGCGCGCCTTCTGCGCGAGCCGCGCGATCAGCTCCTCGACCTTCTTGCCGACGGTCATCATCATGTCGGCGAGCTCGTCGATGATCACGACGATGTACGGCAGCGGCTCGAGCGGTCGAGGCTCGTCGTCCTCGTTCACCTTCTTGAAGGTCGGGTCCGGGAGCGGCTGCCCCTTCGCGGCGGCCTCCTGCACCTTCTTGTTGTAGCCCGCGATGTTGCGCACGCCGAGCCCGGCCATCACCGCGTAGCGGCGCTCCATCTCCGCTACGCACCAGCGCAGCGCGTTCGCCGCCTGCTTCATGTCGGTCACGACCGGCGCGAGCAGATGCGGGATGCCCTCGTAGACCGAGAGCTCGAGCATCTTCGGGTCGATCATGATCAGCCGGACGTGCTCGGGCGTGGCCTTGTACAGCAGGCTCAGCACCATCGCGTTGATCGCGACGGACTTACCGGAGCCCGTCGTGCCGGCGATCAAGAGGTGCGGCATCCGCTGCAGATCCGCGACGACCGGCTGGCCGCCGATGTCCTTGCCGAGCGCGAGGGTGAGCGGGCTCTTCAGCTCGTCGTAGGCCTCGGACTTGATGATCTCGCCGAGCGAGACGAGCTCGCGGACCTCGTTCGGAATTTCGAGACCGACGTACGGCTTGCCGGGGATCACCTCGACGACGCGCACGCTCACGGTCGCGAGCGAGCGGGCGAGATCCTTCGACAGGTTCGTGATCTGGCTGACCTTGACGCCGGGCGCGGGCTGCAGCTCGAAGCGCGTCACGACCGGCCCCGGCTGCACGGCGACGACCTCGACCTGGATGCCGAAGTCCGCGAGCTTCAGCTCGACGAGGCGCGACATCTTCTCGAGGTCCTCGGCGGAGTAGCCGCCCTCACGCGGCGGCGGCTCGTCGAGGAGCGACAGCGGCGGAAGCTCGCCGGCCGCGACCGGCTCGAACAGCGGCACCTGCCGCTCGCGCTCGACGCGGACGCTCTTCTCGACCTTGCCGATCGTCGGCTCGATGCGCGGCACGACCTTCGGCTTCGGCTTCGCGCGCGTCTTCGTGATGAGCTCGTGCCGCTGCTGCTTCGCGCGTCGGCCCTCGAAGAAGATCCTGATGCGGCCGAGCGCCTCGTGGAGCACGCCGAGCGCGGCGTAGACCATGCGGCCGATCCCGTCCATCACCGCGAGCCACGACACGCCGGTCGCGAGCGACACCGCGCCGAGCCATAGCACGAGCAACAGCACGGTCGAGCCGAGCACGCCGAACGCGTTCGCGAGGCCGATGCCGACGAGCTGGCCGAGGACGCCGCCGGCCGTGTGCTGCAGGTTCGGCGCGGTGAAGTGCAGCGTCGCAAGCCCCGAGCTCGTCGCGATCGTCACGATCACGCCGCCGAGCTTGAGCCATGCCGAGCCGCGCGGCGCGGAAGGATCCTTGCCGCGGAACAGCATGACGCCCGCGAGCACGACGAGGATCGGGAACAGGTACGCGGAGACGCCAAACAGCAGGAACGCGATGTCCGCGAAGTACGCGCCCCACGGTCCCATGCGGTTCGAGACGGTGTCGCTGCCGGAGAACGTGAACGCAGGGTCGGCCGGATCGTAGGACACGAGCGCCCACAACAGGATCAGGCCGACGCCGGTGAGGACCCAGAACGCCGATTCCTTCAAACCCTTGATTCGAGGCACGAAGACACCCTGCACGGCCGTGCTCGCCCTGGCTCTGGTCAAGTTCTACCGCAAATTCCGATCTTAAGGGCCTGATTATACGGATGGGCGTTGTCGATCAAAGGCAAGTTTGGAATACGCGCCCAAATGCCGCGAAACGGGACCGATGCCGACCGGAAAACGGGCTAAACTGACGGACGGCCGCAACGCGACGTCCGCATTAGATCCCGCGGGGCATGCGGCAACGGGCAAGCAAGCGTAGATGGATCTCGAGCTGAACCGCGTCGATTCCCTCGAGGGCATCGCGCCGAGCGACTGGAACGCGCTGTCGGACGGGAACCCTTTCCTGCGCCACGAGTTCCTCGTTGCGCTCGAGCGCACGGGATGCATCGGTCCGGGCACCGGCTGGGAGCCGGCCTATGTCACGGCGCGCGCGGCGGGGCGGCTCGTCGGTGCGATGCCGCTCTACGTGAAGCACGACTCGCGCGGCGAGTTCGTCTTCGACTGGAGCTGGGCCGATGCGTACGAGCAGACCGGCCGCCGCTATTACCCGAAGCTCGTCGCGTCGATTCCGTTCACGCCCGCGACCGGGCGGCGGCTGCTCGTCGCGCCGGGCGAGCCGATCCGCGAGATCGAAACTGCGCTCCTTCGCGCCGCGGAGGACGTCCGCCGCGAGCTCGGCGCGTCGTCGCTGCATGGCCTCTTCCCGACCGAGGCCGAGGGCGAGGCGTTCGCCGCGGCCGGATACCTGCCCCGCAAGAGCTGCCAGTTCCACTGGCGCAACCGCGGCTACGCGGACTTCGACGCGTTCCTCGCGACGTTCAGCTCGGAAAAGCGCAAGAAGGCGCGGCGCGAGCGGCGCCGGGTCGCCGAGGCGGGCATTCGCTTTGAGCACGCGCGCGGCGACGAGCTTTCGGCCGAGGACTGGGACGCCGTCTACGATTTCCATGCGCGCACGTTCCTGCGCCGCGGCCGGCCGCCGTACCTGAACCGCGAGTTTTTCGCCGAGGTCGCGCGCACGATGCCGGAGAGCCTCGTCGTCATCGTCGCCCGCTACGGGCGCATGCCGATCGCCGCCGCGATCTGTTTTCGGGGCGGCGGCGCGCTGTACGGCCGCTACTGGGGCAGCCTCGCGGACTTTCACAGCCTGCATTTCGAGGCGTGCTACTACCAGGGCATCGAGTACTGCATCCGCGAGGGGCTCGACAAGTTCGAGCCCGGGACGCAGGGCGAGCACAAGATCAGCCGAGGCTTCTCGCCGACCGCGACATGGTCGTGGCACCGCCTCGCCGACCCGGCCTTCCGGCGCGCGGTCCAGCACTTCTTGACTCGTGAGACGATGCAAGTAGATGCTTACATTGACTATCTTGAGGACCACGTGCCGTACCGGCGGGAAGCCCGCTAGGGAGCGATGAGCGCCATCCGGTGGCTTTCGTCCGGAGGCGATCCGGACGTCTTCCCGGAGCCGCACGAAGCGCTGAGAGAGCCGAACGGTCTCCTCGCCGCCGGCGGCGACCTCCGGCCGGAGCGGCTGCTTTCCGCATATCGGCGCGGCATCTTTCCATGGTACGAGCGCGGCCAGCCGATCCTGTGGTGGTGTCCGGATCCGCGCGCCGTGCTGTTTCCCGCCGATCTCAGAGTCTCGCGGAGCCTGCGCCGGACCATGCGCCGGCGCACGTTCTCGATCACGGCCGACGTCGCGTTCCGCGACGTGCTCGACGGCTGCGCCGCGCCGCGCACGTACGGGTCCGAAACCTGGATCACGGACGAGATGGCGATCGCGTACCGCAGGCTCCACAGGCTCGGATGGGCCCACTCGTTCGAGGCGTGGCAGGACGGCGCGCTCGTCGGCGGGCTCTACGGCGTCGCGATCGGACGCGTCTTCTTCGGAGAATCGATGTTCGCCCGCGTCAGTGACGCGTCGAAGGCGGCGTTCGTGTCCGCGGTGAGGTACCTTTCGGCACGCGGCTTCGAGCTGATCGACTGCCAGATCGCGTCGGCGCATCTGCGCCGCTTCGGCGCGACCGACGTCCCGCGCGAGCGCTTTCTTCGCCTGCTCGAGGATTGGTGCGCCGCGCCCGAGCGGCCGGCCACGTGGACGCGCGACTTCGAGGAGTGGGCCGAGGCGGCGGCGCGCGAGGCGCCCGCCTAGAGGAGCCTGCCGAGCGACGCCGCGCCTGCTGCGGCGGCCGCCGCTTCGACGATCCGCAACGGGACAAGGACCTGGCGTTGCCGCCGCGCCCGCTTCGGTGGGACCACGTCGAGCCGTTTGCCGCTTCCGCCGAGGTTGTGCAACAATTCTGCGCCCCGCTCGGGCCGAAATTCGTTGTTTTGTGGCAAAAGAAGACGCAATTCAGATCGAAGGCACGGTAATGGAGACATTACCGAACACGACCTTCAGGGTGGAGCTCGACAACGGGCACATCGTCACGGCCCACATCTCGGGCAAGATGCGCAAGAACTATATCCGCATCCTGAAAGGCGACCGCGTCACGGTCGAGCTGACGCCGTATGACCTGACGAAGGGCCGGATCGTCTACCGATCGCGGTAGCGAAAAATGGTGTCAGACACCTTTTTCGGCCACCGTCCGCCGAAGCGGACGCGGCGCAGCCGAAAAAGGTGTCTGACACCATTTTTCGGCCACCATCCCGCGGTGTCCCCCCAAAAAGGTGTCTGACACCATTTTTGTCGGCGTCACTCCGGCAAATGCTCGAGCTCGCGCGTCGCGGGCTCCGGGATCAGCTCGAGCGTCTCGCCGCCCGGCGCGACGTCCACTCGGACGTGCCCGCCGTCGACCAGCTTGCCGAACAGGAGCTCCTCCGCGAGCGGCCGCTTGATGTGCTGCTGGATCACGCGGGCCATCGGCCGCGCGCCCATCTTCTCGTCGTAGCCCCGCTCCGCGATCCACTCCCGCGCCGCAGGCTCGAGCTCGATCGTCACGTTGTTCTTGTCGAGCTGCGCCTCGAGCTCGAGGATCAGCTTATCGACGACGCGCGCGATCGACTTCTTGTCGAGCGGCTTGAACTGGATGATCGCGTCGAGCCGGTTGCGGAACTCCGGCGTGAACATCCGCTTGATCACCTCCATCGCGTCGGAGGTGTGGTCCTGATTCGTGAAGCCGACGGACGCGCGGCTCATCTCCTGCGCGCCGGCGTTCGTCGTCATCACGATCGTGACGTTGCGGAAGTCCGCCTTGCGGCCGTTGTTGTCGGTCAGCGTGCCGTGGTCCATGACCTGCAGCAGCAGGTTGAAGACCTCGGGGTGCGCCTTCTCGATCTCGTCGAGCAGGAGCACGCAGTGCGGATTCTTCGTGATCGCCTCGGTCAGGAGGCCGCCCTGGTCGAAGCCGACGTAGCCCGGCGGCGCGCCGATCAGCCGCGAGACCGTGTGCCGCTCCATGTACTCGGACATGTCGAAGCGCACGAGCTCGACGCCCATCGTCAGCGCGAGCTGACGCGTGACCTCGGTCTTGCCGACGCCGGTCGGGCCCGAGAACAGGAACGAGCCGACCGGACGGCGCTCGTCGCCGAGCCCGGAGCGCGACATCTTGATCGCCGACGCGAGGGCCTCGATCGCCTCGTCCTGCCCGAAGATCACGAGCTTGAGATCGCGCTCGAGATTGCGCAGCACGTCGCGATCCGACGCCGACACCGTCTTCGGCGGGATGCGAGCCATCTTCGCGACGATGTTCTGGATCGTCTCGACGTCGACGACCATCCGGCGCGACTCGGCCGGCTGCAGCCGGCAGTTCGCGCCCGCCTCGTCGATGACGTCGATCGCCTTGTCCGGCAGATGTCGGTCGTTGATGTGCTTCGCCGAGAGCTCCGCGGCCGCGCGCAGCGCCTCGTCCTCGTAAACGACGCCGTGATGCTCCTCGAAGCGGCTCTTCAAGCCCCGCAGGATGTCGACGGTCTCCTCGACCGACGGCTCCGGGACGTCGATCTTCTGGAAGCGGCGCGCGAGCGCGTGGTCCTTCTCGAAGATGTTGCGGAACTCGGTGTACGTCGTCGAGCCGATGCAGCGCAGCTCGCCGTTCGCGAGCACGGGCTTGATCAGGTTCGACGCGTCCATCACGCCGCCCGACGCGGCGCCGGCGCCGATCAGCGTGTGGATCTCGTCGATGAAGAGGATCGCACCCGGCTGCTTCTTGAGCTCGGCGACGACGCTCTTCAGCCGCTTCTCGAAATCGCCGCGGTACTTCGTGCCGGCGATCAGCGAGCCCATGTCGAGCGCGTAGATCGTGCTGTCGGCGAGCACGTCGGGCACGCGGCCCTCGACGATCAGCCGAGCGAGCCCCTCTGCGAGCGCCGTCTTGCCGACGCCCGCCTCGCCGACGAAGAGCGGATTGTTCTTGCGGCGGCGGCAAAGGATCTGCACCGTGCGCTCGATCTCGAGCTCGCGCCCGATCAGGGGATCGATCTTGCCCGCCTCGGCCTGCGCGTTCAGGTTCGTCGTGAAACGCTCGAGCGCGCTCGGCTCCGCGCCGCCGCGCGGATCGCCGAGCGTGCGCTCCGGATCCGCCTTGTCCTCGTGCAGCTTCGCGACGCCGTGCGAGATGTAGTTCACGACGTCGAGCCGTGAGACGTCCTGCAGGCTGAGGAAGTACACGGCCTGCGACTGCTTCTCGCTGAAGATCGCGACCAGCACGTTGACCGGCGTGACCTCCTTCTTGCCGCTCGACTGCACGTGGAACACGGCGCGCTGCAGCACGCGCTGGAAGCCCAGGGTCGGCTGCACGTCGACGTCGTCATCCTCGTCGGGACGAAGCCGCGGCGTCGAATCCTCGATGAAGTCGCTGAGCTCCTGCCGGAGCCGCGCGATATCCGCCCCGCATGCGCGGAGGATCTCGATGATCTGCGGAATGTCGAGCAGCGCGAGCAGCAGGTGCTCGACCGTAATGTATTCGTGACGCTCCTCGCGCGAGCGCTGGAACGCCTCGTTCAGACAGTATTCGAGTTCGCTAGATAGCATCAGGTCTCTTCCATCGTGCAAAGCAGCGGATGTTGATGCTGCTGGGCCATGCCCGTCACCTGCGCCACCTTCGTTTCGGCGATCTCGTAGGTGTAGACACCGCAGACACCCTTCCCTTTCGTATGCACCTCCAGCATGATGCGCGTCGCCGTGTTGCGGTCCAGTGAAAAGACCTTCTGCAGCACCTGGACGACGAACTCCATCGGCGTGTAGTCGTCATTCAGTAGAATGACGCGATACAGCGGAGGGCGCTTCAAGATCGGGCGCGCCTCTTCCGTGGCGATCCCGTGGTCGTCCTCTCTACCCGGTTTCAGTCGATCATCGGACATGCGTGGTAATTCATCCGGCCTTTTCGTCTCCCAATTTACCGACGGATTCGGAACCTCGCAATGTTCCGGCAACCGCTTGTGACCCGAGTCATGATCTGCGCACTACGTCCTATAAATTCAGCCACTTGTCGCCCGTATGCGACTTGTGACGACGTGCCGCAGGCGCCTATGATTCGGTACCGCCGGGATCGGAGGTCGCCGTGATCGACGTCGCAAAAACTCTCGGGGCGCTGACCGAGCAATCGCCCGAGCAGTGGCTCCGATCAGCGAACCGGGTACTCCCGCCCGTGGTGGTGGCCCTGCTCCTGCTCGCGATCGCGTACCGGCTCGCCGAGCTCACCTGGGCCCTGATCCCGCACCATGCCTTCGACCGCCCACCCCCCCGAATCGTTCAGCCGTCGGCGGACGACGCCCGCTCCGCGGCGAACTTCTCGGCGCTCGAGGACTCACACCTCTTCGGGGAAGCGCGGATCGAGGAGGCGCCGGCCGAGCCGGTCAATTCCGAGCTCGATGCGCCCGAGACCACGCTGCCGTTGGTCTTGACGGGGGTCACCGCCGACGAGAACGGCAAGCTGTCCCGGGCGCATATCGTCAGCGGCCGCAGCGAGCAGAAGGCGTATGCGGTCGGCGACGAGATCGAGAACGCCGGGGGCACGACGCTGCACGCGGTGTACCGGGATCGGGTCATCATCAATCGGGGCGGGCAGCTCGAGACGCTCCGCTTCGACGAGACGCGGACCGCGAGCACCGGCCTGGCCGGACGCGCGCCGCCGCCTCCGCCGGCGTTCACGCAGCCGGACAACTCGGCGAGCGAGGATCCGTCGCTGCGTAACGTCGTGACGGAGAATTCGGCGAACCTGACGCAGCTGTTCCGGATGGCGCCTCACATGGAAGGCGGGCAGATGGTCGGTTTTCGCCTGAATCCCGGCCGCGACCGGGAGACGTTCGATGCGCTCGGCCTCGTGCCCGGCGACGTCGTGACGGAGATCAACGGCATCAGGCTCGACGATCCGGCCAAGGCGCTGCAGGTCTTCGACGCGCTCGGGGAGTCGACGCAGGCGTCGGTCACGATTCTGCGGAACGGCGTCCCGAACGTGATGGTCATCGACACGACTCAGATCCAGAGTCTGATGAACGCCAGACGGTAACGAGAGCTCGGCTCATTTATTAGAGAGCTCGGCTCATTTATTAGTTGGGGGGCAGCATGATGAACCCGTCATCGAGAGAAAGGGGAGAACGTTGAGCGTCGGCACGATGTCCGGCCGGCTGGGACGAATGGCCGCCCTCGCCGTTCTCGTGCTCGCTGCGGCGAGCCCCGTCCGGGCGCAGTTCACGCCGAACTATCGCGATACCGACCTGCGCACGGTCATCGAGGCGATCGGCGCCGTCACCGGACGCAACTTCCTCGTCGACTCGCGCGTGCGCAACATCAACGTAACGTTCCTTACGAACACCCCGTTGTCGGCGGACGCGCTGTACGAAGCGTTCCGGACGATGCTCTCGATGAACAATCTCGTCGACATCGACGACGGCGAGTTCGTGCGAATCGTGCCGGACGCGAACGCCCGCACGCTGCCGACGCCTTTCACCGCGGACGACCGCGAGGCGCTCGTCACCCAGGTCGTGCGCGTCCAGAACATCAGCGCCGCGCAGATCGTGCCCGTCTTGCGGCCGCTGATGGGCCAAAGTGCGCACTTGACCGCGCTGCCGAACTCGAACGTGCTCGTTCTCGTCGATCGTCTCGCGAACATCGAGCGCCTCGTCAACGTGATCGACGCGATGGACCGGGAGGCCGAGCAGGACATCGAGGTCATCCGGCTCGAGCATGCGTTCGCGAGCGACGTCGTGCGCACGCTGACCGCGATGGCGCAGGGCGCCCAGGCCGCGTCGGGCGGAGCGCCGACCGTGCAGCTGCAGGCGCACGAGCGCACGAACAGCGTGCTCCTGAGCGGCTCGCAGACCGAGCGCCTGCGCTACCGCGCGCTGATCGCGTTGCTCGACGAGCCCGTGCAGGGCGGCGGCGACACGCGCGTCCACTTCCTCCGCTACGCGGACGCCGAGGAGCTCGCGATGCGCCTCAACGAGCAGTTCGGCGGCAGCGCCCCGGCTGCCCCGGGCGGAACGCCGGCCGAGGCAGGCGCGTCGCCGCAGGAAGGTCCCGTGCAGATCTGGCCGCACGTGCCGACGAACGCGCTCGTGATCAGCGCGCCGGCCCGCGTGATGCAGAACATTCTCGCGGTCGTGGACCAGATCGACATCCCGCGCGCGCAGGTCCAGGTCAACGCGATCATCGTCGAAATGAGTGAAGAGAAGGCCGCGCAGCTCGGCGTCACGTGGGCGATCGACGGATCGGACAGCGACGACGCGATCGGCCTCACGAACTTCGGCTCCACCACGCCGGGCATCGTGCAGCTCGGCGCGGCCGCGCAGGGCGACACGCCGTCGCCCGCGGCGATCCCGGAGGGCGGCGTGTTCGCGGTCGGGCGTCTTCGCGACAGCGGCACGAGCTGGGCCGCGCTCGTCTCGGCGCTGCGCGGGGACGGCAAGGTCAACATCATCTCCGAGCCGCAGATCATGGTGCTCGACAACGCCGAGGCGGAGCAGCACGTCGGCCAGACGGTGCCGTTCAGGACCGGCGAGTTCGCGCAGGTCGGCCAGGTGCCGGGATCGGTCAATCCGTTCACGACGATCCAGCGCGAGGACGTCGGCACGACGCTGACGATCACGCCGCAGATCAACGAAGGCAACGGCATGATCCTCACGATCCAGCTCGAGCAGTCGAGCATCGCGCCGGGCGCAGAGGGTGCCGCGGACCTGATCACGAACACGCGCCGCATCACGACCGAGGTGTTCGCGATGGACGGCGAGATCATCGTGCTCGGCGGCCTGATCGACGACCAGCTGCGGCAGAACGAGCAGCGCGTGCCCGGCCTCGGACGGATTCCGGGTCTCGGCTGGCTGTTCCGCGCGCGCAGGACGGAGCGGGTCAGGACGAACATGATGATGTTCATCCGGCCCGTGATCCTGCGCGACAGCATCCAGCGGTCCAGCGTGACGCTGGAGAAGTACGAGTACTTCCGCCAGCTGCAGCTCGAGGATGCCGAGCAGCCGGTCCGGCTGATGCGCGAGGAAACCGTGCCGCTGCTGCCGGAGCTCGAGCCGAGACCGGCGCAACCGAGCGATGCGGACGAGACCGACTCGAGCGATGCAGCCGAGCCTGACTCGAGCGATGCAGCGGAGCCCGACGCGAGCGATGGCAACTAATCCCGATCCCGGACTCGAAGCGGCCCCGGCCGCCGCCCTGCCCGAGGCGCCCACCGCCTCGCGCCGGCTCCCGCTCGCGTTCGCGAAGCGCAACGGCGTGCTGATCCAGGACGCGGACGCGAGGCCGATGACGGCGATCTACCGCAAGGGCGCATCGATGCTGAGCCTCGCCGAGGTGCGGCGCTTCGCCGGCGCGCCGATCCGCTTCGTCGAGGTCGACGACGAGACGTTCGATCAGCACCTGCAGGCGGCGTACGAGAGCGGCGCCGCGCGCACGATGGTCGAAGGCTTCGACGACGACGAGGACCTTTTCGCCGTCGCGCAGCAGCTGCCCGAGCCGTCGGACCTGCTCGACAGCGACGACGAGGCGCCGATCATCCGGCTGATCAACGCGCTCTTGACGCAGGCAGTCAAGGACAACGCATCCGACATCCACATCGAGCCGTACGAGAACCGGCTCGTCGTTCGCTTCCGCATCGACGGCGTGCTGCGCGAGGCGCTGTCGACGCGGCGGGCCGTCGCGCCGCTCGTCGTGTCGCGCATCAAGGTCATGTCGAAGCTCGACATCGCCGAGAAGCGCCTGCCGCAGGACGGCCGGATCTCGCTAAGGATCGCGGGACGCGCGGTCGACGTGCGCGTGTCGACGATCCCGTCGGGTTACGGCGAGCGGGTCGTGCTGCGCCTGCTCGACAAGCAGGCCGGGCGGCTCACGCTCGAGCACCTCGGCATGTCGGCCGAGGACCAGGCGGCGATGGACGAGCTGATCCACCGCCCGCACGGGATCCTGCTCGTCACGGGGCCGACCGGCTCGGGCAAGACGACGACCCTTTACGCCGCGCTCGAGCGGATCAACGACGCGAGCCGCAACATTCTGACGGTCGAGGATCCGATCGAGTACCACATCGACGGCATCGGCCAGACGCAGGTGAACACGAAGGTCAACATGACGTTCGCGCGGGGCCTGCGCGCGATCCTACGCCAGGATCCGGACGTCGTCATGGTCGGCGAGATTCGCGACCTCGAGACGGCGGAGATCGCCGTGCAGGCGAGCCTCACGGGCCACCTCGTGCTCTCGACCTTGCACACGAACACCGCGGTCGGCGCCGTCACGCGCCTGCGCGACATGGGCGTCGAGCCGTTCCTGCTGTCGTCGAGCCTGATCGGCGTGCTCGCGCAGCGGCTCGTGCGCGTGATCGATCCCGCCCACCGCGAGGCGTATCGCGCGAGCGAATACGAATGCCGGCTGCTCGGCGTCGATCCGGCGAACCCGCCGACGCTGTACCGTCCGGACGACGGCACGAGCTACCAGGGCCGAACGGGCATCTACGAGCTGATCACCATCGACGGCACGATGCGGACGATGATCCACGACGGCGCCGGCGAGCACGAGCTCGAGCGGCACGCGCGCGAGCGCGGCCCGAGCATTCGCGAGGACGGGCTGCGCAAGGTGCTCGCCGGGATTACGACCCTCGAGGAAGTGCTGCGTGTGACGCGCAGCGACTGACCGGGCACGCCGAGCGATGGGGGCCTACCAGTACGTCGCGGTAGACGCGAGCGGCAAGGAGCACAAGGGCGTCCTCGAAGGCGACACCCCGCGGCACGTCCGGCAACTCCTGCGCGAGCGGCACCTGTTGCCGGTCGACGTCTCCGAGGTCGAGGCGCGCGAGCGCCGGACCGGCGGCGGGTTCTCGCTCCGCCGCGGCATGTCGAGCCTCGACCTCGCGCTCGTCACGCGTCAGCTCGCGACGCTGCTCCGCGCGGGTCTCCCCCTCGAGGAAGCGCTGCTCGCCGTCAGCGAGCAGACCGAGAAGGCGCGCATCAAGAGCATCGTGCTCGGCGTGCGCGGCAAGGTGCTCGAGGGTCACTCGCTCGCGCGGGGACTCGACAACTTCCCGCACGCGTTCCCGCACGTCTATCGGGCGACGGTCTCCGCCGGCGAGCAGGCCGGCAAGCTCGACGCCGTGCTCGAGCGGCTCGCGGACTACACCGAGTCCCGGCACGCGCTGCGGCAGAAGGTGAGCCACGCGCTGATCTACCCGATCGTGCTGACCGCGCTGTCGCTCGGCATCATCGTGATGATGCTGATCTACGTCGTGCCGCGCGTCGTCAGCGTCTTCGAAAGCACGAACCAGGAGCTGCCCGCCTTGACGCGGGGGCTGATAGCGCTGTCCGATTTCCTGCAGACGTGGTGGTTCGCGCTGATCGCGGTGATCGCGCTCGCGATTGTCGGCGTCGGGCGACTCCTGAAGGTCGAGAACGTCCGGCGCGGCTTCCATCGCTGGCTGCTGCGCGCGCCGGTCATCGGTCGCGTGAACCGCGGCGCGAATACCGCGCGCTTCACGCGGACGCTCAGCATCCTGACGTCGAGCGGGGTTCCGGTGCTCGAAGCCTTGCGGATCAGTGCGACGGTCGTCGCGAACGTGCCGATGCGCGAGGCGATCCAGGACGCGGCGGTCCGCGTCAGCGAAGGCGGCGCGATCGGCCGCTCGCTCGGACAGTCGAAGCTCTTTCCGCCGATGGCGATCCACCTGATCGGCAGCGGCGAAGCGAGCGGCGAGCTCGATCAGATGCTCGAGCGGGCGGCTGCGCATCAGGAGAACGAAATGGACAGCCTGCTCGGCACGATGCTGAGCGTGCTCGAGCCCGCCTTGATCGTCGTCATGGGTCTGATCGTGCTCGCGATCGTGATGGCGATCCTGTTGCCGATCTTCCAGATCAACCAGCTCATCGCGTAAGCGCTCTCGATGCGATCCCATACGGCGCGACGGACGTCGCGGCCGGGGGTTTCTCGGGGCGGCGACGCGTTGCGTTTCGGCGTGTGTGACGCGCGTCGTAGGGACCGGCTTCGCGCGGCGTGACGCGTCCTCGGCGCGGCAGTTTTTGCGCACTGTGACGAGCTTCAAAACACGGTATGGAGACGTCTTGCAGCCCTATTGCCAAGGTCTTACCTTAGGTTTATAACAAGCCGCCGCCGCTGGGGCGGTACCGACTCTGATTGCTTTTGGAGGAAGCGATGAAACACGACGAGCCGGAGATCGACGACGATCTTCCGGAAGACGAGACGGCGGAAGACGAAGAAGACGACGACGTCGACGCCATCACGGACAACGTCGGGGACACGTCGGTCGAGATCAACGTCGAAGAGCTGATTCACGAAATCGAGCTGCAGAGCATCAAGCGGCGGCTCGACAAGGAAGCGAGAACGCGCCGTCGCCTCGAGGAGCTGATGGAGCAGAGAAGAGCGAAGAGAGAGCTCGAGGATTTCGAAGACTACGAAATCTGAAGGCGGCCGGTCAGCGGAAGTTCCTGGCCTCGGCCGCCAGGTCTCCTATCAGCCCGCTGTAGTCGAACAGCTTTTCCGCGACCACGTGCAACACCTCCCCTTCTTTTTGAATTCGTCCGGTCACGCCTAACAGTCTCGCACCGAGCAACGCGCGGCGATCGCGTTCGGCGACGCTCGTCCAAACGATCAGATTGAGATACCCCGTCTCGTCCTCGAGGGTGACGAAGACGACACCCGATGCGCTCGACGGGCGTTGGCGCGTGATCACGATGCCGGCCGAATGCACGCGCCGGCCGGCCTCGAGCGCGTGCACGTCTGCCGCCGACACGACGCCGATCCGCTCGAGCCGCCCGCGGAGCAACGCGAGCGGATGACGGCCCAGCGTGAAGCCGAGCCGCTTATAGTCGGCGACGATGTCCTCGCCCTCCCGCGGACGCCGCAGCAGCGGCTCGCCCTCCGGGATCCGGGTCGTGTCGAGCAACGGCCGTCCTCTCTCGACACCGGCGACGTCCCAGCGGGCGCGGTGACGGTGGCTCGCGAGCGGCCGCAAAGCACCGGCCGACGCAAGCGCATCGAGCGCTTTCGCGTCGAGGCCCGCGCGGCGGGCGAGATCCTGCACGTCGGCGAACGGAGCCTCGGCGCGCGCGGCGACGATCGACTCCGCCGCCTTCGTGGCGAGCCCTTTCACGCGGTCGAAACCGAGCCTGATCGCGGGCTCGCCCCGCTCGTCCGGCTCGAGCGACGACTCGGCGCCGCTCGCCATGACGTCGACGGGACGGACCTCGACGCCCTGCGCGCGCGCGGCCCGCAGCAGCTGCGCGGGCGCGTAAAAGCCCATCGGCTGACTGTTCAGCAGCGCGCAGAAGAACGCCGCCGGCTGATGGCACTTGAGCCACGCGGACACGTAGACGAGGAGCGCGAAGCTCGCCGCGTGCGACTCCGGGAAGCCGTACTCGCCGAAGCCCTGGATCTGCTCGAACAGCCGCTTCGCGAATTCGGGCGAATAACCGCGTTCGAGCATGCCGTCGATCAGTCGCTTCTCGAAATGGCTCAGGTCGCCGCGGCGCCGCCATGCGGCCATCGCACGGCGCAGCCGATCCGCCTCGCCGGGCGTGAAGCCGGCCGCGACGATCGCGAGCTGCATGACCTGTTCCTGGAAGATCGGCACGCCGAGCGTGCGCTCGAGCACGCGCCGGACCTCGTCGCTCGGATACGTGACCGGCTCCTCGCCGTTGCGCCTCCTCAAATACGGATGGACCATGTCGCCCTGGATCGGCCCGGGGCGAATGATCGCGACCTCGATCACGAGATCGTAGTAGCAGCGCGGCCGGAGGCGCGGCAGCATCGCCATCTGCGCGCGCGACTCGATCTGGAACACGCCGACCGTGTCCGCGTTCGAGATCATCCGGTAGACGGCGGGATCCTCGGGGGGAATCTTGTCGAGCGATATCGGAAAAATTGTGTCAGACACCTTTTTCCGATGGAAAAAGGTGTCTGACACAATTTTTCTCTCAGCGTAGAACGCGTTGATCAGATCGAAGCTGCGCCTGATCGCCGTCAGCATGCCGAGCCCGAGCACGTCGACCTTGAGGAGCCCGAGCTCCTCGAGATCGTCCTTGTCCCATTGGATCACGGTGCGCTCGGGCATCGCCGCGTTCTCGATCGGCACGAGACGATTCAGCGGACCGTGCGAGATCACGAAGCCGCCGACGTGCTGGGACAGATGCCTCGGGAAACCCAGTATCTGCCCGACGAGTGCCCGAAGGCGCTTCAGGACCGGACCCTCGGGATCGAGCCCGACCTCCTTCAACCGTTCCGCGTCGAGGTCGCCGTCCCACCACTGCAGCGACTTCGCGAGCGCGTCGACCTGCAGCTCGCTCAAGCCGAGCGCCTTGCCGACGTCGCGCACGGCGCTGCGCGGCCGATACGTGATCACCGTCGCCGCGAGCGCGGCGCGTTCGCGCGAGTACTTCCGATAGATGTACTGAATGACCTCTTCGCGGCGCTCGTGCTCGAAGTCGACGTCGATGTCGGGCGGCTCGTTGCGCTCCTTCGAGATGAACCGCTCGAACAGCATCTCCATCCGCGACGGATCGACCTCGGTGATCCCGAGGCAGTAGCAGACGGCGGAATTCGCGGCCGACCCTCTGCCCTGGCACAGGATCCCTTGCTCGCGCGCGAAGCGGACGATGTCGTGCACGGTCAGGAAGTACGACTCGTACTCGAGCTCGCGGATCAGCTCGAGCTCGTGCTCGACCATGCGCCGGACCTTGTCGGGCGCGCCTTCGGGCCAGCGCCACTCGAGCCCCTGCTCGGTCAGCGCACGCAGATGGCTCGCCGGAGTCTCGTGCTCGGGAACGAGCTCGTACGGGTATTCGTAGCGCAGCTCGCGGAGCGAGAAGTCGATGCGGTTTGCGATCGCGATCGTCTCCTCGAGCAGCGCGGGATCGTAGAGCCGCTCGAGCTCCTCGAGCGGACGAAGGTGCCGCTCGCCGTTCGGCTGCACGGCGAAGCCGAGCGCGTCGACGCGCGAGTTGAGACGGATCGCGGTCAGCGTATCCTGCAACGCGCGCCGCTCGCGCACGTGCATCAGCACGCCGCCCGCGGCGGTCATCGGCACGCCGAGCGTCTCCGCGGCCTCTCGGGAGCGCTCGAGCATGCATCGCTCGCCGCCGCGCCTCCACAACGAGACCGCGAGCCAGAGGCGGCCGCGGAAACGCGCGTTCAGCCACGCGCCGGCCTCGAGATCGGGCGCTCGGCCCGACCGCCACAGGATCAGGCAGTCGGACGGCTCGAGGTAGCGCGCGAAGTCTTCCGCGGAGAGCCGATACTCGCCCTTCGGCGCGGCGCGGCGCGCGCAGCTGATCAACGCGCACAACGCGCCGTAGGACGCGCGGTTCGGCGCGAGGACGACCGCATCGAAACCGCGCGACGGCGGCTCGCCCGGCACCGACGAGCCTTCGACCGAGAACGCGCTGCCGACGATCAGCTTGATGCCGCGACGCTCCGCGGCGACGAGCGCTCGAACGACGCCCGCGACCGAGCATTCGTCGGTCAGCGCGAGCGCGGCGTAGCCGAGGTCCGCGGCCCGCTCGACGAGCTCCTCGGGATGCGATGCGCCCTTCAGGAACGTGAAGTTGCTGAGCGCATGGAGCTCCGCGTAGCGCATCAGCCGAACCTCCCGTGCAGGTACCAGCGGCCGTCGGCCCGATCGCGGAACACCCAGAGCCGCTCGCCCGACGGGCCGACCGCGACGAAGTAATCGCGGCCGACGTCGCCGCCGTCCCACCAGCCGCTTTCGATGCGCTCAGGACCTTCGATCATCCGCAGCCTGCCGCCGAGCTGAGGCTCGCCGGCCACGCTGCGCAGAGGCTCGGGGACAGGCGAAAGCCACAGCGGACGCTCGGCCCACGGCCCGCAGCCGTCCGCACCGTGGCCTGCGGTGTCCGCGGTGCACGCATCGGCCGCGGTGCGCGCGCCCTCGGCGCCGGGCGCCGTGGCCGGGTCCTGCGCCGCGTCCGCAAGCGGCGGCCGTCCTGCACCGCGGCGCCGCAGTACGCCGGGCACCTCCGTCCCCGCCCAGGCGCGCTCGGGACGATGATCGGCGGCCGGCGAGAGACCGTGCACGGCCGACTCGCCGAGCCGCCCGCGCAGACGCTCGACGAGCCGTGCGCGGGCGCCGCCGTCGGTGCCGCCTTCGCCTTTGAACAGGCGTCCGGCCTCGCCGACGGCGGGCTCGAGCGGCCCCGCGACGAGACGCAGCGCCGTCGCCGGCGCGGGCAGCTCGATGCGCTCGAGCTTGTCGCACAGGAGCTCGAGGAGCCGGAGGCCATTACCGGTGCGCTCGAGGAGCTCGAGCCGATGCACCGTCGGCTCGGCGCGCCGATGCTCGAACGCGAGCTCGAGCCTCCCGACCTGCGCATGGCGGATCACGAGCTCGCGAGCGAGCTGCTCCGTCATGCGGGTCACGGCGTCGACGAAGACCGGCAGGCTCGTGCTCTCGTCGACGAGCTCGACCTCGAAATCGAGATGCGTCGGCGGATCGAACGGCGCACGCGGATCGGCCCGCTTGCCGAGCGCCTTGTCGAGCGCATCGAGATAGACCTTGCCGACCCTTCGCGCGAACCCGTCCCGGGGCAGCCTGAGACAGCCCCCGATCGTCGTCACGCCGATCCCTTCGAGCAGCTCGAGCACGGGATCGGGCCAACGCGTGACGACGAGCGGCAACCGTCCGAGGCGCGCGGCCAGCGTGTCGCCGGCCGTCTCCTCGCCTCCGGCCCTCGCGAGCCAGAGCGCGGCGAGCGGCGTCGCCGCGACGGCCATGTCGAAGCCCGGCGCGAGCGTCGCGAGCGCCTCGCCGAGCGAGGCCCGGAGGCGCTCGAGGCCTCCGAACAACGCGAGGCTCGCGTGCACCTCGAGCAGAAGGCCGTCCGGAGGCTCGAGGCTCACGCTCGGCGTGAAGCGCTGCCCGACGACGGCCAGCGCCTCGAGCAGGCTGCGCTCGGCCCGATGCGATCGCTCGAGCACGCGCAGCGCACCCGAGAAGGCGAAGGCGGCGCCGAGGTCGAGGCCGCGGCGTATCCCCCTGCCGCGCGCCGCGCCGTTCAGCGCGACGACCCGAAGCCGCCCTCCGGAAGGCTCGACGACGACGGTCGGGCGAGGGTCTTCAGGTGCACCGACCGCTTCGACGGCCTGCAGCGCCAACCCAGGCCAATGCGCTGCGATCCACAGCTGCTCGCTGCGGGAACGACGATGCCCCGCATCGACCGGCGGGCATCGAGCCTCTCCGAGAGGCAGAGCGAGCGGTTTGGCTGGCATATGAGAAAAGATCGAGACGAAGCGACTGGGGCGCTCCGCCGCGACGCTTCACGACATCGACACGCGTTGCGTTGCGCTCGACCGAGACCTTCAAGCGGAGCGCGGCCGGCGACCTTTGCCGCAGCGCGCGCTCCGGACGAAACAACATGAGGCCGCATCCGCGCTCCTCGGCCGAAAGCTGCAGACGCCGAAGCTCGGTATCGTTCGCGGAACCGAGCCATGCGAGCACCGCGGCGCTCGCGCCGGACCGCACGGCCTGCTCCGTCGCCCAGAGCGTCTCGTCCTCGGCCGCCGGCCGCTCGACGACGAGGATCCGGCCGACGTCGACGCCGCGACGGATCAGCGCCGGCGGATACGGAATCCACGGCGGAGCGACGAAGACGAAAAAGCCGGGCTCGGCCTCGTCGGCAGCGGACAGCGCCGCGAGCGCGGGCATCAGCAGGCTCAGCTCGCCGCAGCCGTAACGCTCGACGAAGATCTCGACGACTGCACCCCACGGCCATCCGCCGCCGAGAGCGCGGTCGAGGGCGTCGAAGCCGGTCACGCGAACGCTCTGCGCCGAGCACCCCGCCCGCCCTCGCCACAGATGCGGCCCGGTGAGCGCTTCGAGGCCGGCGCTCATCTCGCACTACTCCATCGCGTGCCTGACCACGCCGACGACGACGCCTTCGATCGTCAACGACTCCTTGCGCAGATCGATCTCGATCGGCTCGAAATCCGGATTCTCCGGCAGCAGCCAGACACGATGACCTTCCTGCCGATAGCGCTTGACCGTGACGTCGTTCTCGAGCCGCGCGACGATGATCTGCCGGTTCCTGACGTCGGGCGTGCGGTGCACGGCCACGAGATCGCCATCGAGAATGCCGGCGTCCCTCATGCTCATGCCCTTCACGCGAAGCAGGAAGTGCGGCTGCGTCTTGAACAGATCGGGATCGATCTGATAGCGCGCCTCGATGTGCTCCTCGGCGAGGATCGGCGAGCCGGCCGCGACGCGCCCGACGAGCGGCAGACCGAGCTGCTCGCGCAGCGAATCTTTCAAACGAATGCCGCGCGACGTGCCGGGCAGGAGCTCGATCGCACCCTTGCGCTCGAGCGCGCGCAGATGCTCCTCGGCCGCATTGACCGACCTGAACTTCAGGCGCTGAGCGATCTCGGCCCGGGTCGGCGGCATGCCGGTCGTGTGGATCGTCTTCTGGATCAGATTCAGAATTTGCCTTTGGCGAGGCGTGAGATCGCGCATCGGAGTGGCCCCTCGAGCGGAACTGTATGACCGACTAGCTCTGATCTTATATACAGCCCAAGAGCGGGTCAAGCGCCGCGCTGAAAGCAGAAAAACTCGTGTCCAGTCAAATGTCTGCTAATACAGACGCACAAATAACCGCAATTGCAGTAAGGTTCGCTTTAGTCAATAATCACGACTGTTTTTGTCCACTAACCACTTCAGGGGATAGCTAATGGCAATGAACCTTACGGGCGTACTGCGTGCGGCCGCTCTGGTCATCGGCGCCGCCGTTGCGACCGGCTGTGCTTCCGTGACCACCGAACAACTCGAAGAAGTTCGAGCAGCGGCTACGGCAGCTCAGAATGCCGCCGACGCCGCGCAGCGGGCCGCGAACGAAGCCCGTCAAGCGGCTCAAGGTGCGCAGAGCACGGCGAACCAGGCGCTGCAGGCGGCACAGGCCGCGCAGGCCTGCTGCGACGCGACGAATCAGCGCGTCGATCGCATGTTCGACGAGCTGCAGCAGAAGTAATTTAGTCCTGAACGACTAAAGAGAATTAAATCGAGACTGCGAAGCGGAGCTCAGGGTCCGCATCGCCGAATTCGGAAAGAGTCGCCGACGAGCGTCGGCGGCTCTTTTTTTATGGGCGACGAGCACGGATTTCGACGACGAGGGAACGCGGCCAGCGGTGACTATGTAAACGAGCGTGCCGCAAGAGATCCCGCCGCGGGCGGCCGCAGCAGACCACATCACGCCTCGGACGAGCGCCTACACGTCGTCGGCGGGACGTGAAGGCTCCGCGGCACGCTCGAGCACGGCGGCCTCGAGCGCCTCCGCGTCGGCGGCCGCATCGTCGTCGACGGGCTCTTCGCGCTCGACCGCGGGCGACACGGGAAACGGCACGCCGAGCGGATTGCGCAGCACGCTTTCGGCCTGATCCCAGTCGACGTCGGTGAAGCCTTCCTCGGTGACCGCAACGATCTCGCGCGTCAGATCCGTCAGCGTCCACTTGCCCGCCTCGAGCTCTTCCGCGAGCGGCGGATGAACCTCGAGCGTCAACGCGCCCTCCTCGTTCCAGCCGAGCTTGAACGGCTGGTTCACGATGTGCACGGGCGTGCCGACCGGCACTCGCGCGAAAAGCGCCTCGATGTCCTCCGGGAACATCCGAATGCAACCGTGCGTCACGCGCATGCCGACGCCCGACGGCCTGTTCGTGCCGTGGATCAGATAGCCCGGCAGGCCGAGCCGCAGCGCGTGCCTGCCGAGCGGGTTGTCCGGCCCCGGCGGCACGACGGCCGGAAGGATGTCGCCGCGCTCCGCGTGCTCCTTGCGGATCGACTCCGGCGGATACCACGAAGGATTCTGCACCTTGCCGACGACCGTCGTCTTGCCGATCGGCGTGCTCCAGTCCATGCGCCCGATGCTGATCGGATACGTATAGACCTTGTCCGGCTCGTCCTTCGGGAAATAGTAGAGCCTGAGCTCCGCGACGTTGACGACGATGCCCTCGCGCGGCGCGCGCGGGAGCACGAAGCGGGTCGGGACGACGATCTCGGTGCCTTCGCCCGGCAGCCACGGGTCGACGTTCGGATTCGCGAGCTTCAGCTCCTCGTAGCCGACGCCGTAGCGGCGGCCGAGCTTGACGAACGTATCCTCGTACTTCGCGGTGATCCGCTGCACTTCGCCGATGACGTCGTGCTCCTTCGGGAGGACATACTCGGCTGCGCCGGCGTCGAGGCCGGCAAGCCCGAGGACCATCGCGAGCAGCGAAGCCGAACGTAACCTTCTCATTGCGCTCATTATACGTAACGTCCGACGCTCAGAAAGCGGACCCCGTTCGCACTCCGGCCGGCGGGCCGCCGCCGAGAGGACTCAATACCGAACGAGCGTCGCGCCCCACGTGAACCCGCCGCCGAAGGCCTCGAGCAGCAGCAGATCGCCCCGCTGCACGCGGCCGTCCCGCACGGCGACGTCGAGCGCGAGCGGAACGGACGCCGCGGACGTGTTGCCGTGCTCGGCGACCGTCAGCACGACCCGCTCCATCGGCAGCTGCAGCCGCCTGGCCGTCGCGCTGATGATGCGGATGTTCGCCTGATGAGGAATCAGCCAGTCGATCGCGCCCTTCTCGAGGCGGTTCGACTCGAGGACGTCGTCGACCATCGTCTCGAGCGTCTTCACGGCGACCTTGAACACCTCGTTGCCCCTCATTCGCAGGGCGGGAGCGTCCCGGTCGTCGGACGGCTTCGACACGCCGCTCGACGCATAGAGCAGGTCCCTATAGCGGCCGTCCGCGCCGAGCTTCGAGTAGAGGACGCCCGGCTCCGCGGACGCCTCGAGAACCACCGCGCCGGCCCCGTCTCCGAACAGCACGCACGTCTCGCGCTCGGTCCAGTCGACGATCCGCGACATCGTCTCCGCGCCGACGACGAGCGCACGCCGGGCGAGGCCGCCCCGGATCATCTGATCCGCGACCGTCAGCGCGTAGATGAAGCCCGAGCACGCGGCCTCGAGGCTGAACGCAGGCCCGCCGCGGATGCCGAGCCGTTCCTGCAGCAGGCAGCCGACGTTCGGAAAGATCAGATCCGGCGTAGTCGTCCCGACCAGCACGAGGTCGATGTCGGCCGCGCGGACGCCGGCGCTCTCGATCGCGGCCACCGCGGCGCGGTACGCCAGATCGCTCGTCGTCTCGTTCTCGTCGGCGATGTGGCGCCGCTCGATGCCGGTCCGCGTCCGAATCCACTCGTCGGACGTGTCGACCATCTTCTCGAGATCGAAGTTCGTCAGAATCCGTTCCGGGAGATACGAGCCGGTGCCCGCTATGCGCGAATACATTCTGCTGGCTGGTCTCTGATGATGTTGCCGATCTGCACGGGAACGCCCTTGCGCGCCTCGACGATCGCCGTGCGGACGGCGTTCTCGAAAGCGACCTCGTCGGCGCTGCCGTGGCTCTTCAGCACGACGCCGTTCAGGCCGACCAGGCTCGCGCCGTTGTAGCGGCGCGGATCCACCCGCTCGCGAATCGCGTCGAGCGCCGACTTCGCGACCAGCCCTTGCAGCGAGCGCAGCGGGCTGCGATGAAACTCCTGCTTGAGGAACGCGCTGATCAGGCGGGCGACGCCTTCCATCGTCTTCAGCGCGACGTTGCCGACGAAGCCGTCCGTGACGACGACGTCGACCTCGGCGTGAAAGATCCCGTCGCCCTCGACGAAGCCGATGTAGTTGAGGCCGCTGTGCGCGAGCAGCTCGCCCGCCTCGCGCACGACCTCGTTGCCCTTGATGTCCTCCTGCCCGATGTTGAGCAGCCCCACCCTCGGGCGCGGCACGTCGAGCATGTCGGACGCGATCACCGAGCCCATCAGCGCGAACTGCAGCAGATGATCGGGCGTGCAGCCGACGTTCGCGCCGAGATCGAGCATGTACGTCGGGCCCGTCATCGCCGGCAGCGCGGAGATGATCGCCGGGCGATCGATGCCGGGCAGCGTCTTCAGCACGTAACGTGCGATCGCCATCAGCGCGCCGGTATTACCCGCGCTGACGCACGCATCCGCCTCGCGCGACTTCACGAGCTCGAGCGCGACGCGCATCGAAGAGTTCTTCTTGCGGCGCAACGCCTCCGCCGGCGGCTCGTCCATCGCGATGACCTCGGTCGCGACCTGATAGCGCAGCCGGTCGCCGTGCCGAGCTCCGCCTTCGCGGCGGGCGCGCTCGAGCACGTCGGGGAGGCCGACCAGCACGAGATTGACGGACTCGTCCTTCTCGAGCGTCGCGAGCGCCGCGGGCACGACGGTGTCCGGGCCGCGGTCCCCGCCCATCGCGTCGAGGGCTATCGTAACCTTGCGGCTCATGTGGTCTTCTGAATGACGTCGACGGGCCCGAGGGGCCGCGGCGCGCGAGCGCCCGCTACTCCTCTTCGACGTCCTGCGGGACTTCGACGACCTTCCGGCCGCGGTAATACCCGTCCGCGGTCACGTGATGACGCATATGCGTCTCGCCGGTCGTCTGATCGACGGCGAGGGTCGGCCCTCTGAGGGCGTCATGGGAACGACGCATGCCACGCCTCGACGGCGTCTTGCGCGATTTCTGCACGGCCATTTCAGGTTCTCCAGATTCAACAATCGAAGCGCGACGAAAAAAGCCGGCGACCCTGCCGGCTCAGCCCCGGTCGTCCCGTGTGATCCCGGCCGACGGCGGATCGCACTCCTCCGGCCGCTCGTGCCTCGGGACGATGGGCAGCGAGATTATAAGTTCATCTTCGATCAGCATCGCAGGCATCAGCCGATCTTCTTCGAGCACGACCGGCTCGTAGCGGTCCGGCACGTGCTGCTCGAGCGACGCGCTCTCGAGCAGCGCCATCTCGACCTTATCCTTCACGTGATGCTCGAGCGGCGTCAGGCAGCGCTGGCACAGCAAATGTACCGTGGCCTCGTACTCGAGCTCGACGATCAGCCAGCCGCCCGCCTCCTTGCGGAAGCTGAGCGCGGCCGTGACGACGCCCGCATCGGACTCCAACAGATCGGCGAGGCGGTTGAAGCGTTTCAACTCGATCTCGCCGCGAAGAACGCTCCGCCGCTCCCCGAGGCCCTTGAGCTCCAGCGTACCGTACCAACTGAAGAGGGACGCGGGCATAATCGGCGTATCATAGAGACGCGGGTTTATACTGTCAAAACCGCAAGTTAGCGTATTCGACCCCGTCCGCTCCCGAGACCGCATGCGCCGCCTGATACTCGCTTCGACCTCGAAGTACCGCGCAGAGTTGCTTGCCCGCCTGCGCCTGCCGTTCGAGACCCGCTCGCCGCTCGTCGACGAGGAGATCCCGCCGGGTGAAGCGCCGGAGGCCGCTGCGGCGCGCCTCGCCCTCGCGAAGGCCGAAGCCGTCGCGGCCGGAACCGACGCGCTCGTGATCGGCGCCGATCAGATCCCGTCGCTCGACGGCCGGATCCTGCGCAAGCCGGGGACCCATCGCGCCGCCCTCGAGCAGCTCGAAGCGTGCAGCGGCCGCACGGTCGTCTTCCACACCGCAGCGGCGATCGTCGACGGCCGCGACGGCAGCGCGCGCTCGACGGTCGACGTCACGGAGGTCGACTTCGCACGGCTTCCGCCCGACGCGCTCGACCGCTACCTCGCGATCGAGGAGCCGTACGACTGCGCCGGCGGCTTCAAGGCCGAAGGGCTCGGCATCATACTCTTTTCCGCGATCCGGAGCCGCGACCCGACCGGGCTGATCGGCCTGCCGCTGATCTGGGTGGCCGCGACCCTTCGGGCTTGCGGCCTCGATCCGCTCGCGCCCGATCGAGCGCCTGCAGCACGTCCTTGAGGTCGGCGGGCAGCGGCGCGCTCACCGCGAACGGCTCACCGCTGTCCGGCCAGTCGAACGCGACGGCGGCGGCATGCAGAAACATGCGCCTCAGCCCATAGGCCTTGATCGCCTCGTTGAAAGCCGGGTCGCCGTAGCGCTCGTCTCCGGCGATCGGATGGCCCGCGTGCGCCGCATGCACTCGGATCTGGTGAGTCCGGCCGGTCGCGATCGACACCTCGACGAGCGACGCGACCGAGCCGAACGCGTCGACCCGGCGGAACCGGCTCGACGCGGGCTTGCCCGCGTCGTCGACGCGGACGACGACCTCGCCCTGCTTGCGGCGCCGCGCGGCGAGCGGCGCGTCGATCTCGACGTCACCGTGCTCCCAAATGCCGCGAACGAGCGCGAGATAGCGCTTTTCCATGCCGCCGTCGCGCAGCACGGCGTGGAGCGCGCGCAGGACGCTGCGGCGCTTCGCGACGAGGAGACAGCCCGACGTGCCGCGGTCGAGCCGGTGGACCAGCTCGAGCGCCGTGAGTTCGGGCCGCAGCACGCGCAGCGCCTCGATGCAGCCCAGGTTCACGCCGCTGCCGCCGTGCACCGCGAGCCCGGCCGGCTTGTCGAGGACGAGCAGCCGCGCGTCCTCGTAGATGATCCTGTCCGCGAGCCAGGCGACCGCTTCCGGCGCCGACGGCGCGGCCGCGGCGGTCCCCGACCGGCCGACGGGCGGCACTCTGACGCGGTCGCCCGCTCTAAGCTTGTAGCTCGGCGCCGCACGGCCCGAGTTGACGCGGACCTGGCCGGAGCGGATCAACCGGTACACGTGGCTGCGAGGAACGCCCTTGAGGCACGCGATCAGGAAGTTATCGAGCCGCTGGCCCTCGAGCTCCGCATCGACGGTCCTGACCTCGACGGCGCTTTTTCCCTGTCGGACCGCGTTCTTATCTCGCTCGGTGCCCACTAGATCCGCCAAATTGTGCATAAGAAGGTCTATGTTATAGTACGGACAACGGATTTCGCCTGCGGCAGACCCCCTGCCCGGTTGATCCGCGTCGTATTCCGGCCGTCTCAGACGCTGAGCGGCCTTTTACTTTACGTTCTGAAAGGGTTTTGTTTTCGGCGAACCCGGATTGGTGCCGCGATTTTGGAGGCGATTACTCTCCGTCGAGACGCAGTTGATCAACATACGTTGACGGATCGAGCCGGCAACGCCTCTCGCAGAATCGTGTTACGTCTACCCGACCCGTACTGCTCGAGTTCTGCTGCGCAGATCGCGGCGGTCTTACCAGGCACCGGGCCCGTCCCCCATGGGCTGAGGTCTTATGAAACGAATGTTGGTGAACGCAACTCAACAGGAAGAGTTGCGCGTGGCCATGGTCGATGGCCAGAAGCTTTACGATCTTGATATCGAGGTTCCATCCAGAGAACAGCGCAAGGCGAACATCTACAAAGGGCGCATCACCCGCATCGAGCCGAGCCTCGAGGCGGCGTTCGTCGACTACGGCGCGCAGCGCCACGGATTCCTGCCGCTGAAGGAAATCTCTCCCGAGTACTTCATCCGTCAGCCCGAGCCCGGCACCCGCGTGAATATTCGCGAGGTGCTGCGCGAGAACCAGGAGATCGTCGTCCAGGTCGAGAAGGAGGAGCGCGGCACGAAGGGCGCCGCGCTGACGACCTACGTCAGCCTCGCCGGCCGCTTCCTCGTGCTCATGCCAAACAACCCCGGCGCCGGCGGCGTCTCCCGCCGCATCACCGGCGAGGACCGGGAGATCGTCCGGCAGTCGCTCGAGGAGCTGAACCCGCCCGAGGGCATGGGCTGCATCGTGCGCACGGCCGGCGTCGGCCGCAGCATCGAGGAGCTCCGCTGGGACCTCGACTACCTGCTGCGCGTCTGGGAGTCGATCCTGCAGGTCGTCGTGACGCGGCCCGCGCCGTTCCTGATCTACCAGGAAGGCAACGCGATCGTTCGGGCGCTGCGCGACTACTACTCGAGCGAGATCGGCGAGATCCTGATCGACGACCCGAAGGTGTACCAGGAAGCGCTCGAGTTCATGGAGCGGGTGCTGCCGCAGAGCGTCCGCAAGCTCAAGCTGTACGAGGACCCGACGGTCCCCCTCTTCACCCGTTTCCAGATCGAGAGCCAGATCGAATCGGCGTTCGCCCACAAGGTGCAGCTGCCGTCCGGCGGCAGCATCGTGATTGACCACACCGAGGCGCTGACGGCGATCGACATCAACTCGGCGCGCTCGACGAAGGGCGAGGACATCGAGGAGACCGCGCTCAACACGAACCTCGAGGCCGCGGACGAGATCGCGCGGCAGCTCCGGATCCGCGACCTCGGCGGCCTGATCGTGATCGACTTCATCGACATGGGCCCGCACCGCAACCAGCGCGAGGTCGAGAACCGCCTCCGCGAGGCGGTCAAGCAGGACCGCGCCCGGATCCAGATCGGGCGCATCTCCCGGTTCGGCCTGCTCGAGCTGTCGCGGCAGCGGCTGCGTCCGTCGCTCGAGGAGTCGACGCAATCCGTCTGCCCGCGCTGCAACGGCACCGGCAACGTGAGGAGCGTCGAGTCCCTCGCGCTCGCGATCCTGAGGCTCGTCGGCGAGGAGGCTCGGAAGGAGCGTACCGCCAAGGTCATCGCGCAGCTGCCCGTCGACGTCAGCAACTACCTGCTGAACGAGAAGCGCGAGTGGGTGCACACGATCCAGGAGCGCAACAACGTGCAGATCGTGCTGATCGGCAATCCGGACATGGAGACGCCGAATTACTCGATCAAGCGCGTGCGGGACGACGAGGCGTATCTGCCCGAGAACAGCGCGACGAGCTACAAGATGGTCACGCCGAAGGAGGACCCTTCGCTCGCGTACGAGGAGATCAAGCGCGCGGTCAAGGCCGAGGAGGCGGCCGTGCAGAACGTGCTGCCGGCGACCCCCGCCCCGCAGCCGCCCCCGCCTCAGCCTGCGAAGCGCACTGAGCCGAGCCTTTGGCAGCGGATGTTCGGTTGGCTGAACGGCGGCGGCGGCGCGGGCGCGACCGAGGAGTCGAAGCCGAAGGCGCGCGAGGGCCGAAAGTCCGGCGCGGCGAGCGGACGCGACGCGCGGGCCGACGGCGGCGAACGCCGCGGGCGCGGCGGCGAGCGCGAGCGCTCGAGCGGGCAGCGGCGCGGCCGCGGCGGACGCGCGGAAGGAAGCGCGCAAGGCAAGGCGTCGCGTGACGGCGGCAACGGCCAGGGCGCGAAGTCCGGGCGGGATCAGAGCGGCAAGTCCCGCGAGTCCGCGGCGAACGGCTCGGCCCGTGAGTCGGCACGGAACGGCGCGCGCGACACCGCGCAGGCCGCGGGCGGACGCCAGAACCACGAAGGCCAGCCGGATCAGGCTTCGGGCGGCCAGGGCTCGTCCCGGCGACGCTCGCGCCGCCGGCGAGGCGGCGGCCAGGACGAGCGTGCGCGTCAGGCGGACGCGGTAGCCGGCGAGCACTCGACACAACCCGATGCCTCGGGCCGCGGCCGGCCCGACGCCGACACGTCACGCGCGGACGCGCGTGGGGCCGAAGCGCCGCGGACGTCGGTCGAGGCCGCCGAGCCGGGCCCGGATCGCCGTGAGCGCGACGGCGGCGACGAGCACCGCGAGCGCGACCGCGGCGGCGACGAGCGCCGCGAGCGCGACGACGGCGGCGACGAGCACCGCGACAAGCCGGAGGCCCGACAGGGCCGCGCCGGCGAGCACGCCGACCGATCGGAATCGGCCGGATCCGCGCATTCGGGGAACGGCGAGTCGCGCCCGGAGCAGACGCCCGACCCCGCGGGCCGACCCGCCGGCGAACGCAGTGAGCCGGCGGTCACGCCTCTGGAGCCGCCGCGGGCGAAGCAGCCCGAGCCGGCGGTGGCGGTCGAGCCCGGCAAGGAGGCTTCGGCCTCGGGCTGACGCGCGCCGCGGCGGGACGTCGCGGCGGCCGCGGCCGACTGACCTTACGGCTCGGGCCGGCGCGGCGGCTCGCCGACGAGCGCGCGGACGTGCTCGAGCAGGCCGATCGACGCCTCCTCGACGAGATCGAGGACGTGCTCGAAGCCGTTGTTGCCGCCGTAGTACGGGTCCGGGACCTCGGTCCGCCCGAGCTGCGGCGCGAATTCGAGCAGCAGCCGGATGCGCCGATGGTGCTCGGGCGGCGCGAGCTCGCGCAGCAGCTCGACGTTGAGCAGATCCATCGCGAGCACGAGGTCGAAGCGCTCGAAATCCTCCACCCGCACTCGCCGCGCGCGCTGACCGCTGAGGTCGAAACCGCGACGGGCCGCGGCGCGCTGCGCGCGCGGATCGGGCGGCTCGCCGACGTGATACGCATGCGTGCCCGCCGAATCGATCCTGAGCTTGAGCTCCGGAGCCCGCTCCTGCCAAACCTTGCGGAAGACCGCCTCGGCCGTCGGGGAACGGCAGATGTTCCCCATGCAGACGAACAGCAGGCCGAAGCCCTCCGCCTCGTCAGGCGCATCGTCCACGACTTCCGTGCCGCTGCGCCTCAACCTGTCGAGAATCGCTTTCACCGTTCGCGTTCTAATACGTCGTGCGCGTTCGTGTCCGCTCCGATCGGAAGGCGGATTGTACAGCACGCGCGCGGCCGGGTCGGTCAGCCCGGCCGGGCGGGATCGGCACGGCCCGCGGCGACGGCGGCCCTGATCGCGTCGAGCTCGGCGGGCGTATCGACGCCGCGCGCCGGCGGCACGACGGCGTCGGCGACGACGATGCGCATGCCGAGCCAGAGCGCGCGCAGCTGCTCGAGCCGTTCGACGAGCTCGAGCGCGCACGGCGGCTCCGCGCTGAGCCGCTTGAGATCGCGCACCCGGTAGGCATAGAGCCCAACGTGCCGGCGCGGCGGCTCGGGCCGGTCGCCGTCGCGACTGAACGGGATCGGTGCGCGGCTGAAGTAGAGCGCCCGGCCCGCGCGGTCACAGACGACCTTCGCCGCGCTCGGGTCCGTCAGCTCGTCCGCGCGCTCGATCGGCGTCGCGAGCGTCGCGATGGCCGCATCGGGATGCTGCGCGAGAAGACGCGCGACCTGCGCGATCAGCGCGGGCGGCACGAGCGGCTCGTCGCCCTGCACGTTGACGACGATCCGCGCGTCGTCCCAGCCGAGACGCTCGGCCACCTCCGCCGCGCGATCGGTGCCGCTCTGGTGATGCGCGCCCGTCATCTCGACGCGCGCGCCGTGCGCGCGGGCCGCTTCAGCGACCCGTTCGTCGTCGGTCGCGACGACGACCTCGCCCGCTCCGCTCGCGACGGCGCGCTCGTGCACCCACGCGATCATCGGCCGGCCGCCGATGTCCGCGAGCGGCTTGCCGGGCAGGCGGCTCGACGCGTATCGGGCCGGGATCACTACGCTGAAATCGTCGTGCATACGTCGCTCGAATTCTGCGAAAGGTCTACGAACGCGTTCGATGATCGGCGTCGGCGCGCGCGTGCGCCAGCATCGCCGCCTCGATCGCGGTGACGAGCCGCTCGCCTTCGGCCGCGCCGACTACCGCATCGACCGTGACGCACCAGACGTCGTCGGGCGCGGCGCCGCGCAGCTTCACCGCATCCTTTTCGGTCACGAGCACCGGCACGGCCGGCTCGCGCGGCAGATCCTCGGTGCGGAGCGGCGCGTGGTCCGGCAGCGGATGCCGCAGCACGAAGATGCCGGCGCGCTCGAGCATCCGGAAGAACCGCTCCGGATGACCGATCCCGGCGACCGCATGGACGGTCCGGCCGGCGAACGCGTCGAGCGACGCCTCGATGCCGTCCGCGATGCGGTACACGCGGGTCACGGCGAGCCTCATCGGCACGCGCGGCACGTCCCCCGGGATCCCGCGCAGCGCGCTCCGCGGCTCCGCGGGCGCATCGTCCGGCCCGACGCCGCTGCCATCGTTCACGACGACCGCGTCGACCGTCGCGAGCCGCGTCACGGGCTCGCGCAGCGGCCCGGCGGGCAGGCACAGGCCGTTGCCGAAGCCGCGCGCCGCATCGACGACGGCGATCTCGAACGCGCGCGCGAGCCGATAGTGCTGCAGGCCGTCGTCGGACAAGAGCACGTCGACGCCGGGCACGTCGTCGAGCAGCGCCTCGGCGGCCGCGACTCGATCGGCCGCGGCCACGACGGGCCGCGCCGTGCGCGCCGCGAGCAGCACCGGCTCGTCGCCTGCGTCGTCGGTGGAGGACGCCGCCGTCACGCGCAGCGGCGAGCCCGCTGCACGGCCGCGGTAGCCACGCGTCACGATGCCGGGAGAATGACCGCGCGCGGCGAGCTCGCGCGCGAGCCAGATCACGAACGGCGTCTTGCCGGTCCCGCCGACGGTCACGTTGCCGACGACGACGACCGGCACCGGCAGGCGCACGCTGCGCTTGACGCCCCCGCGATAGGCGGCCGCGCGCGACGAGACGAGCGCGCGGAACAGCGCCGACAGCGGCCACAGCGCCCATCGCCACGCGCTCGCGCCGTACCAGACGCGCTCGACCGCGTGCGCCGCTCGTCTGTGCCATGCGTTCACCACGTCCTCCGCGCGCAGCGGCCGCGGCGCCGTCAATCCGCGAACTGCATCCGATAGAGCGCGGCGTAATGCCCGCCGTGCTCGAGAAGCGTCGCGTGCGTGCCGGTCTCGACGATCCGCCCCTCGGACATCACGACGATCAGGTCCGCCCGCTCGATCGTCGACAGGCGGTGCGCGATCACGAGCGTCGTCCTGCCTTCCATCAACCGGTTGAGCGCGCTCTGCACGCGCCGCTCCGACTCCGTGTCGAGCGCGGACGTCGCCTCGTCGAGGATCAGCACCGGCGCGTTCTTCAGGAGCGCGCGCGCGATCGCGATCCGCTGGCGCTGCCCGCCCGACAGCAGCACGCCGCGCTCGCCGACCTCGGTATCGAGCCCGTCGGGCAGCGCGGCCGCGAACTCGGAGACGTATGCGGCCTCGGCAGCCCGCTCGATGTCTTCGCGCGAGCAGCCCGAGAGCCCGCCGTACGCGATGTTGTTCGCGATCGTGTCGTCGAACAGCACGACGTCCTGGCTCACGAAGCCGATCTGCCGGCGCAGGTCCGCGAGCTTGTAGCGGCGGATGTCGATGCCGTCGAGCAGGATCTCGCCGTCGTCGATCTCGTAGAAGCGCGGCAGCAGATTCGCGATCGTCGATTTGCCGCTGCCCGAGCGGCCGACGAGCGCGACCGTCGATCCGGCTGGCGCGCGGAAGCTCACGTCGTGCAGCACGCGCGTGCTGCGGCCGCCGTAGCCGAACGACACGTTGCGGTACTCGATATCGCCGCGCGCGCGCTCGAGCGACACGGTGCCGGTATCACGCTCGACCGCGCCGTCCATCGTCTCGAACACGCTCTCCGCCGCCGCGATACCGCGCTGCAGCGACACGTTGATGTTGACGAGCCGCTTCAGCGGCGCGAGCAGCATCGCCATGTACGCGAGGAACTCGACGAACACCTCCGCGTCGAGATCGGGCCGCACCCAATCCGTGAGCGCGACGAAGATCACCGCCGCTCCCCCGATCGCGACGACGTACTGCGTCAGCGAATCGCCCGCCGCGCGTGTCGCGGTGAGACGGATGTTCAGACGGAAGTTGCGGTTGTTGATCGAATCGAACTGCCCGCGCTCGTAGTCCTGCCCTTCGAAGACCTTGATGACCCGGTGCCCCTGCAGAGCCTGCTCGGCAACCCGCGTGACGTCGCCCATCGAGCTCTGGATCCGCGTGCTGTGCCGCCTGAACGCCTTGCTCATGTAGCCGACGAGCGCGCCGATGGTCGGACCGACGATCGCGACGAGCAGCGTCAGCGGAGGACTGAGCCAGATCATCATCCCGATCAGCACGACGATCGTGAGGCTGTCGCGGATCAGCACGACGATCGCACTCGAGATCGCCTCGGCGACCTGCTCCGTGTTGTACGTCAGCTTCGAGATGAGATCGCCGGACGACGTCTGATCGATGTCGCTCGACGGCATCAGCAGGTAGTGCCCGAAGAGCTCCGCACGCAGATCGCGCACGACCGAGCGCCCGACCCAGCCGAGCCCGTACACCATCAGGAAATCCATGACGCCGCGGATCGCGAAGACGACCGCGATCGCGACCGGGATCATCCACGGCGCATCAGAGAACCGCCCGCCGCCTTCGATCTCGCGCACGAGCATGTCCGTGTCGATCTCGGCGACGACGTCGCCGAGGAGCATCGGCAGCAGCATCGTGCCGAGCGCGTAGAAGGTCGCGGCGACGACCGCGCCGCCGACGATCCACCGGTGAGGCTGAAGGTACCGGAGCAGCCGACGGTATACCGCGGCCGCGTCGCGGCTCACGGCGCGCATCGATCTCGTTCGGCGCGCGGCAGGCCCGCCACGCTGCGCCCTGCGGCGCAAGCCGACGCGCCGATCGGCGGCGTTCGGTCAGGCATCAGGAGGCGTAACGGTCGCGATGTTGACGTTGACGAAGCCGAGTTGCCCCGCGACGTCCATCGCCGTGACGACGGCCTGATGCGTCGCGTTCGCGTCCGCGCGGATATAGACCGGCACGTTGCGCTCCTCGCCGATCACGCGCTCGATCGCGGCGCGCAACGTGCGGCGCTCGTTGTTCACGAGCGGGCGGCCGTTGACGAGGTAGGCGCCGGTCTCGGTGACCGTGATCTCGAGCGCGTTGGCCGGCGCGTCCGACGGCTCGTTCGCGCTCGCCTCGGGGAGGTGCAGATTGATCTCCGCCTCGCGCACGAAGCTCGTCGAGACCATGAAGAAGATCAGCAGCAGGAGCACGACGTCGATCAGCGACGTCATGTTGATTTCCGGCTCGTCTTTGGAACGGGTCTTGAGCTGCACGGTTTCCTGCTCGGTCGTTACGGCTTTCGGCCCGGCACGCAGCGCATTCCCGCGTTCCGGGTCCCGCAAGCCGTGCAGTCTACAGCCCCGCGCGGCCGACGCGAAGCGTCCTCCGGCGGCACTGCGATACGCGTCACTCGGCGGACGACGCCACGGCGTGTCGGGCGCCGTGCGCCGCCGAAGGCGACACGGCGATCAGGCTCTGCGGCGCAGCGGGCGCGCGCTTTCCTCGACGTCCGTGTACGACGCGTACGGTTCCTGCATCGGAAGCGTCTCGAGGAACCTCCACGCCTCCTTCTCCATCTTCACGACGAGCCCGTCCACGCGGCTGCGCAGGTAGCGATGGCCGATCAGCGCCGGGATCGCGACCGAGAGACCCGCCGCGGTCGTGATCAGCGCCTCGGAAATGCCGCCCGCGAGCGACGCGGGGCTGCCGACGCCGTTCACCATGATCGCGGCGAACGTCTTGATCATGCCGATGACCGTGCCGAGGAGCCCGAGCAGAGGGCTGATCGATGCGATCGTGTGCAGAGGATTCAGGTACCGCTCGAGCTCGTGCACCACGTGCCGGCCGCTGTCCTCGATGCGCTCGCGCACGATTTCGCGCGGCTGCCCGCGGCTCGCGAGGCCGGCCGCGAGGATCTGCCCGAGCGGCGAGCTTTGGTGCAGCTGCTGCAAATGCTCCGGCTCGAGCTCGTTGTGCTGCATCCAATCGCGCACGTACGCAACGATGTGCTTCGGCAGGACCCGCTTCTCCTGCAGCGTCCACAGCCGTTCGAGAATGATCGCCGCCGCGATGATGGAGCACGCGATGATCGGCACCATCAGCCAGCCGCCGGCCTTCACGATCTCGAGCATTGGATCCGTAGCTCCGATGAACCGGGGCCGCACTATAACGCGGCCCCCTGCGGCGTACCAGGAATGATCGGCCATTTCGAGAACCGCTGCTCGCTTTTGCGGCTCGGCGCGCACGCCTTTCCCCGGGCCATCGGCCTCGTCAGTCCGCGCGCCAGTACCGGCGGCGGCGCTCGCGCTCGCCGAAGAGCGTGATGCCGTCGTCGCGCATCTCGACGTGCAGCGCGCCCGCGGCCGCGGTCGAGCGCACCGCTGCGCCGGCCGCCTCCCAGCGGGCGACGACCTCGGGACGCGGGAAGCCCCACCGATTCGCGTGCGCGGCGGACACGAGCGCGAAGCGTGCGCCGGTCGCATCGACGAGCACGGGGGTCGACGACGTCGCGCTGCCGTGATGCGCGACGACGACGACATCGGCCGCCGCGCGACCGTGCGCGGCGAGCGCGCGCTCGCCGCGCCGCTCGACGTCGCCGAGCACGAGCAGAGACCCGCCCGCGGCCGTGACCTTGAGCACGCAGGAGCTGTCGTTCCCGAGCGGCCTGAAGCCTTGCTCCGGATGCAGCACCTCGAAGTCGACGTCGTCCCAGCGCCAGCGCATGCCCGCGACGCAGGTCGTTGCCGCAAGCGCGCCGACGTCGGGTCCCGCGATGACCTGCGCGTCGGGATACGCATCGAGCACGGCGGGAGCGCCGCCCGAGTGATCGTTGTCGGCATGGCTCACGATCAGCATGTCGAGCCCGCCGCCGCGCGCGGCGAGGACGGGCACGACGACGTCCGCGCCGGAATCGAAGCCCGACGGGAAGCTGGGGCCCGCGTCGTACAGGAGCCGCTTCGTCGCCGTTTCCACGATCACCGCGAGCCCGTGACCGACGTCGACGACGAGGACGTACGCGCTGCCGGGCGCCGGGCGCTCGATGACCGGCACGACGACGGGCAGCAGCGCACACCATGCGACGAGCCGGCCCGGCAGCGGATGGGCCGGCAGGCCGAGCACGATGCCGACGAGCGCGAGCAGCGTGACGGGCTCGCTCGGGCGAGGCAGCGTGATCGCTGCCCACGGCACGGCGGCCGCCGCGTGGATGAACGTCCACGCGAGGCTCGCGAGCTTTGCGGCCAGCGCCGCGACCCACTCGGCGCCGGGCAGCGCGAGCGCCGTGGCGGCGAGCGCGGCGAGCGTCGCCGGCACGAGCACGAAGCTGAAATACGGGATCGCGACGAGGTTCACGATCGGCGAGACGACGGACATCTCGCCGAACCACGCCATGCCGATCGGCACGAGCCCGAAGCTCATCGTCAGCTGCAGCGCCGCGAGCGACACGGTATGCCGGCCGACGCGTGCGGTGAGCGCCGGCTCCGTGATCCGCGCCGGGCGTCGCGTCGCGAGCGCGACGAGCAGCGCGACCGCGCCGAACGACAGCCAGAACGACGCCGACATCACCGCGAACGGGTCGAGCGCGAGCACGACGAGCACCGCCGCGGCGAGGCCCTGCCCCCATGCGCCGGACCGCCGGCTCACGGCGACCGCGAGCCCGACGACGATCATCACGACGGAGCGCAGCGTCGGCACCGCGAAGCCGGCGAGCGCCGCGTACAGGATCGCCGCGACGGCCGCGGCCGCCGCCGCGGCCTCGAGATCGACGTGCACGAGCCGCTGCGGCAGCAGCAGCCACGCGCGCCGGACGATCACGAACGCGAACATCGCGACGAGCCCGACGTGCAGCCCCGAGATCGCAACGAGGTGGCTCGTGCCGGTGCGGCGCAGGCTCAGCCAGTGCGCGTCGGTGAAGCCGAAGCGCTCGCCGATCGCGAGCGCGATCACGAGCGCCGCGGCGTCGGCATCGGGTATCGCCGCGGCGAGACGCTCGGCCGCCGCCCTGCGCACTTCGAGCCACCAGCGCGCGAGGCTCGGCGATCCCGTGTCGAGGCGCTCGCCCGCGCGCACGTAGCCCGTCGCGCCGAAGCCGTTCACGAGGAGCCACTGCTCGTAATCGAACCCGCCCGGATTCGCGAGCCCGCGCGGCGCGCGCAGCCGCACGGTGAGCGCGAACCGCTCGCCGGCGCGAAGCGAAGGCGGCGCGTCGTACCAGCCGAGCCGCAGCCGCTTCGGAACGCGCGGATCCTCCGCGTGCTCGACGACGAACGAGAACGTCATGCGCTCGCGCGTGCCGGTCGGGAATCCCGCGACCCAGCCCGCGACGGCGAAATCGCTGCCGGTCGCCTCGTCGGGGAGCCGATCGCCGAGCCGCCGCTCCGCGCTAGCGACCGTGAAGACGCACGCGGCGATGACGAGCGCGAGCCAGCGCGTATCGGCACGCGACAGCGCGAGCAGCGCGGCGATCGCGGCCGGGACGAGCCATGCCGGGCCCGGCAGCTCCGGCAGGCGGTGCATCGTCCAGACCGCTGCGCAGACGGCTGCCGCGACGACGGGGAGGCTCGGACCGCGCGGCTTCCGTGCCGGCCGCATCCGCGCGACGTGGCGGGCCCGCTACGCGGGGGTCAGAAGACCGTCCTTGAGCTCGAGCACGGTGTCCATCCGAGCCGCGAGATCCGGATCGTGCGTGACGACGACGAGGCTCGTGCCGAGCGACGCGTTCAGCTCGATCATCAGATCGAACACGCGCTGCCCGGTCGGCCGGTCGAGATTTCCGGTCGGCTCGTCCGCGAGCACCGCGGCCGGACGCGTCACGAGCGCGCGCGCGACGGCCGTGCGCTGCCGCTCGCCGCCGGACAGCTGCCCGGGGCGGTGCGTGAGCCTTTCGCCGAGACCGACCCGCTCGAGCAGCGCTCGCGCGGCTCGCTCCGCCTCGGCCACCTTCACGCGCCGCACCAGGAGCGGCATCGCGACGTTCTCGAGCGCGGAGAACTCCGGCAGCAGGTGGTGGAACTGGTAGACGAAGCCGAGCGCACGGTTGCGCAGCCGGCCCCGTTCGACGTTGCCGAGACGGGTCATGCTCTCGCCGGCGACGAAGACCTCGCCGGCGGTCGGCTCGTCGAGACCGCCGAGGAGCTGCAGCAGCGTCGTCTTGCCGGACCCCGACGCGCCGACGATCGCGATGCGCGCGCCGGCGTCGACCTCGAGGTCGATGCCGCGCAGCACCTCGAGCGTGCGCCCCGCCTCGTGAAACGTCTTCACGAGGCCGCGCGCGACGAGGACCGGAGATGCCGCGGTTTCCGCGCGTGCTTCACTCATATCGCAAGGCCTCCGCGGGCGGCTGACGGGCGGCGGCGAGCGCCGGATAGAACGTGGCCGCGATCGCGAGGAGCAGCGCGAGCCCGCAGATGCGTCCGATCTCCCCGAGGCGCAGCCGGCTCGGCAGCTCGCCGAGCCAGTAGACTTCGGCCGACAGCAGATCGACGTCGAGCACGGCCTCGATCAGCTCGACCGCGTGCTGCAGCTGCGTCGTCACGAGCAGGCCGAGCAGCAGGCCGAACAGCGTGCCGACGAGCCCGATCATCGTTCCCTGGCTCGCGAACACCTTCATGATGCTCGACGGCGGCGCACCGAAGCTGCGCAGGATCGCGATGTCGCCGCGCTTGTCGCGCACGACCATGACGAGCGTCGACACGATGTTGAACGCCGCGACCGCGACGACCATCGACAGGATCACGAACATGATCGACTTGCTCAAGCGGATCGATGCGAAGAAGCTCACGTGCTCCTGCATCCAGTTTCTGACGTACGTGTTCTCGCTCGCGGAGCGCGCGAGCTCGAGCGCGATCGCCGGGGCAGCATAGACGTCGGCGACCGCGAGGCGAAGGCCCGACGGCTGCCCGCCCGTGCGAAAGAGCCGTGCCGCGTCGTCGATGTGCACGAGCGCGAGCCCTTGATCGTATTCGTACATGCCGGCGTCGAAGATGCCGGCTACCGTGAAGCTGCGCCGGCGCGGCTGGATGCCGAACGGCGTCACCATCGGGCTTTTCGCGAGCGCGAGCACGAGCCGGTCGCCGACGTCGACGCCGAGCGTCTCCGCGGCGCCCGCGCCGATCAGGATTCGATAGCTGCCCGGCTCGAGCGCCGCGAAGCTGCCGGTGCGCATCAGCTCGTCGAGATCCGACACGGTCGGCTCGAGCGCCGGATCGATGCCGCGGATCAGGAGCCCGGCCGTCGCGATCGCAGGCGCGGCGCGCCCGGCTTCGCCGGCCGACTCCGCCGCATCCGTCGGATGCTCGCCGGCCGAAGTCTGCCAGGCGATCGCCATGCCCTGGTCCTCGACGAACGGTGCCGCACCGACGACGTCGCCGCGCGTGAGCGCGCGCTCGCGCAATTCGGCCCACTCCTCGAGCGCGCCGTCGGCGCCGTAGATCGATGCATGCGAAACCACGCCGAGAATCCTGCGTTGCAGCTCGTACTCGAAACCGTCCATGACCGACGTCACGACGATCAGTACCGCAACGGCGAGCCCGATGCCGATCATCGAAACCAGCGAAATGAACGAGATAAAGCTCTCGCCGCGGCGAGCGCGCAGATAGCGCGCGGCGATCGACAGCTCGTACGGCTGCTTCATCGCGAGATCCGAAAGCGCATCGGTACGGCCGCCGTCATTCGTAGCGCAGCGCTTCCGCCGGATGGATCGCCGCGGCACGGCGTGCGGGATAGAACGTCGCGAGCACCGTCAGCGCGAACGCGACGAGCGGGATCACTACGGCATCGAACACGTGGACCTCGGACGGCACCTCCGTCACGTAGTAGACGTCGCCCGGAAACACGCGGAAGCCGAACGTGTCCTCGAGCCAGGGCACGATCACGTCGACGTTGAACGCGAGCGCGAGCCCGAGCGCGGTGCCGACGAGCGTGCCGGCAAGCCCGATCGCGGTCCCCTGCACGAAGAAGATTCGCGCGACGCGGCCCGGCTCGAGCCCGGCCGTGCGCAGGATCGCGACGTCGCGCTTCTTCTCCGTCACGACCATCATCAGCGACGCGACGATGTTGAACGCCGCGACGCCGACGATGAACATCAGGATGATCGTCATCATGGTCTTCTCGATGCGGATCGCGGTGAAGTAGCTCGCGTGCTCCTCCGTCCAGTCCGTGTAGGAGAGCTTGCCGCCTTCGAGCAGATCCGCGATCGACGCGTGAAACTTACCGACGGCGAGCGCGTCGTCGAGCCGCACGGCGATCCCCTCCGGCCGCCCGCCGAGGTCGTCGACGATGCTCGCGTCCTCGAGGTGCGTCAAAGCGAGCCCCATGTTGTGATCCGGCACGCCGGCGTCGAACACGCCCGCGACGGTGAAGCCGAAGAGCGCCGCAGTCGGCTGGCCGTTCGCGACGCTCGGCACGAGAACGTTCACCTCGTCGCCGATCCGCACGCCGAGCATCGCGGCGAGCGTGCGGCCGAGGATCAGCTCGCGCGCGCCCGGATCGAGCGCGTCGATCCGACCGCCGTCGAGCATCCTGACCCCTTCGGCGATCACGTGCTCCTGGTCGGGCACGATGCCGCGGACGACGGCAGGCACGAGATTGGTACGGGACCCGAGCATCGACTGCAGCGTCACGTACGGCGAGACGCTCTCGACGCCCTCGCGCTCGCCGACCCGCGCCGCGAGCGTGCGCCAGTCGTCGAGCCCTCCGCGCGCGGTGATCGTCGCGTGCGCCGTGAGGCTCAGCAGGCGGGTGCGGAGCTCCGACTCGAGGCCGTTCATCACGGACAGGATCACGATCAGCGCGGCGACGCCGAGCGCCACGCCGATCAGCGACGCGCCGCTCATGAACGACACGATGCCGCGGCGCCGGCGCGAGCGCACGTAGCGCAGGCCGATGAAGGCTTCGACGGGCTGAAACATCGGCGCATTAAAGCACGGCGGACGAAAAGAGGTCAGCCGGGACGGGGGCGTGCGCGTTCTGTGACCGGTGCCTCAAAAACGAAGGGTGCGCCGGCCGCCGGCCGACGGGCCGGTGTATAGTCTGGCCGGTCCACGAGAGGCTTGACGCGATGTGGCTGACTAGATCACTGGCTATTCTGCTCGCGTTCGCGGCACCGTCGGCCATCGGCGACGTGCTGCTGATCGATGGCGTCGAGGCGGCGGCTCGGACGGCCTCGGAGCGTCCGACGCGCGGGATGACGATGGCGCGGGTCGAATCGAGGTTCGGGGCGCCGATCACCAAGGAGGCGCCGGTCGGCGATCCGCCGATCACGCGGTGGGAGTACCCGGATTTCATCGTGTACTTCGAGTACGAGCACGTCATTCACTCGGTGGTGCGGCGGTAGGCTCGCTTCGTTTGGTCCCGGTCGTCCGTCGATTCGGACGTCGGTCGGGCAGTAATTAGACGTCGGACCCAGTCGTCCGTCCCGGAGGTGCGCTCGTATGCGCGCTCGAGGGACACGCCGGGAAAGCATCCCTGCGGCTCGGTCGCGGCCGTCGCTGGCCGCTGACGGTCCCGCGAGCGCGCATACGAGCGCACCCCCGGGACTGCGGGCGTCGCGAGCTTGGGGGGCTACGCAGGAGTTGACGCCCGGAGTTCACGCCCGTTCCGGGCCGTGCCGAGCTCACGCTGCGACCGCTCGGTTCGAACACGCGTTTCGGCGAAGCTCGGGATCGGACGTTTTCCAGTCTCTCTTCCCGCCCGCCCACTCTCTTCTAGACTCCCCTTCCCGACCTTCCACTTCCGGCAGTCGGCCCGCCTTGTCGACGACCGGCTTGCGGCGACTGGCCTTGTCCGGCTTCGCGCGGAACGACGGCGCGGGCGGCGGGTCGAACCCATGCCTGCCGACCGTCTGTGGAATAATTCGCCTTTTTCCCGAACGTCCGATGAAGCCGGAAACGCCGCTGCTCGGCCTGCCGTTGCCGACGCCTTCGCGCCGCCGCATGCGCTGGGGACATCTGCCCGGCGCAGCGATCGCGCTCGCCGCCGCGGAGGCGGCCGCCCGGCATCCGGGGCCGGTCGTGATCGTCACGCCGACGGCGGCGCTCGCCGATCGGCTCGAGCGCGAGATCGCGTTCTTCGCGGGCGAGCACGTCGCGCAGCGCTTCCCGGACTACGAAACGCTGCCGTACGAGCCGATCTCGCCGCCGCAGGACCTGCTCGCGGAGCGCCTGACGGCGCTCTACCGGCTCGCGCGGCGCGAGCGCCGCGTGTTCGTCGTCGACGCCGACGCGCTGCTCTCCCGACTGCCGCCGCCCGCGTTCATCCTCGGGCGCTCGCTGGAGCTCAGGGTCGGCCAGGTCGTCGACCGCGACACGCTCGTGCGCCAGCTCGCCGAGCACGGCTACATGCGCGTCGAGCAGGTCGCCGAGGCCGGGGAGTTCGCCGTGCGGGGCGCGCTGCTCGACGTGTTCCCGGCCGGAGCGGCCGAACCCGTACGGATCGATTTCTTCGACGATGAGATCGAGACGCTGCGCACGTTCGATCCGCAGACGCAGCGCACGCGCGCGGAGACCGACGGCGTCCGCGTGCTGCCGGCGCGCGAGTTCCCGTTCGACGGGGACGCGATCAAGGGCTTCAGGCAGCGCTTTCGCGCGACGATCAAATCCGACCCGACGAAGTGCACGCTGTACCGCGACATCTCCGAGGCGCAGCTTCCGGCCGGCGTCGAATACTACCTGCCGCTCTTCTTCGACGAGACGGTCTCGCTGCTCGACTACCTCGCGACCGAAGGCGATGACGCGGGCCTCGTCGTCCTCGTCGACGATGCGATCGCGGGGCTCGACGCGGGCTGGCGGCTGATCGAGGAACGCTACGAGCAGCTCTCCGGCGACATCGAGCGCCCCGTCCTCGCACCGGACCGCGCGTTCTTTCGCCCGGAGGACGTGATCGCGGCGTTCGCGAAGCACCCGACGCTGCAGCTCGTCCAGTCGCGGGTCGAGGACGGAGAAGGCGAGAATTCGCCGGCGGAGCATCCGCTCGCGTCCGGCGTCGCGGAGGACGTCGACCGCATCGCGCGCTGGCTCGACGCCTCGCCCGACGACCGCACGCTCGTCGTGACGTCGTCGCCCGGGCACCGCGAGATGCTGCTCGAGCTCTTGCGCGGCCGCGGCTACGCGCCGAAATCGCTGCCCGGCTGGAGCGCGTTCGTCGAAGGCGACGACCGGCTCGGCGTCGCCGTCGGCGAGCTCGAGGCGGGCTTGAGGCTCCCCGGGCCAAAGCTCCGCGTGCTGACGGCCGAGCAGCTCGGCATGGAGCGGCCGCGACAGCGCCAGCGCAGACGCCGGCCGCCGCGCGACCCCGAGGCCGTCATCCGCGAGCTCACCGACCTCCGAGTCGGCGCGCCGGTCGTGCACGAGGACTACGGCGTCGGCCGCTATCGCGGCCTCACGACGCTCGACGTCGACGACGTCCTGACCGAGTTCCTCCTCCTCGAGTACGCCGGCGGCGACAAGCTCTACGTGCCGGTGCACAGCCTGCACCTCGTCACGCGTTATAGCGGCGCGGATCCCGAGAACGCGCCGCTCCACCGCCTCGGCACGGATCAGTGGGCCAAGGCGAAACGAAAAGCGGCACAGCAGGCGCGCGACGTCGCGGCGGAGCTGCTGC
>DASVCR010000014.1:0-15308 GCA_036381515.1 Gammaproteobacteria bacterium | reverse complement strand
GTCCGAGCTCGCCGTGCTCTAACGGCACGAAGTCCGAGCCTGCGCCGAGACACGCTCGGCGGCTCGCCGAGCGCCGCCCGTTCGCGGGTATCCATTGGACCAAAGGGCAACTTGCCGCCCTGCTTTGTTCGTGTGAGCGTGAAGAGCTCCGTGCGAAGGGGGAGAGCCATGGCCAAACGAGCGGCGCACTCCGCGCCCCCCGACCTCCCGATCGAAACCGACGAGGAGCTGCGTCCACGGAAGTCCCGCATGGAGCGGCTGCTGGACGTCGTCGAGCGTGCCGGGAACAAGGTGCCGCATCCGGTCATCATCTTCGTGATGCTGATCGGCATCCTGATTCTGCTCTCGCACATCTTCTACCTGTTCGGCGCGACGGTCACCTTCCAGGCGATCGACCCGGAGACCGACGAGCTCGTCGAGAACACGGTTGCCGCGCAGAGCCTGCTGACGGCGGACGGCTTCCGCTTCATGTACACCAGGGTCGTCGACAACTTCATGAGCTTCACGGCGGTCGGCGTGATCATCGTCGCGATGCTCGGCGTCGGCGTCGCCGAGGAGGCGGGGCTCGTTCGTGCGTTGATCCACAAGCTCGTGCTCGTCGCGCCGCGCAAGGCGATGACGTACATCCTCGTGTTCATAGGCATCGTGTCGAGCGTCGCGGCCGATGCCGGCTACCTCGTGCTGATTCCGCTCGCGGCGGCCGCGTTCCTGAGCCTGGGCAGGCATCCTCTCGCGGGCCTCGCGGCGTCGTTTGCCGGCGTCGCCGCGGTGTTCAGCGTGAACATCCTGATCAAGCCGCTCGACGGCATCCTCACGGGCATCACGAACGATGCGATTCACATCCTCGATCCGTCGCGCTCGATCGAGCTGACCGCGAACTTCTGGTTCTCGGTCGCGTCGGTGATCCTGCTGACCGTCGTCGTCGCGCTGATCACCGAGAAGATCGTGCAGCCGCGGCTCGGCGAATACACCGGAGAGCGCCCGCCCGCCGTGAGCGACGAAGGCGGCATGTCCGCCGAGGAATCGCGAGGCCTGAGGTACGCGACGTGGGCGGTGCTTGCGACGCTCGTCGTGTTCGCGCTCCTTACGCTTCTGCCAGGCGCGCCGCTCCGCAACCCCGAGACCGGCAGCATCCTGGCCGATTCGCCGTTCATGAACGGCCTGATCGTCTTCGTGACGATCCTGTTCCTCGCGGCCGGCTGGGCCTATGGGTTCGGCGCGGGAACGATGCGGAAGACCGTCGACGCGATCAACGCGATGGAGAAGGCCATCCGTGGTCTTGCCGGACTGATCTTCCTGCTGTTCGTGATCAGCCAGTTCCTTGCGTTCTTCACCTATACGAACCTCGCGACGCTCGCCGCGGTGGCCCTCGGCGACGTGCTCGAAGGCGCGGGGCTGAACGCGCTCACTCTGCTGATCGGCTTCGTGTTCGTGGTCGCGCTTCTCGACCTGATCATGACCGGCGCGATTCCGAAGTGGGCGATCTTCGCGCCGGTCTTCGTGCCGCTGCTGATGCGGCTGAACGTCGATCCGGAGGCGGTGCTCGCCGCCTACCGCGTGGGCGACAGCCCCGTCAACGCGATCTCGCCGTTGAACGCCTACTTCGCGCTGATCGTGTCCTTCGCGATGAAGTACGACCCGAAGGCGGGCGTCGGGACCGTCATAGCGCTGATGCTCCCGTACGTCGTGATCCTGTTCGTCGTGTGGACGGTGCTGTTGGCCGCCTGGCACGTCCTCGGTCTGCCGTGGGGACTCTGACGCCGGACGACCGCCTCCTGAGCAATAGGAACCTCCGATAGGAGCCTGAACGATGACGACCGAAAGCGTTCGACCCATCTCCGCAACCATGCGGGCATCGACGAGCGGCACCCCGGACCGGTCCATCTCGAAGCAACGAGGGCTGCGCCCGCGCAGCTGAAAGCGGGCGTGCTGGTCGTGGGAGCGTTCGCCGACGGGACGTTGCCCGCATCCGCCGCCGAGATCGATTCCGCTTCGAAAGGGAAGCTTTCCGCGCTCGTCAAGCGCGGGGACCTCGGCGGCAAGGCCGGCTCGACGCTTCTGCTGCACGACGTGGCCGGCATCGCGGCCGAGCGCGTGCTCGTCGTCGGCCTCGGTCCGCGCGACGCGTTCGGCGACAAGGCGTTTCGTGATGCGCTCACGGGCGCCGCAAGAGCGCTGCGTGACGGCAAGGCCACCGACGCGGCCGTGACGCTCGCCGCGATCGATCTGCCGAACCGTTCGGCCGCGTGGCGGATCCGGGAGACCGGCCGGATGCTTGCAGACGGCCTCTACCGGTTCGACGCGCCGAAGACGAACGGCGCAACGACGGTCGATCGGGGCGTCCGCAAGATCGCTCTCGTCGGCGGCGACGACGTGACCGCAGAGATCGAGGACGCCGTGCGCCGCGGGGCGGCGATTGCGGAAGGCATGGCCCTCGCGCGGGATCTCGGCAACCTGCCGGCCAACGTCTGCAATCCAGAGTACTTCGCCGAGACGGCCCGGCGAATGGGTCAGGAGCTGCCCATCGAGGTCGAGGTGCTCGAGCGCGAGGACATGGCGAAGCTCGGCATGAATGCGGCGCTCTCCGTCGGGCGGGCGTCGGACAACCCGTGCAAGCTCATCGTGATGCGTTACCGCGGCGGCGGAGACGGCGCGAAGCCGATCGTGCTGATCGGCAAGGGCGTCACGTTCGACACCGGCGGCATCTCGCTGAAGCCGGGCGAAGACCTCGACATGATGAAGTACGACATGTGCGGCGCCGCGAGCGTGTTCGGCGCGATGCAGACGGTCGCTCGGCTCGGGTTGCCGATCAACCTGGTCGTCGCCGTCAATGCCGTCGAGAACATGCCGGGCGGCAACGCGACCCGGCCCGGCGACGTCGTCCGATCGATGTCCGGTCAGACGATCGAGATCCTGAATACCGACGCCGAAGGCCGGCTCGGTCTCTGCGACGTGCTGACGTACGCGGAGCGATTCGAGCCCGAATGCGTCGTCGACGTCGCAACGCTGACCGGTGCCTGCGTCATCGCGCTCGGCACGGTCGCGAGCGGCCTCTACGCGAACGACGACGCGCTCGGCGACGAGCTCTTCGCATGCGCCGAGGTGTCCGGCGACCGCGCGTGGCGGATGCCGCTCTGGGACGAGTATCAGGAGCAGCTGAAGAGCAACTTCGCGGACATGAGCAACCTCGGCGGGCGCCCCGCCGGCAGCGTGACGGCGGCATGCTTCCTCGCCCGCTTCGCGAGGAAGTACCGCTGGGCGCACCTCGACATCGCCGGGACGAATGCCGTGACCGGCGACGAGAAGGGCGCGACGGGGCGGCCGGTCCCGCTCCTTGCGGAGTTCCTGATGCAGCGCGCAGCGGCATCGGCCCAGCGGGCGGCCAGCTAGGCAGGTGAACGCCGACGCCGCGAGTGCGACCGCGCCGGTCGCGGAGACGGAAGCCCGAGGGGAGCCGCGCGCGTCGTGGATGCCGATGCTCACGATCGCGCTCGCGCAGATGCTGATGGTCTTCAACGTGTCGACGCTGCAGGTGTCGATCGACGGCGTTGCGTCGAGCTTCAACGCGCCGGCGACGACGGTCGGCACGGCGATCGTGACCTACTCGCTCGTCGTCGCGGGCCTGATCATGCTCGGCGCGCGCATCGCGCAGGTGCTCGGCTCGCGGCGCGTGTTCCGCCTTGCCGTCGCGGTGTTCGGAGTCGCGATGGCCGCGATGGCGCTCAGCCGAAACGTCCCGATGATGCTCGTCGCGCAGGTCGTGGCGGGGCTCGCGGCAGCGGGGCTCGTCCCGGCGCTCGTCGTGATGATCGCGGACCACTACAGCGGCCACCAGCGCGCGAAGGCCCTCGCGTGGCTCGGCGGCGCCCAGGCGCTCGGCGTCGTGCTCGCGTTCCTGATCGCGGGCTATCTCGCGACGGCGGTCGGGTGGCGCTTCACGTTCGGCGGGCTCGTCGCCATCGCCGGCATCATCTACCTGCTGAGCGGCAGGCTCGCCGTGCGGCCCACGCCGCCGGGCGTCAGCATCGACTGGGCCGGCATCGTGCTCGCCGCCGCGGCGATCCTTCTGATCAGCATCGGCGCGAACAACCTCACGGACTGGGGCGGGCTGCTCGCCCGGCCGGCCGCACCGTTCAGCATCCTCGACATGTCGCCGGCGCCGATGATGATCGTCGCGGGGCTCTTTCTGATCGAGGCATTCGTCACGTGGTCACGTCGCCGCGAGGCACGCGGCAAGACGCCGCTCGTCGCGCTCGACGTCGTCGACACGCCGGCGGAGCGCGCCGCCCTGCTCGCGATGTTCACGATCGGCGCGATCGGCTCCGCGCTGACATTCCTGATTCCGCTCTACATCCAGGTGGTCCAGGGCGGCACCGGGCTCGACACCGCCGCGGCCGTGATCCCGTTCTCGCTCGCGAGCTTCGCGGCGGCCGTGCTCGTCGTCGGGCTCTATCGTTTCGCGAGCCCTCGTCTCCTCGCGCGCTGCGCCTTTCTCGTCACGACGGTCGCGCTCGCGTTCCTCGCCGCGGTCATCCGCAACGACTGGGGCACCGCCATGGTCGTCTCCGGTATGGTGCTCGCAGGTCTCGGCGAGGGCGCACTCATCGCGCTGCTCTTCAACGTGCTCGTGTCCGCGTCGCCGAAGGAGCTCGCGGGCGACGTCGGGTCGGTGCGCGGCTGTACGAACAACCTCGCCGCCGGCGTCGGCACGGCGGTTGCGTCCGCGCTCGTCGTCGGCATCCTCGGCACCGGCGTGCACCGCGAGCTCGTCCACAATCCGCTGATTCCGGACGAGCTGAAGGCCGAGTTCAATCTCGACGAGGTGCCGTTCGTCAGCAACGACCGCCTGCTCGCGGCGCTCGCGACGACGAACGCCACCGACGAGCAGACGAACGAAGCGGTGCGGATCAACACCGAGGCACGGCTCGTCGCGCTCAAGATCTCGTTCTTCGCGCTGTCGGGCCTCGCGCTGCTCGCGTTCTTCCCTTCGGGCGCGCTTCCCGGTCACGCGCGGCGCGACGTCCCAGGCGGCGAGTGACCCGGTGGCGCAGTCGGTTCCCGCGACCGCCGCTGAAGCCGACGCACACGCCTCGTGGATGCCGCTGATCGTCATCGCGCTCGCACAATTGCTGCTGGTCTTCAATCTCGCGACGCTCAAGGTGTCCGTCGACGCGATCGCGGACAGCCTCGGCACGTCACCGGGCGCCGTGAAGACGGCGCTCGTCGTGCACTTCCTCGTCGTCGCCGCGTTCATCATGCTCGGCGCGCGGATGACCCGCCGCTTCGGCGCGCGCCGCGTGTTCCGCGCCACGGTCGCAACGATGGGTGCGGCGATGGTGTTGATGGCCTTTGCCCGAGACGTCCGCACCATGATGATCGCGCAGACGATCGCCGGCATCGCATCCGCGGCGTTGATTCCGACCTCGGTCGTGATGATCTCGGACCACTACCGCGGGAACCAGCAGTCCCAGGCGCTCGGCTGGCTCGGCGGCATGCAGGCGATCGGGATCGTGCCCGCGTTTCTGGTCGCCGGTTATCTCGCCTTCTCGGTGCAATGGCGCGTGACGTTCGCGCTGCTCGCGGTCTTCGCCGCCGCGCTCTGGCTCCCGAGCGTGAGGCTGCGCGGCGCCGACACCCGCGCGGCGATCCATATCGACGCCGTCGGCTTCGTCCTCGCCGCGTCCGCGGTGCTGCTGATCGGCATCGGCGCCGACAGGACCGCGTACTGGGGCGTGTGGCGTGCGAGGCCGACGGCGCCGCTCAGCATCTTCGACCTGTCGCCCGCGCCCTTCTCGATCGTCGTCGGCATCGTGCTCCTGCAGGCGTTCGTCGTGTGGACGCGCCGGTGCCGGGCGAGCGGCGTCACCCCGCTCTGCGCGCCCGAGCTGATCGGCCGCGGGCGGGAGCGGTCCGCGCTGTTGTCGATGTTCGCGATCGGGGCGATCGGCGCCGGCCTGACGTTCCTGATCCCCCTCTACATCGAGGTCGTGCAGGGACGCACGAGCCTCTATACGGCCGTCGCGCTCGTGCCGTTCACGGTGGCGAGCTTCGCGACTGCGATCGTCGTCGTGCGCTTCGACTCGCGGCTCGGCGCGCGGCGCATCGCGTGCGCGGCGTTCCTGCTCGTCGCATGCGGGCTCGCGCTGCTCGGCGCGACGGTTCGCAACGACTGGGGCGACGGGATGGTCGTGCTCGGTTTGATCGTCAGCGGGCTCGGCGAAGGGGCCCTCGCGGCCGTGCTGTTCAAGCTGCTCGCATCGACCGTGCCGAAGGACCTCGCGGGGGACGTCGGCTCCGTGTGCGGCAGCACGAGCTTCCTCGGCTCGGGCGTCGGCACGGCCCTCGCTGCCGGGCTCCTCGTCGGCGTGCTCGGCTCGAGCATGCAGAGCCGCGCGTCCGAGAATCCGCTGATCTCCGCGGAGCTCCGCGCGCAGTTCGACCTCGACAACGCCTCGTTCATCAGCAACGACCGGTTGCTGCGAGCGCTCGAGCGCACGAACGCGACTCCGGACGAGATCAGCGAGGCGGTGCGCATCAATACCGAGGCGCGCCTCGAGGCGCTCAAGGTCGCCTTCTTCGTGCTGGCGGGGCTCGCGCTGCTCGCGTTCATTCCGGCGGCGGGCGTGTCCGATGCCCGGCGACCACCTTACACAGCTCGGCCCCGAAGAACAGCATCTGGAAGACGGCACTCATCCACAGCATGAGCACGAGCAGACCGCCGAATGCACCTGAAGCGCTCGGCGTGCTGCCGAGGTAGAGCCCGTAGAGCGCGAGCACCTCGGTCGCGATGCCCCACGCGATCGTCGACACGAGGACGGCGAGCGCGACGTCTCTGAAGCGGAGGCGGACGGGCGGCAGGACCTTGTAGAGGATCGCAAACGTCGCGGCCGCGAGCAGCAACGAGCCGGCCGGCGGAAGCACACGCTCCACGGTCGCGCCGAACCGCGGCAGGCCGCCGAAGGTGCGCGCGATCCACTGGGAGACGGTCATCATCGCGAGCGCGGCGAGAAGCAGCGCACCGCCGCCGATCACCATCACGAACGAGAGCGCGCGCTCGAGAATCGTCTCGCGGACGACGCTGCGCACGCGCCCTGCGATTAGCGGAGGATCGCGCTTCCAGACGGCGCGAAACGTCATTCTGAGATGCCGAAACAGCACCGATGCGGCGAGCAGAAGCCCTGCGACGGCGAGCGCGGTCGCACCGACGGACTCCTGCTGCAACGCGTCGAGCAGGCCTTGGATCGTCTCGTGGAGCTCGCTCCCGAACCTGACCTCGATCTGCTCGAGCACCTGCCGCTCGACCTCGGCGGCGTCGTCCGAGAAGCGAAGCATCAGCCCGAGCACCGACAGCAGCAACAAGAGCAGCGGCACGAGCGAGACGAACGCGTAGTAGGCCATCGCCGCGGCGAAGTACCGCGCGCGATCGCGCTCGTACTCGACCCACGCGAGACGGAGCGCGCGGACGAGACCGAGACGACGCGGCACGCCCGCCGAGCCCTCGGGCTCTCCGACCCGAAGCCATCCTTGCGCGCGCGCTGCCAAGCCGATGCCCCTGTCGCGCGGCTTCAGAACGAGCGTCCGATCGCGAACGAGAAACCGAGATCGCTGTTCTCTCGTCCGTCCGGCGGGTCGCTGTCGTAGCTTTCGTAAACGCTCACGCTCCAGTGGACGTTGCCGAACATCGCGCGCTCGAGGCGCGCATCGAGCTCGACGCGCCTTCGGGAGCGGTCGAAGCTGAAGTACGTCGTCGCGTCCGTCGTCACCTGCGTGTCGCCGCCGAGCTCGAACCAATCCCATTCGACCGTCACGAAGGCCTCGGTGGTGTCTTCCCTCCCCGGAATGCCGCGATACCGCTCCCGATCCGCCGCGAGGCCGCCGTAAAGCGCAACGACCGCGCGGTTCGACTGGAGCAAGGTTCGGCCTCCGCCGAAGCCGAGCAAGGTTCTCGCGTCGAGATCGAGCTCGCGATCCTCTTCGAGATGCAGGCGGCCGATCGCGAACCAGCGATTCTCGAGGAGGCGCCGCGAGCTGATCTGGAAGTAGTTGCGCCGTTGCGCCGTCTCGTCGTCGATCTCGCTGAGGATCGAATCGATCGACACCTCCGTGACGTAGTTGCGCATCACGTTCTCGAACTCGGCGTCGACCTTCAGGTCGAGCTCGTCGTTCGCCGTCAGGAAGTCGAGGCCGAAGTCGACGTAGCCCGAGCTTCGCTCCAGGGGCGTCGCCGCGATCGGCGTGATCCGGATCACTTCCTCCGTCTCGACGGTCGTGGGCGCCGTGCCGGCGGTGACGGCGAGCCGCCCCGACGACGGCGAGACGATCGACCCCGAGAGCCGCTGGCCGGACCGGAGCTCGACGTCGAATTCGCGCGGGCTCTCCAACGACTCGACGTTGCTCCAGTCGATCTCGACACGGCCGGCGCCGTTGATCGAGAACTCGAGCTCGCCGCGCGACAGCCCGATGACCTCGCCCTCGAGCCGGTTGTCGGTCGTCAGGACGACGACGTCTCTGTCGTCCTCTTGCGCGTTTGCACAACATGCCGCGGCGAGGAGCGCTCCACGTGCTGCGCTCGAGATGAACCTCCGCATGGGGCTTCCCTCCGAGTCGCCATCACCGGCATGCGGCTCGATGCTAATGGGGGCGCGCCGCCTCGTAAGCTGGACCTTCGTCTAATGGCGTGACCGGACGCGGTGCGGTAAATGCTTTGTCGCCATGAGCGCGCGAACCGCCCCGAGGCCGCCCGACGAAGGGACGTACGTCTCGACCGGTGCGCTGCCCCCTTCGCCGGCCGTTCAGGAGGCCGTGTCCGCCGCGTACGAGCGGTATCGGACGAATACGGACGGGCGGCTCTCGGACGTCTACCCGAGCCTCGCCGCGGCCGGGCCGGATCGCTTCGGAATCTGCGTGGCCGACGTCGGCGGCCACGTCTACTCGGCCGGCGACGCGGAGATCGAGTTCGCGATCATGAGCGTCGCGAAGCCCTTCGTCTTCGCGCTCGTCTGCGAGGCGGCCGGTCCGGCCCGGGCCCGCGAGTGCGTCGGCGTGAACGCGACGGGCCTTCCGTTCAACTCCGTCGCGGCGATCGAGGGAAGCCCGGACGGCCGCACGAATCCAATGGTCAACGCCGGCGCGATCGCGACGACCAGCCTCGTGCCGGGCGAGACCGCTGACGCGAAGTGGCAGGCGATCCGGGAGGGCCTGTCGCGGTTCGCGGGCCGCGAGCTCGAGCTCGACGACGAGATCTACGCCTGCGCCGCGGCCACGAACGATCGGAACCGCGCGATCGCCCGGCTGCTCGCGAGCTGCGACCGCCTCTACTTCGATCCGGTCGAGTCGACCGATCTGTACACGAGACAGTCCTCGCTGAAGGTCACGGCCCGGGATCTCGCGATCATGGGCGCGACGCTCGCCGACGGCGGCGTCAACCCGCTCACCCGGGAGCGCGTCGTCGATGCGGCCGCCTGCCGCTACGTCCTCTCGGTGATGACGACCGCGGGGCTCTACGAGACCTCGGGCGACTGGCTGTACGACGTCGGGCTCCCGGGAAAGAGCGGGATCGGCGGCGGGATCGTGACCGTGTCGCCCGGCAAGTGCGGTCTCGGCACGTTCGCGCCGCTGCTCGACGCGGCGGGCAACAGCGTGAAAGGGTGCCTGACGGCGGCATTGCTGTCGAAGAGGCTCGGCATGGATCTCTTCGCGTCCGAGCCGTGGCGGTCGACGGCGCCGGACAGCGTCGTTTAGGTCCTCGAGCTCGTCGCGGATGTCCGCGATGGTCAGGCCGATACGCCTGGTCCACGGTGATACGCGCGCCACCGCGGCAGCTTCGCGCGACGTTCGGGCCGGTATCCGACGCGGTGCAGCGCTGGGCAGCGACCGGAACGGCCGCTATGCTGCCTAGCCATGCGAACGCAATACCTGCGAGTCCGAAGTCTTTCGGTCCTGGCGGCGTTCTGTGTCGACGCAGCTTTCGCTCAAGGCGCGGCGCCCGGCTCGATGCGCGGCGACGGCCCGCCGCCCGAGCCCCGCCCTTTCCGCATCGTTCGCGAAGACCCCGGCCTCGATGCCGTCGTCTCGCCGGACGCGGAGCTCGAGCTCCTTGCGACGGGCTTCGGCCTCAACGAGGGCCCGGTCTGGGTGCCGGAAGGCGACTCCGGCTACCTGCTGGTCGCGGGGTTGATCGACAACGTCATCTACAGGATCTCGGCCGACCGGAGCGTGTCCGTGTTCATGGAGCGCGCCGGATACACGGGCACGGATGTCAATCGCGTCGGCACGCAGACCCGGAGCGGCCGCTCGCACGTGCTCCTGATCGGTCCGAGCTGCACGGGCCTCGACTCGAAGGGCAGGCTCGTCTGGTGCGCGAACAACGATCGCGCGCTGATGCGCCTCGAGCCGGACGGCTCGCGTACCGTGCTCGCGAACGGCGCGGACGGGAAGCGCTTCAGCGGCCCGAACGACATCGCGATACGCCGTGACGACGGGATCTACCTGACGGACAACGATTTCGGTCTCCGCGACGCGGGCAACAGCCCCGACAAGGAGATGCCGAACGGCATCTGGCTCATCGAGGACGGCCGAACGCGCCTCGTTCTCGACGCGCAGACGCTCGGCGGCATTCCGAATGGCATCGCGCTTTCGCCGGACGAGCGGCACCTTTATCTCACGGCCGGGCAGAGGATCATGCGCTACGAGGTCGAGCCCGACGGCTCGCTCGGAGAGGGCGCGGTGTTCGCCGAAGGACGCGGGATCGGCGACGGCATGAAGACGGACGAGCTCGGCAACCTCTACTCGACGAGCGGCGCCGGGCCGGGCGTCGTGCGGATCACGGCGCCCACGGGCGTGCTGCTCGGCTTTCTCGAGCTGCCGGTGTACGGCGGAGAGCCGAAGCGCCAGATCTGCGCAACGAATGTCGCGCTCGGAGATCGAGACGGGAAGAGCCTCTTCATCACGGCGTGCGATGCCGTGTATCGGATCCGGCTCGAGGTGGCCGGCGTGATGCAAGGCCGGCGCGGCTGACGCTGCCATTCGTCGCATCGAATGGTCGACGCAGCTTCGTCGACCGTCGCGGCGCAACGCTCGGCCGCCCGCGGCATAAAGGTTTCCCAGTGATCGATCGCCGCGCGGGGCCGAGCCCGGCGTCCGTTCGCTGCCGGGACCGCCTACGAAAGCTGATCCCAGAAGCGCTCGATCTCTCGGCGCATGGCTTCGTCCGGCAGGGCGCCCAGACCCGCGCGCGTGTTGTCTTCCGCGTGGCTCACGTCGTCGGTTCCGGGGATCGCACACGTCACCGCCGGATGCGAGACCGCATACTTGAGGAAGACCTGCGCCCAGGAATCGGCGCCGATCTCCGCGGCCCAGTCGGGCAGCGGGCGCCCCGCCACCCTGCCGAACAGGGAGCCGCCCTGCGCGCGGAACGGCACGGCCAGCATGACGGCGACTCCGCGCTCCATGGCTAGCGGGAAAACGTCGGTCGCGGCGGCGCGATTGCCGAGCGAGTAGTCGATCTGGATCCAGTCGAGCGGGTACTCGCGCATGTACTGCATGACCTGCGCGTGCTGCTGCCGGCTCACGGTGGTGATGCCGATGTAACGTGCGCGGCCGGATTCCTTCAGGTCGAGCAGCGTGGGCATCAACGGCTCGACGCTGTTGATGCTGTGAATGAACATCAGATCCACGGTGTCCACGCCCAGACGCTCGAGCGACCGTTCGAAGCTCGGAAGTCCGCCGAGGCCGCGCCCGCCTTCCGCATTGAACTTCGTCGCAATGAACATCTCGTCGCGCAGGTTCAGCTCGCCGAGTGCCCGGCCGATGACCGTTTCGCTCTCGCCGTAAGCCGCGGCGGTATCGATGACGCGCCCGCCCAGAGCGTGCATGCGCTCCAGCACGGCCTTTACGGCGCCGTAGTCCGCCCGTCCGAACTGATTCGTGCCGATACCGATGACCGGGACTCGTTCGCCGCTCGAAGGAATCGGGCGTGTGATCACGTCGTCGGCTGCCTGCCCGAGGGCGGTTGGAGGCAGCGACGCCATCATGCCGACGGCCAGGCCGGCCTGCATGAGCTCGCGACGAGACGTGGGTTTCGAGTTTTCGGTCATGACATCACTCCGCGACTGGTTGGATGACAAGGATCTATCTGAGACCTCGACACACCAGCTCGTCGAATCCGACGAGAGTATCTGTGGCCGTCTCGTCGTAGAACGGCAGGTACTGCATCAGCAGCAAAGTGGGTCGAGGGTTGCTCAGAGGGCGGGTCCGCGCGTTCCTGACCGCGGTCGTCGCCAGGCACGGATCATATCATCGGCGGTTTTTCCCGCACTCTGGTGCGCGGTCTGCACGAGCCCGCAAGGACCGTGCAAGGGAAGAGGCGGCGTCGCAAGCGTGAGGCCCGCCAGGCGCCGACCTCAGACCGTCGGCTCGATGTTCGCGTTGCGCCGAAACAGGTTCGCCGGATCGTACGCGTTCTTCAGCGCGACCAGCCGAGGATAGTTCTCGCCGTAGGTGCCGCGCACGCGGCGCTGCGGGTCGTCCTCGGCGATCGTGTTTACGTAGAAACCGTTCGTGTGCGATTCGAGCGCATCCCAGGTCGAGCGCGCCCAGCCCATGATCTCGTCGCTTTGCGCCGGATCCGTCCAGTGACCCTGGATCAGCATGCTGTGCTGCGCGTCGCGATGCCAGAACGCCGTCGCGTCCGGGCGCACGCGTGCGATCGCGCCACCGTGGTGCACGAAGATCACTTGCGCGCTCGGCAGATTGCTCGCGGCAAGGCGCTCGACGACCTCATCCACGAGCGTCGGCTCGATCCGGCGCAGGAAGCCGGACCGTTCGTACGCCTTGATGCCGTAGTGGTAGGTCTCGTCCATCGACGTCTGGAGCCGTACGTACGGCGTCGGCCCCGCGTGATCCTGCACCGGCCGCGCCGCGCGGCGGAGAGGCTCGAGCTGCCGCTCGGCGTCCGCAAGCGGACCGCAGAAGCACGTGTCGAGCGCCAGCACGCGCTCTCCGTTCGGCGCCGTGATCAGCGCCGCGTCGACGTTCAGCTCGTCCGGCGCCTCGAGCGCGTAATCGGCGAAGAACCGCAGCACGTCGCCCGCCACCGCGTACGGATAGAGGATCGGTCCGCCGTACATCATCGGACCCACGGCGTGCAGCCGGTATTCGAACGACGTGACGATGCCGAAGTTGCCGCCCCCGCCCTTCAATCCCCACAAAAGGTCCGGGTTCTCGTCCTCGCTCGCGTGCACGAGCCGACCGTCGGCGGTGACGACGTCGGCCGCGACGAGGTTGTCGCAGGTCAAGCCGTGCTTGCGGGCGATCCGGCCGAAGCCGCCGCCGAGCGTCAGGCCGGCGATGCCGGTGTGGGATACGGTGCCGGCCGGCGTCGCGAGACCGAACGCCTGCGTCTCGCGGTCGAGCTCGCCGAGCAGCACGCCGGGCTCCGCGCGCACGCGGCGCGCGTCCGGGTTCACTCGGATCCCGCGCATCCGCGAAAGGTCGATCATCAGGCCGCCGTCGCACACGGACTGGCCCGAGAGGCTGTGGCCGCCGCCCCGAACCGCGACGAGCAGGTCGTGCGTCTTCGCGAAGCCGACCGCGCGCATCACGTCGGCCGCGCCGGCACAGCGGGCGATCAGCGCAGGCCTGCGGTCGAACGCGCCGTTCCAAATCCGGCGGGCTTCGTCGTAGCCGTCCTGTCCGGGAAGCAGCAGCGGACCGCGGAGCCCGGCCTGGAAATCCTCCACGTCGCGTGCGCGGAGCACGATCTCGGCGCCGTCCTTCGTCAACGCGGGGACGTCTGCGGCGAATACGCGGCGGAGGGGCAGGAACGAGAGGGCCGCCACCGAGACGCCGGCGGCGCAAAAGGCGCGACGCTTCATGTCGGGTGCCTCCCGGATCGCGCCCGCGGGTTCGGGCGCGGGCCGTCCTTCGTAATGGCCGTGCCAAGTCGTAATCCTACTGGCGTTCCGTTGATTCTGCATCCGCCATCACTTCCGATTGTCGTCTTCATGAGACTGTCTTGCGTGGTAGCGGCACTCGCCGGCCGAAGAAGACTGCATATCTCCGTAAAGTGAAAGATCAAACCGGCACCCGCCGCAGCGGCCGCTCAAGGGGATTAGCGCCTGAAAGTGTGACGGGCTTACTCGGGATGCACGCCCTACGCCCCTAGACTCGCCATGTCTTTGAACCACTTGGGAGAGAGGAGCATGAGACCGCTTCTCGCGGTGCTGACTCTGATGCCGGCCGCGGTGCTCGCTCAGGAGACGGGCGTCAGCTACAACTACTTCGGCCTCGGCTATTCGCGGATCGAGGTCGAGGACGACGTCCTCAATGACAGCTTCGACTTCGTCGGATACAACGTCGAAGGCTCGGTGACGGTTCGCGACCACTTCCACCTCTTCGGCTTCATCACGGACGGCAGTGACGACGAGCCTGGCATGAACCTGGATACCCTCGACATCGTCGCCGGGGTCGGCACCCACTTCGACCCGCTCGAGCGCTTCAGCGTGTTCGGTCGTGTCGGGCTCGTGAAGTCGGAGGCCGACAACGGAATCGACTCGCTCGACGACGACGGCTACTACCTCGAGGCAGGCCTGCGCTACATGCCGGTCGAGTGGGTCGAGGTGCGCGCGGGGCTCTCGGACGTCGAATTCGACGACATCGACGTCGAGGACGGCGAAGCGGCGCTGTTCGGCGCGGATCTCTACCTCACCGAAGTCGTCGCGCTCACGCTCGACTACACGAAGCAGGACAACGCGGACGCCGTCACGCTCGGTGTCCGCTTCTACCCCGGCAAGGAAATCGTTCGCGGCCGACGCTGGTAGCTCGTAGCTGACCAGCGAATGAGCTCGGCAAAGCTTCGTTGACCGCATCGAGCGTTCAGCGAGGCTCGTCGACACGCTCAGTCCCCGTGCCGAATCTTCGGGGGCTCACGCGGTAGCCGCGATCGCGCGCGAGTGCGCAGATGCTTCCGCGGAAGCGTCGCTCCGTGCCTCCGCGGAAGCTTTCGTCAGCACCTCGGCAGAAGCATTCCTCAGCACGCCCGCGGAAGCATCACTCGGCGCCTCCGCGGAAGCGTGCCCTGTCACCTCCGTGGAAGCGCCGCTATCGAAACCTCTCCCGACAGCGTCGAAATATTCCTCGACCGCTCCGGTGCCATCGTCCGTGACATCCTCCGGCCGGTACCCGCACTCCGGCACCGCACGCCCGTCGGGCCTGCGGAAGAACCACCGGTCACGGTAGTCCTTCTCGATCCTGAACCCGCCCTCGTGCACCAGCGTGTGGTGGGTCGAGCAGAGAAGAATCAGGTTCTC
>DASVCR010000013.1:0-15189 GCA_036381515.1 Gammaproteobacteria bacterium | reverse complement strand
GGGGCCCGCGGCCGCCCGCCTCGACCAGCTTCCCGAGGCCGAGATCGGCCGCGAGGTCGTCGCGGCGATCGAGCGGATCCGGCCGGCCGCGAAGGGACGGCTCGAGGTCGTCGGCCTCAAGTCCTGGGGCGCGGACCCGTACGCGCGCGGCGCCTGGGCCTACTTCCGCCCGGGGCAGGTCCGCGAGTTCGCCGCCGAGATGGGTCGGCCGCACGGGCGGCTCTACTTCTGCGGCGAGCACCTCGCGGTCGCGAGCCGCGGCATGGAGGCGGCGATGGAGTCCGCGGAGCGGGCGGCCGCGGAGATTCTGGGACGGTGAGCCCGTCGCCGGAGCCAAGGGCCGCCGGTGGCCCCGACCAATGACGGGCCGGGCCCCGACTCAGGGCGGCCTGGCCTCGACCGAGGGCCTCCGGGCCTCGAACAAGGGCCGCCGCGCCTCGAAGAAGGGCCGCCGGTGGCCTCGACCCTGGCGAGCCCAGGGCGTCCCATGGGGCATCTCGTGCGGGGCGGAGCGCGCGCATCCGCCGCGGCGCCGCATGAGTGCCGCGGCGCCGCATGAGTATTGCAGCGTCTTATGCGCTCCCGGAATAGGAGCATGAGAACATAAACGTTCACGCCGCCTCGGCGTGAACTTAATTTAGTGCGCTCCAAGAAAGTGGTGGCACTCGCGGGCCGCCGTCCCGCGGAAGATTGGACGACCTATGAGCGCACTTCCGGATTCCGTCGGGCCCGGGCTCGACGCCCTCGAATCGGCCGGAGCCACGTCCTACGACGAGGAGGCCACGAGGGCGCTCGCGCTCGAGCGATGCAACCGCATGTTCTCGGAGCTGAAGCCCCTCGCACGCATCGAGTGGGCGCTCGAGAACCTGCCGTCGAACCACGTCATGACGTCGAGCTTCGGCGCGCAGGCAGCCGTCTCGCTGCATCTGATCACGCGCGTCAAGCCCGATATCCCGGTCATTCTGATCGATACGGGTTACCTGTTCCCGGAAACCTACCGCTTCATCGACGAGCTGACGGAGCGGCTCGAGCTGAACCTGCACGTGTACCGCGCGGCGCTGTCGCCGGCCTGGCAGGAGGCCCGCTACGGGCAGCGCTGGAATCAGGGCCTCGAGGGGCTGAACGCCTACAACGAGGAAACGAAGGTCGAGCCGATGCGGCGGGCGCTGCGCGAGCTCGGCGTGAACACGTGGTTCGCGGGCTTGCGGCGCAAGCAAAGCGCGACGCGCGCCGGGATCCCGTTCCTCGACTGGGCCGGCGGGCGCTGGAAGGTGCACCCGATCGCCGACTGGACCGATCGCGACGTGCACTACTACCTGAAGGAGCACGGCCTGCCCTATCACCCGCTGTGGGAGAAGGGGTATCTCTCGATCGGCGACGTCCACAGCACGCGGCCGATCCACGAGGTCGACGCGATCGAGCAGACGCGCTTCTTCGGGCTGAAGCGCGAGTGCGGGATCCACGAGATCAATCTCGCGGATCTGTAAGAGAAAAAATGGTGTCAGACACCTTTTTCGGCGGGCAAGGGAAAGCGCTGTCCCACCTCCCTGCGGCCGCCGAAAAAGGTGTCTGACACCATTTTTTTCTATCCGGCCACCTGCTCGCACATCCCCCGCTCGGGCAGCTGGATGCCCTTCAAGAGCTCGTCCACCTGCTCCTGCGTCGACAGGCTCGCGGCCTCGCGGATCATCTGCGGCGAGTAATGCGGCGCGAGGAAATGGATGAAGTCGACCATGTAGCCCCGAAGCACCATCTCGCGCGGGAAGCCGACCCACGTCGTGACCTTCGGGAACAGGCCCCGCGCGTCGAGCGCGACGAGATCCTCCGCGTCCTGGCGCTCGAACGCCATCGATGCGATCACGCCGACCCCCATGCCCATACGCACGTAGGTCTTGATGATGTCCGCGTCGCGCGCGGTGAACACGACCCGCGGCTCGAGCCCCTGCTCGTGGAACGCGCGCTTGAACGACGACTCGCCGGTCAGCGAGAACACGTACGTGACGAGCGGGTAGTTCGCGAGCGTCTGCAGGTCGAGCGGCTTCTTCTGCTCGGCGAGCGGATGCTGCTTCGGCACGAGCGCGATCCGGTGCCAGTGGAAGATCGGCAAGAGCGTCAGCTGCTGGAACAGGTGTCGGCCCCCGCTCGCGATCGCGAAGTCGACCTTGTTCGTGCCGATCAGCTCCGCGATCTGCTCGGACGTGCCCTGGTGCAGCTCGAGGTCGACCTTCGGGTACCGCTCGCGGAACGCACGGATGACCTCGGGCAGCATGTAGCGCGCCTGCGTGTGCGTCGTCGCGATCGACAGCGTCCCCTCCTCCTCGGCCGTGAGGTCGCTCGCGAGGCTCGTGATGTTGTCGACCTCGCGAAGGATCTTGCGCGCACGGGCGATCACCTCGCGTCCGGCGGGCGTGATCGCGGCGAGACTCTTGCCCTTGCGGGTGAAGAGCTGCACGCCGAGCTCGGCCTCGAGCTGCTTCAGTTGCTTGCTGATGCCCGGCTGGCTCGTGTAGAGCCGCTCGGCGGCAGCGGTGATGTTCAGCCCGCTGTCGACGATGCCGATCAGGTACTTGAGCTGCTTCAGCGTCAACGGGTCGCCCGGTGAAAAAAGCCGCTCGTCCCGCGATCCGGGCCGGCGGCGGTTGGGGTCCGAATATATAACCGGCGGTTACAACGAGTGTCAACCGATCCGGCACCGGCATCCAATCGCTTTGGAATAAGCTGCGAAGGCCTTCGTCTTGGCCTGCCCGGCACGGCGGTTTATCGTGCCCGCCATCGTTTCGATCTCGTTCCGCCAAACCGGCCGCGTCGCGCGCCGCTGATCGCAGTTAAGGACTTGCACGAGCCACGGAGCGTGGCGCCGCCCACGAGGCCCGACCCCCGATGCGTCATCTGCCCCTTTTCGCATCGCTGAAAGACCGGCCGTGCCTGATCGTCGGCGGCGGCGGCGTCGCCGAGCGCCGCGCACGGCTGCTGCGCGAGGCGGGCGCCCGCGTGACGGTGCGGGCACCTGCGTTCTCGGCGGCTCTCGAACGGCTCGCGGCGGAGGACGCCGGCGTGACCCTCGACCGCCGGCCGTTCGCGGACGACGACGTCGAGCCGTTCTGGCTCGTCGTCGCCGCGACGGACGACCCGGCGGTCAACGCTCGGGCCGCCGCGGCGGCCGAGCGCGCCCGACGGTTCTGCAACGTCGTCGACGACGCGGAGCGGTCGAGCTTCATCATGCCGGCGATCGTCGACCGGGACCCGGTCACGATCGCGATCTCGAGCGGGGGGCTTTCGCCCGTCGTCGCGCGGCACGTGAAGGGGCTCGTCGAGAGCCTCGTGCCGGCCCGGATCGGCGCGCTCGCGCGGCTCGCCGGGCGGTGGCGGGCGCGGGTGCGGGCCGCGATTCCGGACGCGGACGAGCGGCGGCATTTTTGGCAGGACGTCGTCGCGGGGCCGGTCGCCGAGGACTGCTACGCGGGCCGCGACGCCGATGCCGAGCGGGCGCTCGAGCAGGCGCTCGGCGGGCCGGACGCCGCGTCGTCGCGCACGCGCATGACCGGCGAGGCCTGGCTCGTCGGCGCGGGCCCCGGCAATCCGGATCTGATCACGCTGCGGGGCCGGCAGCTCCTCGCCGCCGCGGACGTCGTGCTGTACGACCGTCTCGGCGCGCCGGAGCTGCTCAAGTTCGCGCGCCGCGACGCGGAGCTGATCCCGGTCGGCAAGACCCCGGGGCGCCCGTCGATCACGCAGGCAGAGATCAACCGACTGCTCGTCGAGCTCGTGTCGTCCGGCAAACGCGTGTGCCGGCTGAAGGGCGGCGATCCGATGGTCTTCGGACGCGCGGGCGAGGAGCTCGAGGCGCTCCTCGCCGCCGGCCTGCCGTTCCAGATCGTTCCCGGCGTCTCCGCGATCGAGGGGTGCGCGGCGTACGCCGGCATCCCGCTCACGCTGCGTAACGTATCGCGGGCGCTCCTGATCACGACCGGGCACGAGGGCAACGACGCGTCGAGCGATCTCGCGTCGTTCCGGCCCGGGCAGACGCTCGCGCTCTATATGGGCGTCGCGCACTACGCGGGGATCGCCGCGGACCTGATCCGCCTGGGTCACGCGCCCGATACGCCCGCGACGGTCATCGAGAAGGGCACGACCGACGCGCAGCGCGTGATCCGCACCGTGCTGCGGCTCCTTCCCGAGGCCGCCGAGCGCCTCGCGGTCGAGCCGCCGGCGTTGCTGGTCGTCGGCGAGACGGCGCGGCTCGCCGAGCGTTTCGCGTGGTTCGCGCCGGGCGCGGTGCACGTCTACGACGATCGCGCGGCGCAAGCCGCGTCTCGTGTAAGCTGATGCGTACCGCGGCGGGCCCCGACCGCCGCGCGGCGAGCGCAGGACCGACGGCCCCCGACGCTTCGCTCCGCAGTCACGATGAGCGCACCGAATTCCTCCCAGAGAAGAGCCTCGCAATGATCTACGAAAGCATTCTCGACACCATCGGCAATACGCCGATCGTCAGGCTGAATCGCATCGCGCCGAAACACACGACGATCTACGTGAAGATCGAATCGTTCAACCCGATGGCGTCCGTCAAGGACCGGCTCGCGATCGCGGTCATCGACGACGCCGAGCGCCGCGGCGTGCTGAAGCCCGGGCAGACGGTGATCGAGGCGACGTCGGGCAATACCGGTATCGCGCTCGCGATGGTGTGCGCGGCGCGCGGGTATCCGTTCGTCGCGACCATGGCCGAAACGTTCTCGATCGAGCGGCGCAAGATCATGCGCGCGCTCGGCGCGAAGGTGCTCCTGACGCCGGCGGCGGAGCGCGGCACGGGCATGGTGCGGCTCGCCGAGCAGCTCGCGGAGAAGCACGGCTGGTTCCTCGCGCGCCAGTTCCAGAACCCGGCGAATCCGGCCTATCACCGGCAGACGACCGGTCCCGAGATCCTGAGGGACTTCGCGGGCCGCCGCCTCGACTTCTGGGTCACCGGCTGGGGCACCGGCGGCACGCTGACCGGCGCCGGCGAGGTCATCAAGCTCGCGCGCCCGGACGTGCAGATCGTCGCGACCGAGCCCGCCGAGGCGTCCCTGCTCGGCGGCAAGCAGTGGAAGCCGCACAAGATCCAGGGCTGGACGCCGGACTTCGTGCCGGACGTGCTGAATCCGCGCGTCTTCGACCAGCTCGTCACGGTCACCGACGAGGAGGCGAAACAGACGGCACGCCGCCTCGCGCGCGAGGAAGGCATCTTCGTAGGCATCTCGTCGGGCGGGACGCTGGCCGCGGCGCTGAAGGTCGCCGAGAAGGCGCCGACCGGCTCGGTAATCCTCGCGATGCTGCCCGACACCGGCGAACGGTATCTCGGCACGTACCTGTTCGACGATATCCCGGACGGCTCCGACGACGAATGGCTCGCGAGCCTGGGGTGAGCGGCTAGAGGCGTGTCAGACACCTTTTTCCGTGAACGGAAAAAGGTGTCTGACACAATTTCGGGGTGGCGGAGAGGGAGGGATTCGAACCCTCGAAGGGCCTTTTGGAGCCCTTACTCCCTTAGCAGGGGAGCGCTTTCGACCACTCAGCCACCTCTCCGAGATGATATGGGCCGGCCGCCGGCGATCGCATGAAGGTGCGATTCTAGCGGGTGGCGTCGCGATTCGCGACGTGTAGATGCAGGCCGCCGCCTGCCGGTCCTTATCCGGACTCCGTTCGCAACTCCTCGGGCCGTCGTGCGACGGCGGAAGAAAAGCTACCTGGCGGCGCCGACCGCTTGCTGCTGCCGAGATTCCTCGTCTGCCTGCTCGCGTTTGATCCGTTCGTAGATTTCTTCTCGGTGCACGGCGACTTCTCTCGGAGCGTTCACGCCCAGGCGCACTTGATTTCCCTTCACGCCCAGAACGGTTACGGTGATGTCGTTGCCGATCACCACCGTCTCCCCCACTCGCCGGGTCAAGATCAGCATAGCCAAACTCCTTCTTGGTCTTTGCTGCCGATTCCTCGGTCGCACTCCTGTACGACGCGGTTTCGAGGCACCAGCAGCCGCCCGTCAGTCCGAGGACACACGAGCGCGCCGGTGAATCCGATAGCGCTCCCCCTCAAACCTCCGCGGCCAAGGCCGGCCCTTTATGATCGTTATGCGCTTCCTGGCCGGTCCTCCCGGTCGGGCCGCCCGTGGCGCGACGGGCCCGACAGCCCAATACTAATGCATTTATTGGGGCTGTCACGGGTTTTGCGATGCTTTTCTCAGATTTCCCTGCTATTGCGATAATCCCGCGATTTGAGACTTGACGGAATCGAGCGCCTGGTCTAGCCGATCCGGGCGGTTCCCGCCGGCCTGCGCGAAGTCCGGCCGCCCGCCGCCCTTGCCGCCGACCTGCTCCGCCACCGACCGGACCAGCTCCCCAGCCGCGACCCGGTGCGTCAGGTCCTTCGTGACGCCGGCGACGAGCCGGACCTTCTCGCCGTCGGCCGAGCCGAGCACGACGACGCCCGAGCCGAGCCGATCCTTCAGCCGGTCGACCGTGTCGCGCAGCGCCTGGTTATCGACGCCGTCGATGCGTGCAACGAGAACTTTGATGCCGCCGATCTCGGTCGCCTCGTCGACGAGATCGCGGCCGGCGCCGCCCGACGCAAGCTGGGCCTTCAGCTTCTGCACCTCGCGCTCGAGGGCGCGGTTCCGCTCGATCAGCTGCCCGACCTTGTCGACGACCTCGTCGCGGCCGCCGCGCACGAGCCCGGCGACGCCCTTGAGCAGCCGCTCGTTCGCCGCGACGAAATCGAGCGCGCCCTGCCCCGTGACGGCTTCGATGCGGCGCACGCCAGCCGCGACGCCGCTCTCGGACACGATCTTGAAAAGGCCGATGTCGCCCGAGCGGCCCACGTGCGTGCCGCCGCAGAGCTCGGTCGAGAAGTCGCCGAGCCTGAGCACCCGCACGCGGTCGCCGTACTTGTCTCCGAAGAACGCGATCGCGCCGGACGCTATCGCCTCGTCGTACGGCATCTCGCGGACCTCTGCGTCGACGTTGCGGCGGATCTCGTCGTTGACGAGCTTCTCGACCGCGGCAAGCTCCTCCGGCTTGACCGCCTCGTAGTGCGAGAAGTCGAAGCGCAGCCGATCCGGCGCGACGAGCGAGCCCTTCTGCTGGACATGCTCGCCGAGCACGCGTCGGAGCGCGGCATGGAGCAGGTGCGTCGCCGAGTGGTTCAGGCGGATCGCCTGACGCCGCTCGCCGTCGACCTTCGCGTCGACCCGGGCGCCGACCTCGAGCGTGCCGCGCTCGACCCGGCCGACGTGACCGTACGCCGCGCCGAGCTTCTGCGTGTCCTCGACGCGGAACTCTCCGCCCGCCCCCGCGAGGGTGCCCGTGTCGCCGACCTGCCCGCCGCTCTCCGCGTAGAACGGCGTGCGGTCGAGCACGACCGTTCCGCGCGCGCCTTCCGCGAGGCGCTCGACGGGGTGGCCGTCCGCGTCGTAGAGCGCGGTCACCGTGCCGTCGAGCTCGAGCGTGTCGTAGCCGTGGAACTCGGTCGGCTGGTCGAGCGTCGGACCGTGGCCGCGCACCGCCGAGAACCGGCTCGCCCTGCGCGCGCGCTCGCGCTGCGCGGCCATCTCCCGCTCGAATCCAACCTCGTCGATCGCGAGGCCTCGCTCGCGCGCGACGTCCGCCGTGAGATCCACCGGAAAGCCGTACGTGTCGTAGAGGCGGAAGACCGTCTCGCCCGGAATGACCTGGCCGTCCTCGAGACCCGCGATCGCATCCTCGAGAAGCCGCATGCCCTGCGCGAGCGTCTCGGCGAAGCGGAGCTCCTCCTGATGCAGCACGCGCTCGACGTGCGCGCGGCGCTGCACGAGCTCCGGATACGCCTCGCCCATCTCTCGTTCGAGCGGCGCGACCAGCTTGTGGAAGAACGGCTTGTCCTGCCCGAGCTTGTAGCCGTGCCGTATCGCGCGGCGGATGATGCGCCGCAGGACGTAGCCGCGGCCCTCATTGCCCGGCAGCACGCCGTCCGCGATCAGAAACGCGCACGCGCGGATGTGGTCGGCGATCACGCGCAGCGACTTGCTCTCGAGATCCCTCGTGCCGGTTGCCTCCGCCGCCGCCGCGATGAGGCCGCGGAACAAATCGATCTCGTAGTTCGAGTGCACACCCTGCAGCACCGCGGCCGTGCGCTCGAGGCCCATGCCGGTGTCGACGGACGGCTTCGGCAGCGGCGTCAGCACGCCCTGCTCGTTCCGGTCGAACTGCATGAAGACAAGGTTCCAGATCTCGATGTAGCGGTCGCCGTCCGCGTCGGGCGAGCCGGGCGGCCCGCCCGGGACCTCGGGACCATGGTCGTAGAAGATCTCGCTGCACGGACCGCACGGGCCCGTGTCGCCCATCGCCCAGAAGTTGTCCTTCTCGCCCATCCGCGAGAACCGGCTCGGATCGACGCCGATCTCGTCGAGCCAGATGCGCGCGGCCTCGTCGTCCTCCTCGTAGACGGTGCACCAGAGCCGCTCGGGCGGGAGGCCCAGCTCCTTCGTGACGAACTCCCACGCGTAGCGGATCGCCTCCCGCTTGAAGTAGTCCCCGAAGCTGAAGTTGCCGAGCATCTCGAAGAACGTATGGTGGCGCGCGGTGTAGCCGACGTTCTCGAGATCGTTGTGCTTGCCGCCGGCCCGGACGCAGCGCTGCGCCGTCGCGGCGCGCGGAATCGCCCGCTTCTCGCGGCCGAGAAACACGTCCTTGAATTGCACCATGCCCGCGTTCGTGAAGAGCAGGGTCGGGTCGTTCGCCGGCACGAGCGGGGAGCTCGGCACGATCTCGTGGCCGCGCGCCTCGAAGTAGCGCAGGAACGTCCGGCGCAGCTCGTTGCTCGATAAGCTCATGGTTCGGTGACTATCCTGTCGGTTCGTGAAGACATCCGCCGGCCCCCGCGTCGGGCGCCGCGGGAAGGCGGGGTGAGCACGCTAATCCGAATCGGCGCCGACTTCCAGTGCCGCGTCGATGTGCTCGGGCTCGAACCCCCGGCCGTTCAGAAAGCGGGCCTGCCGCGCCCGCTCGGCATAGTCGCGCGGCGGCGGGTCGCCGAAGCGCTTCGTGCGTACGCGGCGGGCGAGCGCGGCCCAATCGACATCGGCGGCCGCGATCGCGGCGGCCGCCTCGTCCGGCCGGATGCCGCGCTGCGCGAGCTCCGCGCGGATCTTCGCGGGACCCGAGCCCCGCTCGGCGCGCGACGCGATGAAGCCGGATATGAAACGCTGACCGCTCAGGAGCCCGCTTTGTTCCAGCCGATCGAGGGTTTCGGCCACGAGCGGCAGCCGGAAGCCGCGCACGGCCAGCTTGCGCTCGAGCTCGCGGCGGCTGTGCTCGCGCCGCGCGAGCAGCGCGACCGCGCGCCGCTCGCACTCGGCCGCCTCGTCGGCGGTCGACCGCCCGCCCTCGTCGGCGGCCTCGACGGGGTCCTCCTCCGCGTCGTCGCCGATGTCGGCGCTTGCGCGGAAGCGCGCCGTGCCGCCCGTCGACCCGTCAGGCCTCGAGCGCCGCACCCTCCGCCTCGTTGACCGGCGCCTCGGCGCCCTTCTTCGGCAGCAGCTTCGCGCGGATCTTCGCCTCGATGTCGGCGGCGATCGCGGGGTTCTGAATCAGGAACTCGCGCACGTTCTCCTTGCCCTGGCCGATGCGGTCGCCGTTGTAGCTGTACCAAGCCCCCGACTTCTCGATGATGTTCTCGCGCGCGCCGAGATCGATGATCTCGCCTTCGCGCGAGATGCCCTGGCCGTACAGGATCTCGAACTCGCACGAGCGGAACGGCGGCGCGACCTTGTTCTTCACGACCTTCACGCGCGTCTCGCTGCCGAGCACCTCGTCGCCCTTCTTGATCGAGCCGATGCGGCGGATGTCGAGCCGCACCGACGCGTAGAACTTGAGCGCGTTGCCGCCCGTCGTCGTCTCCGGGCTGCCGAACATCACGCCGATCTTCATGCGGATCTGGTTGATGAAGATCACGAGGCAGTTCGAGCGCTTGATGTTCGCGGTGAGCTTGCGCAGCGCCTGCGACATCAGGCGCGCGTGCAGGCCGACGTGCGAGTCGCCCATCTCGCCTTCTATCTCGGCCTTCGGCGTCAGCGCGGCGACCGAGTCGACGACGATCACGTCGACCGCGCCGGAGCGCACGAGCATGTCGGTGATCTCGAGCGCCTGCTCGCCGGTATCCGGCTGCGAGATCAGCAAGTCGTCGACGTTCACGCCGACCTTCTCGGCATAGACCGGATCGAGCGCGTGCTCCGCGTCGACGAACGCGGCCGTGCCGCCCTGCTTTTGGACCTCTGCGATGACCTGCAGCGTGAGCGTGGTCTTACCGGAAGACTCGGGCCCGTAGATCTCGACGATGCGCCCGCGCGGCAGCCCGCCGACGCCGAGCGCGAGATCGAGCCCGAGCGAGCCGGTCGATACGACCTCGACGTCGCGCGACGCGATGGAATCGCCGAGCCGCATCACCGAACCCTTGCCGAACTGCTTCTCGATCTGACTCAGCGCTGCCGAAAGGGCCTTCTTGCGGTTCTCGTCCATTCGATCTTCCTGCAGGGATGTGAGTGGAGGCGCCGTTCGCGGATCACGGCGGCAGTGCGCGGATTATTTCATAGATTCGGGGGCGGCGGCAGCCGTCGTTTTCGGGCCAGGATGCAGAAATTATAGGTGCGCCCGCACATTACAGCGGCCAGTGCCGCAGCGGCTCGTAGTGCACGTTGCGCCGTATCGGCAGCGACTCGACGAGCGTCAGCGTGTCGAAGCGGCAGCGCACCGGCGAGATCGTCTCGCCCTCCACGGCGCGCGCACGGCGCGCGAGCGTCAGATGCGGACGGTAAATACGCGGCTCGCGCTCGAAACCCTCGCGCTCGAGCCCGGCCCAGAGCGTTCGCTCGAGCGCCGACAGCGCCGGCGGGACGTGTCGCGGCCCGAGCCACAGAATACGCGGCATCGGAAAGAAGCCGAGGACGTCGAGCTCGAGCTCGATCGGCCCGACCTCGATCGGCGGGACGCCGGCCGCACGCTCGAGCGCTTCGTCGTCGACTTCGCCAAGGAACGCGACCGTGATGTGCAGGTTGCGCTTCGCGGTGGGCCGCCCGCCGGAGAGCCGCACGGCGCGGCGGCACGCGCGCTCGATGGCGCCGCGCGTCGCGTCGTCGGGCCACAGCGCGAAAAAGATCCGTCTGAGGCCGCTGCGGTCGGGTACTTCGGTTTGATCGCTCATCGTCTCGGTGTCGTGTCGTCGTCGGGCGGCGGCGCCGCGATCGCGATCAGCTCGCGCAGCGCGAACGCGACGCTCTGCCGGCGTACGCTTGCCCTGTCGCCGTCGAAGCGCCGGCGCTCGGCGCGCGTTCCGTCGGGGTCCGCCCACGCGAACCATACTGTGCCGACGGGCTTCTCCGGCGTCCCGCCGCCGGGCCCCGCGATGCCGCTGACCGCGACGGCGAGGTCCGCGCCAGAATCCCGCCGGGCATGCGTCGCGAGCGCGACGACGACCGGCTCGCTGACCGCGCCGTGCGCGGCGATCGTCGCGGGCGGCACGCCGAGCATCCGCACTTTCGCATCGTTCGAGTAGACGACGTAACCCGCGACGAACCACTCGGAGCTGCCCGGGATGTCCGTGACGGCCTTTGCGATCCAGCCGCCGGTGCAGGATTCCGCCGCGGCGAGCGTCCACGAGCGCGCGCGGAGCGCGGCGCCGAGGCGCTCGGCAAGCTCGGCGAGATCGCGGTCCGTGACCGTCATCGGAGCGGCCCTCGCGCGGAGTCGGCCGCGGGCATGCGCGTCGCGGCCGGATCGAGCGGATCCGCGGACGCCGCCTGCCGGCTGCCGACGAGACGCCGATAGAGCGCAAGATGCGCGCTCGCCATCCGCTCGACGCCGAACGCGTCCCGCACGCGGCGCCGCCCGCCGTCACCGAGGCGCGCCCGCTCGCCGGGATCCGCGAAGAGGCGCTCAACCGCCCGTTGCAATGCTTCGGCATCGCCCGCGGGCACGAGCAGGCCGCTGACCCCGTCCTCGATCACGTCGAGCAGCCCGCCCGCCGCCGACGCGACGACCGGCACGCCGGCGCTCATCGCCTCGAGCACCGCCAGCCCCAAGCCTTCCTTCAGCGCGGGATGCACGACGACGTCGATGCCCGACAGCCATGCGGCGAGCTCGGCGCGAAAGCCCGCGATCCGCACGCGGCGATCGAGGCCGGCGCGCGCGATCTCGCGGCGCAGCTGCGCTTCGAGCGGGCCCCGGCCGAACAGAACGACGTGCCAGCGCGGATGACGCGCAAGCACGTCGGGCAGCGCGGCGAGCAGGACCCGATGCCCCTTGCGCGGAATGAGCTGGCCGATCACGGCCGCGATCGACGCGTCCGGCGGCAGCCCGACGGCGGCGGCCAGCTCGCGGCGGGCGGCCGTGCGGCTTGCGGTCGACGACGCGTCGCTCGCACGCGGCGGGACCGCGCTCGGAATCACGTGCACGCGCTCCGGCGACAGGCCGACGTGCTCGACGAGCTCGCGCTCGACCGCGCGCGAAATCGCGACGATCGCCGCGTACGGCCGGTACTTGAGCCGCGCCCACGGGGCGATCTCGCGCTGGTCGACGCGGCGCGACAGCACCGCGCGCCACGGCGCGCCGCCCGATGCGAGCCCCGCGTAGACGTCCGCGCCGCGCCGCGAGTGCACGTGCACGATGTTCGGGCGCACCGCCGAAAAGGCGCGGCGCAGCCTCCGGACCGCCCACGGATCGACGTCCCCCGAAAGCGGCAGCTCGATCACGTCGCAGCGGCCAGCGGCCTCGCTTGCGATCGCCGAGCCCGCGGCGCAAACGAGCACGTTCTCGACGCCGCGAGCGGCGAGTCCCTCGATCAGATGGAGCACCTGCCGCGCGCCCCCGTAGAGGTGTCGGCCGGATTCGACGTGTGCGACTCGCATGGTTACCGATCTTAAACCGCGCGTGCACGGCGTGCGTCGGCGGCGCGCAGGCGCCCGGCACGAGCGGAACCCGAATGCAACTGACGCCGTAACCGCACGGCGGCTACCGTTTCACTCGAGCAAGACCGAGGGCCGAACCATGATCGACCGCCAGCCTATCGTCATCAGTGAAGGGTTCAGCGGAGCCGCGCTCGCGGCGACGCACGCGGGCACGCTCCCCGAGCTTCGGCATCGGCCGATGGATCGGAGGCCGCCTGCGACGACGTCTTCTTTTGGGAGCCTCGATGTCATGGAACGACGGCACGAATTCGTCGATGAGCTGCGGCCGGGACGCAGCGACAGCCCGCCCGAGGTCATGCTCGGGCTCCTGCTGCTCGGCACGTCCTTCGTCGCGGGATTCTTCTTCGGCTGGATCATTGCGTGACGGCGCGCGCGTGTTCCCTGAAAGGTGCGCCGTGACGGAAACGGCGGCGCCGCATCACGTGGACCACCTGATCACGCGGGTCGCACGATGATGCGCCCGCCGGGCGCCTCCTCCGCGCGCGAGCCGAGCACGCGGCCGTCCCGATTCAGCCTGTAGACCAGCCACGCGACGTCCGTCGGCGCCGCGGGGCGCAGGGAGAAGCGCTCGAGTCGCAGCGTGACGATCGTCAGGTCGACGAGACGGCCGCCGTCCGAATCTATGTCGACGAAATACATCGGCGAGAGATCGGGTCGATACGTCTCGTGGCCGCCGATGCCTTCGTAGTCCGTGATCAGATCGCCGCATCCGTAGAGGATCGGCTTGCCGCGGTAAATCTCGATGGCCTTCGGATGATGCGACGAGTGGCCGTGCACGACGTCTGCGCCGCCCGAATCGATCAGCGCGTGGGCGAACGCGCGCTCGCCGGGCGGAATCGCGAAGCCCCAGTTGCCGCCCCAGTGGACGGACGCGACGACGACGTCACCGGGTGATCGCGCGCTTCGCATCAGGCGGCCGACCCGGGCGCCCGCATCCGCCGTCGGGAACCGGAGCAGGTTGACGCCGGGCGAGGCCTTTCCGGCCGCCCACGCGAACGGAATGCCGCTCGTTCCGAAGCCTAAGGCGTAAACACGCACACGGCACTTCGCCGGCACGTCGACGTCGCACGGCGCAGCGGCGCGGTCGGCGTTCTCGCCTGCGCCCGCGATGCCGAGGCCGGCGCGGCGGAGGGCTTGCAGCGTCTCGCGCAAACCTTCCCGTCCGAAGTCGAGCACGTGATTGTTCGCGAGCACGCAGCAGTCGACGCGAGCGACGGTCAGACAGTCGATGTTTTCAGGATGCATCCGGTAGTGGATGCTCTTGCCCGGCCAAAACGCGTCGCTCGTCGTCACGCTCGTCTCGAGATTGACGATGCGGACGTCCGGCCGCTCGCGCTCGAGCTCGGCGAGCGCGTCTCCCCAGATGTACGCGGGAGCGGCACGTCTCGGTATCCGGCCCGACTTGTGTTCCGCGAGCTCGACGTAGGAGCGGGCGTCGCCGACGAAGGGCTCGAGCAGGCGCGGATCGCTCGGCCGTCGAAGCACCTGGTCGATGCCGCGGCCGGTCATCACGTCGCCGGCCAGGAATAGCCGCACTGTAGACATCTCGGCACTCTCGTCGAGCTCGGTCCCGCGCCGCGTCGCTTCCGCGCGGAGACCGATAGAGTCTACACGCTTATTTTGCAGCGATTCCGTCCAACACCGTTGTCAATCGGCATGCATCGCAACTCGGCGTTCACAAAATTTGCTAATCGGGTTCACTCGACGAAGTTGGGTGTTTCCGTTTCTCGCGGAGGTGCTACGATGCGCTCATGCCGAGAGTGCTCAGCATCGCGGTTTTCTCAGGGCTGGAGTCTCTCTCGTCGTTTAGCTTTCATCACGCGCTCGCGTCGATCGATGAAACGCAGGGAACGCGCAAGGCGCGGCCGGTGAATCACGCGCAGCTGGAAACTGCGCATCTCTCGCAAAACTTTTGACAAGTGTAGGGAGCTCGAGGACGACACTAAGCCACTAGGACAAAGTCCAGGAGACGGGCCATGACCACTAAGCGCTGCTTGATGTCGGTGGCAGTGGTACTGCCGTGTATCGCGGCGGCCAACGACGAACTCCAGTCTCTGATCGATGACGACAACAACTGGGCGATTTGGGGCGGAAACTACGCCGGCATGCGATACAGCCCGCTCGACCAGATCGACCGCGACAACGTGCGGAATCTTCAGCCTGCATGGACCTTCTCGACGGGCGTGCTCCGAGGCCACGAAGGCGGCCCGCTCGTATTAGGCGAC
>DASVCR010000012.1:0-10067 GCA_036381515.1 Gammaproteobacteria bacterium | reverse complement strand
TGCGGCGAAAACGTTGGCCGTGATGGTGCTTCTGCGCCAGCTGCTCGAAACGATGTCTCGGAACCAGTTTAAGAAGCTGCGCAAACACCGTACTATGGTGGGCCATAGGCTTAGTTCCTTCGTCGGTTCAATAGGTTGTGTGGTAACTCCCATTGTACCCAACGAAGTGAACTAAGCCTTTTTCACTGCTGCTTATGGGACAGCAGTGCTTCGCCCCCATGTTTCGGCTTTGCCCGCGGGAAGGAGAGCTCTGACCCGTCTTTGGATCGGGTCAGAACTCCTGTCCCCTTCTTGGGAAGCGCTTTGCCCCATGTTTCGGCTTTGACCCCGTGGGAACAAGTGCTCTGACCCGTCTTTATGGAAAGATGGCGTCAGAGCCCCGCCCCTTCTTGGAAAGCCCTTTGGCCTCATGTTTCGGCTTTGCCCCCGCGGGAAGAGCTCTGGCCGCGTCTTTCCGTCGGGAGAAGGGCTCGGAGGGGTAAGGGCGCCGGCCGCGCCGAAGGTCCGGTCGTCGAGATCACCGAGCCCGCCGTCGTCCGCCAGACCGGGCCGCTCTGCCCCACCTTTTCTGAGGACCTTGCTTTCTGAGACAGGGCACTGAAGCGCCGGGGGTCGCGGAAACGAGTGTCGCTCCAGGGGCTTCGGCACTCACCTCTTCGTGAAAAGGATTCTGCCCCCAATCGGTCTCTGCCCCCGTTTTCTGCTGACGGCATTCTTCCGGGAAAGCGCTCTGACCCGATCTCTTCGCGCGAAACGGGCCCTGCCCCCCATTCTATTGCGTGGAACAAACCTGCGTGGAACAAACCCGCCCCCAATTCCTTCGCGGAGCCTCATTTTCGGGAAAAGGGCTCTGACCCCAATTTCTGCGGGAAAGGGGCTCTGACCTGAAAAAGGGCTCTGACCCCAATTTCTGACCCCAATTTCTAGGGAAGGAATGCGGCGCTCGCGGGTAATTAAGGGACGGAACGCACGCTACGGAGTAAGCCGATGATCCGACCGAGCCATCTAATTCCGACCCTGCTGCTCGCCCTGCCGATCGCTGCCCATGCGGAGATTCGCGCGTACGACGTCGACGAGCGCTATCGGAACGAGGTGTTCGATGCGCTCGCGAATATTCTCGGGGCGCAACCGGGCATGGGGCCGGCCGGCAAGGTCTCGATGCTCCCCACCGGGCAGATCCTCATCGACACGAGCCCGGAGCGCCACACGGAGATCGAGGCCGTGCTCGACGCGGTCGCGCAAAGCGCGCCGCCCGAGCTGCCGAGCGTATCGCTTCGATACTGGGTGTTGTCGGGGATGCCCGCGACTCCCGAAGGCGAGGATCGGCTTCCGCCGGCCCTCGCGGGCGTCGCGGCGGAGCTCGAAGCGGCGCACGGCGATCTCGACCTCAGCGTGATCGACTCCGCAACCCTCGTCGGCGCGCCGGGATTCAGCGCGCGCTCCCAAAGCGAGACACTCGAGATCATGCAGAACGTGAAACCAGCGGGCTCGAGGATCAACGCAGACATCTTCCTGCAGTCCGAGCAACTCGAGCTTCAGGTCAGGGCGACGCTGAGCCCGGGCGAGTTCCTCGTGCTCGGTGAGAGCCCGTACCGCGACGAAAGCGACCAGCAAGGCATCGTCGCGTTCGTCGTGCACTGGCCCGCGCCCGCCAATTGACCGGACTGCCGGGAAGCCTCAGCGTGAGCGGCGTCGATGAGGCGCGCTGGGTCGAACACTATGCCGCGCTCGCGAGATCGCGGCCGTGATGCAAGTGAAGGAAGGGACGATCGGATCGCGACGCAACCGCGCGATCGCGCTGCTTCGGGAACGGCTCGGAGCGCAAGGAGTGCAGTGGGATGACTGTTGACCGCAACCGCTTGTTCGAGCAGCTCGATCCGCCGCCGGGCGGCATCGAGCGGTTTCGCACCCGCCTCGAGACAGCTGCACGCCCGCGCAACAGGCCTGGAATGGGAGTTGCATCGCTCCTCGACTACGATCGGAGGATCCGATGGCACAACCCCCAGGCAAAACTCGCGGCGGCCGCGACGCGGCCGACGACAGCGAGGCGTTCGATGCCGACGTCGAGAACGCGGATCTCGACCTGGACCCGGGCGGCGTTAACCTCGACACCGAGGAGGCCGAGGACATCAGCGACGCCGCAGCCTGGCTCGCGACGGCGGACGGCGATATCGACGACGAAACCCGCGAGGACTTAGGCGTCGACAGCATCGTCGGGCCGCTCGAGGCAGGCGTCGGCGGAGGCCTCGACGAGCAGGAAGAGGCGCAGCTCGGCATCACCGACGAGGAGATCGCCGCGAAGGCCGAGGAGATCGCGCGCCACGCGCGCCGGCGCTGACCGCAGAAGTCCGCGAAAATCGTGTCTGACACCTTTTTCATCGAAAAAGGTGTCAGATACGATTTTGCTCAGCGCGCGGCCGCCTGCGCCTGCAGCGCTCGGAGCTTCGCCGCCACCTCGCCCGGCGACCCCGTGCGCCGCGCGAACAAGTGATAGAACGCGGGCACGACGTAGAGCGTCAGCAGCGTCGCGAGGCTGACGCCCGCGAAGATCACGACGCCGAGCGTGTTCTGGCTCGCCGCGCCGGGCCCGGACGCGAAGATCAACGGCACGGCGCCCATGACCGTGCAGAACGCCGTCATGATGACCGGACGGAAGCGGATGCGCGCCGCCTCCATCACCGCCTCGCCGAACTCGAGGCCCTCATCGCGCAGCTGGTTGATGAACTCGACGATCAGCACGCCGTTCTTCGCCGCGATGCCGACCAGCATGATGATGCCGATCTGGCTGTAGATGTTGAGCGTCATGCCGGCCGCCCAGAGCCCGAACAGACCGCCTGCGACCGCGAGCGGCACGGTCACCATGATCACGAACGGATGCACGAAGCTTTCGAACTGCGCGGCAAGCACGAGGAACACGACGAACAGCGCGACGCCGAACGTGAAGAGCAGCGACCCGGAAGCCTCCTTGAACTCGAGCGACTCGCCGGCGTAATCGAGCTGCGCGGTAGCCGGCAGCTCCGTGCGCACGAGGTTCTCGAGGTACTCGAGCGCTTCGCCGAGCGTATAGCCCGGCGCGAGGCTCGCGCTGATCGTGACAGAGCGCAGCCGGTTGTGACGGTTCAGCGTGCTCGGCCCGGCGATGCCCTCGAGCTTCACGAGATTCGACAGCGGGATCAGCGCCCCGGAGCGCTCCGAGCGCACGAAGATGTTCGTGAGGTCGGAATACGTCGCACGCTGCTCGGGCTTCGCCTGAAGGACGACGTCGTACTCCTCGCCGTCGACGACGTAGGTCGTCACGGCGCGCTCGCTCATCATCGTCTGCAGCGTCTGACCGATGGCGCGCTGCGAGACGCCGAGGCTCGCCGCCCGATCGGGATCGACGCGCACGAGCACCTGCGGCTGCGTCTCCTTGAGGTTCGAGTCGATCCGAATCAGCCCCGGGTTCTGGGACGCGCGGTCGATGATGATGTCACGCCAGCGGGCGAGCTCCTCGTACGTCGGGCCGCCGAGCACGATCTGCACGGGCTGCGAACCTCCGCCGCCCCCGCCCCCGCCGCTGCGGCGCGGGAACGCGATGATCCGTACCTCGGGGATCGTCGACCAGCCCTCGTTGAGCTTCGCGAGCAGCTCGTCGGTCGAGATCGTGCGCTCGTCCCACGGACGCAGCGTCACGTTCACGATGCCGGACGCGTTGCCCCAGCCCGGCACCGCGACGACGCCTCGCTGAATGAGGCCGCTCTCGAAGTACGGCTCCATGAACTGCTCGGCCTTCAGCCCGGCCTCGACCATCTGCTCGAAGCTCATGCCCTCCGGCGCCTGGATCTGCGCGTTGAACTGCCCCGCGTCCTCCTGCGGCGCGTACTCGCGCGGGACCGCTTCGACCAGGAAGTACGCGGCGACGCCGATCACCACGGCCACGACGCCGGCCACCCACGGCGCCTTCAGAGTGAAACGCAACGTCGACTGATACTTCGCCGCGAGCCACGCGAACGCCCTGTCGAGCACGTGCGTCAGCCGGCCCTCCCGATTCGCCGGCTTCAGCAGCTTCGAGCACATCATCGGCGAAAGCGACAGCGCGAGGATCAGTGAGAAGATGATCGCCGCGGCCATCGTGACGGCGAGCTCCGCGAAGATGCGGCCGATGTTGTCCTTCAGGAACGCGACCGGCGCGAACACGGACACGAGCACCGCGGTCGACGCCATGATCGCGAACGAGACCTGACGCGTGCCGTTGTACGCCGCGAGCAGCGGCGCCTCGCCCTCCTCGATGCGCCGGTGCGCGTTCTCGAGCACGACGATCGCGTCGTCGACGACGAGGCCGATGCAGAGCACGAGCGCGAGCAGCGTCACGAGGTTGATCGAGAAGCCGAACGCCGCGAGCGCCGTGAACGACGCGATCAGACACACCGGGATCGTCACGAGCGGAATGAGGCTCGCACGCAGGTTCCCGATGAACACGAAGATCACGAAGCCGACGAGGACCGTCGTGATCACGATCGTCTCGTAGACCGACGCGATCGCGGCGCGGATATACACCGAATCGTCGCCGCTCGTGATCAGCCTCATCCCTTCCGGCAGGTCGTTGTTCACGCGCTCGACCTCGGCCTTCACCGCGTCGAGCACCTCGACGGTGTTCGCGGTCGATTGCTTGACGATGCCGAAGCCGGTCGTGACGGAGCCGTTCGTGCGGAACATCCGCTGCGACTCGCGCGGCCCGACCTCGACGGTCGCGACCTCGCCGAGCCGGACGAGATGGCCGTCCTCGCCCTCGAACAGCACGAGGTTGCGGAAATCCTCCTCGGTCTGATAGTTGCGGGCGACGCGGACCTGGAAATCGAGGTCGCGCGATTCGATCCGGCCCGCGGGTAGCTCGAGGTTCTCTGCGCGCAGCGCGTTCTCGACGTCGACGACGGTCAGGTTGCGCGCCGCGAGCGCGTGCCGGTCGAGCCAGATCCGCATCGACGGGCCGCCCGCGCCGAAAATGTTGATCTGCGAGACGCCGGGGATCGTCGCGAAGCGGTCGATGATGTACCGCTCCATGTAATCCGTCAGCTCCATCATGCTCATGCTGTCGCTGGTCAGCGTCAGCCACATGATCGGCTGCGTATCGGAATCGGACTTCGAGACGGAAGGCGGGTCGGCGTCGTCCGGCAGGCGGCGCAGGATGCGGGAGACACGGTCCCGGACGTCGTTCGCCGCCTCGTCGAGGTCGCGGTCGAGCTCGAACTCAACCGTGACCTGAGCCTGGCCGTCGCGGCTCGCGGAGCGGATCGTCTTCACGCCCTCGATGCCGGAGAGCTCCCCTTCGAGCACCTGCGTGATCCGCGTCTCGACGATCTCGGCCGACGCGCCCGGGTAAGACGTCTGCACCTGCACGACCGGCGGCACGACGTCGGGCTGCTCGCGAACGGTCAGCTCGCGGAACGACAATACGCCGAACGCGACGAGCACGAGACTGATGACGGTCGCGAAGACCGGACGCTTGACCGAAACGTCAGACAGCCACATCGGTCCCTGCTCCTGTCGATCCCGAGCCTACGCCGACGCGTTCGCTAGAGCCTCTCCGACGACGACGCCGCGCATCAGCTTGCGCTCGCCGACTGCTGCTGCGGCGGGTTCGCCGTGACGTCGACGCCTTTCGACTCGTCGGAGAACCGGACTCGGCTGCCGTCGCGCAGCTTGACGATGCCTTCGGAGACGACGAGGTCGCCCTCCTCGAGGCCTGCCGCGACCTCGACGATGCCGAAGCGCCGCGACGCTACCTGGATCTGGCGCTGATGCGCGATCCGCTCGCCGTCGACGTAGTAGACGTACGCGCGGTCCTGAATCTGGAACACGGCGCCTTCCGGAACGACGAGCGCCGTGCGCTCCTCCGTCGTGACCGCGACCGTGAGCAGCATGCCCGGCCGCAGCGCGCGGTCCTCGTTCGGGATATGCGCCCTGACGACGACGGCGCGCGTCACCGGGTCGACTCGCGAGTCGATCGTGCGGACGACGCCGTGGAACTCGCGATCCGGATACGTCGCGCTGCGCGCGACGACGGTCGACCCCGGCCGGATCGAGCCGAGGACCGTTTCCGGCACCGTGAAATCGAGCTTGATCGTCGAGATGTCGTCGAGCGTCGTGATCGGCGTGTTCGGCTGCACGAGCGTGCCGGGCGACACCTGCCTGAAGCCGAGCACGCCGCTGAACGGCGCCCGAATCAGCCGGTCGCTGAGCCGCGCGATGATCGCGTCGAGCCTCGCCTGCGCGGCCGCCGTGCGGCTGCGCGCGACGTCGAGCTCGGACATCGGCGCCAGGCCCCGCTCGGCGAGATCCTCGACGCGGCGCAGTTGCGTTTCCGCGTCCTCGAGGTTCGCCTGGGCCTCCGCGAGCTGGGCCTCTTCCTCCGCGTTCGTCAGCTGCACGAGGATCGTTCCGGCCTCGACGTAATCGCCGTCCTCGAACTCGACGGATCTCACGGTGTCCGTGACCTTCGCGGCGAGCGTCACCGACTCGTTCGCGAGCGCGGTGCCGAGGGCTTCGATCGTCTCGCTGAGCGTTTCGTAGCGGGCCGGCTCGACGGTGACGACCGGTACCTCCTGCACGAAGCCGCCGGCGCCCGCCGCGCCCGTCGCGGACGGCGCCGACCCGCCGCGCATCGTGAAATACCATCCGCCGGCCGCGATCACGAGCGCCAGCAATAGCAAAAATAAATACTTCATCGTTTCGTCGGCGAGCGCGGCCAGGCAGGGCCCACAATTATGCCATCAGTCGCGAGAGTCATTTTCGTGCGGCGAGACGTCGAACCCCTCATTTTTTCTTAAGGATCGCGGCCGCGTGATGGCGTCACGGCCGCATGGCCGCGGCTCCCGCGCGACGCTACCATAGGTCCGATGAGCCTGATTGCGACTCGCCTGATGCCGGCCTTCGACGCGATCGTTTCGATCAAGGCGCGCATCCCCGAGGACGCGATGAGCGCCGGACTGCTCGGTACGGAACGATCCGGGCACGGCGTGCGGATTCGCGACGACGGGCTGATCGCGACGATCGGCTATGTCGTGAACGAAGCCGATATGATCTGGATCGGCTCGCGCGACGGCACGACCGTGCCGGGCGTCGCGATCGGGTACGACTTCGAGAGCGGCTTCGGCCTCGTGCGCCCGACGCTGCCGCTCCCGGGCGCGACCATCGAGATCGGGTCGGCCGCATCGCTGTCCGTCGGCGACAACGTGCTCGTCGTCGGCAGCGACGCCCACGACGACGGGCTCGCCGCGGAGGTCGTCGCGAAGCGCGAGTTCGCGGGCCGCTGGGAGTATCTGCTCGACGAGGCGGTGTTCACGGCGCCTCCGCACGAAAGCTGGTCCGGCGCGGCGTTGCTCGACACGCACGGCCGGCTCTGCGGCATCGGCTCGCTCGCCGTGCAGAACTTCGATGTCGACGACACGCTGATGACCGTCAACATGTTCGTCCCGATCGAGCTGCTGATGCCGATCATCGACGACCTCTGCGAGCAGGGCCGCCGCAGGTCGCCGCCGCGGCCCTGGCTCGGGTTGCTCGTCGACGACTCGCAGGACCGGCTGATGGTCGTCGGCGTGTACCGCAACTGTCCTGGCGACAGGGCCGGCCTCAAGCCCGGCGATCTGATCGTCGGCATCGACGGCACGCCGGTCGACGATCTCGCGACGCTGTTTCGACGTGTCTGGCGGCTCGGCAGCGCTGGCACCGAGGTGCCGCTCAGCGTCGTCCGCAACGGGGAGGAGTTCGAGGCGGTCGTCCGGTCGGCCGACCGCGCGCTGTTTCAGCGGAAGGGCACGATGCAGTAAACGAAAGAAGCGCGGCGCAATCGCTCCGCGCTTCCGTCGGGCCGCCGCCGGAGCCGGCCGTACCGCCGTCGTCCGGCGCCGCCGTGGGCCGTATTAATTTTCGGGCGCCCGATACGTGCTGTGGCACCCGCCGCAGGTCTGCTGCAGCGGCCGCACGAGATTTCGAGCCCCCTCGAGCCCGCCGTTCTTCGCGGCATCCGCGACCGCCTGCGCCGCCTTCTGGAAATCCTGCGCGCGTGCCTGGAAATCGTCCCAGTTCTCCCAGATCTCCGGCATTGCACGGCTGCCCTGCGGGATTCCCTGAGGCATGAAGCCTTCGGTGACCATGCCGGCGAGCACCGTGAGATCGGCCGCGGCCTTCGCGAAGACCGCATCGTCCGCAGGGATGTCGCCCCGCGCCATATCGCCGACCGTCAACATCTTGGCCGCGACCAGTGTCATGACCGCATCGCGGAACAGGAACGCTTGCCCCTCCGGGGTCTCCCCGAGAGCGTCACGATCGATGCCGCCGCCACCGCACCCGGCGACGAGCACCATGCCGAGCGCGGCCGTCGCGGCCAGGACTCTGCTGCAGGTTTTTTTCATCTCGGACCTTCCGATGTCAGCCATCAAATAGCGGTGCAGGATATACAAAGCGCCAAAGCAGTCGCAACCCGGCGCAGGATCACGACGTCGGCGGCTTCAGCGCCTCGTCCACGACGAAGAGATCCGTGAGGAGCGCCCGCAGGTGTATCGACGCGTTCAGATTGTCGACGAGCTGCGAGCTGATGTCGGGCCGGCTCAGCACGAGCCGGATCGCGGCGCGGGCCGCGAGCGCGTCGCGGTCGAGCGCGTCGAAGAACGGCGCGCCGACCGTCGCCGCGTCGTGCGGATCGCCCGCGGCGACACCGCGCACGACGTCGCCGAGACCGTCGAGCGCTTGCTGCATCGCGTCGAGCTGCTCGCGGACGCGGCCTCCGGCGCCGGGTCCCTTGTCGGTGGGCCGACCCTGCGCGGCATACGCGAGCAGGAACTCGTACCCGGACTCGATCGCGTCGATCCGCGCACGCAGCTCTTCGCGCGGCCCGTTCGTCGTGCTCATTCGCGGACCCTCCAGCGCTCGGGATCGTGGTGACGCTCGTACTCCTCGCGCGTGATCCAGCCGCGGATCATCGAGCGCGTGAAGAGCAGCTTCTCCGGACGCAGCGCGAAATAGACGTGCGCGATGATCATCGTGACGAGCAGCAGTGCGGCGAGGCCGTGCAGCACGTAGACGATGCCCCACGTCGAATCCGCGAGCCAGTACGGGTTCCTTTGCCACCACGGGGTATCCATCCGCACCATCATCAGCGCGCCCGTCACCGCCGCGGTCAGCAGCACGACCGCGAACAGGAGGTGGATCAGCTTCTGCGCGAGGGAGTACTTGCCGGGCTTCGGCGGCGGCGCGGAGGCGAGACGCAGGTTGAAGCGCGCGATGGCCGCCAGGTCGCGCAGGTCGTCCGCGCCGATCCACATCGCGCGCAGGCTCTGCGCGAGCGGCGCGCGCACGACGTGGAAAAGGATCGCCGCGATCAGCACGAGCCCCGCGATCCAGTGCGGCGTGACCCATGCGAACTGCACGCCGAGCACCGGCAGGAACGCGGTCGCGAGCAGGACCAGCACGGTCACCGCCGTGACCCAGTGAAAGAGGCGGTCGATCAGGGCGTGGCGTTCGATCCGCGAAGAGGCGCGCTCCGCGGCGCCGGCTGTCGTCGTCGAATTCAACGCGATGAGTCTCGAGAGCTATGAATACTGCGAAGGATAAGCTCGGCGCACGCTATCTCTTCGGCGCGAGCAGCCACCGATAGAGCGCGTGGACGCAAACGAACGCGATGCCTGCCGCGAAGAACACCCAGAAGAGGTCGAGGGAGATGCCCTCGAGCACCTCGCGGCCGTAGACGTCGCGGCTGACGCGCAAGATTTCCATCGCGTCACGCGTCGCGGATTGCGCGCATCACGAGGTTCTGCAGCAGCGGGATTTTGAAGTGGTTGTAGTTCAAAGGCGTCGCACCCCGCACCGCCGACTGCCCCGCCAGCCGCGCCGTCTCCTCCGTCTTCGGCTGGCCGCGCACCACTTCCTCCACCACCGTCAGCCGCCTCGGTACACACTGCACCGCACCCGCCGCCAGCCGCGCTCGCTCGATCGTCTCCCCGTTCACGAACAACGCCGCCGCCACGTTCACCAGCGGAAAATCCCACACGTTCCGATCCGCCACCTTCTCGAAATAAAACCGGGCCCCCGAC
>DASVCR010000011.1:0-25839 GCA_036381515.1 Gammaproteobacteria bacterium | reverse complement strand
GTGTTCTTCGGCATCGTCGCCGTGATCCACGACCAGCACCTGTTCGAGCCCGTGATCAGCTGGGTGCTGTCGCTCGATCCGGAGGTGCAGCCTCCGGTGTTCTACCTCGCGAACGGGGTCCTGTCCGCGATCAGCGATAACGTGTTCGTCGCGACCGTGTACATCAGCGAGGTCAAGGCTGCGCTCGACGCGGGCACGATCAGCCGCGAGCAGTTCGATCTGCTGGCGGTCGCGATCAACACCGGGACGAACATCCCGAGCGTCGCGACGCCGAACGGTCAGGCGGCGTTCCTTTTCCTGCTGACGTCGGCGCTCGCGCCGCTGATCCGGCTGTCGTACATGCGGATGGTCGTGATGGCGTTCCCGTACCTCATCACGATGACGGGGGTGGGGCTGCTCGCGGTGATCTACCTGCTCTAGTGCGGCCTTTTCGGGGTCAGAGCCCGTTTTCGGCCACCGGGTTTTCGGGGGCAGAGCCCACTAGCTTATTGGGGTCAGAGCCCATTTTCGGCCGCCGAGTTTTTCGGAGTCAGAAGTCTTGGGGCAGTTTTGGGTCAGAGCCCATTTACCCTTTTCGGGTCAGAGCTTTTTGGAGGGTCAGAGCCCATTTTCAATGGGTGACCAAACGACCTCGAGCGCGGTGGCCGCAGGAGTTTTTTGGGGGTCCGAGCCGCGGCTGTCCCACAAGTCCAGAGCAGGGCTAGCTGGGCGTGCTTAGGCTGAGGAGATAGAAGTGGCGGTGGGCAGAGGAGCTCGAAGAGATTACGTCGCACGAAGAGATTGAGCTTTTTGTTGAGCTCTTTTTCGATGGAGTGTCCAAAGATCGTCAGCGCCGTGGCCGAAGGCCGCGACTACGGGGGCAAAATGGGCTCTGACCCCAACAGACTGAAATGGGCTCTGACCCCGATAACTGCCGATAAACAGAAACGGGCTCTGACCCCAATAAACGTGACCCGATAAACGTGACCCCGATAAACGTGACCCCGATATACGAATCCCGGGAAACCAAAATGGGCTCTGACCCCAAAAAAGGAAGCGGGCGGACGGAAGTGTGACGGCGTGATGGGCGCCCTCCGCGCCATGCCCTAGAATGAGCGCTGCGCACTGGGCGATGAGGTAACTTCCGTGCTGACCCTGAACGACGCCCGCATCGGCGTGATCGGCCTCGGCTACGTCGGCCTGCCGCTCGCGCTCGAGTTCGGCAAGCGCTATACGACCGTCGGCTTCGACATCAAGGCCGAGCGGATCGCCGAGCTCGAGGCGGGGCAGGACTCGACGCTCGAGGCGAGCCCCGAGGAGCTGGCCGCGGCGACGCAGCTCGTCTACACGACGGACCCGGAGGCGCTGCGGCGCTGCAACGTCTACGTCGTGACCGTGCCGACGCCGGTCGGCGCGGACAAGCGGCCGCTGCTGACGCCGCTCGAGGGCGCAAGCAAGACGGTCGGCGCCGTGATCTCGCGCGGCGACGTCGTGATCTACGAATCGACCGTTTACCCCGGCTGCACCGAGGAGTACTGCATCCCGATCGTCGAGCAAATCTCGGGGCTCAAGCTGAACCGGGACTTCTACGCGGGCTACAGCCCCGAGCGGATCAACCCGGGCGACAAGGAGCATCGCCTGCCGACGATCCGCAAGGTCACGTCGGGGTCGACGCCCGAGGCCGCCGACTTCGTCGATGCGCTCTATCGGAGCATCGTGACGGCGGGGACGCACAAGGCGTCGAGCATCAAGGTGGCCGAGGCCGCGAAGGTCATCGAGAACACTCAGCGCGACGTCAACATCGCCTTGATCAACGAGCTCGCGCTGATCTTCAACCGGCTCGGCATCGACACGCTCGAGGTGCTCGAGGCCGCTGGCACGAAGTGGAACTTCCTGCCGTTTCGTCCGGGCCTCGTCGGCGGGCACTGCATCGGCGTGGATCCGTATTACCTCACGCACAAGGCGCAGGAGATCGGCTATCACCCGGAGATGATCCTCGCCGGGCGGCGCCTCAACGACAGCATGGGCGAGTACGTCGCGTCGCGGGTCGTGAAGCTGATGATCGGCAAGAACATCAATCCGGCGGGCGCGAACGTGCTCGTGCTCGGGCTCGCGTTCAAGGAGAACTGCCCGGACGTGCGCAACACGAAGGTCGCGGACGTCGTCCGGGAGCTCGAGTCGTATCGGTGCCGCGTGAGCGTCTGGGATCCGTGGGTGAGCGCGGAGGAAGCCGAGCACGAATACGGCATCCGTCCGATCGAGTCGCCTGAGGTCGGAGCGTACGACGCGATCGTGCTCGCCGTCGCGCACCGCGAGTTCGTCGAGATGGGTGCCGCGGGGCTCAAGCGCTTCGTCGCGCCGAATCACGTGATCTACGACATCAAGTCCGCGCTGCCGAAGACGGAGGTCGACGAACGGCTCTAGCCGCCGGACCGGGGACGAACGAGGTGGCCGCACCGGGCGCGCCGCGCAACGCCCGCACACGTGCCCCGAGAGCTCGGCGTCCCGACCGGTCCCCGTGCGGGCCGCAGTAGCTCGTTCCCGATGAACACGTTACGCTCGGAATCCGCCAGCTCGAGCGACTCGAGCGCGACGGCGCGGCCTCCGGGTAAAGCCGCGCCGCTGACGAGCGGAGGGAGAACGCGTTGAAGATATTGGTGACGGGTGCCGCCGGCTTTATCGGCTTCCATACCGCGCGCCGGCTCCTCGAGCGCGGCGACGAGGTGGTCGGTCTCGACAACCTGAACGAATACTACGACGTCTCGCTGAAGCGTGCCCGGCTCGCGCTGCTCGAGCCCCACCGCAACTTCAAGTTCGTGAAGCTCGACCTCGCCGACCGCGAGGCCATGGCGGATCTCTTCGCGAGCGAGCGCTTCGACCGCGTCGTGCACGTCGCGGCGCAGGCGGGCGTGCGCTACAGCATCGAGGCGCCCTTCACGTACACGGACAGCAACATTACCGGCACCCTCACAGTGCTCGAAGGCTGCCGCCACAACGGCGTCGAGCATCTCGTGTTCGCATCGACGAGCTCCGTCTATGGTGCGAACACGAAGATGCCGTTCTCGGTGCACCAGAACGTCGACCATCCGCTCTCGCTCTACGCGGCGACGAAGAAGGCGAACGAGCTGATGGCGCACACCTATGCGAGCCTCTACGGCTTGCCCTGCACGGGCCTCCGGTTCTTCACGGTCTATGGCCCGTACGGGCGGCCCGACATGGCGCTCTTTCTGTTCACGAAGAACATCCTCGCCGGCAAGCCGATCGACGTGTTCAACTACGGCAATCACCGGCGTGACTTCACGTACGTCGACGACATCGTCGGCGGCGTCGTCGCGGCGCTCGACCGCGTCGCGACCCCGAACCCGTCGTGGAACGGCGACGCGCCGGATCCCGCGACGAGCGCGGCGCCCTATCGGATCTACAACATCGGCAACCAGCGGCCGGTCGAGCTGATGCGCTACATCGAGGTGCTCGAGGAGTGCCTCGGGCGGAAGGCCGAGAAGAACCTGCTGCCGCTGCAGCCCGGCGACGTGCCGGATACTTGGGCGGACGTCGAGGACCTCGTCGCGGACGTCGGGTATCGGCCGAGCACGCCGGTCGAGGTCGGCGTGCGGCGGTTCGTGGAGTGGTATCTCGACTACTACGACGTGAAGCTGTAGCTCGTTCGGCTCATCCCGGACGAATCGAAGCTCATGGCCCATAGCCACGCTTACGGTCCGCACACGCCCGCATGGCGCGCGCTCGCGCATCACGCGGAGGTCCTCCGAGGCACGACGACGATCCGCGCGCTGTTCGACGCTGAGCCCGACCGTTTCGCGCACTTCTCGCTCGAGCGCGAGGGCTTGCTGCTCGACTTGAGCCGTCAGCTTCTCGACCGCCACGGGCTCGACCTGCTCGTCGAGCTCGCGGAGCAGACCGACGTGTCGCATTGGATCGAGCTGATGTTCTCGGGCTATCCCATCAACAACACCGAGGATCGACCGGCGCTGCACGTCGCGCTGCGCCGACCCGCCGACCGGCCCATCCTCGCGTGGGGCGAGGACGTGATGCCGCTCGTCGAGGCGGAGCGGCGGAAGATGCGGGCGCTCGCGGACGCGCTCCACGCCGGCGAGCTCAAGGGGCATACGGGCCGGGCGATCACCGACGTCGTGAACGTCGGCATCGGCGGATCCGACCTCGGGATCGTGATGGCCGTCGAGGCGCTCGCCGAGCTCAGGAAGCCGGGGCTCGGCGTGCATTGCGTGTCGAACGTCGACGGCGTGCAGCTGCGGCACGTGCTCGCCCGCGTCGATCCGGAAACGACGCTGTTCGTCATCTGCTCGAAGAGCTTCACGACGCTTGAGACGCTGACGAACGCGAGAACCGTCCGGCAGTGGCTGCTAAGGCACGGCGGCGAGCGGGCGGTCGCCGCGCAGTGCATCGCCGTCTCGACGAATCACCCCGCAATGGACGAGTTCGGCATCGCGCCCGACCGCCGGCTGTCGATGTGGGACTGGGTCGGCGGCCGGTTCTCCGTGTGGTCGGCGGTCGGGCTCGCCGTCGCGCTTGCGGTCGGGTGGTCGGCGTTCGAGCGGTTCCTCGCCGGCGGGCATGCGATGGACGAGCATTTCAGACAGGCTCCGTTGCGCGAGAACCTGCCGGCGCTGCTCGCGCTCGTCGGCATCTGGAACCGGAATTTCCTCGGCGCAGCGAGTCACGCCGTGTTGCCGTACGACGACCACTTGCACCGCTTCCCGGCCTACCTCCAACAATTGGAGATGGAGAGCAACGGCAAGTCGACGAGGCGCGGCGGCGAGCCGGTCGAATGCGCGACGTGTCCGATCGTCTGGGGCGAGCCGGGATCGAACGCCCAGCACAGCTTCTATCAGCTGCTGCACCAGGGGACGGAGCGCGTGTCGATCGATTTTCTGTTGCCGGCGCGATCGGCCGTCGGCGCGCAGGAGCAGCACGACCTCGCTGCGGCGAATTGCCTCGCGCAGGCCTGGGCGCTCGCGGAAGGCGATCCGAGCGGTAAGCCCCGCGGTCCTCATCAGCGCTACCCCGGCAGCCGCCCGAGCACGCTGATCCTCTTCACGCGGCTCGACCCGGAGACGCTCGGCAAGCTGGTGGCGCTCTACGAGCACAAGGTGTTCGTGCAAGGCGTCATCTGGGACGTGAACTCGTTCGATCAGTGGGGCGTCGAGCTCGGCAAACGGCTCGCGTCGCAGATCGACGTCGGCTCTGCGGATGCGTCTCGGGACGCACACTCGCCGGTGATTTCGGCGACGCTCCTCCGGCTGCTGGAGAAGCGGGGCACCCGCTGACGGTCGGATCGCCGCTGCGGGCTGGAATCACGCTCTTCAGGATTTGCGGTATATTCCGCGTTCAAGTTCGGGCAGGCCTTCATGCCAGCGCGCTGCCCCAATGGCGATGCACCCGCGAACCGCGAGATGCGGGCGTGCCGCTCGCACAGCCCGCCGAGAGACGCGTCCCCGGTGAGTCGGCTGTCCCAGCGGTCGAGGTGGGGACCGAAGGAGAGGTCGGCGAAACCGAACGATGAGATCCGTATGCATGAAATCGCCTGAATCCGTCCTCCGACGTTTCATTCGCAGCGCACGGGTCGCGTTGTTCGGCGTCGCAGTCTGCCTGTCGTGGGCTGCGTTTGCTCAGGTTCCCATTCCGACTCAGGAGCAGATCGAGCTCTTCAATTCGCTTTCGCCCTCGCAGCAGAGTGCGCTGCTCCAGGAGCTGCAGAGCAACCTGCCCCCGGCGCAGCGGCAAGCCGTGCTCGACATGCTGCGCGGTCGCGTCCAGCCCGCTCAGCAGCCGCCGAGCACGCAGCCCGCGGGAATCCCCGAGCTCGACCGCGCGCTCCAGGAACAGCGGCGACGCCGCGAGGCAGCGCCGGAAGAGAACGGCCCGCCGCGTTTCCGCGGCGGAGACACGCTCGTCATAGAGTTCGAGCCTCGGGACGAAGAGCCCGATGCGAGGCGCGAGGCCGAGGCCGAAGAGACGTTGGAGTTTCAGGAGCGGCTGGCGAACGGCAATCCGTATGAGCTCGACCGCCAGGGCCAGCTCTATCTGCCCGGCATTCCGCCGATTGCGCTGGGCGGGCTGAACATCGAAGAGGCCAAGGTGCGGCTCGAGGCCGAGGCGGCGTTGCGCCCGTTCGAGATCGAGATCACTCGGCTGCCGCTCGATCCGATCGGAATCGAAGCGCTCGAGCCCTACGGCTACGACATCTTCGAAGAGGGTGACGAGAACTTCCGTCCGCCGCGCGACATTCCCGTTCCGGCAAACTACGTCGTGGGGCCCGGCGACACGCTGAACGTGCAGCTGTTCGGCAACCGCAACGCGGAATACTTCCTCCCGGTCAGCCGCGACGGCTTCATCAGCTTCCCGGAGATCGGCCCGATCAACGTGAGCGGCCTTTCGTTCACCGACGCGCGCGACCTCATCAATCAGCGCATCGCGGAGCAGCTGATCGGCGTTCGCGCGAGCATCACGCTCGGGGAGCTCCGCACGATTCAGGTGTTCGTCGTCGGCGACGTCGAGCAGCCGGGCTCTTACACGGTCGGCGGCCTCTCGACGATTACGCACGCGCTCTTCGCGAGCGGCGGCGTCAGGCGCATCGGCTCGCTGCGCAGGATCGAGCTTCGCCGCAACGGAGAGACCGTCTCCGTGCTCGACCTCTACGACCTGCTCCTGCGCGGCGACGCGAGCGCCGACGTGCGCCTCCAGCCGGGCGACGTGGTGTTCGTGCCGCCGATCGGCCCGACGATCTCCGTGGATGGCGAGGTCAAGCGTCCCGCCGTCTACGAGATCACGGAAGGGACGACGGTCGGCGACGTGCTGGCCCTCGCGGGCGGCCTGAGACCGACGGCGAACCGCGCGATGGTTCGCATCGAGCGCGTCGCGCCGGGCGGCGGCACCGACGTCGAGCAGGTCGACGTGTCCACGGCGAGCGGGCGGCAGGTCGAGGTGCGCGACGGGGACGTGCTTCGCGTCACGCCGAGCCCGTCGCTGCTCGAAAGCGCGGTCCGGCTCGTGGGCAACGTGGTCGAGGAAGGGCTTCACGAGTGGCGAGAGGGCATGCGGCTTTCGGATCTGCTGCCGAGCCCCGCCCGGCTCAAGCCGCTCTCCGACCTGAACTACGTGTTGATCCGGCGCGAGCTCGAGCCGAACGTCGAGCTCGACGTGCTCTCCGCCGATCTCGAGGCGGCCTGGGCGAATCCGGGCGGGCCGGCCGACATCGCACTCGAGCCGCGCGACACGGTATACGTCTTCAACCTGAACATCGGCCGCGCACACATCGTCGGGCCGCTGCTCGAGGAGATGCATGCGCAGGCGCGCCCGCAGGCACCCGAGCGCGTCGTCCGGATCGGCGGACGCGTGCGCGCGCCCGGCGATTACCCGCTCGAACCCGGCATGCTGATCAGCGATCTCTTGCGCGCAGGCGGCGGGTTGAGCGAGTCGGCGTACGCGAGCGAGGCAGAGCTTACACGGTACGTGATCGTAGACGGGCAGTATCGTGAGACCTCGCTGATCGATATCGATCTCGCTGCGGTGCTTCGCGGCGACCCGGTCGCCGATATCGCCGTCGCGCCGTACGACTACCTGAACATCAAGGAAGTGCCGCGCTGGCGCGGCAACGAGACCGTCACGCTGCGCGGCGAGGTGATGTTCCCGGGCCGTTATCCGATCAGGCAGGGCGAGAAGCTGTCGTCGGTGCTCGAGCGGGCAGGCGGACTCACCGCGCTCGCCTTTCCGGAAGGCAGCGTATTTACGCGGGTCGAGCTTCGGCAGAGGGAGCGCGAGCAGCTCGAGACGCTCGCACGGCGCATCGAAAGCGACCTCGCGACGCTGTCGCTGTCCGACCCGCAGAACACCGACGCGATCACGACGGGTCAGTCCCTGCTCAATCAGCTGCGCAATGCCGTCGCAACCGGCCGCCTCGTCATTCGGCTCGACGAGATCGTCGAGGGCAACCCGGCAGCCGACATCGCACTGCGTGACGGGGACGTGCTGATCGTGCCGCAGTATCGGCAAGAGGTCACCGTCATCGGTGAGGTCCAGTATCCGACCTCGCACGTCTACGATCCGGCGCTCGACCGGCGCGATTACCTGAATCGGAGCGGCGGCCTGACTTCGCGCGCGGACGAGGGGCGCATCTACGTCGTGCGCGCGAACGGCGAGGTCGTGACCGACGGCACCGCCCGGCGCTGGTTCCGTCGCTCGGGGGCCACGGAGATCCGGCCCGGCGATACGATCGTCGTGCCGACCGACGTCGATCGGGTACGCCCGCTCGCGCGGTGGAGCAGCGTGACGCAGGTGCTCTACAACCTCGCCATCGCCGCTGCGGCAGTAAATTCGTTCTAGCCGGATTCAGCCGAGCCGTCCGTCATGAATCACCAGTTGCTTTACGCCGCGCGAAAGATCACGAAGGTCGCCTATCGGATTCAAGGGATCGGGCTCGGCCGGGTCTGCGAGACGATCAGGAGCCGGGTGGCGAAGCGCTGGGACGGCGGCCGGCTCGAGATCGACGATTTCATGGGCTCGCTCAAGTTTTCGTGCGACCTGGGCGAGCACATGGGCAGCCAGATCTTCTGGCGCGGTCATTACTCGGGCGACCAGCTCGAGCTGATCGGCAAGTATCTGCCGCGCGGAGGCGTCTTCCTCGACGTCGGCGCAAACCAGGGCGAATTCACCGTGTATGCGGCGAGCCTCGTCGGCGAGCAGGGGCGCGTCGTCGCGTTCGAGCCGCTCCGCCGCAACGTCGAGTGCCTCGAAGCGAACGTCCGTTTGAACGGCTACGAGTGCGTGACCGTCGTCGAGCAGGCCGTGGGCGCCGAGCCGGGCGAAGCGCCGATGTTCACGAGCTACGAGCCCTTCGCCGACGGCACCGAGCACAAGGGCGGCCTCGCGACGCTGTTCGACAGCGACATGCGCAACACCGTCGTGGAGAAGGTCGCCGTCGGCCGGATCGACGACACGGTCCGGTCGCTCGGGCTGTCGCGCGTCGACGTGATCAAGCTCGACATCGAGGGCGGCGAATTGCCGGCTCTGAACGGTGCCGAGGACACCGTGCGCCGATTTCGCCCGGTCCTGATCCTCGAGATCGGAGAGGAGATGTGCCGCGCGGCGGGCTATGCGCCGCAGGAGCTCATCGACTGGCTTCACGAGCGTGGATACCGCCTGGAGCTGATCCTGTACGGCGGACGGACACGGCCGCTCGTGCCGCCGATCGAGCTCGGTGCGTATCAGAACGTCGTCGCGCTTCCGGGCCCCTCCGGAAGGCACGCCGCCTGACGTGCCTCCGGATCGAGTGCGCAGGAACCTGTTGCTCGTCATCCATTCGCTCTCGAGCGGCGGCGCCGAGCGCGCGCTCGCGAACCTCGCGAATCATTGGGCGAGCAACGGCCATCGCGTGACGGTCGCGACGCTCGCGCCGCGAACCGCCGACTTCTATGCGTTGTCGCCCTCGGTCGCGCGCATCGATCTCGATCTGGCCGGCGAGAGCCGTTCCGCGTTCGAGGCCGTGCGAGCGAACGTCAGGCGCATCCGGGGCCTCCGGCGCGTCGTGCAGGAGGTGGGCCCGGATATCGCGATCGGCTTCACGTCGGTCGTGAACGTGCTGCTCGCCCTGGCTTCGCTGCGAATGCCCTGCATCACGATAGGCAGCGAGCAGATCCATCCGCCGCGCTTTCCGCTGGGGAGAGCCTGGAACGGCCTTCGCGCGGTCACGTATCGCGAGCTCGATGCCGTCGTCGTGCTGACGGACGACATGCGGCGCTGGATCACGGCGCACACGAGCGCGCGGCGCGTCCGCGTCATTCCGAATCCGGTGTGGCCGCTCTCGCCCTCGGGAGGAGGCCGGCCGCCCGAAGCCGTCCTGCCGCCGCACGTCAAGCTGCTGCTCGCGGCGGGTCGGCTCGTGAGACAAAAGGGCTTCGACCTGCTGGTCGACGCGTTCGCGACGCTTGCCGAGAGGCATGCGGACTGGACGCTCGTGATCCTGGGAGACGGGGAGGAGCGCCAGGCGCTGGAGTCGCAGGTCGAACGGCTGGGGCTCGCCGGGCGCGTGCTGCTGCCGGGCGTGGCAGGCAACATCGAGGACTGGTATCGCCGCGCCGACATTTACGTCATGAGCTCGCGCTTCGAAGGCTTCGGAAACACGTTGGCCGAGGCGCTCGCCGTCGGTGCTCCCGCCGTGAGCTTCGATTGTGAGACGGGGCCCGCGACGATCATCCGCGACGGGATCGACGGCGTGCTCGTGCCGCCCGAGGATGTCCGCGGGCTGACCGCGGCACTCGATCGTCTGATGCGGGACAACGTGCTTCGCGCGAGGCTCGCGGAGCGCGCGATCGAAGCACGGGACCGGTTCTCGGTGGAGCGCATCGCGCGGAAATGGGAGGACCTGTTCGACGAGCTGTCGGCGGGAACCTTCGCGCAAAGCACCTGATGAGCACGTCGCCGATATTCACCGTCTTCACGCCTACGTATAACCGGGCCGCGACGATCGGGCGCGTCTACTCGAGCCTGGAGGCTCAGACCTTTCGCGACTTCGAATGGGTCGTCGTCGACGACGGCTCGACGGACGGCACCGGAGAGCTGATCGAGGAGTGGCGGAGGAGCGCGAGCTTCCCGATCCGCTACTTCTGGCAGCAGAACGGTCACAAGAAGACGGCGTTCAACCGCGGGGTCAGGGAAGCGAGGGGGGAGCTCTTCCTGTGCGCCGACAGCGACGACGCCGCGATGCCGCGCGCGCTCGAGACGTTCTACGACCGCTGGATGCAGATTCCGCCCGAGCAACGGCCGCTCTTCGCCGGAGTGTGCGGGCTCTGCGTTCGGCCGGAGGGAGAGATCGTCGGGGACCCGTTCCCGGAAGACGTCTGGGACGGCTTTCTGCCCGAGCTTTTCTACCGCCATCGGGTGGGAGGGGAGAAGTGGGGATTCGTGCGGACCGACGTATTGCGCGCGTTCCCGTTCCCCGAGGACGTGCCGGGGCACGTCCCCGAAGGCGTCGTCTGGTCGGCGATCGGGCGGAAGTACAAGACGCGGTGCGTCAACGAGCCCGTCCGCGTCTATTACGATTCGCCCGATTCGCTCACGCGTGCGAGGGAGTACGAAGCCTTGCGGAGGAACGCTTCGGGCCTTGCGCTTTGGGCACGGGAGATCCTGAGCACCGAGACGAGCTGGTTTCGATATCGTCCGCTCTGGTTCCTGCGGGCGGCCGCCAACTACACCCGGTTTCGCAAGCACGCGCTCTCCGCCGGCTCGAAGGTGCCGCCGCGCGTTTCGGGCTGGCTCCCGAAGATGCTCGTCGCGGGCGCGTATCCGCTCGGATTGGTGCTCTACTTGCAGGATGCCCGGCGAAAGCGACGGGGCTGACGAGGCCGGCGTCGGAGAGAGGCGATGCGATCGAAACTGGAGATTCTTCGGCAGCAGCCGCGGCCAGGGCGATTCCTCCTGTCGCGGCTCGCGCGTGCGAGCGGCCTGTGGAGGCTGGTGCGCATTCGACGCGACGGCTATGTCCTGAGACTGCATCCCGCGGCGTTGTCGCTCAGCCTGTGGGTCGACGGCAAGGATCGACCGATGGACTCGCGCGTCGTGAAGTCGCTGCTTTCACCGGGCGACGTCTACGTCGACGTCGGCGCGAACATCGGGCACCTCGCGATCGAAGCGGCCCTGGCCGTCGGCCCTTCCGGCACGGTATTCGCGTTCGAGCCTCATCCGAAGATTGCGGAGTTCCTCCGCGAGAACGTGCGCCTGAACGGCCTGAGGAACGTGATGATCGCCGAGGCCGCGGTCGGCGATCGCTTCGGATGGATATGGCTGAGTGACAGAAGGGCCGACGATCAGAACGCGGTGTCGTTCGAGAGCGGCGACCTCCGCGTGCCGCTCGTGACGCTGGACGTGCTTCTGGAAGGCCATAGGGTAAAGCTGCTCAAGGTCGACGTCGAAGGCTTCGAGAAATTCGTTTTCGAAGGCGCTCGGCGCACGCTCGAGCGTGTCGACTACATCTACTTCGAGGCGCAGGACTCGATGTGCCGGGCGGCCGGATACGCCTTCGGGCAGCTTCACGACCTCCTCTCCACGCATGGCTTCGAGATCGGCGTCGCGGACGGCGATCGCCTGCGCTCCGTTTCGAGGGACGAGCGCTTCCACGACTGTGTAAACCTTCTCGCTTTCAGGGACAGGGACGATCTTTGCCGCCGCCTCGCGTTGGCAGCGCCACGCGATAGCGGGCTTGTCGGCGGCAGTTCGAGCACCTAAGCTTGCGGTCGCGGAGCGGCTTGGCAGCGACCGGACGGCTCGCGAGAGACAGCGTGACGGAAAACCACGAGATTTCGATTGCCGACATCCTGAGCGCTCTGAGCCGACGCAGGAAGCTCGTCCTCGGCATCGTTGCCGGCTTCGTGTTGCCGGGGCTTCTCTACGCGGTGCTCGCGACGCCGCGCTATACGGCCACGACGATCGTCGTCGTCGCCGAGAACGAGGATGCGGGGCTCTCGTCCCTCGTCGCGTCTCTCGGGCCGGCCGCTGCCCTGGCGGGCGGGCTCGGGCTGGGTGCGGGCACTACCACGAGGCAGACTTACCTCGCGATCCTGAAATCTCAGGAGCTCGCCAACAAATTCATCGAGCAGCACGAATTGCTGCCGCATCTCTTCCCTGATCAGTGGGACGCGAAACGCAAGACCTGGAAAGAGGCCTCCGACGGTCTGCTGACGAAGATCCGGGGCGCATTGACGGGGAAGAAGCATGACGGTAGCGCCGGCGGGGCGCCGAGCGCCTGGCGGGCCTATCAACGGTTCGACAAGATCAGGCTCGTCAACGAGGACGTGGGCAGCGGCACGGTGAGCGTCTCGTTCACGTTCCGGGATCCCGAGCTCGCGGCGCAATGGGCCAACGACTACGTCGCGCTCGCCAACCACGAAATCAGAACCCGGACGATCGAGGAATCGTCGCAGGCGCTCGACTATCTGAACGAGCGGGCAGAGTCGACGAGCATCGTCGGCCTCAGGGAGACCATCTTTCGGCTCATCGAGTCGCATCTCGAGAAGATCACGCTTGCGAGCGCGCGGCCCGAGTTCGCATTCCGGGTCATCGACCGTGCCGTGGCGCCGGAGGAACGGTCTCATCCGAAGCGAAAGCTGATCGTCGCGATGGCTCTGTTGGCCGGATTTGCATTCGCTACGCTGGCGACGATGGTGCTCGAGTTCTATCTGCCGCCGAGACCCGGCGGCTCCGTTCGCCGGTCCTCCGCATAGCCCATGCGCAGAGCGGGTGTTCGCGTCACGTATCGGTTCGGCGCGAGCGGCATGAGAAGGGCACCCGGCGGCCGCACGCGCATGCGAGCGACTCCATGAACGAAGCCGCTTTATTTCCGGCCCCGGACGACGCCATCCGCCGCCCGGTGATCCCGACGCTGGGATTGGGTGCCTGCGCGCTCCTTGCGCTGCTCTATGCCGCCGTGCTCGCGGCCCTGCCGCTGATGGCATTCGACGATCGCGTCTACTACTGGCAATACGCGGTCGACTCGCAGCGGATCTTCGACTCCTACATGGCAGTTAGCCCGCTCGTCGTCGTCGCGAACGAGCCGGCATGGCTTTTCGTCAACATGGGCCTCGCCGAAGTGCTCGGCCCGGAAGGCGTGATGCGCACGGTCATTTTCGTGCCCGCGTTCGTCGTGTCCTTCCTCCTGCTTCGCGCGCATCCGAGTCAGTGGCCGTGGGTGCTGGTGCTGCTGCTGTTTCCGCCGCTGATCAAGAACCACATCATTCATCTCCGCCAGGGCGTCGCCGTGGCGCTTTTTCTGATCGGCTGGACCGGCAGGACGCGCGCGAGACGCTGGGGCTTCATGGGTGTCGCGCCGTTCGTGCATTCGTCGATGTTCCTCGCTCTCGCGCTGCACTCGCTGGTCGAGCTGATCAAGCGCCTGAGGCTCGGCGCCGACGTTCGCGCGCTCGCGTCGGTGGTCGCGGCCGTCGTCGTCGGGGCGAGCCTCGCGATCGTCGCCGACCTGCTTGGCGCTCGGCAGGGCGACCAGTACCGAGACATGGCCGCGAGCGGCTCCGGCATCGGGTTCGCTTTCTGGCTGCTGATGAGCTTTCCGTTCTTCTTCGAGGGCAGCGCGTTCCTCCGGCGGCACGCGCTTGCCGTGTCGGCGATCCTCTTCTACCTCGGCACCTACTTCTTGACTCCGCTGACCGCGCGTATCTTCGAGAGCCTGCTCCCGTTGGTCGTCATCGCGGGTATCGACATGACGTCGTGGAGGAGAGCCTGTTTTCTGGCCGGCTCGACCGTCTGGTGCGCGGCGCTCTGGCTGACGGGCCGGCTTTTCTAGGTCGGCTGCGCACGCGATGGCAGTCGGTAGTCGGCTCGGGGCGCGCCTGCGCCACCTAAGCACCGAAGATCGGCGGATCGCCCGAGACGCCGTCGTGGTCGCGGTGTTTGCGCTCGCCGCGAAGCTGATCGCCGCTGCGAAAGAGATCGCGATCGCGTGGCGCTACGGCGTCAGCGAGATCGTCGACGCTTATCTCTTCGTCTTCAATTTCCTGCTGCTGCCGGTCACGGTCTGGTTCGGCGTTCTGACGGTCGTCTACATTCCGCTCGCCGCGAAGCTCCGCTCGCAGCGCTCGAGCGGGCTGCACGAGCTTCGCTCGGAGCTGCTCGGCGCCGCTATCGTGACGGGCATCGGGCTCGCACTCGTGGCTGCGGGAGCGCTCCTGGCGTTCTTCGCATCGTCCTGGTCGGGATTCCCGGAGGAGGCTCGGCGAGTCTCGCTCGAGATCACGCCCTGGATGGCCGTGCTGATTCCCCTCGGGCTCGCGACGCATTGGGGATCCGTGCAGATGATGTCGGAGAGCCGGCACGGCAACACCTTCTACGAGGGCATTCCGGCGCTCGTCCTGCTCGTGACCGTCGTCGCCGCGCCGATGTCCGGGGCCTGGCCGCTCGTTTGGGGAAGCGTCGCGGGCGCGGCGCTGCATCTGCTCGTGACCCTTGCCGCGACGGAGCGAGGGGCCCGGATCGAACGGCCGCGCTTCTCGATGCGCTCGCCGTTGTGGAAGCCGTTCTGGGCAGGCGCGGCGCTCGTGCTCCTCGGGCAACTGCTGCAGAACCTCACCGGTATCGTCGATCAGCTGTTCGCGGCCCGTCTCGGCGAGGGCTCGGTATCGATCCTCGGCTACGTGAGTCGGGTCCTGTCGCTGATCCTCTCTCTCGGCGCGATGGCCGTCGCGCGGGCCGCGTTGCCGATCTTCTCGAGAATGCAGGCGGAGGGGGGAAACCGACTACGCCGCGTTGCGTGCCGCTGGGCGGTCATCCTGTTCGCGGGCGGGGCGGCGGTGCTGCTGGTCAGCTGGCCGGCGAGCGAATGGGCGATACGCCTTCTCTTCGAGCGGGGCGCGTTCGACTCCGCCGATACCGCGATGGTGGCCGAAATCTTCCGCTATTCGCTCGTGCAGGTGCCGTTCTACTTCGCGTCGATCGTGCTCGTCTACGCGGTCCTGAGTCGCGGCGATTACGCCGCGGTGACGGGCCTCGGCGCCGTGAATCTGGTCGCGAAGGTCGGCGCCTCGCTGCTCCTCGTGCCGGCGTTCGGGCTGGCAGGGCTCATGTTCTCGACCGCGCTCGTGTACGCGCTATCGTGTGCTCTCGCCTGGCATCTGCTCGCGCGGAGAGGCAAGCGCTGACGCATTTCGGCCCGCGCGGCGGAGCCGCGAATGCGCTTCGAGCGCTCCGCGTTCCGTGAACGTGAAGAACACGAGGAAGTAGAAGAACGAGATGAGCGGCACGACCGCGTCCCCCACCATCATCGTCAGCAGCGAAAAGAGCACGACGAAGGCGAGCTTGTCGATTCCTCCGATCGGAAGCCGCGCGCAATACGAATAGAAGAGCGCGAAAAAGGAGAGAGCGACGATCAGCCCGCTCTGCGCGGCGATCGTCACGAAAGCCGAATCCGATATCACGTCATGCCCGAGGCCGATGAAAAAGGTACGCGGAAGCTCCGAGATGACCGCGACGAAGGCGGCAAGGGTCGTTTCCCCTCGCGCGACGAACGACTCGTCGGCGGTGACGTCGTATGCCGTCAGCGAGAGCACGCGCTCGAGCACGACCGTGAGGCCGATCCTGTCGAAGTACGTCAGCGCGGCCGCGAGCAGCGCGGCCGTCGAGATCGCCGCCGCGGCCGTCCTCGCGGGGTTGAACGGGGCGTGCACCCCTCTCGCAAGCAGCCACATCGTGGCCCGAACCGCGAGCAACAGGACGCTGGCCGCGAGCGCCGTCCGGCTGCCGGTCAGGATCACGACGAGCACGAGCACGGCGAGCACCAGCTTCCGGCGGGTAAAGAACGCGAAGTAGAAGAGCTGGGCGAACGCGAACGACGCGAGGGAGAGCGGCGAGCCGAAGGGGGATTTGATGCGGAGGACGTCGAGCCGACCGTCTCCAGATCCGAGAAGCAATTCTTGGAATTTGGGAATGTCCGCGAGATTCAACTTCACCGCAACCTCGAGCAACATGCTCGGCACGATCACGAGGTATAGTAGCGAGAGCGCGAACGTCTCGAGCCAGGCGGTATCTCGGGCTCCTCCGTTCAGGGAGAACAGGGCATAGGCGACGATCGGAACGAAGACGACGAGATTGAAGTCGAGACCCGCTGCCTTGTTCAGCATCAGAAAGCCGACCATCGAGGCGGCATACACCGGGATCCACCGCGGAACGACCGGACGCCAAGGGTCGAGGCTGCAGCGCAGGATCCAGAGCAGAGCGAGCGCCGCCACGAGCGCCGTCCCGCCCAGCAAAAGGCCGTAGTCACTCAATGAGATAGCGATGAGAAGGGCCAAGAGCAGCCTTGCCCTCGCCGAGGCGATCATCATCGGACGTCACTTGAGATCGGCGAAGGGGCGATGCAAGAATCGTCCCGCCAAGGATGGGAAAAGGCTGCAATGGCGCTGCCCCAGGAGGGGCAGGCTTCACCCCTGGTGCGGGGGCCCGTCGCTTATGGGTAGCGCATCGCGTTATGCTACCTGGCTCGTTTTGCAGAACCGCGAGATGCCCGACGCCGAGCAAGCCGACACGACGAATGTCGCTGCGAACGCCGAAGAGCGACGCATTGGAGCGTCCCGTGCGAGCGGAGAGGGGCGCGCCTTTTCGCTTGCGGTCGATACGGGCTCGACGGCGACGCGGAGCCTCGGCGGGCATATCCACCGAGGCTCGGTCGCCGACTTGCATGGCGAGCATGTGGCGTTATCCGGTGCTCGCTGTAAGACGCTGTTCCTCATCCCGACGCTCGGCGGCGGCGGCGCGGAACGCGTCGTCTGCACGCTGCTGCGCCACATCGATCAGGCTCGCTTCGCACTGACCCTCGGTGTCGTCGATTCCCGCGACGCGGTCTTCCGCCGGGACGTCCCGGACCACGTGGAGTACGTGGATCTCGCCGCCGGTCGGGTGCGCTATGCCCTCCCGCGGCTGCTGAAGCTCATCTGGTCCATCCGGCCGGACGTCGTCTTCTCGACGCTCGGGCATTTGAACCTCGCGCTCGCGCTGTCGAAGCCGCTGCTTCCCCGTCGGACTCGACTGATCGGGCGGGAAACGATCGTCCTGTCGCAAGCGCTCGCGTCGGAATCGAGACGAGCCCTGTGGTCGTTCGGCTACAGGTGGTTCTATCGCCGCCTGGACCGCATCGTGTGTCAATCTCGTGATATGCGTGACGATCTGATTCGTGAGTTTGCGGTGCCGGAGGAGAAAGCCGTCGTCATTCCGAACCCGATCGACGCCGAGGCGATTCGGCGGCGAGCGTGCGAGGCGTTGCCCGAGGCGGCCGCCGACTGGGTGAGGCCTTCCGCCGGTCTGCGGCTCGTCGCCGCCGGCCGGCTCACCTTTCAGAAGGGCTTCGACCTGCTGCTCGACGCGGTCGCGTCGTGTCGCGACCTCCCTGTGCGCGTCGCGATCCTCGGAGACGGTCCGCTTCGCAACGATCTTCTGGCGCGGGCGAGGCAGCTCGGAATCGACGAGCGCGTCGATTTCGTCGGGTACCAGCAGAATCCCTATCCGTGGTTTCGGGCCGCCGATGCTTTCGTCGTGAGCTCCCGCTACGAGGGTCTTTCGAACGTCATGCTCGAGGCCATCGCCTGCGGCACGCCCGTGATCGCAACGCCGGCACCGGGCGGGACGCGAGACGTCCTGTCGGCGATCAGCGAATGCGAGATCGCCGACTCGATCTCGTCGTCTTCGCTCGCGAGCGCGATCCGTGTCTGGGCGAAGCGACAGCGCCGGCGCGTGCCGGATGACGCGGTCGCGGCGTACTCGGTCGAGCGGGTGACCAGGCGGTACGAGCAGGAGATCCTCGCGGTTGCGGGTGTTGCCGGTCCATGACGCTTCCCCGACCGGTCCCGAGCTCTCCGTGCTCCGCCGTCGGCGCCTCTCCGGAGGGGGCTGGTCGGCTCGTGGTCGCACACGTCATCACGGACCTGGACAACGGCGGCGCGGAGGCGGCTCTGTACCGGCTTTGCTCCGCGACGGGCGGCGAGCTTCGGCACGCCGTGATCTCGCTGATGGATCGAGGCGTGTACGCGGAGCGCCTCGAGCGGCAGAACATCGAGGTGCACTGTCTCGGAATGCCTCGCGGCAGGCTGACGTGGGCGGGGCTTCGGCGGCTTTGGCACCTCTTCAAGCTCGTGAAACCCGACGTTGTGCAGACCTGGATGTACCACGCTAACCTCGTCGGCGGTCTCGTCTCCCGGGCGGCCGGGGTGCGGGCGATCGTGTGGGGCATCCACCATTCGAACCTCGATCCTGCGCACAACCGGTCCTCGACGCTCAAGGTCGTGAAAGCGTGCGCACGGTTGTCCCGGTACCTGCCCGCGAGAATCGTGGCCTGCTCCGAGGAGGCGGCGAAGATTCATGCGTCGCGGGGCTATGCGGCGAACAAGTTCCAGGTCGTTTCGAACGGCTACTCGCTCGTCGACTTTCGGCCGGACCCCGCGTCGCGGGCGACCTTGCGCCGAGCCTTGTCGCTCGAGGACGACTTGCCGGTGCTCGGGACGGTCGCCCGCTTCGATCCGCTCAAGGATCACGGCAACCTCATCCGGGCTCTCGCGATCCTCGAACGGCGCGGCGTCCGGTTCGGCTGCCTCCTCGTGGGACCCGGCGTAAACGAGAAGAACGGCACGCTGGTGGAAATGATCAGGGACGCCGGCATCGGCGCATCGATCAAGCTGCTTGGATCCCGCGACGACGTTCCGGCCGTGATGAACGCGCTCGATCTGCACGTGCTGCCTTCGCGGGGCGAGGCCTTCCCGAACGTTCTCGCGGAGGCGATGGCGTGCGGGGTCCCGTGCGTGGCGACCGATGTCGGCGACACGAGCCTGATCGTCGGCGGCACCGGGTGGATCGTTCCGCCGAGCGACCCTGCCGCGCTCGCGGACGCGATCTCGTCCGCGCTCGAGGAGCGCGCGCGAGATCCGGCGGCCTGGGACAGGCGTCGCGAGGCGTGCCGTAACCGGGTCGCCGAGGAGTTCAGCCTCGAGAAGATGGTCGCCGCCTACCGAGACATCTGGCTCTCCGTCGTCTCGGAAAGCGCGGGCGGCGGAAAGGCGAGGGCAACGCGATGTGCGGCATAGCGGGCTGCCTCACGGCGTCGGGCCGAGTCGGCGACCTCGAGGCCTCGGCGGTCGCGATGGCCGCGGCGCTCGCTCACCGGGGTCCGGACGACGCCGGCGTCTGGGTCGACCGCGGCGCAGGGGTCGCGCTCGCGCACCGGCGCCTCGCCATCATCGACCTCTCGCCTGCCGGGCACCAGCCGATGCGCGGAGCTCGTGGCAGGTACGTGATCGTCCTCAATGGCGAAATTTACAATCACCTGGAGCTGCGGGCCGAGCTCGAGGCGGCAGGCTCCGCCCCTGCGTGGCGCGGGCGCTCCGACACGGAGTCCCTGCTCGCGGCGATCGAGGCCTGGGGCGTGCGCACGGCGGTCGAGAAGAGCGTCGGCATGTTCGCCTTCGCCCTTTGGGACCGAGAGGAGCGCACGCTGACGCTCGCGCGCGACCGCCTCGGCGAGAAGCCGCTCTACTACGGCCTTTTCGACGGCAGCCTCGTCTTCGCCTCGGAGCTCAAGGCGCTCTGTGCGTGGCCGGGCATCGTCCCCGACGTGGACCGGGGCGCCGTGGCGCTTCTCTTCCGGCATGGATACATTCCGGCGCCCTACAGCATCTATCGGGGCGTCCGGAAGCTGCTGCCCGGCGCCATGCTGACCCTGGGCACCCGCGATCTGGCGGGCGGGCGGCTGCCGGAGCCCGAGCGGTACTGGTCCGCGAAGGCCGTGGCCGAGGCCGGAGCCGCGTCGCCTTTCGACGGCGACGACGCGGAGGCCGTCGACGAGCTCGAGCGCCTGCTCGCTGCATCCGTTCGCGGGCAAATGATCGCGGACGTGCCGCTCGGCGCGTTCCTGTCGGGAGGCATCGATTCGTCGACCGTCGTCGCGCTGATGCAGGCTCAATCGTCGAGGCCGGTGCGGACGTTCACGATCGGGTTCGAGGAAAGCGGCTACGACGAGGCGCGGTACGCGAAGGCCGTCGCGGGCCGTTTGGGCACCGATCACACGGAGCTTTACGTGACGCCGAGGGAAGCCCTCGACGTGATACCGAGACTGCCCGTGCTCTACGACGAGCCGTTTTCCGATCCGTCGCAAGTGCCGACCTTCCTCGTCGCGCAGCTCGCGAGAAGAAGCGTCACCGTCGCCTTGTCCGGAGACGGCGGCGACGAGCTTTTCGGCGGCTACGACCGGTATGCACGTGCCGCCGCATGGGAGCGTCGCCGGCGTCTCGTCCCGAGTGCCGTTCGCCGACTCGTCGCGGCGCGACTCGAGGCGGCGGAGGCAGGCGGCCGACGTGCCGGGGAAGAGGCCCGCGCTACGTCCGACCTCGGAAAAGCGTGGACCGGTCTGGCGGAAAGCGGCGAGCGGCTGCGAAAGCTCGCGCACGTCGTTGGCGCCCGACACGCCGAGACGCTCTATGCGCCGTTCGCGTGCCACTCCCAGGTCGCCGAACGGGCCGTGCTCGGTGCCGCGGCCTCCCCGACCGCGTACACGGATCCGGCGCTCTGGCTCGAGCGTGGGGACTCCCTCCGTCGCATGACCTATCTCGATCTCGTCGTGTATCTGCCGGACGACGTGCTGGTCAAGGTCGATCGCGCAGCGATGGCCGTGTCGCTCGAAACGCGAGTGCCGCTGCTCGATCACCGGCTGGTCGAGTTCGCCTTGCGCCTGCCGAGCTCGATGAAGGTCAGGAACGGCGCCGGCAAGTGGCTCCTGAGGCAGTTGCTGATCCGGTATGTCCCGGCCGAGCTCGTGGACCGCCCGAAGATGGGGTTCGGCGTGCCGATCGGCGAATGGCTGCGGGGGCCGCTCCGAGACTGGGCGGAGGCGCTGCTCGATGCGACCCGGCTCGCTCGCGAAGGCTTCCTCGACGTGGCCTGCGTGCGGCGCAGGTGGACCGCGCATCTCGACGGCCGAGCCGACTGGCAGTACTTCCTGTGGGACGTCCTGATGTTCCAGGCCTGGCTCGATCGCTGGAAGTCGGTGCGGAGCGAAGGGGACCACGTGACCGTCGACGCCGCCAGACTGGAAAGAGTTCACGCATGCACATGAGCCGGATCGGGCGGGGCCGGGCCGTGGAGTCGTTGGCTCTCGTCACCAGCCTTGCTCATTCGATCCCGAATTTCCGCGGGCCGTTGATCCGCGAGCTCGTCTCGCGCGGCGTACGCGTATACGCGCTCGCGCCGGATTACGACGAGCGCACGCGGGAGCGCACCCGCGCGCTCGGGGCGATCCCGGTCGACATTTCGCTCGACCGGACCGGAATGCGGCCGCTGCGTGACGCACGGGACTTCGCGAAGCTGATCGGTCAGCTCCGCTCGCTGAAGCCCGATGCGGTGCTCGCCTACTTCGTGAAGCCCGTGATCTACGGGAGCCTTGCCGCCTGGTTTGCCCGCGTGCCGAACCGCTTCGCGATGGTCGAGGGGCTCGGCTACACGTTCACGGTCGAGCCCGGCCGGCAGCCGCTGCGGCGTCGCGCGCTGCGCTGGATCACGGCGGCGCTGTTCGGCGGCGCATTCAAGGTCTGCGACCGCGTCTTTTTTTTGAACGACGACGACGTTTCCTACTTTGCAAACCGGCGATTGATCGACCCGGGAAAGGTCGTCCGGCTGTCGGCGGCCGGCGTCGACCTCGAGGAGTTCGGGCCCGCGGCACCCGTTACCGCGCCGATCGTGTTTCTGTTGATGGCTCGTCTGCTGAGGGAAAAGGGCATCTGCGAGTACGTGGAAGCGGCGCGGCTCGTCAAGGCCGACCATCCCGACAGTCGCTTCCTGCTGCTGGGCGGCTTCGACAGCAATCCGGGCGGGCTGTCGCGAGCCGAGGTCGAGCAGTGGGTTCGGGAGGGGATCGTCGAGTGGCCGGGACACATCGACGACGTCCGGCCATGGATCGCGCGCGCCAGCGTCTTCGTGCTGCCTTCGTATCGCGAGGGTCTGCCGCGCAGCACGCAGGAAGCGATGGCGATGGGGAGACCCGTCATCACGACGGACGCCGTCGGCTGCAGGGAAACGGTGGAGGAAGGGGTGAACGGCTTCCTCGTTCCGGTCCGGGACGTGAAGGCGCTCGCTCGAGCGATGCGACGCATGATCGAGGAGCCCGAGCTGATCGCCAGGATGGGCAGGGAAAGCCGCCGCCTTGCCGAGGAGCGTTTCGATGTGCGACGAATCAACGCCGAGATGCTGGACGCGATCGGCATCCGTCGTCCGAACGCGTGTTCCCTGAATGCGACAACGGCATCCGCACCGGGAATCTTCGAGAGCTGAACATGTCCGAAGACACTGTTTTGCGTTGGCATCTGGATTGGGCGTCGCTCGGCGCGCTGTTGCATGAACGCCACGCCTTGATCTATAAGAGGCGGCTGGCATTGGTCTGAGAGCGACACTGCAGTCAATTCCGATACTCCGATGGACCGACAAGTGCTGTTACTCGAGTTGAACGAAGTCAGCTTCGACCACGTGCAGGCCTATGCCGCGCGGGGGTTGATGCCCAATATTTCGCGCCTCATCGAGAAGCACGGATTGGTCAAGACGGTTTCGGAACAGCGCTACGAGGAGCTCGAGCCCTGGATCCAATGGGTGACGGCGCATACGGGGTTGCCGTACCGGGCTCATCGAGTGTTCCGGCTCGGCGACATCCTGAAGCACGACCTGCCGCAGATCTGGGAGCGGCTCGAGGAGCACGGGCTCAGGGTCGGTGCGATCAGCCCGATGAACGCGAAGAACCGCACCCGCGATGCGGCGTTCTTCGTTCCCGATCCGTGGACGTCCGGACGCGTGACCGGAGGTGCGTTGCTGAGACGGCTCTACGGAGCCGTGGCCCAGGCCGTTCAGGACAACGCGCACGCGCGCGTGTCTCCGGCGTCTGCGTTCTGGCTCGCGAGCGGTCTTGCGCGTTACGCGCGGCCCGTGAACTACAGGATCTACGCCGCGCTCGCCGCCATGAGGCGGCCGTGGTCAAGGGCGATGTTCCTCGACCTTTTCCTGAGCGACCTGTTCATACGCGAGACGGAGCGAACGACGCCTCATTTCGCGTCGCTGTTTCTCAACGGGGCAGCGCACATTCAACATCACTATATGTTCAGCTCGTCCGCCTATACCGGCGAGCAGAGGAATCCGGACTGGTACGTGCCGAAGGGCGAGGATCCCGTCGGCGAGGTGTATCGCCTCTACGATCGAATAGTAGGACAGGTGCGCGCGCGGTTCCCCCGGGCGCGGCTCATGCTCGTGACGGGCTTGCATCAGGAGCCGTGCGAAGCGGCCGTGTTCTATTGGCGGTTGAAGGACTTCACGGGCTTCCTGAGAAAGCTCGACGTCCCGTTCGTACGGGCGGAAGCGCGAATGTCGCGCGACTTCTTCATCGAATGCGCTTCTGCCGACGATGCCGCGGCGGCGGAGCGGATACTGACCGGTGCGAGGGCCGCGAACGGAGTCTCGCTCTTCAAAGTGGACAACCGCGGCCGCGATCTCTTCGTCGAGCTGGTCTGGCCGAACGATATCCCAGCCGACTTCGTCTACTTCGTCGACGGCAAGCCGCGCACCGGATTGAGAGACGACGTCTCGTTCGTCGCCATCAAGAACGGACAGCACAACGGGATCGGCTACTTCATCGATACCGGTGCTGCGCCGGGCGAGCATCCCGAATCGTTCCCACTTGCAGAGATTCCTGCACGGATCTGCGCTTCGCTGGGCGTCCGCTGGCAGGATCCCGCCGAGGCTGCGGCATGAGCTCGAGCGATACGGGAATCGACGTTGCTCGTCGATTCTACTTTTTTACAAATCGCACACAAAAAGCACACAAATTCCCGCCCTCTGTCGCAGAGGCAGGCTTGGCGTCGGCGCTCATGGAGAAAATGTACACAGCAAAACAAAAGAACTTTACAATTCGCAACAATAGTGCACACCGGAATGTGCATACGCTTCTGCCTTCCATGTCTAGTAGGTAAGCGTCTCTATGTCGTGAACAGGAGACACCGCTTACATTGTCATTCGCACTGGCTTAATCTAGATTTTGATTAGACGGTTTCTTGTCTTCAGCCTGACTCGCAGGCAGTTCTTAGCTCGGTGACGGGCGCGTCCCCTTCGTTCAGCGAGATCAGAATGGCGTTAGTCAGTTCGTTCTTGGCGTTCGTGACAACTATCGCGTTCATGTTCTCGTTGCGTCCCGTTGCGGTCGCAGTCGGCCTCGTAGACGTACCGGGTGGCCGTAAGCGTCACGACGGGCCGGTTCCGGTCGTTGGCGGAATTGCTATGGCGATCGGGCTCGGCTTCGGGGCGACCCTGGTTCCCAATCCGCAGCTTTGGGATACCCTGTCGTTGGCGATATATATGATGGTCGTCATAGGGACCATCGACGATCGTTTCGACCTGCCTCCCCAGACCCGCCTGATTGCGCAGACGTGCGCTGCACTTCTGGTCACGTTCGGTACCGGAGTAGTCATCACGGACCTCGGCGCGCCCTTGTTCTTCGAGCTTTCACTGGGACCGCTGGGACCGCCTTTCACCGTCCTGTTCATCATGACCGTGATCAACGGTTTCAACGTCATTGATGGTCTCGACGGGTTGGCCGGAGGGCTCGCGTTCCTCGCGCTCTGCGTGTTGGCCGTCTTCGGATTCGGTACGGACGTCTTTCCGCTGACGGTGCTGCTCGCGACCGTCGTCGTAGCTTTCCTGCTCTTCAACCTGCCGCTCGGGTTCAACAGGCCCGTTCGTGCGTTCATGGGCGACGCGGGAAGCACGGCATTGGGGCTCGCGATCGCATCGATCGGCATTGCCCTTTCTCAAGGGGAGGGCGCTCGAATCTCGCCCGTCGTCGGGCTCTGGCTCGTTGCCGTTCCGATCTTCGACCTCTTCGCGGCCATCATGCGCAGGATCGCGGACGGCAAGTCGCCGTTCGCGCCGGATCACGAGCATCTGCACCATACTCTCGTCGCCTCCGGGCTTACCCGCCGGGCTGCATTGCTGGTCATGCTCTCCTTCGGCGTGGTCTGCACCGCGGTAGCCGTCGTTGCGCATCTCTTGAGCCCGCCGGACGGCGTGCTGTTGTTTGCGTGGCTCGGCACGGGCGTCCTGTACTATCAGATCATCCGAAGACCGCACCTGGTCGTCGGGATCGTATTCGCACTTCAGAGTCGATATCGGAACGCCTTCCCGGAGGTGGGACGGGATCGGAAGGAAGTCTCGTAAGCTAAGCCCCGCAGGGCTGCGTCCCCGAAACCGCTCCGCTACCGACTAGACCAACAGCTGTCGATCCAGTTTCGAAGTGCCTGCCGGCGCAATGGTCTACTT
>DASVCR010000010.1:0-31041 GCA_036381515.1 Gammaproteobacteria bacterium | reverse complement strand
TGCTCGGGGACTACCTGGAGAGCGTCCGGGAGATCGAGCGGCGCGTGCAGAAGCTCGAAGCGCGCGACCTCTCGCACATCGACCTGCCGGAGTCGATCGGCATCCCGGCGAACTTCGACGAGCAGCTCTCGCTGATGTTCGACACGGTGGCGCTCGCATATCAGGCGGGACTGACGCGTGTCGTTTCGTTCATGATGGCCGCGGAAGTCAGCAACATGACGTACAACCAGGTGGGCGTCTCGGATGCGTTTCATGCGTTGTCGCACCATCAGAACAACGCGGCGAAGCTGGGGCGCCTGCTGCGCGTGCAAGTCTATCACTCGCAGGCGTTCGCGAAGTTCGTGCAGAAGCTCGCGGACACGCCGGACGGCGACGGCTCGCTGCTCGATCATTCGATCCTGCTGTACGGCAGCAACATGAGCAACAGCAACGCGCACGACCACTTCCCGCTGCCGAACATCGTCGTCGGCGGCGGGCGCGGGCGGCTGAAGGGCGGTCAGCACGTGAAGTGCGAGGACCACACGCCGATGACGAACCTGCTGCTGACGCTGCTGGACAAGGCCGACGTGCCGATGGAGTCGCTCGGCGACAGCACCGGCACGATCGCCGAGATCTAGGAGCGCACCGATGCGTACCGCTGCCCTGCTTCGCGCTGCGGGACTTGCGGCGTTGGCCGCAGCGGTCTCCGGCGCATTCGCCGCGTCGCCGCCTCCGCTCGTCCAGGCCGCGAAGGCGGGCGATACCCGCGCCGCGCTCACGCTCGTGCGCGAGGCGGACGTCAATGCGGCGGAGGCGGACGGCACGACGGCGCTCCATTGGGCGTCCCGCAACGACGACGTCGAGCTCGCGACGAAGCTCGTCGAGGCCGGCGCGGATCCGAGCGCGCGCAACCGCTACGGCGTCACGCCGCTCTACCTCGCCGCGGTCAACGGCAGCGCGACGATGATTCGGCTGCTGCTCGACGCCGGCGCGGATCCGAACGAGGTCGGCAACGACGGCGAGACGGTCCTTATGACCGCGGCACGCACCGGCGCGGTCGACGCGGCACGGGTGCTGCTCGAGCGCGGCGCGGAGGTCGACGCGCGCGAGAGCTGGCACGGCCAGACCGCGCTGATGTGGGCGGCCGCTCAAGGTCATCCCGACATGATTCGGCTGCTCGTCGAGCACGGCGCGGACGTGAACGCCCGCTCCGCGCACGAGATCTGGGAGCGGCAGACGACGGCGGAGCCGCGCGCGAAGTGGCTGCCTCCGGGCTCGATGACGCCGCTGCTCTTCGCGGCCCGCGAGGGCTGCCTCGCGTGCATCCCGGTGCTCGCGGAGCTCGGCGCCGACCTGAATGCCACTACACCCGACGGCATCAGCGCGATCGTCTCCGCGCTGATCAACGGCCACTACGATGTCGCCGGAGCCCTGATCGAGGCCGGTACCGACGTGAACCTCGTTGACGAAACGGGCCGCAGCGCGCTCTACGCGGCGATCGACTTCAGCACGATGCCTGCGTCCAACCGGCCGGCGCCCTACGTGCTGCAGAACGAGCTCTCCGCGCTCGACGTCGCGGAGATGCTGCTCGAGCGGGGCGCGGACGTGAACGTGCGGCTCACGTCGATGCCGCCGTATCGCGCAAAGCTCGATCGCGGCAACGACATGATGCTGAATGCCGGCACGACGCCGCTGCTCAGGGCCGCGAAGGCCGGCGACGTGCCGGCGATCAAGCTGCTGCTCGCGCACGGCGCGGATCCGGCGCTGACGAACCGAGACGGAATCGATCCGCTGATGGCGGCGGCGGGGCTCGGCACCGCCGAGCAGGACACGACGGGCCGATACAAGACCGAGGAGCAGGCGATCGAGTCGATCCGGCTCCTGATCGAGGCCGGGCTCGACGTGAACGCGACGGACCGGCGCGGGCGCACGGCGGCGCACGGCGCAGCGCTGCAGGGCTACAACGACGTGCTGCGCTTCCTCGCGAGCGTCGGCGCGCGCCTCGACGTCGAGGACAGGAACGGCCACACGCCGCTCGATACGGCGCTCGGCCTCGCCGGCGGATTCGGGTTCAGCGGCCAGGAAGGGGTCGTGCGCGAGGACACCGCCGCCGTGATCCGCGAGCTTCTGGCGGCGCAGCGCGAGCAGGGCTGAGCCGGTTCAGCCGCAAATGGGGTCAGAGCCCTTTTTGCTTTGGCGGCCTTGCTCCTCTGATCGTCGGCGGCGTTGCTCCTCTCATCGTCGCCGGCCTTGCTCCTCTGATCGTTGGTGCCCCTTCTCCTCTGGTCGTCGGCGACCTTGCTCCTCTGATCGTCGGCGGCCTTGCTCCTCTGGTCGTTGGCGACCTTGCTCCTCTGGTCGTTGGCAGCCTGCTCCTCTGGTCGTTGGTGCCCCTTCTCCTCTGATCGTCGCGGGAGCATCCTCCCGGTTCGCGGGAAGAGGACCCCGACGGAAAACGGGCTCTGACCCCAATTTGCCGGCCCGGGCGGCGCTCCGATGTCGAACCCCTGTCTTTCTTGCGGTGCGTGCTGCGCGTACTACCGCGTCTCGTTCCACTGGAGCGAGACCGAGCGCTTCCTCGGCGGATCGACGCCGCCGGAGCTCACGATGAAGATCGGCCCGCATCGCGTCGCGATGCGCGGCACGTGCGGCGAGTCGCCGCGCTGCGTCGCCCTCGAAGGCGAGATCGGCGGTGCTGTTTACTGCAGAATCTATGCGCAGCGCCCGTCGCCGTGCCGTGAGTTCGCCGCGTCGTGGATCGACGGCACGCGAAGCGAGCGCTGCGACAAGGCGCGTGCGGCGCACGGGCTGCCGCCGCTCGAGCCCCCGCGGCCTAAGCGGGCCGCGCAGCCCGCCTAAAGCGAAGTCTTTGCTGCCAACGACCTGAGCAGCCTCGTGGATCACAGCGGCGCACCGGCCGCTAAGTCGCGGTTTTACTCGCAAGGATTCGTGGCAACAGCGACGTTCGACGAACCGTGGACCGACTTGCCGACGTGCGGCGACGTCCGACCCCCGCCGATTCTATGCTTCTGCACGCCGTCGGCTGCGATCACGCTTCATTCGACTTCAGCTGCATCGCGAGATTGCTGTTGTATTTGCTTGCTATGCCGGGGATGAGAAAGAGGTCGACGAACGACCAGACAACCGTAATCCAGATCGTAAAGATTCCGACCACCGCAAACATCAAAAGAAAGGAGAGAACGGTGATGACCAGCATCGCGGCCCCCGTCCCTCGTTCTCCCAAGTAGAACCTGTGGGCACCGAAGATGCCGAAAAGCAACCAAAGGATGTAGGCAACCACAGCAGACTTCTTGTGAGCGTCGTACTGCATGATGATCGCTGCGTCAGACACTGTGCTCCTCCATTAGCCCGGCAACAAAGAGAGAGTGCGGCGCCTGCCGTCTCTTCCGCCGCGCGTGATGCCTTAGGCGTCGACAGCACAGATAACGAGCAACCGCCTTCAATACAGGACGCACAATTCTTGGAGTTCGGTTTGGTACGGCAAGGAACTGCTACGCAAAATACGGAGCCGAGGCGAGCCGGGAGAATGGACAGAAGGAGCCGTAGCGATGAAGTTCCGCTACCCTCCTGCTACAGCGATGTGCCTGGCGCATCGCGCGGAATCCGATGCGCGAGAGTCCGGCCACGTGGCCCGATCTTGCATCCGTGCGGCTCGAGAAGGTAGTCGGCATCGATCAGATGCACGCCCGGCCTGACCCGAATTTCTCGCGGAAATGGGCGCTGACCCGATCTCCACGGACCCGACTTTCGTGGAAAAGGGCTCTGACCCCGATTTTCGTGATGCCGATTTCTCTGCTACGCCGGCTCGTACTCCGGGTACTCGGGATCCCACATCGTCGCGCGCACCTGGGCCTCGATGTCCTCCGCACGGATGTCGGCGACGCCGTCCTCGAGGGCCTGGCGGGCGACCGCGACCGCGATCGCATACGAGACCGCGCGCAGCCGCGATACCGCCGGGAACAGCATGCCGGCTTCGCATTCGTCGTCCGTGACTTGCTGCGCGAGCGCCTTCGACGCGGCGTTCGTCATGCCTTCCGTGACCTTGCGGGCGCGCGCCGCGAGCGCGCCGAGGCCGAGACCCGGGAAGATGAACACGTTGTTGCCCTGGCCAACCTTGTAGCGCCTGCCGCCGCACTCGACGTCGCCGAACGGGCTGCCCGCGGCGACGAGGCATCGGCAGTCCGTCCACTTGAACAAGTCGGCAGGTCGCGCTTCCGAGTTCGCGCTCGGATTCGACGACGGGAAGATCACTGGCTGCTCGACGTGCGCCGCCATCTCGCGGACGACCTCCTCCGTGAAAGCGCCGCCGACGCCGGAGACGCCGATCAGCATCGTCGGGCGATACTTCCTGACGACGTCGAGCAGCATGCGGGCGCTCGTGTCGTCGAGGCCGAAGCGGGCCGCGACGTTCGGCGTCCACGCGAGCTCGCGCTTGTACGGATCCATGATGCGGCCGTCGTCGACGAGGAGGCCGTGCCGGTCCAGCACGGCGACACGGGCGAGAAGCTCCTCGGCGTCGCCGAGGCCCTCCTCGGCGAGCTGCGTCTTGATCTGACGCGCGACGCCGAGGCCGGCGGCGCCGGCGCCGAAAATCACGATGCGCTGATCCGCGAGCCGCTCGTGCTTGATGCGCAGCGCGCTGTTCAGACCGGCGACGACGACGGCGCCCGTGCCCTGGATGTCGTCGTTGAAGGACGGCACGCGGTCGACGAATCGATCGAGGATCGTGAGCGCGTTGTCCTTGCGGAAATCCTCCCACTGCACGAGCGCTTTCGGCAGCACCGTCGAAACGGCGTCGACGAACTCGTCGACGAGCGCCATGTACTCGGCACCTCGAAGCCGCCGCGCCGGCCAGCCCAGGTACTGATCGTCCGCGAGCATCTCCTCGTTGTCGGTGCCGAAATCGAGGCTGACCGGCAGCGCTTGGACCGGATTGATGCCGGCCGCCGCCGTGTAAAGCGCAAGCTTCCCGACCGAGATCGCCATGCCGCCGGCACCCTGATCGCCGAGTCCGAGGATCGACTCGTTATCCGTGACGACGAGAAGCCGGATGTCGCGGTGCCCGACGGCGTTGCGCACCACCTGCGCCATCCGTCCCTTCATGTCCGGCGTGATCCACAGGCCGCCGCCGCCCTGAAACACGCGGCTGAATCGCTGCACCGCGGTGCCGACCGTCGGCGTGTAGACGATCGGCATCAGCTCCTCGAGATGATCGATCAGGACGCGGTAGAACAAATGAACGTTGCGGTTCAGCAGCGCGCTCAGCAACACGTATTTCTGCAGGTCGTCCGGCTGAGCCTGCAGCTGCTCGTAGATGCGGGTCGCCTGCTGATGGAGGTTCTTGGTGCGCACCGGCAGAAGCCCGTCGAGGCCGAACACGGCTCGCTCCTCGGCGGAGAACGCCGTGCCTTTGTTCAGCATCGGGTTGCGCAGCAGCTCCATGCCGCGAAGGGTTATCTTGATCTTGCGAGGGCTGCCACGAGATTCGTTGTTTTCCACAGTCAAGGCGGCGATCTCCCCCAAGCGCTTCCAGCGGCCGGTCGAGCCGGCAAGTGTATACAAACTCGGACGCGAACGGTGCTTCTCCATGCCTTTTCGAGCCGACCGAGACCCGTCCAGCCTTACCCGCGTGCCGAGCTCGCAGCGAGAGCCGCGAGGTCGGGACTGTTACACTCGAGCGATGGCATCGCAGAGCGGCGCAAACGGCCGCCCCCTGGCGGCCGACGACGACACGGCACGCATCGTCCGCGGCTTGCAGGATCCGGCGCGCTACCCGCACGCCGCGGGTCCGATCGAGCTGATCGAGACCCACATCTCGTACGTGCTGCTGACCGGCGCCTACGCATACAAGCTGAAGAAGCCGCTTCGACTGCCGTTCCTCGACTTTTCGACACTGGAGCGGCGCAAGCGTTTCTGCGAGGCGGAGCTCGAGCTGAACCGGCGTTTCTCCCCGGAGCTCTACCTCGACGTCGTGCCGATAGGCGGGACGCCGGACGTGCCCGAGATCGGCCGGACGCCGGCAATCGAGTACGCGGTCAAGCTCGTGCAGTTCGACCCGCACGCGACGGCGGACCGGCTCGTCGAGCGCGGCGTGCTGAGCGCGGCGTCGGTCGAGCGCTTTGCCGAGGCAGTCGCGGAATTCCATCTCGTCGCGCCGGCGGCCGAGGGCAGAGATCCCGGCCGGCTCGCGATCGAGAACGTCACCGAGCTCGAGACCGCGCTCGTCGCGGCGGGCATCGAGCACCGCGTCGACGACCTTGCCGCGTTCACGCGGAAGGCCGCCGTTGCGCTCGACGACGTGTTCGCGGAGCGCCGCCGTGCAGGCGCCGTTCGCGACGTTCACGGCGATCTGCACCTCGAGAACGTCGTCCTGCACGAAGGACGCCTGCGCGCATTCGACGCGCTCGAGTTCGACCCCATGCTGCGCGCGCTCGACGTGCTCGACGAGGTCGCGTTCCTGTTCATGGATTTCACGGCGCACGCCCGACCTGACCTCGCGCACGTCCTGCTCAATCGCTACCTCGAGATCACAGGGGACTACGCGGGCACCACCTGTCTCGCGTTCTACACGCTTTACCGTGCGCTGGTGCGAGCGAAGGTCCGCGCGATCAAGGCGGCGCAGGCACGCGTTCCCGCGGCCGAGCGGGTCGCCCCGTACCTCGCGCTCGGGCGTTCCCTGATGTGGCCGCGCGTGCCTCGACTGATCCTCACGTACGGGCTTTCCGGCAGCGGCAAGACGACGATCACCAGCGAGCTCGTCGCGCGCCTCCCGGCGATCCGGCTACGCTCCGATCTCGAGCGCAAACGCCTCGCGGGGGTGTCGGCGGACACGCGCGAGGATCTTCCCGTCGGCGCGGGCCGCTACAGCGAGCGCGCGACCGACGAGACCTATGCCGCGCTCGCGGCCGGTGCCGACGCGGCGCTCGCGGGCGGCCTCGACGTGATCGTCGACGCGACTTTCCTGTCGCGGGAGCGCCGTCGAGCCTTCGCGCCGGTCGCCGCCCGGCACGGCGCGGCCCTGACGATCCTCGCGTGCGACGCGCCGGAAGCGGAGCTTCGCAGGCGCATTCGCGCACGTGCGGCCGCTCGCAACGACGCTTCCGAGGCGACCGAGGCCGTGCTCGATGCGCAGCTCCGCGCGGCCGAGCCGCCGACGCCCGAGGATAGGGCACCGGTGATCCGCGTCGACACGACCGAGCGCCCGGACTACGACGAGCTCGTGAAGGCCCTGCGCCACGCGACCTGACGCGGAAATCGGGGTCAGAGCCCGATTTTCCCGCAGCGGAAATCGGGGTCAGCGGAAATCGGGGTCAGAGCCGATTTTCCCGGAACGCGCGGTCCCTTGGGGTCAGAGCCCTATTTCCCGGAACACGCGGTCCCTTGGGATCAGGGCCCAATTTCCCTGCGCCCGACTTTCCCTGAACGCTCGGTCCCTTGGGATCAGAGCCCGATTTCCCTGAGCGCGCCGTCCCTTGGATCAGGGCCCAATTTCCCTGAGCCCGACTTTCCGGCGCGTTCGCTCCCGAGGGGAAATTGCGGTAGTGCCCAACCTCAGAATGCCCGTCACCGGAAAACCGGAAAACCAATTTCCCGGAACGCTCCGCGCGGATCGGGAAATCGGGCTCTGACCCCGATTTCCCCACAGGTCAGGAAACGGGCTCTGACCCCAAATTTCCCTGGAGCCGGTGCCCTGCCTTCTTCGCCGTATACTGCCCGCGGACATGAACGCTCATACGACGCTCGAGACTCGACTCCGGCGCGAGCTGCGCGGCGACGTCTGCTTCGACCGCTTCACACGTGGCCGCTACGCGACCGACGCATCGATCTACCAGATCGAGCCGATCGGCGTCGTCGTGCCCCGCGACGCGGACGACGCGCGCCGCGCGCTCGAGATCGCCGCGGACGCGGGTGTGCCGATCCTGCCCCGCGGCGCGGGCAGCTCGCAGTGCGGCCAGACGGTCGGCGAGGCGCTCGTGATCGACCACAGCCGCCACCTCGACCGGATCCTCGAGCTCGACGTCGAGCGCGGCACCGTGCGCGTCGAGCCCGGCATCGTGTTGGACCGACTGAATGCCGCGCTGAAACCGCACGGCCTCTGGTTCCCAGTCGACGTCTCGACGTCCGCGCAAGCGACGCTCGGCGGCATGGCCGGCAACAACAGCTGCGGCGCACGATCGCTTCGCTACGGCAACATGGTGCACAACGTCCTCGCGGCCGACGCGTGGCTGCCGACCGGTGAGACGCTCCGCTTCGGCGACGTCGGGCCCGACGAAGGGCTCGACGCGTCCGGCACCGGAAGCCGCTCCCGCTATGCCGATCTCGTCGCCACCGTCAGACGCCTCTACGCGCGCGAGAAGGACGAGATCACGGGACGCGTGCCGAAGGTCCAGCGGCGCGTCGCGGGCTACAACCTCGACATGGCCTCGGACGCGGGCCCGTTCAACATGGCGCATCTCCTCGTCGGCTCCGAGGGGACGCTCGCGTGGCTCGCGAGCCTCGAGCTCAGGCTCGCACCGCTGCCTGCGCACAAGGTGCTCGGCGTCGTGCACTTCCCGACGTTCTATCAGGCGATGGACCTGACGCGGCACATCGTCGCGCTCGGCCCGGACGCGGTCGAGCTCGTTGATAGGACGATGATCGAGCTGTCCCGCGAGATCGCGGCGTTTCGCGAGACGACGAACGCCGTCGTGCGCGGCGACCCGGACGCGATCCTGCTCGTCGAGTTCGCAGGCGACGAGCGCGCCGCGCAGCTCGAGAAGCTTCGGCGGCTCGGCGAGCTGATGGGCGATCTCGGCCTGCCGGGAAGCGTCGTCGACGTCGTCGAGCCCGCGGCCCAGCGTGCGGTGTGGGAGGTTCGCAAGGCGGGGCTCAACATCATGATGTCGATGAAGGGCGACGGAAAGCCCGTCTCGTTCATCGAGGACTGCGCGGTGCCGCTCGAGCACCTCGCGGATTACACGGACCGCCTGACCCGCATCTTCGCGAAGCACGGCACGCGCGGCACGTTCTACGCGCACGCGTCCGTCGGCTGCCTGCACGTGCGTCCGGTGTTAAACATGAAGACCGCGGAAGGCGCGGCGACGATGCGTGCGATCGCGGAGGAAGCGTGCGCGATGGTCCGCGAGTACAAGGGATCGTACTCGGGCGAGCACGGTGACGGCCTCGTGCGCTCGGAGTGGATCGAGCGCGTGTACGGGCCGCGGCTCGCGCAGGCCTTCGCGGAGCTGAAGCGCGCGTTCGACCCGCGCGGTCTGATGAACCCCGGCAAGATCGTCGCGCCGCCCCGGATGGACGATCGGACGCTGTTCCGCTTCAGGCCGGGCTACGCGACGCTCAGGCTCGATACCGGCCTCGACTGGTCCGAGCACGACGTCGAGACCGGCGACTCGGCGCGCGGCTTCGCGGCCGCGGTCGAGATGTGCAACAACAACGGGCACTGCCGGAAATTCGACGCCGGCACGATGTGCCCGTCGTATCGCGTGACGCGCGACGAGCGCGACGTCACGCGCGGCCGCGCGAACACGCTGCGGCTCGCGCTGTCCGGCCAGCTCGGGCCCGACGCGCTCGCGTCCGACGAGCTCTATGGCACGCTCGAGCTCTGCGTGTCGTGCAAGGGCTGCCGGCGCGAATGCCCGACGGGCGTCGACATGGCACGGATGAAGATCGAGTTTCTGCACCAGTACTACAAGCGTCGCCGGCGCCCGCTGAAGGACCTGCTCGTCGCGCATCTGCCTCGCTACGCGCCGTGGGCCGCACGGCTCGCCCCGCTTTCGAACGCGCGGGACGGCGTGCCGGGCGCCGCACGGCTCGCGGAGGCGGCCCTCGGCCTCGCCGCGCGGCGCAGCTGGCCGCGCTGGCGCCGCGACTATTTCCGCGGTCAGGCGGAAGCCGACGCGCGTGCGCGCGCGTGGGCTGCACGTGCGGCGTCGACGGACGGCGCTGTCAAAGGCGCGAGCCCCCCGGCGGGCGCCGAGACTCGCGAGGTCGTGCTCTTCGCCGACACGTTCAACCGCTGGTTCGAGCCGGAGAACCTTCGCGCCGCCATCGACGTGCTGGCGGCGGCCGGCCACCGGATCGTCGTCGCGGAGGCCGGCCGCGGCGACGGGCAGCGCCCCCTCTGCTGCGGCCGCACGTATCTCGCGGCGGGCATGGTCGACGAGGCCCGGCATGAGGCCCGACGCCTGCTCGATGCGTTGATGCCGTACGTGGAGCGGGGCGTCCCCGTCGTCGGCCTCGAGCCCGCTTGCGTGCTCGGCCTGCGCGACGAGCTGCCCGCGCTGCTGCCCGGCCGGGCCGCGAAGGCACTCGCCGGCTCGGCCCTGCTCCTCGAGGAGCTCGTCGTCCGCGACGCGCCCGACGGGCGCTCCGCGCTGCCGCGGCGCGCGCTACCCGCGAAGCGCGTGCTCGTGCACGGCCACTGCCATCAGAAGGCGTTCGGCGTGCTGCCCGCCGTCGTCGGCGCGCTCGAGCTCGTGGACGGGGTCGACGTAGAGGTCCTGCAATCGGGCTGCTGCGGGATGGCCGGCGCGTTCGGTTTCGACGCGCGGCACATCGACATGTCGTTCCGCATCGGCGAGGACCGGCTGCTGCCCGCGGTCCGGAGCGCGTCCGCCGATACGCTGATCGTCGCGGACGGCACGAGCTGCCGTCACCAGATCCGCGACGGCGCGGGCCGACAGGCCTGGCACGCGGCACGCGTGCTCGCCGCCGCGCTCGACGGCGGCCAGGCCCCCGACGGCGGCCTCCCGCCGGAGACCGACGAGCGCCTCACCGGGTGAATACGCATCGCTGACGCCGTGCGCCGCGCACGGCAGTGCCAATGGAAGCAGTCGAACGGCCCGCGACGGCCGGACGGAAGCAGTCGAGCTGCAGTGACGGCCGGGCCGCGGAATGCCGGGGGCCGCGAGCGGCCCCCGGTTCCGTTCCTGCGCCGTCCTCCCCTCGTTATTCTTCGGCGCGCGCCGCTGCACCGGATCGGGCGCAGCGGTCGACACGCTTTAGAAGCGCCGTCGCAACGTCAAGCCGTACATCCGCGGCAGGCCCGGCTGGCCCGAGAGCGTGCCGCCGCCGCTTTCGTACTGATCGAACAGCGTGAGGAAATAGTACTCGTCGGTCAGGTTTGTGACCTCGAGCGCCGCATCCCACGTGTCATCGCTCGACCGCCACATCAACCGGGCGTTGGTGAGCGTGTAGCTGTCGATCTTGTTGAACTCGGTGTTGATCGGCCCGGTGTGGATCTTCGACTGATAGGACGCATCGACGCGCACGGAGAAGCCGCCGAGCTCGGTCTCCGCGAAGTCGTACTGAATGCCCGCGCTCCACTTCGTCTCCGGCGTGAACGGCGGCACGTGATCCAGCTGGACCGGCGGCACCGTCTTCTGATACTCGAAGTCGAGCCAGCTCGCCGAAGCGTCGATCATCAGCCCGTCGACCGGATACCACTCCATCTCGAGCTCGGCGCCGAGCACCTCGGCGGTGCCGGCGTTGATGGGCAGCGCGCACGGGCCCGGCGAGACCTCCGGGCACGGGTTCAGCGTCATGATGATGTCGGTGTAGTCGTTGAAGAACACCGCACCGTTCAGACGCATCGTCCGATCGAGCAGCTGCGACTTGAAGCCGATCTCGTACGCCGTAAGCTCCTCGGAGTTGAACGGCAGGAGCTGCGGCAGCACGAACGGCCGCGGATTGACGCCGCCGCCCTTGTAGCCCGTCGAGACCTGAACGTAGCCCATCACCTGGTCCGAGAAGCTGTAGTCGAGCGCCAGGCGCCAATCCCACCGCTGGTCCGACCACGTCGCGCCTTGGTTGAAGAGGCCGACGAGCGCGCAGTTCGACGGATTGATCACGTTGTGCGGCAACGGGGCGCCGAGCGAGCTGATGACGCACGGTTCTGACGGCACGGTGCCGTCCGGATTGCGCCGGAAGTGCACGTAGGTCTTCTCGTCATCCGAGAAGCGCACGCCCGCCGACAGGTTCATCCGGTCCGTCAGCTGATAGGCCGCATGCGCGAAGGCCGCATGGTTGTGCGAAGGCGTCGGGTCGGGACCGTGGATGAAGTTGAACTGCACGTAGAACAGGTTCACGTTCGCTTCGAGTGTGCCGTCCTGCTCGAACCAGAACGCGCCGACCGTGTAATCGAGCCGGTCGTTCGCGGCTATGCCGCTCAAGCGCAGCTCCGTGCTCCACTGGTCGTGCTCGAGGTGCTGCAGGAGGAACTGGCTGTTGATCGGCGTGCGGTCCTCGTCCTGCGCGAAGCTCGCGTCGTACTCGCGGTAGGCGTTGATCCACTTCAACGACAGGTTGTCGCCGATGTCCCAGTCGACCGTCGCCGAGACGCCCCAATGGTCCAGCGTCGTCTGCGGTCGGATCGCGCTCGGCGAATAGCGCTGCTGCGTATCCGGATTGAACGAGTGCGGATCCATGTACGTGCCGTAGTTCACGTACCCGTCGTTGATGACGGGATCCCCTCGGTACGCTCCGTACGGCACGAACGCGTTCGTCAGATACACCGGCGAGCCGTCCCTGCCGATGATGTACGTGCCGTTCGAGCCGACGACCGGATATTGCTGGTTCGGGAAGCCGGGGGGCACGGCGCCCGGATCGACCCACGGCCCGGTGGTCGGGGCGCCTCCCGGGCTCGGCCCCGTAAGCGCCTCGTTCACGCGAATCAGCACGCTCGGGATCGGCTCGGAATCCTCGTTCGTCAGGTCGCCGGCGAAGCTCACCTGGACCCTGTCCGACGGCAGCCACTGCAGCGTCACACGCCCCGCCGTGTACGACTGCCCGCCCTCGGTTCCGACCTTGCAGTCCGACAGCCGGCTGACGGAGAACGTCGGGACGTTCGAGTTCGGATGCACGCAGCCGTAATCGAGCCGGTCGACATAGCCGTCACGATGCCTGCTGACTCCGGCGACGCGCGCGAAGAGCCGCTCCGGCACGACCGCGAAGTTCCCGCTGCCGCGCACGTCGAGCCTGTTGTACGATCCGTATGTCGCCTGAATCGACGCCTCGCTCTCCTCGCTCGGCGCCCTCGAGTACATCTTGATCGCGCCGCCGATCGAGTTCTTGCCGGCCAGAGTGCCTTGCGGTCCGCGCAGCACCTCCACACGGTCGAGGTCGAGGAGGTCGACGAGCGAGCCCGTCAGCGTCGGGTAATAGACGTCGTCGATGTAGATGCCGACGCCTGGCTCAAGCGCGTAGTTGAAGTCGGTCTGCCCGATACCGCGGATGAACGCGACCATCGAAGGGCCGATCGCGGCACCGCCGGGCTTCAGCGTGACGTTCGGCGCCTGCGCCGCGACCTCGAAGATGTTCGTCTGACTCCGGGCCTCCAACATCTCTGACGTCACGGCCGTGATCGCGATCGGCGTCTCCTGGACATTCGCCTCGCGAAACTCGGCCGTCACGATCACTTCTTCCAATGGGCCAGCCTGCTGCGGCTCCTGTGCAAGTGCCGTCGAGCACGCCTGGGCAAGCACCGTCATGGCGAGCCAGCCTGTCGGCGTCGAGAGAGCACCTGCGGGAACCATGGGTCCCGCCCTTCCCACTCGTTGCTTCTTCATCACTATCCCCCAATCAGGTGTAAGAGCATCCCGGTAATCTTATTGTTATTGTTCGATAGACTGTTGCAATTGTGCAGCCCTGGGAAACGCAACGGCTAGACAACTGATGCTGCTAGTAGTATCTATACCATTATTCTTCCGGTGCCGCCTGACGCCGAGGTATTTACCGAGTGATTTGCGGGCACCGAAGCCTCGGGCTTCCAACCGGCTCGCCGCCGACCACTGCCGCACATGGCGCAAACACCTCGCTCGCCGAAGCCTTGCTCACCGCTGCTAGAATCTCGCCGCCGAGACACCCTCGAAAACCATCTATGCTTCGTAGTCACGATCGAATTCTGACTACGCACGTCGGCAGCCTCGTGCGTCCGGCCGCCCTCCTTCGCCCCCGTGAAGGGTCGACCGAGCGCGAGCGCAACGAGATCCTCCGCCGCTCGGTCGAGGAAATCGTGCTTCGCCAGGTCGAGACCGGGCTCGACATCGTGAACGACGGCGAGTTCGGCAAATCGAGCTGGGCGGCCTACATCCTCGAGCGCCTGACCGGCTTCGAGATCCGAGCGGAGCAGCCCACTCCGCTGCGCTGGCTCGGCAGCGACCGGCACCGATTCGCGGACTTCTTCACCGAGCACATGCCCCGTGCGATCCATGGCATGCCGACGGAAGCCTGCGTCGGGCCGATCACGTATCGCGGCTGCGCCGAGATCGACCGGGACATCGACAACCTGCGCCGCGCGGCGGCGTTGTGCGGCGCGCGCGAGGTGTTCATGACGGCGGTCGCGCCGGCGAGCACGGCGTATAACGGCGTCGACGAGCACTACGGCAACGAGCGCGACTTCGTCTTCGCGATCGCCGACGCGCTTCGGCAGGAATACCAGGCGATCCACGCGGCGGGTTTCTTGCTGCAAGTCGACGATGCGCTACTCGCGAACATGTACGACGACCTCGTGCAGCGCGACCCGAGCCGTTATCGCGAGTGGGCGGAGCTGCGCATCGAGGCGCTGAACCATGCGCTCGCCGGCATCCCCGAGGATCGCGTGCGCTATCACGTCTGCTTCGGAAGCTGGCACGTGCCGCACGTCTCGGACGCGCCGCTCGAAGAGATCGTCGACCTCGTGCTCGAGGTGAACGCGGGCGCCTATTCGATCGAGGCCGCGAACCCGCGGCACGAGCACGAATGGCGGGTCTGGCGCGACCGGCGCCTGCCGGACGGCAAGATCCTGATCCCCGGCGTCGTGACGCACCACACGACCACGGTCGAGCATCCGCGGCTCGTCGCCGATCGGATCGTGCGCTACGCCGAGCTCGTCGGCCGCGAAAACGTCATCGCGGGCACGGACTGCGGCTTCGCGCAGATCGACTCGATCGAGCGCGTCCATCCGTCCGTGATGTGGGCGAAGCTCGAAGCGCTCGTCGCGGGCGCGGCACTCGCGAGCGAGGAGCTGTGGGGGCGGCGACGCGCTCGGGACGCGTGACGAGGCGCCCGTCCGAGTCGACGCGGCTGATGCGCGCGCGTTACGTCGTCCTCAGGGCGTCGATCTTCGCGCGGCTCTCGTCGTCGTACGGGCAGTAGATCACGACGCGCAGACCCGGGCTTCCTTCCGGCACGTAAGACGTGTGCTCGAGCGTGACGCCGCCGAGCTGCGGATGGCGGACGATCGCCTCGGAGCGGCCGACGACCTCGGAGCTGTTCCAGAGGCGCCTGAACGTCTCGGACTTGCCCTCCAGCTCGCTGATCAGCTCCTCGAAGTCCGGGTCGCCCGTGAACGGGCTGTAGTCGACGCGGAACTTCGCGATGACCCGATGCGCCATCGCGTCGAAGAGCTCCGGCTCCTTCGGATAGACCTGCTCGTCGACGAGCAGGATGCGCAGCAGGTTGCGCCGCTCGGCCGGGATCTTCGAGTAGTCGCGGAACACCTTCAGGGCCAGCTGGTTCCACGCGAGCACGTCCCACCTCGCCGTCATCGCGATCGCCGGAACGCCGAGCGCGTCGAGCGTGCGCTGCAGCGCCGGGCTCACCTCGGCTTCGCGCCAGTGAAGAGGCGGCGCGGGCCGGTGCTGCACGAGGGCGAACAGGTACTCCCGCTCGTCCGGCGACAGCTGCAGCGTCGACGAGATGCGCTCGAGCACCGCCGCCGAGACCTGGATGTCCCGGCCCTGCTCGAGCCACGTGTACCATGTGACACTGACGCCGGCGAGCGCCGCGACGTCCTCGCGGCGCAATCCCGGCGTACGGCGCCGGTCCGCCTCGGGGAGGCCGACGTCGGCCGGCGAGACCCGCGCGCGGCAGCTCTTCAGGAATTCGCTGAGCTGCCGTTTCCGAGAATCCACCAAAGCTTCTTACCCTAGCTCGAAGGCGCCCGAGAACCGGCGCCGTGTGTCCCGACCCCCTGCACGACACGCCCCGATCGGCCGGGGCGGCGGACGCCAATGTAGGTGAACGCGCCCGGCTTCACAAGGCAGGTGCTGTTGGTGCATGCAATATCACAGTCAGAACTAGCATGCCACCGCCGACGTCACGGAGGCGACGCGTGCGCTCGCGCGTGATCACGTCGCGCTGGCACGACTCCAGACCCGAGTCGTCGAGCCTTCCGGCATCACGGCGAGACGTACTCGTCGCCGAAGCGCCACACTCTTCGGTACAGTTGCCCGCGTCGGCGCTAGAATCTGTCGAACCTTTCTCGGCTTCTCGACGTCGGGTTCGGGTCGACGCCGCGGGCCGTCGAGGGCGGCAGCCTTGCCGTGGCAGTCGCTCCATGATCGGTATCGGTCTTGGCTCGGAATCACCTCTCATCTGCAAGGAGAACGCACGTGATCGCGAAGAGCCCCAAAAGCCTCGTCGGCACCGGCCTGATCGCGAGCGCCGTGCTCGCCGCGCTTCCGCCGAGCGACGCGCTGGCGCAAGGCGCCGAGCTCGAGGAAGTCCTCGTCACGGCGCGGCGGCGCGCGGAATCGTTCCAGGACGTCCCCGTCACGATCACGCTGTTCGACGAGGCGACGATCGAAGCCGCCGGGATCGAGCGTCCGCAGGACTTCATCTCGCTGACGCCGAACGTCACGCTCGTCGAGACGCAGAACCAGGGCACGTCGTTCATCACGATCCGCGGCATCTCGCAGGCACGAAACAGCGAGCCTTCGGTCGCGGTCCTGATCGACGGCGTGCTGATGTCGAACCCGACGCAGTTCACGCAGGAGCTGTTCGACGTCCAGCAGATCGAGGTGCTGAAGGGCGCGCAGGGCGCAGTGTACGGCCGAAACGCGATCGGCGGCGCGATCGTGATCACGACGCGCGAGCCGGGCGACGAGTTCGAGGGGCGCGCGCGGCTCGGCTACGACGACGGCCCGGGTACAACAGCGCAGATCATGGGCAGCGGCCCGCTCGGCGGCTCCGATACGCTCAAGTACCACGCGGCGCTGTCCTACTACGACACGGACGGGTGGATCGACAACGCGTTTCTCGGCGACGAGGCGGACCCGTTCAAGGACCAGTCCGCGCGGCTGCGCCTGATCTGGGATCCGACGGAGCGCCTGCGCGCGGACGCGCGCCTTTACTACTCCGAGGTCGAGACTCAGGCCCTCTACTTCAATATCGTCGGTGACGTGAACGACACGAGCCTGCCGGTCCGCGTCAACAATCCCGGGATCAACGACCGGGACCTCGGTCAGCTCGCGTTGAGGCTCGATTACGAGACCGACGCGGGCACGCTGACCTCGATCACGTCGTTCGACACGATCGAGGAGATCCTGACCGGAGACCAGTTCGACTTCCTGCCGATCCCTGAATCGTTCTTCTTCAATGCGACGGGAGACGATTGGGCCCAGAGTCAGTTCCTCGACGTCGACACGTGGAGCCAGGAGGTGCGCTTCACGTCGACCGACGAAGGGCGGTTACGGTGGATCGCCGGCACGTATATGATCGGCACCGACCGCTTCATCTCGACCGGCAACATCATCGACCGCGGCCTCGGAGCGTTCCCGGTCCATCGGACGCCGCGCGACCCCGTGACCTTCCCCGACTCGTTTCAGACGACGTTCCTCGCGGACGAGCAGGACAACTTCGCATGGTCGGTGTTCGGCGAGATCGCGTACGACCTCTCCGATCGGCTCGAGCTCTCCGCCGCGCTCCGCTACGACGAGGACACGCGCGAGCAAACCACACTGACGCCGCAGGCCTACCTCGACGGCGCAGGCCTCTCCGGCGAGACGGGTGACGTTCGCGAAGAGACGTGGGACGAGCTGCAGCCGCGGCTCACGCTCCGCTATCGAATGTCGGACAACCTGACGCTGTTCGGCGGCTACAGCAAGGGCTTTCGCAGCGGCGGCTTCAACCAGACGGGCGTCGGCTCGGCCGGTGTCCCCGGCGTCGGCGACCTGTTCGACGCCGAGGTCGCGGAGACGCTCGAGTTCGGGCTGAAGAGCCAGCTCGCGGACGGCCGCGTGAGCCTGAACTTCAGCATGTTCGATACCGAGGCCGAGGGCAGCTATTTCTTCGTCTTCCTGCCCCAGAGCTCGACGCAGAATCTCGGGAGCCTCGACGAGGTCGACTATCGCGGCTTCGAGTTCGACGTGACCGGACGCGTGTCGGACAACGTCGAGCTCTTCCTCGGCTACGGCGCGACGGACAGCGAGATCAAGGCCGCGGACGAGCCGTCCTTCGTCGGCAACGAAGCGCCGCTCGTGTCCGAGGACACGATCAACGCGGGGCTCCAATACCGCCGGCCTCTCGGCGACTCCGGCCTCGACTTCTTCTTCCGCAGCGACTACCAGCGCATCGGCGACACGTGGTGGGAGCCGAACAACCTGACGGTCCGCAATCCCGTCAACCTGCTCGATCTGCGGGCGGGGCTCTACGGCGACGGCTGGTCCGTCGTCGCGTGGCAGCGCAACTTCAACGACGTGCGCTACAACGCCGAGTTCTCGCCGGGCGGGTTCGTCTTCAAGGCGAAGCCGCGCCGCTGGGGCATCGATTTCACGAAGGAGTTCTGAGACCGCGCTTCGGAAAACCGAGGTCGAACGGCCACCGTCGGCAAACGCTACAATTACATACAGTCGATCGTCGCCGGCCGCGCGCCCGTGCGGTCGATGCCGACTCATCGGCGCGGACGCACCGCTCCGCGCCGTGACTACCGGGAGTGGCCCTGCGTGCCGAACCGTTCGGTCGGCGCGCTCAGACGAGAGTTGCTTATGAGAGTTGAGCCTTTACATCCCCTCTTCGCGGCCGAGGTGATCGGCGCCGACCTGCGCCGGGACGTGACGCCGGAGCTGAAGGCGTTCTTCGAGGAGAACGTCGCGCGCTACGCCGTCCTCGCGGTCCGCGACCAGCAGCTCGACGACGAGCAGCACATCCGCTTCAGCCGGGCATTCGGTCCGCTGGAGCTCCCGCCGTTGCTCGGCGTCGGCGGGAAGCGGCGGCGCCTGCGCCGCGAGCTCTACGACGCCTCGAACCTCGACGCGGACGGCAATTTGCTGGCTCCGGATTCGGCCCGTCGCCAGTACAACAAGGCGAACCTCGTCTTCCACTCGGACAGCTCGTTCAACGACATGCCGACGAAGTGGTCGCTGCTCCTCGCGCACGTGCTTCCGCCCGAGGGCGGCGAGACGGAATTCGTCGACACGCGGGTCGTCTACGAGGATCTGCCGGCCGACATGAAGCGGCGGATCGAAGGGCTCGAGGCCGAGCACAACCTCTGGTACTCGCGCGGCAAGGCGGGCCTCAAGGAGATCACGGACGAGATGCGCCGGATGATGCCGCCGGTGCACCATCCGCTCGTCCGCACGGCCGAGGACGGCCGCAAGGCCCTCTACATCGGCTCGCACGCATCGCACATCGTCGGCTGGCCCGAGGACGAAGGCCGCGCGCTGCTCGACGAGCTCTACGCGTTCGCCACGCAACCGAAGTACGTCTACAGCCACAAGTGGCGCACCGGCGATCTGCTGATCTGGGACAACCGCTGCACGCTGCACCGGGCGGGCAGCTTCGACGACCTGAAGCACAAGCGCGACCTCCGGCGCACGACGATCAACGAATACGGCCCGGAGCGGGCGGCGTACGACCCGATCCCGGCCGAAGCGACCGTCTGAGACGGCATTCCCCGGACACGGCGGACGCGCCGGCGCGCAAGCGCCGGCGCGTTTGCGGCCGCGCCCGGGCTGGCTTAAAGTCCCAGCAGCCGAGAAATCTCCGGGGGAGATCGTGGTACGGCTGCATCTGCCGCTCTTGCTCGCGCCCGGCAGGGCGATTCCGTCGGGCACCCAAAAGGCGACGGCCCTCGTCGCGCTCGCGCTGACCCTCGCGGCGCCGACCGCGCTCGCGCAGCGGGCAGCACGCCCGCCGCAGTGCATCCCGGGCACGGACCTGCTGCTCGTGAACGGCCGCATCCACACGATGGACGCCGAGGACCGCGTCGTGTCGACGGTGCACATCGTCGGCGATACGTTCGCGGCCGTCGGCGCCCCGCCTGCGCCTGGCGCGTGCACCGAGACGATCGACCTCCGCGGCCGCACGGTCGTCCCGGGGCTCATCGACAACCACAACCACATCGTGCTGCTCGGCCTTCGGCCCGGGCACGACACGCGGCTCGAGAACGCCGACTCGATCGACGAGGTGCTCGAGACCCTCGCGGGGAAGGCCGCGGAGGTGCCGCCCGGCGAGTGGATCACGTCGATCGGCGGCTTCGACATCCGTCAGTTCGTGCCGCCGCCCGGCGAGCCGAGATTCCCGACGCTCGAGGAGCTCGATCGGGTAACGCCCGACCACCCGGTCTACATCCAGATGTCGTTCGCGGGACCGGGCGTGACGAACAGCCTCGGCCGCGAGTTCTTCACGGCGCTCGGGATCGAGGCCGGCGACGACGGCTCGCTCGCGGGCGGCGCCGCGCCGAACCCGTCGACGCGTGCGCTCGCCGCGCTGCGCTCGCTGCAGACGCTCGAGGATCAGAAGCGCGGCACCCTCGACGCGATGCGCTACGCGGCAAGCCTCGGCCTCACGACGCATTTCGACCAGGGCGGCTTTCCGGCGACCGGCACGGATGCGGACGGCGCCGCGCATTTCGATCCGTACCACGCGTACGACGCGCTGCTCGCGCTGCATCGCGAAGGCGAGCTCATCCAGCGTATCCGCATCGACTTCCTGCACATGGAGGAAGACCCGGCGACGCCGGGCTTGCGCGCGCGGCTCGAGAACGCGTTCCCCGAGTTCGGCGACGACATGCTGCGCGTCGTCGGCATCGGCGAGTTCACGGCCGGCGCGAGCCCGATCATCATGCAGCCGACGGAAGCGTGGGTGAACGGCACGCGGCTCGTCGCCGAGGCCGGCTGGCGCAACGAGAACCACTCGCTGACGCCGAACGACTACATGACGATCATCGACGGCTGGGAGCGGATCAACGCCGAGCTCGATCCGCCCGGAATCACGAAGCTGCGCTGGGTACTCGCGCACGCGCCGTTCATTACGCGCGAGTACGCCGACAAGCTGCGCGCGCTCGGCGGCGGGGTCAGCGTGCTCGGGGGCTGGCGCTACATCAGCGGCACGGCCGAGCAGAACGGCCCGCCGTTCCGGATGCTCGTCGAGAGCGGCATCCCGATCGGCATGAGCTCGGACGGCATGCAGATCTCGCCGATGAATCCGTGGCTCGGCCTCTACTACGTCGTGACAGGCAAGAACGCGCGCGGCGAGACGATCAACGGCGATCAGACGCTCGAGCGCAACGAAGCGTTGCGGCTCTACACAGCGGCGAACGGCTGGTTCCTCAAGGAGGAAGACCGGCTCGGCAGCATCGAGCGCGGCAAGCTCGCGGATCTCGCCGTCCTCTCCGCGGACTACTTCGACGAGGACGCGACCCCGGACGAGGCGATCAAGTCGATCACGTCCGTGCTGACGATCGTCGACGGGCGGATCGTGCACGGTCGCGTGGAAGACCTCTAGGAGCCCGTCCGAGCCATGGCGCGTCGCTCCCGGATCGGCCTCTCGTCGCGGTCATCTCGGCCCCGTGCCGCGGCAGGGTGATCGGCCATGTCGCTGCGAAGACTCCTGATCGTCTCACACCGCTGGCTCGGCATTCCGCTGAGCGTGCTGTTCGTCGTCTGGATCGTGTCGGGCATCGTGATGATGTATGCGGGCGGCATGCCGCAGCTCGACGCGGAGCGCCGCCTCGAGCGGCTCGACCCGATCGACCTGGGCGAGATCCGCCTGTCGCCCGCCGAGGCCGCGGAGCGCGCCGAAGTATCCGTGAGCGCACCGGGATCGACGACGCTCCTGACCGTGATGGGCCGGCCCGCGTATCGCTTCGGGTCGGGCGCGTATTCGACGACGGTCTTCGCGGACAACGGCGACGTGCTCGAGCCGCTCGATCCCGAAGCCTCCCGATCGGTCGCCGCCCGCTTTGCCGGCGTGCCGCGCGAAGCCGTCCGCTTCGTCCGCACCGTCACGCAGGTGGACCAGTGGACGCTGACCTTGGCGCGCGAGCTTCCGCTCCACAAGCTCGCGGTCGACGACGGCCGCGGAACGGAAGTGTACGTGTCGCCGCAGCGCGGCGAGGTCGTCCTCGCGACGACGACGCGGACCCGCGCGCTCGCATGGGCGGGCACGATTCCGCACTGGTTCTATTTCACGCCGCTCAGAACGAACCAGCCGCTGTGGTACTGGACCGTCGTCGGCACGTCGGCCCTCGGCTGCGTGCTCGCCGCGCTCGGTCTCGTGCTCGCGGTCGTGCAGTGGAGGCGCAGCAAGCCGTTCAGGCTCTCCGCATCGATCCGCTACCGAGGCTTCATGCGCTGGCACTACGTCTTCGGCGCGCTGTTCGGTCTGTTCGCGCTGACGTGGGCCTTCAGCGGGCTGATGTCGATGGAGCCGTTCGCGTGGACGAACGAGCGGGGTCTCGCCGTGCGCCGAGACGCGTTGAGCGGCGGCCCGCTCGAGCTCGCCGGCTTCGGACGGCTCGATGCGGACTCCTGGACCGCGCTGCTCGGCGATCGCGCGTTGAAGGAGCTCGAGCTCGTGCGGATCCACGGGGAGCCCTACTACATCGCGCGAACGTCGCCCGCGAGCCCCGCGAAGGATATCCTGCGCCGCGAGCGGCTGCATCAGCCGTACGACATCGTCGGCCGCCGTGCTTCGGGCGAGCTGCTCGTCGCCGCAACGACGCTCTCGGTGCGCGACGAGCCTTTTGCGACGGACGAGATCGTTCGCCGGCTGACGGACGCGTTGCCAGCCGGCGTCCACCCGGCGAAGACCGTTCTCCTTTCCGACTACGACGACTACTACTACTCGCGCGCCGGACGGCTGCCGTTGCCCGTGCTGCGCATCGAGCTCGACGATCCTCTCGAGACGTGGCTCTACGTCGACCCGTACAAGAGCCGCATCGTCTCCGAGGTGCACCGCCTGAGCCGACTGGAACGGTGGCTCTTCAACGGCCTGCACAGCCTCGACTTCAAATTCTGGCACGACCGCCGGCCGCTCTGGGACATCGGCATGATCGTGCTCGGGCTCGGCGCGCTCGCGTCGAGCGGCATCGGCCTCGTGCTCGGTATCCGACGGCTCGGGCGCGCCGCGGCGCGCCGCGCCGCGTGATCGACTCGCGGACGAGATAGTCGTGGCGACGGTGGCGGTATAATTGCCGTCCCGATAGCGGCGACACCAACGGGAGAGCCGCATGAGCCACGACACCCGTTCCCCCGCCCTGCCCCGCCTTCTCGCCGTGCTGCCGGCCGCGATCGCGCTCGCGATGCTCACCGACGACGTGGCCGCGCAGCATACGCGCCACGAGAGCACGGCGCCGGTCGCGCAGGAGCTCTACCCCGGTCTCGGCGACCATCAGTTCCCGATCACGACGTCGAATCCGGACGCGCAGGTCTACTTCGATCAGGGGATCGCGCTCCTCTACGCGTTCAATCACGACGAGGCCGCGCGCTATTTCCGCCGCGCCGCGGAGCTCGATCCCGACGCGCCGATGCCGTGGTGGGGCCTCGCCCTTGCAATCGGTCCGAACTACAACGACACGCAGGTCGACGAGGCGCGCGCCCGGGCGACGTTCGAGGCCGTGCAGAACGCGCGCGAGCGCGCCGGACGAGCGAGCCCGCGCGAGCAGGCCTATATCGACGCGGTCGCTCGCCGCTATGCGTCGCCTGACCCCGCATCGGACTGGCTCGCGTTCCATCGCGACTACAGCGACGCGATGCGGGAGGTGGCCGCGCGCTTTCCGGACGACCTCGACGCCGCGACGCTGTTCGCCGAGAGCCTGATGATGCTTCGACCCTGGCAGCTCTGGACGGCGGACGGCGAGCCGGCGCCGGGCACGCTCGAGCTCGTCGCCGTGCTCGAATCCGTGCTGAGGCGCAATCCGGATCACGCGGGCGCCCACCACTTCTATATTCATGCCGTCGAGGCGTCGCCGAACCTCGAGCGCGCGATCCCGAGCGCGACGCGGCTCATGACGCTCGTGCCCGGCGCCGGGCACCTCGTGCACATGCCGGGACATATCTTCCTGCAGACGGGCGATTACGAGCTCGCCGCCGAGACGAACGAGAACGCGATCGAGGCCGACAACGCGTTCATCGAGCGGACCGGCGCCACCGGCATGTATCCGCTGATGTACGCGACGCACAACGTTCACTTCGTCGCGTATGCGCGCGCGCAGCAGGGCCGCTACGAGGAAGCGAAGGCCGCCGCGGAGGAGATGGTCGCGAGGATCGGCGACTCCGACGTCGAGATGCAGATGCTCGAGGGCTTCAGGCTCTACCCGCTGATGGTCGACCTGCGCTTTCACCGCTGGGGCGATGTCATCGAGGCGCGCGAGCCGATCGCCGAGCGCGCGCTCGAGCACGCGTTCTGGCGCTACGCGCGGGCGATGGCTTATGCGGGTCGGGGCGACGTCCGGCGCGCGGAGGCCGAGCAGGCCCGCTTCGAGCGCGAGCGCGCGGACGTGCCCGACGAATCGCAGTACCTGGCGAACAACAAGAGCGCCGACCTCCTCGCGCTCGCGTCCGCGACGCTTGCGGCGCAGATCGCCGAGGCGCGCGGCGAGCGCGACCGCGCGATCGACGAGTGGCGGCGCGCCGTCGAGCTCGAGCGCGCGGTCCAGTACGACGAGCCGCCGGCGTGGTTCTATCCGGTACGCCAATCGCTCGCCGCCGCGCTCCTCGATGGCGGGCGTGCCGCCGAGGCCGAAGCCGTGTTCCGCGAGACCCTGACGCGCTATCCGCGCGACGGCCGTCTGCTCTTCGGGCTCGAGCAGAGCCTGATCGCGCAGGACCGGATGGACGAAGCGGGGCTCGTGCACGCGCAGTTCGAGGCGGCCTGGGCCGACGCGACGGTCCCGCTGACGCTCGACGCGCTCTAGGCCGTCGCCGCTGCGGCGGCCACTGTCCGGACGGGTTCAGAAGTCGCATCGAGCCGGTTCGGTTCCGCAGGGGCGTCCGATGCCCGTATCGCAAGGTCGCGAGGCCGAGGACGTCGGATGCCGCCGACCTTCCGCACGGACGGGCTGCTAGCAGTGTAGGCACCATGCCGACCCTGCTCCGCGCTGGTAAACTGCCCGCCCAACCAGCCGCCGACCCTCGGCACTTGCCGATCCGTTCGGCGTAAATCGCGTCTGGGGGCGCGAGGATCCTTTCGGCGATCCGCGCTGGCGAGATTCAGCCGGACCATGACAATTGAGGCAGCGGCCGGGCGAAGCCTCGGCTCCGTCCTAATTTCACAGGAGCACATGATGAGCACTAACAATCTCTCGTCTCTGATCCAGGCGGCGGGCAGCGCCGTCAAGCTGCTGAGAAACTCCAAATCCGGCATCTACGTGTACCCGGTGGTCGCTCCCGAGTTCTCGAACTGGCGCGACGAGCAGCGCGCCTGGCGCGAATCCGCGGTCCTCTTCGATCAGACGCACCATATGGACGAACTGATCGTAGAGGGTCCCGACGCCGAGAAGCTGCTGTCGTACGTCGGCATCAACAGTTTCTCTAACTTCGACCTGAACCGCGCGAAGCACTTCGTGCCGGTCACGCCCGCCGGCCACGTGATCGGCGACATGATCATCTTCCGCGAGCGCGACGATAAGTTCGTCCTCGTCGGCCGCTCGCCGACGGCGAACTGGGTACGCTTCCAGGCGGCGGTCGGCTCGTACAAGGTGCGTCTCACGTACGATCCGCGCTCGGACAGCCGCCCCGACGGCAAGGCGATCTACCGCACGCATTACCGCTTCCAGGTCCAAGGTCCGGAAGCGAACAAGATCCTCGAGAAGGTCAACGGCGGCCCCGTCCCCGACATCAAGTTCTTCCACGTCGACTGGATCAACGTCGGTTCCCGCCGCGTGCGGGCGCTGCGCCACGGTATGGCCGGCGTGCCCGGCCTCGAGCTGTGGGGCCCGTACGCCGACAAGCACTACATCCAGTCGACGATCGCGCAGGCCGCGCGAGACATCGGCGTCGACCTGCGCTTCGTCGGCAGCCGCGCGTACTCGACGAATACGCTCGAGTCGGGCTGGATTCCGTCGCCGCTGCCCGGCATCTACAGCGGTGACGGCATGCTGAAGGAGTATCGCGACTGGCTCGGCGCGGACAGCTACGAGGCGGTCGGTTCGCTCGGCGGCAGCTTCGTCAGCGACAACATCGAGGACTACTACGTCACGCCGTTCGAGCTCGGCTACAGCTTCTACATCGGGTGGAAGAAGGACGACTTCATCGGCAAGGACGCGCTCGTCAAGATGAAGGACAAGCCGCACCGGAAGAAGGTCACGTTCGAGTGGAACAGCGACGACGTGCTGAAGGTCATCTCGACGGCGTTCCAGGAGGGAACTCCGGCCAAGTGGATCGACTTCCCGCAGCCGAACTATGCGTCGTCGACCGCGGACCTGATCCTGCGCGACGGCAAGCGGGTCGGCATGTCGATGTTCAACGGCTACTCGTTCAACGAGCGTCGGCTGCTGTCGCTCGGCGTCGTCGATCCCGACGTCGAGATCGGTGACGTGCTGACGCTCGTCTGGGGTGAGCCGGACGACACGGAGAAGACGTCGACCGAGAAGCACCGTCAGGCCGAGATCCGCGTCGTCGTGTCGCCGGTGCCGTACTCGCGCGTGGCCCGCGAGAGCTACGCGGCCGGCACGTGGCGCGAGAAGGGCTCGGTATAATCAGCCGGACTACGCCGCGGCCTCGTGCCGCGGCGTCCCCCAAAATGGGGTCAGAGCCCTTTTACTCAGTCTGAGCGACTCGAGGTCGCGGCTCGACGAGAGATTCGGGTCAGAAGAAATTGGGGTCAGAGCCCAATTCTTCGACGCAAGTTCTCGTCTGAGAAGAACTCGGGGTCAGACCCCTTTTATTCTGGTCGGAAAAAACTCAGAGGCAGTCTACGCGACCGAACGTCGCGGCACGATGAGATCCATCTCGCGTAGACTGAGCAGAAGGGCTCTGACCCGAATTCTTTCTGCCCCAATTCCACGATGGAAATTGGGCTCTGACCCCAATTTCCGATCCCCGCGATGGAAATCGGGCTCTGACCCCGAATTCTTTCTCTACGTGATGTCCTTGAGCGACACCGACTCGTGCCACGGGATCATCAGCCGCTTCGCGACGTTCACCGCGAAGAAGAGCAGGTAGCCGAGCACCGCGAGCAGGACGATCACCGCGTACAGCTCCGGCGCGTTCAGCGCGTTCAGCGTGTCGACGACGAGGTAGCCGAGCCCCTCGTTGCCGCCGAGATACTCGCCGACGATCGCGCCGATCACGGCGAACACGATGCCGACCTCCATGCCCGCGAACACGTACGGCAGCGTGCTATGGAACTCGAGCGCCCAGAACGTCTGCCAGCGGCCCGCATTCAGGCTCGTCATCACGTCGCGATGTCCGGGGTCGACCGAGCGCACGCCGAGCAGCACGTTCAGCATGATCGGAAAGAACGCGAGGATCGCCGCGATGATGACCTTCGACGTCATGCCGAAGCCGAACCAGATCACGAACAGCGGCACGAGCGCGACCTTCGGGATCACCTGCAGCGCGACGACCATCGGCCGCACCGCGCGCTCGAGCCACACGACCCGCCCGAGCACCGCGCCGACGATCACGCCGGAGACGAGCCCGATCCCGAACCCGGCGACGGCCTCGACGAGCGTCGTGCGCATGTGCACGGTCCAGACATCCGGTCGGCTCATCAGGTCGAGCAGCGCCGCCCACACCTCTCCCGGCGGCGGCAGCGTGTACCGCGAGACGCCGAGCGACACGGCGAGCTTCCACATCGCGAGAATGACCGCGATCAGCACCGGCGTGCTGATCCACGGCAGAAACTTCATGAGCTGCTCTCGGCTTGGCATCACGCCTCCTCGTCGAGCTGCCGGCGCAGCGTCCTGACGATCTCCTGAAAGCGCGGCTCGGCCTCGACGTCGAGCTGGCGCGGCCGCGGAAAGTCGACCTCCGTGACCGAGCGGATCCGGCCCGGCCGCGGCGACAGCAGCACGACGCGATCGGCGAGGAACACGGCCTCGCGGATCGAGTGCGTGACGAGCACGACGGTCGACTCGGACGCGGTCGCGAGCGACTGGAGCTCGAGATTCATCTTCTCCCGCGTCAGCGCATCGAGCGCGCCGAACGGCTCGTCCATCAGCAGGACGCCCGGCCGGTAGCTCAGCGCCCGCGCGATCGCCGCACGCTGCCGCATGCCGCCGGAGAGCTCCCGCGGGTAAGAGCGCTCGAATCCGCTGAGGCCGACGAGCGCGCAGAGCTCGTGCGCCCGCGCGAGACGCTCCGCCTTGCCGACGCCGCGCAGCTTCAGCGGCAGCGCGATGTTCTCTTCGACCGAATACCACGGGAACAGGTGCGCGTCCTGGAACACGATCCCGAGCCGGCCGACCGTCTCCGGATCCCGTCCGCCGTCACGCCAGAGCGGCCGGCCGCCCGCGAGCACATGACCCCGCGTCGGGTGCGTCAGGCCCGCAAGGATCCGCAGCATCGTCGTCTTGCCGCAGCCCGAGCGGCCGACGAGCGCGACGAACTCCCGGCGACGGATCGTGAGCGTGATGTCCTTCAGCGCGACGACCGAGCCGCTGCGCGAGTGAAACTCCTTGCTGACGTCGACGAGCTCGAGCTCGGCGCCGGCAGCGGAGCCGCTCGGCGCCGCCTGTCCGTCCGCGCACTCGGCCTCGATCTCCGGCGTCGGGGTCGTCTTCAATCCCTGTTGCGTCATCGATGAAACGTTATCGCGCGTGCTCCGCCGTCCTCAGGCTTGCCCGACGAACTCGTTCGTGAACCACTGGTCGGGCGACGCGCCAGGCTCGGCGAGCCCCGCCGCGACGAGCTCCTCGTATCCGCGGTGCCACCGCTCGGGCACGGTCAGCAGCAGATTCTCCTCGCCCGCCGCCGTCCACACGCTCGTGTACTCCGCGAGGCTCTCCTTCGCGATGGCCGTGTCGTTCAGCCCGTCGAACGAATACTTGCTGCGCAGGACCTCGAGCGTGCGCTCGAACCCTTCGTCCGCGAGCATGAACTCGAGCGCGTCGTGCACGCCGGCGATGAACCGCCGGATCGCCTCCCGATGCTGCTCGAGCCCGTCGCGCGACGTCATGTAGAACTGCCCGCCGGAGCTGATGAAGTTGCCCGGGTTCAGCACGACCGCGTTCTCCTGCTGACTCGCGAGGATCTTCGCCGTATCGATACTGACCGCGTACCCCGATATCCGCCCCTGCTCGACGAGATTAAACACGCCGGGCGTGAGGCCGACGACCTGTCGCCGCACGCTCGCGGGATCGACGCCTCCGGCCGCGAGGAACAGGTCGAGCTCGAGCTCGCTCGAGCCGCCCGCGGACGGGATGCCGATCATCTTGCCGACGAAGTCCTGGGGCTCGAGGAGCGGATCCGACTTGCTCGACACGTAGCGGATCGTCGAATCCTTGAAGACCATGCCGACGTTCACGAGCGGCGCGCCGCGGTTTGCCGCGGCGCGCATGCCTTCGATCTGGCTGATGCGCGTCAGCGGCGCGCGTCCGGCGAGCACGAGCTGGATCGCCTGCGCGGAGCCGCGCGTCAGCTCGAACTGCACGTCGAGGCCGTGACGCGCGAAATGACCGCCCGCGTCGGCGAGCAGCTCGGGCGCGAAGGTCAGGCTCTGCGGCGGCAGGATCGTCAGGAACGTGAGCTCGAGACGGCCGGATGACGCCGGCGTCGACGATCCCGCCGTGGGCTCGCCTCCCGAGCAGCCGCCGAGCGCGACCGACCCGGCCAGGGCCGCGGAACCGGCGATGAATGCGCGTCGGCTCAGTGCCGAGCCTGCCCGGCCCGCGCTGTTCGCTGCATCACTCATACCTGGAACTCCCCTCGTCGTCGCCGAGCGCGGCCGGATGCGCATCGAGCTCGGCCGGGCACGCTGCGGCGCGCCCCAGGGGCGACACGATAACGGAAATCGAACGTCGGGTGCAGCTTGCAATCCGGCCCGCTGCCGGACCGGGGCCGTCCTGCGACGAAAAGGGCAGAGCCGCGCACGGCTCTGCCCCGCTCGACGCGTCGTCCTGCGGTTACGGCTGGTAGCCGGGCTTGCAGACGTCGGTGATGCAGATCGAGTCGAGCGTGCGGCCCTCAGGCGGCACCTCGAGCCCCCGCTCCTCCATCAGCCGGCGCAGTAGCGCCGCCGTCTCCGGATGCGGGATCGCCGACTGTACCCCCACCCGCACCAGTCCGTCCGCATAGTCGATCGCCTGCCACGTCACGCCCGCAAGCGCGTGAATGCTGTCGCGGCTGCCAATGTCACGCGCCGCCAGATCCGCCCCATGATCCACCAGAATCTGCACGACCTCGTTGCGCCCCTTGTGCGCCGCGCCCATCAGCGCCGTCCGCCCGTCCAGCGTCTCCCGCGCGTTCGGGTCCGCACCAAGCTCCAGCAACAGCTTCACCACCTCGAACGTCTGCTCCGGCGACCACTCGTACGTCACCCCTTCCACCCAGCCAATCCCCGACGCCACCATCAGCGGCGTCACGTTGTCCGCCGTCGCAATCTCTGGATCCGCCCCGTGCGCCAGCAGCAGCTCGATCAGCTCCAGGTCCCCCGACTGCGCCGCACGCAAAAACGGCGTCGCCCCCTCCTCGTACAGCCACTGGTGCGTGAAAATCGTCCGCGTCTCCGTGCTCGCACACCCCGGTCGACCACAGTCCGTCGCCAGCCGCTGGTTCGGGTCCGCACCGTGCTCCAGCAACAGCTCGATGTACTCGAGATGGTCCATGTCCGGCTTGCGCGTCGGATAGTCCCCGCCCTCGATGTTGCGGTTGTCCGTCGCGATGTACAGCGGGTTCCAGCCGTTCTTGTTCGCCAGATTCGGATCCGCACCCTGCTCGAGGAAATACTTCCCCAGCTGATAAAAACGGTTCTGCGTCGCCGTCAGCAGCGGCGTCCACCCGAACTCGCTCGTCTGGTTCACGTCCGCGCCCGCCTCGATCAGCAGCTTCGCAGACTCCATGTCCCCTTCCCGCGCCGCAAAAATCAGCGCCGTCAGACCGCCCGCGTCGACCGGCTGCTGCC
>DASVCR010000009.1:0-14429 GCA_036381515.1 Gammaproteobacteria bacterium | reverse complement strand
TCCGACGAGCAGATAATCGATCGACTCTGCTTCACGGAACGACGGCGAATACTTTTCGGGATCGAAACGGAGAGCGAGATCGCCCTTCTCGACGTCGCCGCTGCGCAGCTCCGCCGTCAACGTGGTCGCCTCGCCGAGACGAACCTGCGTGAGGGCGCTGACGACGCGTTGATCGAGGTCGTTGTTTTCCCGAAAACCGTCGGTCGAAAAATCGAAGAAGGAAAGATTGTACGAGACGCGATCGTGCAAACCGTTCACCGCGACGTCGAAGCCGCGTGTATCGAGGCCCGCCGCGACCCCCGACAGCTGAGTCGAGAAGCCGTTTTCTCTGACGAGCCGATGATATTCCTGGAACGACAGCGAGCTCGGTCCCGCAACGTCGAGCAGGAACGGCCTCGCCTCGCTGAGCTGAGCCTGAATCGGCGTGACGTTGAGCGGCTGGCGGATGATCGCCTGGTGCACCTCGTTGACCCGCGCGCGCTGGTGGCGCGGCCGGTGCCCGTAAAGGTCCGCCGCGAGACGATAGCCCGAGTACTCGGCGGGGTCGTCGAACTGCGCCCGCCATGCGGCGAGCAGCCCGATGCGCTCGAGACCGAGGGTAGCGTGCAGCCTGCCGATGCCGGCGCTCCGCGCGAGGAGGTTCTCGTCGAGCGCGAACTCGGCGCCGTACACGCTGCGACGGCCGGTCGCCTCGAAGGCGCGTCTGAAATCGAGCATCGCCTCGACGAGCCGGTTCTCGTGCTGCTTGCGTGCGGCATCGAAGTACCAGCCGGTCGGGTTTTCGGCGTCCAACGATTTGGCGATTTCGAGCAGCGTCTGCCCGAGCTCGGCACGGTTCTCGTCGTCGTAGACGATCCCCATGTAGCCGCGCAGCACGGGGCTGGTCGGGTCGACGGCGAGCGCGTTCTCGGCCTCTCGACGCGCGAGCTCGTTGCGGCCCTGGCGGTAGAGCGCGAGGCTCAAGCCGAGGCGCGCGTACGCGTCTCCGCCGTCGGCCCGCACGGCGTTGCGAAACGCCGCTTCCGCGGCGGCGGCTTCGCCGCCGTTCAGCTCGACGAAGCCGAGGATCATGTGTGCCTTCGCGAGGCCGGGGTCGATCTCGAGCGCTTTCCCGGCCGCCTGCCGCGCTCCGCGGTAGTCGCCCTCCGCCGCTCGAAGCTCCCCGATCCGAGCCCAGGCATACGCGTGATCCGGCGCGGCGCGAACGGCGGCCTCGGCGCTTTCCCGCGCGAGGCGACCGTCCATGCTCGCTTCGGCGGCGTGCGACAGCGCTAGCCAAGCGGCGGCGGAATCGGGGGCTGCTTCGACGGCGCGGCGCGCAAGATCGTTCGCCTGTGCGCGCTCCTGTTGCCCGAGCGCGATCACGGCGCGGAGCGCGAGGGCGTCCCCATTGGACGGATCCAGCGTGAGCGCGGTGCGGAGATCCTCGTCGGCCTCGTTCACCGCGCCTCGGCCGAGGCGGCTCGCCGCGCGGCGGACGTAGAAGGCCGGGGAACCTTCGTCGCCGCCGTTCGGAACCGCGGCAGGCGACGGCAGCTCACCCGGAATGATGCGCGCGTACCGCCGGGCCCAGTCGATGGACCGGAGCACGTCCGCCGCAGCAGCCTCCGGTTTCGTGTTGCCCGACGCGAATCCGCTCGTCCCGGCAACGGCCGTCGTGGCGCCGAGCGGATTGCTCATCGCGACCTTGCCTTCGATCACGTCGACGGCCGTGCCGTCCGGGCGGACGTTGACGACGAGCTCGGTGCCCTCGATCGCGGCGTTGACGAACGGCGTGTCGAACTCGAGGAAGCGGGGGTCCCGGCTGATCGCGTGCACGAGCCCTTTGAGCACCTTCACGACGACGTCGTACCACGGCTCGCTTCCGTCCTTGACGGCGTGCAGGCGGAGCGAGGAGTTGGCGTGCACGGAAACGAGCGTCCCATTGCCGTCCGGGAGCCGGACCGTCGCTCGACTGAACGGTCCAGTGCGGATCAAGTCTCCGTGGCACAACACGGCGCCGCTGCGCACCGGGACCCACTGCGGCGGGATCGCGAGCTCGACGGCGCCCTCCGTGTGCACGATCTCGGCTCGCCATTCGTTCGGGCACACGCGCTCCGACCCGGCCGCCGTCGGCGCGCCGAACAGCAGCAGCCACGAGAGCAGGGCAGATGCGACGACGCCGGGAAGTGCGCTACTCTCGTCGGCGCCCATCGGAATGGAAGGCTGAGCCGGCTCGACCGAGGTCCTCGCCGAGAGACGTGCCATCAATGGGCTTCTCGTTGTGGCTACAAAGGCGCGTTGCGGGCGCCGAAGCGGACGCCGGAATGCAACGTCGCATGTATCGGGCCCCCCTGCCGTCAGCGGCCCAGTCTAAGGGCGGGACAGGGCGTGTCAAGCGAGGCGCTCCCGTCGACAGGACGAAGCCGCCGGGCCGCTCTCGGCATGCCCGGCGCCCGACGCATGCGGCTGCTCGCCCGACGCATTGCAGAGGCGTCGCGTGAGCTCCGTCGGCAGGCGCATCGCCGCGCTCGCGGCCGGAGTCGCCGTGCTCGGCGTGATTCTGAGCGGAATCCCGCCGGTCCTCCGCGTCGAGGAGACGCTCGGGCTCGGCGCGCTGTTTCTTGCCCGCGGACCGATCCAGCCGCCGCGAGAGGTGCTCGTCGTCAGCTTGTCCGTCGAAAGCGCCGAGGCGCTCGGCCTCGACCGGGACGTGCGCCGCTGGCCGCGCAGCCGCCACGCCGAGCTCGTCGAGCGTCTCAGCGCCGCCGGTGCCGCCGCGATTGCAATGGACGTCGTGTTCGAGGAGGAGCGCACGGACGATCCGGAAGGGGACTTGCGCCTCGCCCGCGCGATCGAGGAGGCCGGCAACGTGATCCTCGCCGAGCGCGTGCAGGAGATCGATACGCCTCCGTTCGTCGGCGATCAGCGGTTTCCTCCGATCGAGCCGCTGCGCCGGGCCGCGCTCGGCACGGCTCCGTTCATGCTGCCGTACGTGCCGACGCGCGTGAGCCAGTCCTGGACGTTCGGCAGGGCCGGGGACGCGCCGTCGTTGCCGGCGGTCGCGATGCATGCGTACGCGTTGCCCGAGCACGGCCGGCTGATCGACATGCTGATCGCCGCTCGGCCGGAGCTCGCGCCGATGCGCCGCGAGCTCGATCTCGGCGCGGTGCTCGAGCACGGCCTGCAGGAGGTCATGCGAGGCCTAAGGACGATCTTTCGAGCAGATGCGGCGCTCGCGGACGACTTGCGGGCGGCGCTTCGGGAAGCGCCGGGGAGCAACGCGCGGCTTCGCGCGTTGATCGAGCTCTATGCGGGAGGCGACAGCCGCTATCTGAACTACTACGGGCCGCTGCACACGATCGAGACGATCTCGTTTCACGAAGCGCTCCACGCCGATCCGTCGTCGTTGCACGAGCTCGTCGACGGCCGCGTCGTCTTCGTCGGTTTCTCGGAGAGCCGGCGCGCGTCGCAGCAGCGGGACGTGTTCGTGTCGATCTTCTCGGACGCGTCCGGGCACCGGATGGCGGGCGTCGAGGTCGGCGCGACGTTGTTCGCGAATCTGCTGCATGGCGACGCAATCCGGCCGCTGCCGATCGGCGTGCACTGGGGAGTCGTCGCGGCGTGGGGCCTCGCCGTGGCCGCGGTGTCCCTGCTGGCACGCGGGTTCGCGGCCGTCACGGTCGGATTCCTCCTCGCCGCGCTGTTTGCGGTCGCGGCGTTCGTCGCGTTTCGAACGGCCGGGCTGTGGGGGCCGCTCGTCGTCCCGCTCGGTATCCAGCTGCCGGTCGCGCTCCTGGCCGGCCTGTCGTGGAATCACCGTCTGCTGCGCAAGCAGCGCGAGCGGATTCACCAGGCCCTCGGCTACTACGTGCCGACGGACGTCGTCGAAAGGCTCGCGAACGAATCGCTGCGGCCGAGGGCGAGCCGGGAGCTCGTGCATGGGACGTGCCTCGTCTCGGACATCGAGCGCTACACGACGCTGTCCGAAACGCTGCATCCGACCGCGCTCGGCGAGCTGATGGATGCCTACTACGACGTGCTCGTCCAGGCCGTGGACCGGCACGGGGGCATCGTCTCCGACATCGGCGGCGACTCGATGATCGCCGTGTGGCCGGCCGCGGGCTCCGTCGCCGAGACGCGCGCGGCGGCGACCCGCTGCGCGCTGCACATCCTCGAGGCGGCGGACGACTTCAACAGGCTTCAGGTGCGCGCGAAGTTGCCGACCCGCATCGGGCTCGATTCCGGGCAGCTTCTTCTCGGCAATGTTGGCGCGAGCGTGCGCGGAGAGTTCCGCGCGGTCGGCGACATCGTCAATACGGCCGCCCGGCTCCAGGGCCTGAACCGACTTCTGGGCACGCGCATCCTCGTGTCCGCCGCCGTCGCCGGCTCGGCGGAGGGGTTCGTCTACCGGCCGCTCGGCCGGTTTCTCCTGGTCGGCAAGCGCACTCCGGTTTCGGTGCTCGAGCTGCAAGCGGTCGCCGGTGCCGCCGACCCGTCGCTCCTCGAGCTCGATGCCGCCTTCTCGGACGCTCTTGCCGCGTTCACCGCCGGCGACTTCCGGCGTGCCGAAGCGGGCTTCGCCGCCATTCTCGATCGCTTTCCTGACGATCGGGCGAGCCGCTTCTTCCTCGAGCAGTGCCCAGCCGTCGCCGGCGCAGGGGGGCAGTGGGACGGTGTCGTGCGGGTGACGGTGAAGTGAGGGCGACGGGTCTCGGCCGGGGCGACGAGGACGGCTATTGCGTCGTGCCGCGCAGCAGCGCGTATGTCAGACCGCTCCAGCTCGCCGAGCGGTCCTCGGCCCCGGCCACGGCCCGCTCGAGGAAGTCGATCAGGTCGTCGATGCTGTCCACGCACTCGAGCTTCGACTGCGGATCGGAGTCGAGCAGCTCGCGCAAGCGCTCGTTGCTGCGCTGCTGAACCGGGTACGGGGCCAGCGAAAGCAGATCGACCAGTCGCAGGATCCGGTTCTGGTCCTCGCGAGGCAGCCCGGCGACCGTGCGCACGAGCTCGAGAATCTCATCTGCCGCGTCCATCGTTCATCCTCGCTGGCACGTTGCCTGTCGGAAGCGCAGGAATATCAGAGTAGATGGACGGCTTCTGTCAGGTTCCTGACACAAGTGACGAGATCGCGAGTACTGTCGTTCCGTTGACAGACGGCGGCTGTGCGCTTTGCCACTCTTGCAGCCGCACGAGGTCGGTGCGCTTACGGGACTGGAGAGTGTCATGAGCAGACTGAGAGGCCTTCTTCTTGGAGTGGCGCTGGCGCTGCCGTTGGCCGCGACCGGCGGAACCGGTGAAGTGTCGGCCGTCGGCAAGACGAGCACGATGACGAGCATTCAATCCGGCCCCGCGAGCGACCGGTGCTGCTGGGTCTTCTACATGGGCATGTGGTTCTGCTTCGCGTGCTGAGCGCGACGCGGGAGCGCGTGAGTCGGCTGAGCGGTGCCTAGTCGGTCGGCGAGGACCCGGCGGCGACCAGGCTCCTGAGGGCGGCGGGATCGGCGATCACGATCCTGCCGCGCCCGAGCCGCACCCAGCCTGCCTTGGCCCATTCGCCGAGGTGCTGGTTCACGATCTGCCGCGAGATCCCGAGGAAATGCGCGAGCTCGGCCTGCGAGATCCTCATCTCGAGCCCCCGTTCCCCGCCGGACTCGGCCGGCCGGCCGTGCTGCTCGGCCAGGATCAGCAGGCGTTTCGCGAGCCTCGACGGCCCGGACAGGAGCGCGGACTCCTCGACGAGCTCGCTCGTCCACCGCAGCCGCTTGCACAGGAGCTTCAGCAGGTGGAGCGCGAGCTGGGATTCCTGCTCGACGAGCCCGATGAAGTCGACGCGTTTCAGCACGATCAGCGTCGTCTGCTCGAGCGCCGTGGCCGCGGCCGTGCGCGGCAGGCCGTCCATCACGGCGATCTCGCCGAACGTGTCGCCGGGCTCCATGATGTTCAGAAAGACTTCGCGCCCGCCCGCGCCGCTCGCGCTGATCCGCACTCGGCCCGAGGCCACGCCGTAAAGCGCGTCCGCCGGATCGCCCTGCGAGAAAATGACCGCTCCCTTGTGATAGAGCTTGCGTCCGACGCGGGCGGAAATGCGCTGCAGCGTTCGCTCCGGGAGTCCCCGAAACATGTAGTTCCGACGCAAGAGCGCATCCGCGCTCAAGGACGGTGAACGCTTCGATTCCCGATCCGAGTTCATATCGAGAGTGCGTCTGTCGGGGAGCGTGCTTGTCGTCATTCTTCCTTCGCGACGCCCCTGTGTGGCCCGGCGGCCGACGTTCGGCCGAGCCTATCGTGCCGACGTTCAGCCAAGCCTATCGTACCGCCGGCCGGCCCATTGTGACATCTGGCCCGGCCGCCCGGCGTGCCCCGGTTGCGGACCGGCTCGGCGCCGCGCCGCGGTCCCCTGATGCGAAGTGCCGCGGGAGAAAGCGAGTCCGGTGCGTTTTCGCGGTCCGGCTTCAGAGGCGCTTGCGCAGCGCCTCGTCGAACGCGGCGTTGTCGTCGCGGAGCGCTTCGAGCACGCGGCGCAGCTTCGCGTCGAGATCGAGCGCGAGCGCGGCGTCGAGATGCCGGTCGACCTTGCGGACGGCTTCGAGCAGCGTCTCGACGTAATGCGCCGCGGTCTGGCCGGGCAGGAGCACCGCGCGGACGAACGCGCCGGCCGCTTCGAGATGGGAGCGCTCGGGATCGGCCGCGTGCGGCATCTCTCCGCGCGCACGCCGAAGCGCCGCCGCGCGCTCGAGCAGCGTGCGCTGCGCGGACGCGTGCGACGCGACGAGGTTCTCGAGATCCGCGTCGTCGATGCTTTGCGCGAGGTCGTCGAAGACCCCGACCGCCTCCATGCCTTCCCGATAGAGGTCATCGAGCCGGGCGGTCGCCTCGTCCTTCACGAAGCTCACGGCACGTAGACCTCGAGCGCGCCGGGCAGCACCGCGAACGTTGCCGGCGTCTGCGTGCTGCGCTCGCCGTCGGTCGCGATCCATTCGGGCCTGACGGTGCCGAGCTCGAAGCGCGTGCGGCGCTCCGCGATGACCGGGGCCGCATCCGGATAGACGCCGCGCTTCAGCCCGATCACGCCGACGACGTGACGCCACCACTCGCCCGGCTGCACCATGAGGACGTCGAGCTGGCCGTCGTCGATGCGCGCGTCCTGCTCCGCGGTCATGCCGCCGCCGTAGAAGCGGCCGTTCGCGACGGTCACCTGGATCACGCGCCTCCTGACGAGCCCCTCGTCCGCTCGGATCAGCACGGAGAACGCGCGATGACGCCGCCAGCGCCGGATCACGCCGAGGGGGTACGCGAGCGGGCCGAGGTGCCGCTTCGTCCAATCCGGCAGCTCCTCTTGCAGCTTCGTGCTGAAGCCGAGGCCGGCCGCGTTCACGAAATAGCGGTCGTTCACGACGCCGACGTCGATCCGCTTCGTCCGCCCGGCGGCGATGATGCCCGCGGCGGCCGCGAGGTCCGTCGGGATGCCGAGCGTGCGCGCGAGGTCGTTCGCGGTGCCGAGCGGCAGGATGCCGAGCGGCTTGCGGACGCGGAGCAGCACCTGCAGGACCGAGTTGATCGTGCCGTCGCCGCCGGCGACGGCGACGCGCTCGATGCCCGGACCGCACGCGTCCTCGAGCCGCGCCGCGAGATCGCGCGCGTCGTCGACGTCGAACAGCGCCGGACATCCGAATGTATCCGCGAGCGCGGCGAGCGCAGGCTCGAGATCGGCACTGCCGTTCCTCGCCTTGCGGTTCACGACGACGAGCGCGCGGCAGCCCAAGCTCCGCCCGACCGGCGGATCGGCATCGGTTGCCGAGCCCGGATCGATCGCCGAGCCGCCATCATTCGGCGAATCGGCATCGCGGGTCGAGGCGCTCGGTGCGCCGGCCCCGATGGAGCTCGTGGAGATAGGGCTCACGCCGTGCGAGCAGCAAGAAGCGTGCCTCGGCGGACGGCGGGACGTGCGTGCCCGCGCGTCGCGGCGGCGACGCGCACCGCAGATTCAGTCGTCCGCGGGCTTCGAGCGCCGCCGCTTCAGCTCCGCTCGGCGCGCCTTCTCGTCGAGACGGCGCCGTTCCGCCGCGATCGGGCGCCTCGTCCGCTTGCGGGGCTTTGGCACGTCGAGCGCCTTCAGGATCAGCCGCCGCAGCCGCTCGAGCGCGGCCGCGCGGTTGCGCTCGAGGCTTCGATACTGCTGCGCCTTGATCACGACGATCCCGTCGTCGGTCACGCGCTGGTCCTCGAGCGCGATCAGGCGCGCCTTGCACTCATCGGGCAGGGAAGGGCTCCGCGCCGCGTCGAAGCGCAGATGCGCGGCCGTCGCGACCTTGTTCACGTTCTGGCCGCCCGCGCCCTGCGCGCGGACGGCCGTGATCTCGATCTCGTCGTCCGGAATCTCGATGTCGGCGTTGATGCGTAAGCTCAGCGTCGATCCTCCGTCGCGGCGCGCCGCTTGACGACCTCGACGATGCCTGCATCGCCGTCGACGCGGACCCAATCGCCGGTCTCGATGACGTCGAGCGGGTCGCGATCGAGCCCGGTCACGGCCGGCACGCGCATCACGACGGCACCGAGCGCGACCTTCGTCGTCATCTCGTTGAAGACGATCGCCTTCGGCGCGCTGCCCGCGAGCCGGGCGGTATGAAAGACGACCGACCAGCCGGACGAGCCCTTCGCGCCGCGGAACACGAGCACCTTGTCCTTGAAGCTCTGGCCCTTGAGCTCGTGGCGCGTCTCGATGATCGTGCCGGTCTGTGCATGCACGCCGCCCCAGCCCGAGATCGTCTGCCGCGTGACGAGCGCCTCGCCTTCGGCGCGGCCGCCGACGACCTTGCGGCCGCGCAGGACGATCCTCTCGACCGGCTGCTGCCGATCGCGCCCCGTCTCGGTCGAGGACACCGTGCGCTCGTCGCGGACGCTCATCGCAGCGCTCCGCGCCAGCGGCCGGTGAGTGCCGCGTCGATACAGTCCGCGGTGCTGCCGAACCACGCCTGGATGCCGGTCATCGCGGGCAGATAGTGCACCTGCTTCGCGGAGTCGAGCGCCGCGACCTTCGTGCCGGGCGGCAGCGCGTTCCCGATCGCCGAGCACGTGTCCGTGAGCAGGTGCCCGCCGGCCTTGCGGATCACGTCCGTGAGACCGGCCTCGTCGGCCTGGCGGCGGACCGCGCGCGACGTGAAGATCCACAGCCGGCAGTTCGGGCTGATGCGTCGTCCGTCGAGCAGACGGCAGGCTTCCTCGATTTGCTCGAGCGCCGCGTGGGGGCAGCCGAGCATCACGTAGTCGACGTCGGGATCGCTCGCGTTCGCGTTGAGCGCCTCGTACGTGCGGCGGCGCGCGTCGGCGTCGTAGCGAAACACTTCCACGGGAGCGTTGCCGCCGAACGCGACGTCGACGGTCGGGGCCTCGGGCGTGATGCCGACGATGTGGTACATCTCGACGCCGCCGGACGACGCCGCCGCGGCGCCGAAATGCTTGTAACGCACGAGGTCCGGGGCCTTGCCGATCCCCGTCAGCACCGGGACGTGCTCCTGGACGACGTCGCCGACGAAATAGCCGAGCATGCCCCAGTCCATGATGCCGTCGATCTCGAAGTCGACGTCGATGCGGTGTGTGCCCCTGCGGCACTCGTCGACGTGCAGGCCCCAGTAAGGGATCTTGCCCGTCAGCATCGCGGCGCTCGTGCTCTCTCTGCCCTCGGTGTTCGTGCGCGCGCCGAGCACGGCGTTGCAGTAGACGACGGCCGACGACTCCATCCACGCGCAGTGCTCGCCGCGCTTCGGCACGTTGCCGACGAGGTACGGCGTGCACGTCTTCAGGATCTCGATGCCGTGCCCGGCCGCGTAGCGCTCGCCTTCGCGGAGGCGGGCCGCCGCCTCGGCGGACGCGCCGAGGAGCTCCCAGTTGTCCGGGTCGTAGCCGCCCTGCAGGTGACACGCGCGCGTCACGACGTTCGGCATCTCGACGAGCTCGTCGCTGTCGAGGTCGAAGTGCGAGAAGATCGCGTCCTGGCCGCCCGGGAAGTCCTTGTAGTACGCGGCGAGAAACGGCGTCGGCTGGCCGGGGACGCCGGCGACGTTCGTGACGTCGACGAAGCGCTCGGCCCCGAGCGCCTCGGCATAGCGGACGAGCAGCTCCATCGCCTTCTGCTTCGCCCTGCCTTCGGCGCCGTCGAGCATCGCTCGCTCTCGATCGGTCAGTTGCACTCTCGGGTCCTCGTGCGTGTGCCGCCGCATCGGCCGGCGGCGAGATGCGGCGTTAGCGTACGCCGCTTGGCGGTCGGGAACAAAGGCGCGCGGCGCGGCGGGGACGTTTGCGGTAGGCTATTCGCCAACGCAACGATCAGGGAAGAGCTTCGCAATGATCGAACTGTTCACCGCATCGACGCCGAACGGCCACAAGGTCTCCATCGCGCTCGAGGAGCTCGGGCTCCCGTACACGGTCCGCCCGATCTCGTTCGAGAAGAAGGAGCAGAAGGAGCCGTGGTACCTCGAGCTGAATCCGAACGGCCGGATCCCGACGATCGTCGACCATGACGAGGACGATTTCGTCGTGTTCGAATCGGGCGCGATCCTGATCTATCTCGCCGAGAAGACGGGCAGGCTGATGCCCGCGGATCCGAAGGGGCGCTCGGTCGTGATCCAGTGGCTGATGTTCCAGATGGGCGGCATCGGCCCGATGATGGGCCAGGCGAACGTGTTCTATCGTTACGCGCCCGAGAAAATTCCGTACGCGATCGAGCGCTATCAGCGCGAGGTGCGCCGCCTGTTCGAGGTGCTCGACAAGCGGCTCGAGCGTCACGAGTACCTCGCGGGCGATTACTCGATCGCGGACATCGCGCACTGGCCGTGGGTGCGCACGTACAAATGGTCCGGCGTATCGATCGACGGGCTGCCGCATCTCGAGCGCTGGCTGAAAGTGATCGACGCGCGGCCGGCCGCACGCAAGGGCATCGCCGTGCCCGAGTATCGGGACATCGACGAAATGATCCGCAAGGAGGACGAGGCGGTGAGCAAAGTGCAGGGGATCCTCGTGTGAGCACGTCGCCTCCCCGGATCGACGTCGACCCGATCGTCGCGTTCGACGTCGACGTCAGGATGGTCGCCGAAGTGCTTCCCGCCGCAGCTCGTCCACTACGCGAACACGCTGCTCAAGCACAAGGTGCTGTTCGGCTCGGACTATCCGGTCATCACGCCGGACCGGCGGCTCGCGGACTTCGAGCAGGCGGACTTTCGCCCGGAGGTGCGGCCGCTGATCCTGAAGGAGAACGCGGTCAAGCTCTTCGGCCTGCGCGGCTGAAGTCGAAAATGGTGTCAGACACCTTTTTCCCGGAAAATGGTGTCTGACACGTTTTTTTTCTTCGCGAGGGAGAGATCATGAGCGCAGCGATCGCCGCACAGCCTGCACCTTCGCCGAAAGTCGCCGAGTTCCTGAATCGCCCGCCGCGGCTTTTCATCGGCGGCGAGTGGGTGGAGCCGCTTTCCGACGCCGTCGTGCCCGTCTACGACCCGGCGACGGGCCGGCAGATCGCGACCGTCGCGGACGCGGGCGCGGCCGACGTCGACCGCGCCGTTCAGGCCGCGCGCCGCGCGTTCGACGGCGGTCCGTGGCGCGAGCTCCTGCCGTCGCAGCGCGAGGCGCTGATCTGGAAGCTCGCCGACCTGATCGACCGGAACGCCGAGGAGCTCGCGGAGCTCGAGAGCCTCGACAACGGCAAGACGAAGGTCATGGCGAGCATCGTCGATATCCCCGGCAGCCGCGACTATTTCCGCTACATGGCGGGCTGGGCGACGAAGATCGAAGGCTCGACGATCGACGTGTCGATCGGGGGCCGCCGCGGCGGCGCGTTCGAGGCGTATACGCGCCGCGAGCCGGTCGGCGTCGTCGGCCAGATCATCCCATGGAACTTCCCGCTCGCGATGGCCGCGTGGAAGCTCGGCCCGGCGCTCGCGGCGGGCTGCACGTGCGTGCTGAAGCCCGCCGAGCAGACGCCGTTGACGGCGCTCAGGCTCGGCGAGCTGATCCAGGAGGCGGGCTTCCCGCCGGGCGTCGTCAACATCGTGACCGGCTACGGCGAGACGGCCGGCGCCGGGATCGTCGCGCATCCGGGCGTCGACAAGATCGCGTTCACCGGCTCGACCGAGGTCGGCAAGAAGATCAACATCGCGGCGACCGAGACGCTGAAACGCGTGTCGCTCGAGCTCGGCGGCAAGTCGCCGGTGATCGTGCTGCCGGACGCGGATCCCGAGGCCGCGGCGGCGGGCGCCTCGCAGGCGATCTTCTTCAATGCCGGGCAGGTGTGTGCCGCGGGCTCGCGGTTGTATGTCCACAGCAAGCTGTTCGACCGCGTCGTCGAGCAGGTCGGCAGCGCCGCGAGCGCGATCCGTCTCGGTCCCGGCCTCGATCCGAGCACGCAGATGGGTCCGCTCGTGTCGCGCGAGCAGCAGCAGCGCGTGCTCGACTACATCGAATCGGGGCGCTCAGCCGGCGTGTCGGTCATCGCCGGCGGCGACCGCCCCGAGCACTCGGGGTACTACGTGAAGCCCACCGTGCTCGCGAACGTGAAGCCCGACATGAAGGTCGTGCAGGAGGAGATCTTCGGGCCCGTCCTCGTCGCGCAGCGGTTCGACGATCTCGACGAGATCGCGGCGCTCGCGAACGACACGCCGTACGGCCTGAGCGCGAGCATCTGGTCGAACGACCTGACCGCGGTGCACCGGCTCGTGCCGAAGATCAAGGCCGGAACCGTCTGGGTCAACTGCCACGGCCCGGTCGACGCGAACATGCCGTTCGGCGGGTTCAAGCAGTCGGGGTTCGGGCGCGAGCACGGGCGCGTCGGCATCGAGATGTACACGGAGCTGAAGTCCGTCTGCATCGCGCTCTGAGGCGCGGCCGTCGGCGGAGGCGGCAGGCACCGGCGGCAGGGCGCTGCCGTCCGGTCGATCATTAACTCGAGACGCTCGCAGCTCGCTCACCGCGCCGGATGAGGGCGCCGGGCAAGCGCCGCGTCGCCGGAGACTTGTATGAGAATCGACTTCGTATCGGACGTCGCATGCCCGTGGTGCGCGATCGGCCTGAGCGCGCTCGAGCGTGCCCTCGAGCGCATCGGCGACGACATCGGCGAGGTCGAGATTCACATGCAGCCCTTCGAGCTCAACCCGGCGATGCCGCCCGAAGGGGCAAATGCAGAGGAATACATGACGACCAAGTACGGCCTGAGCCGGGAGCAGCTCGCCGTCAATCGGGCGCGGATCGTCGAGCGTGGTGCGGCCGAAGGCTTTGCTTTCGGCGAGCGGAAGCACGTCTGGAACACTTTCGATGCTCACCGGCTGCTGTTCTGGGCCGGCGCGGAGGGTGCACCGGGAAGTCAGCGCGCGCTCAAGCACGCGCTCCTTCGCGCTTATCACGGCGAGGGCCGCAACCCCGGCGCGCACGACGTGCTCGTCGAGCTTGCGGGCGAGGCGGGATTGAACGTCGAGCGCGCGCGAGAGGTGCTCGAGCGCGGCGAATTCACCGAGGCGGTACGGCAGGCAGAGGCGTTCTGGCAGCAGCTCGGCATCCACTCGGTGCCGGCGGTGATCATCAATCGCAGGTATCTGATCTCGGGCGGCCAGCCGAGCGAGCTGTTCGAGCAGGCCCTGCGGGACATCGCGGCCAAAGGGGACGATCTGCAGAACGACGATCTGCAGGAGGGTCAGTGAGTTTCCCGCCGCCGACGCCGAGCCGCGCGGCCGGCCAGATGCAGCGGTTCGCGCGCCGGATATGGCGGTTCAGATATAGCGGTTGAACCCTCCGTCGACCTCGATCGTCGTGCCGGTCATGTAGCTGTTCCGCTCGGAGACGAGGAACGCGGCGACGTTGCCGATCTCCTCCGGCTCCGCCCAGCGCCCGAGCAGGGTCTGGCTCGCGATGCCCGCGCGCACCTGATCGGCCGTCGTGCCGCGCACCTTCGCCATCGCTTCGGCCCGCGGCCCCCACGACTCGGTGTTCGTGAAGCCGGGGCAGATGTTGTTCACGGTGATGCCGGCCGCGCCGAGCTCGCCGGCCATCAGCTTCGAGAACGCGATGATCCCGGCGTTCGGTATCGTCGTCGAGAAAGTGCCCGGCATCAGCTGCTTGCCGGTCACGCCGGAGACGTTCAGGATGCGACCGGCGCGCGACTTCCTGAGGTGCGGCAGCGCGAACTTCGTCGTGTACACGGCGGCCATCAGGTTCACGTCGAGCGCGGTGGCCCATTGCTCGGCGGTCATCGTCTCGAGGTTGCCCGGGATCATGCCGCCGACGTTATTCACGAGGATATCGAGGCCGCCGAGCCGCTCCGCGGCCGTTTCCGCGAACGCGCGGCAGCCGTCCTCGGTCGACAGGTCCGCGACGATCCCGTGCGCCGCGACGCCGAGGGCCTCGAGCTCTGCGACCGAGCGGTCGAGCCGCTCTCGTCCGCGCGCGCAGAGCGCGACGTTGCAGCC
>DASVCR010000008.1:0-7399 GCA_036381515.1 Gammaproteobacteria bacterium | reverse complement strand
TCACGCGAACGCACCGTCGGAACCGGTCCCGGGGCTCGACCGGCCCACGTCGCGCATTCAAGCCGCGACGATCCGATTGCGCCCCTGCCGCTTCGCCGCATAGAGACGGCGATCAGCCTCGCGCAGCAGCGAATCGCTCGTCGCGCCCGGATGCGCCTCGGCGAGCCCGAAGCTCAGCGTGACGCCCTGAGCGAGACCGAGGTCCGCCCAGCCCGCGTCCTCGACGGCGCTCCGCAGCGACTCGCACAGCGTCGCGGCGCCGTCGAGATCGGTGTCCGGGAAGCACAGCAGGAACTCTTCCCCCCCGTAGCGCGCGATCATGTCGGTCTTACGGCAACGCGCCCGCAGGATGTCCGCGACGCGGCGCAGCACCTTGTCCCCGATCGCGTGGGAGTGCCCGTCGTTGATCCGCTTGAAGAAGTCGATGTCCGCCATCGCGATCACGAGGCAGCCCGCGACGGGCCCGGCGGCGAGATGGCGCGCGAGAAAGTCGTCCGCGTAACGGCGGTTGTATAGACCGGTCAGCGTATCGCGCGTCGCCTGGCGCTCGAGCTCGAGCGTCTTCGCATGCAGGTCGCGAGTGCGCTCCTCGACGAGGCGCTCGAGCTGCTGCCGCATGTTCGCGAACTGCCGGATCGCGAGCATTCCGAGGGTCAGCACGGCGAGCAGGAGCACGAGCGTCGCGTTGTCCATCGCGTTGAACACGAGCGCGACGAGCACGGCGGTTGCGGCGGATCCGAGCTCGAGGCCGACCGAGAAAAGGTTGAAGAATTTCTCGGGGTTTCCGCCCGTCGCGCGCAGTGCACCCAGCATGCCGAGGTCGTTCAAGAGCTGCATCGTGCCGACGAGCACGAGCAGGAGCAGCAGATTCATCGGCGTGAGCTCGAACAGAGGCACGTCGCCGCCGAGCACAGTGTAGAGCGTGCCCGAGATCAGGATCATCAGCGCCATCATCCCGGAGTTGTTGACCGACGCGACCAGCGCGTCGCTCGCCGACACGCCCTTCAGCACCCGATGCCACGGATAGAGCAACGATGCGAGCCCGTTGATCCATGCGGCATCGACGGGGCCGAGCACGAGGATGCTCGCGACTTGCGAGACGCGGTCGAAGGAGTAGTAGCCGAAATGGGGATGCGGGTAGCCGATCGAGATCGTGACGAGGCCGTATACCAGGAAGAAGGCGGCGACGTCGGGACCGTGCGTCTGCAGCACGCCGCCCTGCCACTCGATGCCGACGGAAATCGCGAGCGCCGCGGCAACGAACAGCGCGAGCGCATACCAGAAATCGATCCGTAAGCCCTTGGCGACGGGCGCCCGGCTCTCCATGGGCTTCGAGTCGTTCACATCGTCCAGCTGCCCCCGGCCGACCTGCCCGGGCAGGCACAAGTGTATCGGACAGTCCCCCAAACCATCTTCGACTCGGTCCCTTCTCGCGACCCCGACTTTCGTGTAAACCGAGCCGCTTCGCGCCGCCCGGCCAGGTTCGGCGCAGTGCGCAGGCGGCCGCCGCCGCAGCACGACGGCGGCTGCTACCGTAGTTACCGCTCGAGATCCTCCAGGCGGTCCACGTAAACGAGGCCTGCCTTCGCCAAAGGCTCTCGCATACCGTAGATGTCGAGACCGAGCTCGCCGGAGGCGAGGCGCTTCCGCTTCTCGTCTTCCTTCTCTACGCGGCTCCTGGCCGCCGCGAGCACCTTTTCGGCCTGGCGGCGGGGCACGACGACGACGCCGTCATCGTCGGCGACGATCACGTCGCCCGGATTGACGAGGGCCCCGGCGCAGACGACGGGGATGTTCACGGAGCCGACCGTGGCCTTGACCGTGCCCTTCGCGCTGATCGCCCTGCTCCACACGGGGAAGTCGATCTCCTTCAGCTCGCGCACGTCCCGGCACCCCGCGTCGATGACGAGGCCGCGGACGCCTCGCGCCTTGTACGACGTGCCGAGCAGCTCGCCGAACATGCCGTCCGTGTTCGGGCTGCTCAGCGCGACGACGATGATGTCGCCCGGGCGGCAAAGCTCGACGGCCACGTGCAGCATCCAGTTGTCGCCGGGATGCGCAAGCGCGGTCACGGCCGAGCCCGCGATCCTCGCACCGGGATAGATCGGGCGCATGTAGCTGTTCAGCAGCCCGGTCCGCCCCTGCGCCTCGTGCACGGTGGCAACGCCGAGCTCGCCCAAGGCGTCGACGACCTCGAGCGGAGCCCGATCGATATTACGTACGGCTACGTTCTGCACGATGTCACTCCCTGCATGTGTCGAATTAATGGATCCCGGACACCTTCTCTCGGAAAAAAGGTGTCTGACACGATTTTCGGGACGGCCGCCCGCTCGAGCTCAACGTTCCCAGACGCCCTGGAGATAGGCCTTGAAGTTCTCGCCGAGCTCGGGATGGCGCAACGCGTACTCGACGGTTGCGCGCAGATAGCCGATCTTGCTGCCGCAGTCGTAGCGTCGGCCGCTGAACGGCCAGACGTAGACGGGCTCGTCTTCGAGCAGCGCCGCGATGCCGTCGGTCAGCTGGATCTCGCCGCCGGAGCCGCGGCCGGTGCGCTCGAGCTTCTGGAAGATCGTCGGCGTCAGCACGTAGCGGCCGACGACTGCGAGATTGGACGGCGCCTCCTCCGGCCGAGGCTTCTCGACGATCTTCTCGATGCGCTGGCGCCCCGCCGCGTCGGTCACGACGCCGACGATGCCGTAGTTGCCCGTCTGGTCACGCGGAACCGTCTCGACGCCGAGCAGCGAGCAGCCGTGCCGCTCGAACTCGTCGTGCATTTGCTTCAAGCACGGCACATCGCTGTAGATCAGGTCGTCGGCGAGGTGCACGAAGAAGGGCTCGTTGCCGACGGCCGGCCTTGCACAGAGCACCGCGTGCCCGAGACCGAGAGGCATGCCTTGCCGCACGTAGAGGCAGCTCACATGGGAGGGCACGATGTTTCGCACGAGCGCGAGCAGGTCTTCCTTGCCGCTCTCCGCGAGCGTGCGCTCGAGCTCGGGATCGACGTCGAAGTGGTCCTCGATCGAGCGTTTCGACGAGCCCGTCACGAATACCAGCTTCTCGACCCCGGCCGCCAGCGCCTCCTCGACCGCGTATTGAATCAGCGGCTTGTCGACGATCGGCAGCATCTCCTTCGGGGAGGCCTTCGTCGCCGGTAAGAAGCGCGTTCCCCTCCCCGCGACCGGAAAGACCGCCGTGCGCACGCGTGCCATGCGTCCGTCTCCACTCGTTCTTCAAAGACCGAATGATAACCGGACGGAGGCCAGGCGTGGTCAGACCGTACGGCGCCGGCGTGGTGCATGCCCCAGACGGGGCGATCCGCGATGCCCGCCTTGGCGCGAGCGGCGGGACGCCGGCGGCCGGCGTCCCGCCCGGGCTCCGGGTCCTGGTGACCGACGGAGCAGGTCGCCCGACGCGAGCTACTGGGCGCTCTTCGGATCCTCGACCAGGATGTTCGCTCGGTTCATCTCGACGATCCGCTCGCCGACCCCGCGAACGCGGACCAGATCGTCGGGTGACGTGAACGGGCCGTTTTCCTCGCGGTCTCGAACGATCGCTTCCGCGATCGCCGGCCCGACGCCGGTCAATTCGCGAGCAAGCGTCTCCGCGTCCGCAGAGTTCACGTTCACGGGCCCGGCGAAGGCCGCCGGCGCGAAGAGCAGCGTCGCGAGCACCGCCGTCGGCAACGACTTCCTGTTCATCTGATTTCCCTCCGGTAATGGAACGAAGGGCATCGTAGGAGCACGGCCGTCGGCCGGGCAGCGACGCAATCTCGTGTGTTGAGCGAGATTCGCTCAGGCGATCAGCGCATCGTACTGGAAGCTCTGGATCGGGCGCACGCTCTCCCACTGCTTGCAGCTTGGGCAGTGCCAGAAGAGTCTGCGGCTAGAGAACCCGCAGTTCGTGCAGCGGTAGCGCGCACTCGATAACGCGAGCTGCCGCAGGCCGCGCACGATGCGCTGCACCGCCCGCGCCTTCCTGTCCGCGGCGGCCGTACGCAGCTCCTCGACGTCGACGAGGTTCGTCAGGATCTCGTTACCCAAAACGAAGCTCTCGATGCAGCGCGACAGCGCATCCGAGTCGACCAGCTCGCCGACGATGGCCGCATACGCGAGATCCTTCTCGAGCGCGGGTTTCTTCGCGACGAGCCGCGCGACGTACTGGTCGAAACGCGGGAGGCCGCCGTCACGCTCGTAACACTCGCGCAGCGGCGGCAGCACTTCGGTCAGGAAGCGCGGATCCGCGTCGATCACCTGCTGGTAAAGCCGGATCGCGTCGCCGTCGCGCCCCTCGGACCTCGCGATATCCGCGCGAATCAGCGCGCTGCGCAATGCGCCCGATTCGCTGTCCGCGACGTGCTTCAAGTAGTCCCGCGCGCGATCGATGTCCCCTTCGAGCCGCGCGCGCTCGGCAAGCTCGCAGTAGTAGTGGGCCACTCGAGGCGAACGCTCGCCGGTATGCCGCTCGAGCAGCCGATACGCGTCGATCGCCTTCTCCCACTCGCGCTCGCGTTCGTAAATGTCGATCAGCTTCTCGAGCGCCTGCTGCGCGAGGGTCTGGCTCGTCTTGAGCTCCGCGAAGAGCGTCTCGGCGCGGTCGAACAGCCCGGCGCCCAGGTAATCCTCCGCGAGCGCGAACAGCGCCTGATGACGCTGAGCCTCGCTCAAGCCCGGCCTCGCGATCAGGTTCTGATGCACGCGGATCGCCCGGTCCACCTCTCCCCTGCGGCGAAACAGGTGACCGAGCGCGAAATGGGTCTCGAGCGTGTCGTCGTCGACCTTCGCCATCTGCACGAAGAGCTCGAGCGCCTCGTCCGTCTTGCGGTTCAGGACGAGATTCAGGCCGCGGATGTAATCGGCGCTGATCCGCGCAGGCGGCTGGTTGTCCCGGTCCCTGCTCAGACGGTCGTACGCCCAGCCGAGGGCGGCAAAAAGGATCAGCAGCCCGGCGAGTACGAACGTGGCTTCAGTCGGCATCTTGCAGCGACAAACTGCGGAGGCTGTGCGCTTCCGCCTCGGCCATGCGCAGCTCCTTGCGGAGCCGCCGACGATCGGCCGACAGGCGCAGCAAGGCGAACGCGGTCGACGCGACGCCGAAGCACCAGCCGAGGGCAAATGCGGTCGCGAACGCGACCGACGCCGGCACGCCGTCGAGGCGCGCGACGCCGATATCGACGCTGATCCTTTCGGGATTGTTGAATGCGAAGAGCGCCGCGATGGCCGCCGCGACGACGAGCAATGCGATGAAAAGAATTCGACGCAGCGCGATCACTTCGAGGTCCCCCGCCCCCCGCGGGCGCCGCAGCCGCTTCGGCTCGCGCCGCCGGCGCCGCTCACGCCCGCCGCGGAAGCCGGCCGCCGACTCGTTTCGGCGGCCGGCGGCCCGTCCCTCAGGTTTGCGCGGCGATCAGCTGCGGACCGGCAGATGCCGCGACGCGTTCACCCGCTCCCGCAGATCCTTGCCCGGCTTGAAGTGCGGCACGTGCTTGCCCGCAAGCGCCACGGCGTCGCCGGTCTTCGGATTTCGGCCCATTCGCGGCGGACGGTAGTGCAGCGAGAAGCTGCCGAAGCCCCGAATCTCGATACGTTCGCCGCTCGCGAGCGCCTCGCTCATTAGCTCGAGGATGTGCTTGACCGCGAGCTCCACGTCCTTGGCCGGCAAATGCTTCTGGTTACGGGCGATGGACTCGATCAACTCGGACTTCGTCATCTGCGACTGCCTCTATCAGCCTTGGCTCGATCCGACTCGGAACGCGCGGACGCCTATTCGGACATTTGCTCTTTCAACAGGTCGCCCAGCGTCGTGCCGGTCGACGGCCGATCCGTCCTGTAGCTCTGGATCGCCTGCGCTTCCTCGTGGGCTTCCTTCGCCTTGATGGACAGGGACACGACCCGGTTCTTGCGGTCGACGCCCGTGAACTTCGCCTCGATCTCCTGACCGGGCTTCAACACGGTGCGCGCGTCCTCGACGCGATCGCGCGAGATCTCCGACGCGCGGAGCTGTCCGATCACGCCGCCTTCGAGCTGAACCGTCGCGACCTTCGCGTCGACCTCCTGCACGGTGCCCTTCACGATGCTGCCCTTCGGGAACTCCGCGATGAACAACGACAGCGGGTCCTTATCGAGCTGCTTCACGCCGAGCGAGATCCGCTCGCGCTCGGGATCGATCGCGAGCACGACGGCCTCGAGCTCCTCGCCCTTCTTGTAGTTGCGCACGGCCTCTTCGCCGGGCACGTCCCAAGAGAGATCGGAAAGATGGACCAGACCGTCAATGCCGCCCGGCAGGCCGATGAAGACGCCGAAATCGGTGATCGACTTGATCTGACCCGATACTCGATCGCCCTTGTTGTAGTTCTCGGCGAACTCCGCCCACGGATTCGGCTTGCACTGCTTCAGGCCGAGCGAGATTCGACGGCGATCCTCGTCGATGTCGAGGACCATGACCTCGACCTCGTCGCCGATCTGGACGACCTTGTGCGGATTGACGTTCTTGTTGGTCCAATCCATCTCGGAGACGTGTACGAGGCCCTCGACGCCCTCCTCGATCTCGACGAAGCAGCCGTAGTCGGCGATGTTGGTGACCTTGCCGAAGAGCCGCGTGCCGGGCGGATAGCGCCGCGCGAGCGCCTCCCAGGGATCCGCCCCGAGCTGCTTCAGGCCGAGCGAGACGCGATTGCGCTCGCGATCGAACTTCAACACCTTGACCTCGAGCTCCTGGCCGACCGACACGACCTCGGACGGATGCTTGACGCGCTTCCACGCCATGTCGGTGATATGGAGCAAGCCGTCGATACCGCCGAGGTCGACGAATGCGCCGTAATCGGTCAGGTTCTTCACGACGCCCTTGAGCACCGCGCCTTCCTCGAGATTCTTGAGCAGGTGCTCGCGCTCGGCGCTGTATTCCTCCTCGACGACCGCCCGACGGGAGACGACGACGTTGTTGCGCTTCTGATCGAGCTTGATGACCTTGAAGTCGAGCAGCTGGCCCTCGAGCGCGACGGGGTCGCGAATGGGCCGCACGTCGACGAGCGAGCCCGGCAGAAAGGCGCGGACGAGATCGATGTCCACGGTGAAGCCGCCGCGTACGCGGCCGCTGATCATGCCTTGCACGACTTTGCTCTGCTCGAAGGCATCCTCGAGCCTCGACCAGGTGCGCATGCGCTTGGCTTTCTCGCGGGACAACCGGGTCTCGCCGTATCCGTCCTCGACGGTGTCGAGGGCGACTTCGACCTCGTCGCCGACGCCGACCTCGAGCTCGCCGCGCTCGTTGAGGAACTGGCTCGCAGGGATGACGGCTTCAGACTTCAAGCCTGCGTTGACGATGACGACGTCGGTATTGGCGTCGATGACCGTGCCCATCAGTATGGCGCCGGGCTTGATCTGTTGAACGGCCAGACTCTGTT
>DASVCR010000007.1:0-58856 GCA_036381515.1 Gammaproteobacteria bacterium | reverse complement strand
CTCGAGGGCGGTGCCGTTGCGCGAGAACAGGAGCTCCCAGTCGGCGAGCCCGACGAGCGCGCGCGCCCGATCTTCGAGCGTGCCGTTCCACGTCGCATACGAGATCAGCCGCTCGTGGGCCTGCTTGCCGAGCTTTGCGAGCAGGTCGATGCGTAAGCGGTCCGGGTCGGCCTCGGTCAGCTCGAGATAATAGGTGTGGAGGAGCTTCGTCTCGAGCTCCCGCAGCGCGTCGTGGCCGATCGGCCCGCTCCGAAGCAGCACGCCGATGGCGTCGAGATAGTACCGTTGCGCGCGGAACACCGACGACCGGCCGCGGGGCGGGGGACGGCGCGTGCCCATGCCTGCGAAGTCGACGCTGATCGTGACCTCCGGTGGCAGGGCGCCGTCGAGGTAGAGACCGAAAACTTCGAGCTGCCGATCCCCGGCGCTCCGCAGGATGTCGGCCGAGCGCAAGTCGGTCGGGTGGCGGTACGCGAGCTCGATCAGCCGGCCTTCGAGCCCCTGCACGGCCGCCCCGTTACCGCGCGCGAGCTCGGCGTCGAGCAACTGCTCGATCAGCGGAACCTGGTCGAGCGAGAAGAGCCCCGAGTTCGCCCGCACGATCTGCAGCGCCTGCTCGAGGCTCTGCACGGCGAGATCGTTCTCGCCGATCTCCCGATAGAGAAACGCCAGAGCGTTGAGCTCGTCGATCAGCGCAGCGGAGTAGGGGCCGTTCACCGAGACTTCGTTTTCGATCGCCTCGCGGCGCCGCTCGGCGAGATCTCTGCTCTCGAGGAACGACGACAGGCGCCGGGTCGCGGAGCCGCTCGGCTCGAGGGCGGATTCGGGCTGCGCGAAGCCTTCCCCGGCGAACGCGGCCAGGAGACACGCCACGGGACACGTCGCGCCGGCGAGCGGCGAGAAGCGCATCGCGACCTCCCCGGAGGAGCGCAACGATGGAGCCATCTTACTACGAAGCCCCGGCAACGGAATGAGTCGCGATATTGGCGGTCCTACCGCATTGACTGCCGCTTCCGCGCGCTCCGACCGTGCGGCGGGCCGGTTTTCGGTCATTGCGGTTGACACGGCCTCCGGCCAGCGGGTTTACTGCCGCCGCCGCGGGATGCCCGGGCGCGAGGACGCGATCCGGCCGCGAGAGGAACGCGGCGTATGCCGCTTACAGCGAGTTCGACGATGAGCAAGAAACCGGAAGAGTACGAGGACATCCCGGGTACCTGGATCTTCGACGCCGAGCGGGCCCGGAGGGGCTACCACTTGAACGCGTTTCTCTACTCCCTGATGAAGGCGGAGAACCGCGCGGAGTTCCTCGCCGACGAGCGCAAGTACCTCATGAAGTTCCCGATGACGGAGGAGCAGCGCGAGGCGGTCCTGAAGCGCGACTGGAACAGACTGCTCGAGCTCGGCGGCGTGTCGTACGCGCTCGCGAAGCTCGCCTTCACCGACAAGAAGTCCTACCAGTACATGGCGTCGCAGATGGTCGGGGTTCCCGAAGAGGAATACGTGAAGATGATGCTGGCCGGCGGGCGCTCGCCCGACGGCTGGCGGTCGAAATCGGAGAGGAGAGAGCACTGATGGCGAGGATCATTGCCGGCGTCGGCACTTCGCATACCCCGGCGATCGGCGCCGCCGTCGACAACGGCCGCACCGGCGAGCCGTACTGGGTGCCGCTGTTCAAGGGATACGAGCCGGCGAAGAAGTGGATGGCCGAGACGGCGCCGGACGTCGCGATCGTGGTCTACAACGACCACGTCAACGCGTTCGATTTCAAGATCATCCCGACCTTCGCGCTCGGCTGCGCGGAGGAGTTCCCGATCGCGGACGAAGGCTGGGGCGCGCGGCCGGTGCCGCCGGTCAAGGGGTATCCCGAGCTCGCGGCGCACCTGGTCCAGTCGCTCGTTCTCGACGAGTTCGACATCACGATCTGCAACGAGATGCAGGTCGACCACGGCCTGACCGTGCCGATGACGTTGCTGTTCGGTCAGCCGAAGGCCTGGCCCGTGCGGGTGATTCCGCTCGCGGTGAACGTGATTCAGTATCCCGCGCCGACCGGCAACCGCTGCTACATGCTCGGCAAGGCGATCAAGAAGGCCGTCGAGAGCTGGGACGAGGACCTGCGCGTCGTGATCTTCGGGACCGGCGGCATGTCGCACCAAATCCAGGGCCCGCGCGCCGGCCTGATCAACAAGGCGTTCGACACGGCCTTTCTCGACGGCCTGACCCGCGATCCCGAGGGGCTCGCGAAGATCCCGCCGATCGAGTACCTGCGCGAGGCCGGCGCGGAGGCAATCGAGCTCGTGATGTGGCTGATCATGCGCGGCGCGCTCGGCGACAAGGTGCGCGAGGTCTACCGCTTCTACCACGTGCCGGCGTCGTCGACCGCCGTCGGCAACATTATCCTCGAGGCGGCGTAGCCTTTCGGGGTGTCGAAATTGTGTCAGACACCTTTTTCGCCGACGCGAAAAAGGTGTCTGACACGTTACATGAAGCAGGGGCCGAGCTCGCGGACCTCGACCGTCGCCCACTGCGCGGCGGGGCACCGCGCCGCGATCTCGACGGCCTTCTCGCGGCTGTCGCAGTCGAGCAGGAAGAAGCCGCCGACGATTTCCTTCGTCTCGACGAACGGCCCGTCGTGGGTCAGCCGCTTGCCGTTCCGGACCTCGACCCGGACGCCGGCCGAATCGCTCTTCAGCGCCTGGCTGATCTTCAACAGACCCTGCGCCTTCAGCTCCTCGCTGAACTTCATCATGCTCTCGTAGAGGGCGCGGCCTTCGGCCTCGCTGCGCTCGGCGCGCTGGCCCGACGGCTCGATGATCAGCAGCATGTAGCTCATTCTGGGACTCCGGTCGCTCGCCATGCGTCGATCGGCCGATTCTGAGGCGGCGGCCGCGGCCCGGCAACCCGACGCCGGCTCAGCGGTCGGGCAGCGTGATGTTCAGCTCGAGGATGTCGCAGTCGCCTTCGCGGTCGAGCTGGATCTGGACCGCGTCGCGGTCGATATCGACGTATTTCTTGATCACCGCGATCAGCTCGTCCTGCAGCTTCGGGAGCCAGTCGCGCCCGTTGCGCGCGGCGCGCTCGTGGGCGACGAGGATCTGCAAACGCTCCTTCGCGACGCTCGCGGTGCGCTGCTTGCGTTGAGCACGGAAATAACTGAGCAGACTCATCATCCTCAGCTCCCGAACAGGCGGCCGAGAAAGCCCTTCTTCTCGGGCTCGAGGAACCGGTGCGGCCGCTGCTCGCCGAGCAGCCGCGCCACCGCGTCCCGATACGCCTGACCGGCGTCCGATTCCTCGTCGAGGATCACCGGGATGCCGGCGTTCGACGCGTTCAGCACGGACTGGCTCTCGGGGATCACGCCGAGCAGCTCGATCGCGAGGATCTCCTTGACGTCGTCGACGCTCAGCATCTCGCCGCGCCGCACGCGCTCCGGCGAGTAGCGAGTGAGAAGCAGGTGCTCGCGCACCTTCGGCTGGCCGTTCGCGGCGCGCCGGGTCTTGCTCGACAGGATGCCGAGGATCCGGTCCGAGTCGCGCACGGACGAGACCTCGGGGTTCGTCACGACGATCGCCTCGTCGGCGAAGTACATCGCCATCAGCGCGCCGCGCTCGATGCCGGCCGGGGAATCGCAGATCACGTAGTCGAAATCCTTCGAAAGCTCGGTCAGGACCCGCTCGACGCCTTCGTCCGTCAGCGCGTCCTTGTCGCGCGTCTGGGAGGCGGCGAGGATCGAGAGGTTGTCGACGCGCTTGTCGCGAATCAGCGCCTGGTGCAGCGTCGCCTCGTTGTTGATGACGTTCACGAAGTCGTACACGACGCGCCGCTCGACGCCCATGATCAGATCGAGGTTGCGCAGGCCGACGTCGAAGTCGACGACGACGGTCCTGTGGCCCGCCTGCGCGAGCCCGACCCCGATGGCGGCGCTGGTGGTCGTTTTCCCGACGCCCCCCTTACCGGAAGTGACCACGATGATCTTTGCCACTTTAGTCCTGTTCCTTCGGTGAATGACCCCCGGCCGGCGACGGCGGCCGCGTTAGTGTCCGCTCACAGCCGCTCGATCCGCAGCGTGTCGCCCTGCAGAGACACCTGCGCCGGCAATCCTGCGAGCGATGCGTCGAATTGCTCGCTGAGCCCGTAAATTCCAGCGATCGATACGAGCTCCGCGCGAAAGCTCTTGCAGAAGATCCGCGCGTTCGTGTTGCCGCGCACGCCTGCGAGCGCGCGGCCGTTCAGCGCGCCGTAGACGTGCACGTGGCCGTCCGCGAGCACCTCGGCGCCCGGGCTGACGGCCGCGAGGATCACGAGATCCGTGCCGCGGGCGTAAATTTGCTGCCCCGAGCGTACGGGCTGCGTGACCGTGAGGCTGCCCGCGGCGGGCGCCGGCTCGTCGAGGGCCGCTCGCTCTCTGCGCGGTTCGGCCTCGGCGGGCGCCGAGCGCTTCGCGCTTTCGGCGGACGAGCGTGCGGCGCTTTCGCGCTCCGCCTCCCGCTCGCCGTCGCCGGCGTCCGGCAGATGCTTGTTCGAGAACACCGAAAGCCCCGCGGTGAACGCCGCTTCCCGAAAGCGCGAGTCGCCGCCGCGAATCCCGATCGGCACGAGCCCGCGCGTGCGCAGCAGCTCGACGAAGCCGGGCAGATCCGCGTGCAGATCGGTGCCCGCGACCTCGGACACGTCGACGATGACCGGCAGCTGCTTGAAAAGCCCCGGCGCCTCCTTCACACGCCGGTCGACCTCGCGTGCGAGCAACTCGACCGAAGAATGCATCAGTCGAAGAATCGTCAGGGTCATCATTCGACCCTTGAATTCCAGTACTGGCCTGGAGGCGCGAGCCTCGGTCATGCGTGGCGTCCGTGAGTTGGAACGGGAAAGCGAGTGCGAAACGACGGCCGCGATGCCGGCCCTGCGCGAGCGTCTTTATAACGCGTAGCCGATGCGTCATCAAGGCGCGCGGCGGCCGCGCTCGCGATCGAGCCGAGCCCGAAAAGAAGGCCCCGCCGAAGCGGGGCCGAAAAGGTTGCAACGACGCGAACGGCGCCGCGGCCGTCGCTCAGAAGCTGAACCTCGCGCCGATCACGTACCGGCGGCCGGGGGCGATCGCGCGGTGCTGACTGAAGCCCGTCGAGGCCGGGATCGAGCGGCCGACGTTCGTCGGGATCGGCGGCGGATGATCGTCGAACAGATTGATGATGTTCGCGAACGCTTCCCAGCGCGCGGCGCCCGTGTCGTTCGCATAGGTGATCGTCAGGTTCGTGTAGTCGACGCCGTCGACCGTGTTGTCGTCGACGTCGACGCCTTCGACCCACATCGCGTTGAGCTTCGTCGAGTCGATCCAGCGATGCTGGAGGTTCGCGCGCCACCGGCCGACCGCATAGCCGAGCGTCGTCGTGGTCGTCCACTCGGGCAGGGAGGTCGCGCCCGCGAGATCGAGCTTGACGCCGCCGAGCGGCGTCGTCGAGTTCTCGATCAGCTGCCCGGCGAGGAAGCGCAACGACAAGGATTCCGAGAGGCCCGCGAAGAGATCAGGCTCGGTGGTGTACCGAATCTCGTAGTCCGTGCCGCGCACTCTCGCGTCGTCGATGTTCACGAGGATATTCGATACGCGCGTGATGATGTTCGTCACCGGGTCGCGGTCGATCAGCGCGCAGGCCTGCGGGACGTTGTCGTAGTAGCAGTCGTCGACAATGCGCTGCGTGCCGAGGCTGCCGATCGTCTGGGACAGGTCGATCTCGTAGTAGTCCGCGGACATCTCGAAGCCTTCTGCACGAGTCGGCTGGTAGACGATGCCGATCGTGTACGTGTCGGCCTCCTCGGGTTCGAGGTTCGGGTTGCCTCCGGAGTTCACCGTGATCGAGAACGTATCGCCGCCGAAGGCCGGATCCTCGACGTTGCCGCCGCCGCCGTTCAGGTCGAACTGCTCGGAGAACGTCGCCTCGCGCGCGTCGTGCGAAACCGTCGCGCGCAGCCTCACGCTCTCGGTGAGCTGCGCGTCGACGCCGTACTTCCACGTGACGATCGAGCCGGCACGAGAGTACTCGGAGTGGCGCGCGGCGAGGCTGACGTCGACCCGCCGCGCGGACGAGGACGACGACCAGACCGGAATGTAGGTCTCGCCGAACAGCTCCCAGACGTCGAACTTGCCGCCGAAGGTCTGCAGATTCGAGAACTGGTGCAGGTTCGGGCTGCCGCCGGTGAAGCCCGGCGCGATCCCGCGGATGCCGAGAGCGGGCACGTTCTGCGGAGGACCGAGCGCCGCGATGTCGAGCGGATACTCGATCTGGCTCATTTCCTCCTCGCGGTACGTGCCGCCGACCGAGAACGAGATCGCGCCCGGCCGCCGGTTCTCGAAGACATCGCCCGACAGCACGGCCTCCATGAACGTCTGCTCGACCTCGGACTTCGCCCACTTGTCGCTGACGACGTAGTCGGCGGCTTCGCGCGACACGTTGCCCCAGCCGAAGATGTTGAGCGGCACGCAGTTCTCGATCGTCCCGTCGAGCCCGACCGGCGACGCGATGCCGACCGGGCCCTGCGCCGACGGAACCCGGACATTCGCTACCGATGCGGCGAGCTCCTCCACCGTCGGCATGTAACGCTGCACGTTGCAGATGATCTCGCCCGTTCCGCGGTCCGCCTCGGCGACCAGGTCGACGACGCCGTCGCCGTCGGCGTCGCGGCGATCCGGATACACCTCGACTGCGTCCATCGCAAGGAACATCCGGTCGACGCGCAGCAGGTTGTCGAGCAGCGCCTCCTTGTCGCTCTTGCCGTACTGCACGAAGCCGGTCAGCGTCCAGTCGTTCTCGAGCTCGCGATCGAAGCCGGCCGCGACGACCCTCTGGATGATCTCGGTGCCGTCCGTGTGGTTGTCCTGGAAGTTGCTCCGGCCGACGAGCGCGCCGTTCTTGTCCATGCGGAACTGCGTGAGGCCCTCGTCGAACATCGCCTGGCGGATGTGCTCCGGAAGGAACGCGTTCTCGCGGAAGATCGTCGCGCGCCAGATGCCCATCAGGCTCGGGCCGAGGCCGCCGTTCACGTTGTGCGTGTACGCGTAGTTCTGCCCGGTCATGTGCCGCAGGAAGACCGTCGTCCGGTCGCCGACGTCGATATCGAGGTTCACGAACGAGCTCGCGCGCTTTACCTCGTCGCTCAGGTTCGTGCGCTCGCCGCGATGCGCGATCTCGAACTCGGGTCCGCCGCTCGTCGAGAGCGTCCCTGTGTCGAACACCGCGATCGGGCCCGGGATGAAGAGCCGCGTCTCGGTGCCGTCGCCGATGAACGTGTGCTGGTCGTACGAGAAGCCGGGCTGGTTGATCTTGCCGCCGGGCGTGAACTGCGTGGAGTGAACGTCCGGCAGCACGAGGCGCTGCGGGTGCGTGCCCGGAGGGTCGTTCGGATCCCACTCTGGGTTCGTGACGAATCCCCAGCGCCCGAACCAGTCGCGATCGTCGAGGCCGGCGATCTTGCCCTGGATCTCGTGCTGGTGGAATCCGTCCGCGGAGAACGTGAGGTGCATCCGCTCGCCGAGCGGCAGGCCGCCCGTGAACGACGCTTCCCAGCTGTCGCCGTCGCCGTAGCGGGTCTCGCCGCCCTGGACCTTCGCGTCGAAGCCCTCGAAGCGCGTGTCGAGAATGAAGTTCACGACGCCGGAGAGCGCGTCGGCGCCGTACGCGGCGGAGGCGCCGCCCGTGACGACCTCGACGCGCTGCACGAGCGCTTCCGGGAACAGGTTCGTGTCGACGGAGCTGTTGCGATCCGCGGGCGGCACGCGGCGGCCGTCGAGCAGCACGAGCGTCCGGTCGGTGCCGAGTCCGCGGACGTTCACGTACGCGCCGCCGGCCGCGCCGAGGAACGTGCCGCGGTTCGCGGGCGACGTGTTGTTCAGGAACTGCGGAAGCTGCGCCAACGCGTCGACCATGTTGCCGGGCTCGAGCATCGTCAGCTCTTCCGACGTGACGGCCGTCACCGGCGTCGGCGCGTTCATGCCCGAGCGGACGATCCGCGATCCGGTGACCATGATCTCTTCGAGCTCCTGAGCGCGCGTTGCCGGCGCAAGCGCCGCGCACGCCGTCGCGAGCGCGACGGACCGGGCGATCTTCTTCATTCTCAGATCCGCGCGGACCGGCGCGAAGCTCGAGGTACAGCCGTTGCTGCCCATCGTTGTCCCTCCCCCTGATGGTTGCGTGTGGTGTGAATCGACCTCCTGCGAATGCTTCGAGCGATACGGCGTCGCGCCGCACGTGGTTTGCCTTCATTCTCGTTCGAACGTCGTTCACGTCAATAAGACGAGGAGCGGGTCGACGTGCGCCGTGCCCGGCTCGGGCTCGAGAAGACGGTCGTAAGGGGAGACGGGGCGCTTGCAACGGGCCGCGTTCGGCATCCTTATTGCGTCCTTGTCGCTCGTCCGGGCCAGGCGTACGCTGGCCGACGACAAAGCCGAACTCGTCCGAAAGGCGGGGGCGGAAAGCCACGGGTCCTCGCTTCCTCCGGGTGACGGTCGGTCGCTCGAAGGACCCAAGACGGCCGGGCTGCCGAAGCTCAGAGAGTCCCAACCACCACCCGCGTTTCTCTGCCTCGAAAAGGCTTGGGGCAGCCGACGCTCACAAGAGGGCACAGCGATGATCGTCGAACGTATCGGCTCACGACGCGTTCTCGGCTCTTCGTTGACGGGTCTCGCGATCGTGTTGTCTTCGTCAGTCGTGCTCGCTCAGCAACCTGCGCCGCAACCGGCCCCTCAGCCGGCGCCGCAAGATCAGCCGCAGCAGGTGCCGGGTCAGCAGTCCGCACAGCCGGGTCAGCAGTCCGCACAGCCGGGTCCGCAGTCCGCACAGCCGGAGCAGCCCGCCCAGCCGGCGCAGCAGCCGCGCGCAGCGGAGCAGCAGCCCGGACGCGTTGCTCCCGGGCAGGAGGACGTGCAGATCGCCCGCGCCGAGCCGCCTGCGGCGCAGGCGCAGGCGATGTTGACCGGCGTGCGCGTCATTCAGGTCAAGCACGATCGCGTCGGCGAGTTCGAGGGGCTCATCAAGGAGCTTCGCGATGCGATCATGGAATCCGGGCAGCAGCAGCCCGGCTTCGCGGCGTGGAGCGTCGAGCTCGGCAACGTGAACACGTATCACCTCGTCATGGAGCTCGACTCGTTTGCGTCGCTCGCGCAGATGGACCAGGCGCCGATGGAGCCCGTCGAGTGGGCGAACTGGCTGAACCGTATCGGCGACACGATCGACTCGCACACGGTGATCGTCGGGCGCATGCGTCCGGAGCTGTCGATCATCCCGGGGCAGGAGCAGCCGGCGCCGGAGCTGCTGATGCTGATCCGGGACACGGTGATGGCCGGCAAAACCCGCGAGTACGAGACTTTCATCCGCGACGAGCTCATCCCCGCGTTGAAGCAGGCGAATATCGGCGCCGTCTACACGACGGAGCTGATGTTCGGCGCCGAGGGGCGCACGTGGGTCTTCGCGGTGCCGTTGCAGGGCTGGCAGGAGCTCGACGGGCCTTCTCCGCTCGTCGAAGCGCTCGGGCAGGAGCAGGCGGAGGAGCTGATGCTGCGCGGAGATGCGCTCGTCGACAGCTCCGAGACTCAGATGCTGCGTTTCCGCGAGGATCTGTCGGTGCAGCCTACGCTTTGACGGAGCCGGAGCACGGACCGGGCCCCGCGAGCCCGGTCCCGCGTCACGCGTGCAACCGCCTGCGCACGGCAAGCAGAACGCAGAGGAGCGCGAGGAGGCCTGACCCCGCCGCGCCGCCGCCGCCACCACCGGCCGCGGCGCGCGCCTGCACGTCGACGGTTCGCGTGACCGTCGTTCTGTTGCCCGAGCTGTCCTCGACCTCGTAGGTTACGACGTACGTGCCGATCGTCTTCGTGTCGACCGGATTCGTGACGACGATGCGATTTGTGAGGTTGCCGTCGACGTCGTCGAACGCGCTCGCGCCCGGGTCGACGAACTCGTCGCCGACCGTGAGGACGACCGTCGGCTCGCCGTTCAGCACGAGCCTCGGCGCGCCGGGCGGAAGCGGCTGGCCGACGTTGACGAAGATCTCGACGCCGTCGCGGGCGACGACCGCGGCGTCCGGGATCTCGTCGAAGTCGAACAGGCCGCTCGCGGCGCCGAGCACGTCGCGGGCCCCGGAGAAGGGCTGCGGCAGCGGCGCGAACGCGGGCGGCGACGCGCCGTCGTGTCGATGGACGCGGTGGACGCCGCTCGCGCCGATCGTCGCGACGTCGATTCGGCCGTCGGCGTCGAAGTCGGCGAGGAGCGCGCCGACGCTCGCGGACGTTTCGAGGCTCGCCGCCGGCGAGAAGGCAATCGACGGGCCGCTTCGCGTCAGGAGCACGCGATCGGCTCCCGATCGGCTGCCGACCGCGAGATCCGGTGTCGCGTCGCCGTCGACGTCCTCGAGCGCGAGCGACGACGCGGGTCCCGTCGGGGCCGACGCCGCGAGCACGTAGGCGCCGCCGTCGAGTCGATACACCTCGACGTCCCGCGCGTCCCCGCCGATGACGACCTCCGCGCGGCCTTCACCGGTCAGGTCCGCCGCACCCAACGCCACGCTGCCGGTTGCGACGACCGTCTCGGGCGCAGCGAAGAGCCGCGCGCCGAGATTCCGATGGACGACCGTCATCGTGTCGCTCGCGAGCGCTACGTCGGGCAGCGAATCGCCGTCGACATCGCCGATCGCGACGGCGCGGGCGCCGGCGAGGCCTTCGAGCGGCACGGCCTCGAACCCGTTCGCCGTGCCGAAGAGCACGACGCTCGCGGCATTCGGTCTCGCGACGACGAGGTCGATGCCGGTATCCGCATCGAGGTCCGCGGCGGCGATGCCGGCGCCGCCGGCGGCGGTGTCGACGGCGGTCGGTGACACGCCGAACGGGCGGCCGTGGTCGTCGGGCGTGCTCGTGAACACGAGGACGGCATCGGCCGCGGCGACCGCGAGATCGTCGCGACCGTCCCCGTCGAAGTCGGCGGCCGCGACGCCGCGTGCGCCCGGCGCCGCGAGGGTCTGAATCGGACGGACGGGCAGGGTTTCGGCGACGTCGAGCACCGCCGTTGCACGATCGTTGCCGCCGTCGGCGTCGGCGACGCCTCGATCGAGGATCGAGACCGCGACCGACGCCGTGACCGTGCCGGGCGCACTCGCCACGCCTTCGAGCGTCGCGGCACGCGACGTGCCGCGGGCGAGCGCGGACCAGCGGCACGTGATCTCGGCCGCCGCAGACGGTGCGCACGCGGGATCGGTGATGCTCTCGATGCGGTACCCTGCCGGCGCGTCGAAGACGACCGTCAGCGCGAAGTTCGCGACGTCGGCGCCGTCGACGTGGCTCGCACGCACCGTCCACGAATGCGGCGCGCCGACGAGCACCGGATTCGGCGAGACCGACACCGACGCACCGAGATCTGCCGTGACGGGAGGTACCGGCGGCGGCGGAGGAGGCGGCGGCGGGGCCGGGGGCGGCGGCGGGGCCGGCGGGTCCGGACGCGGGGCGGGAGCGCGCGGATGAACCGTGATCGTGAAGGTCTGGACCGCGATCTCGTTCCTGCGCTGCGCGGCCAGCCGAACGGGATGATCGCCTACGTCGCGCTCGCTCGGCGTGCCCGCGAGCCTATCGCGCCCGTCGAGCTCGAGCCATGCCGGCCTCTCGAGCACGAAGAACCGCACGCCGGGTCCCCGTCCGCGCCTGTCGTCGTCATCGTCGTCGTCCGCGGCCGTCATCGTGTAGACGTACGCACGGTCGACGCTCGCATCGAGCGGGGGCTGACTCGTGAAGACGAGATCGGCCGCGGCGACGGCAGGCGCGAGCAGTGCGACGACGAGAGACGCGGTTGCCATCCGCGGGCTCGATCGGAGAGGGCGCGGAGAGAGGTCGAGCGCTTCGGCACACGCGGCGACCTCGACGTCGAACGCACCGGCAGATGCGACGGAGACGTCGAACGCACCGGCAGATGCGACGCAGACGTCGGGCGCTCCGGCAGATGCGGCACCGGCGGAGGGCGCTCCGGCACGCGCAACGACACCGCGCGAGCTACGATTGCACGTCCGCGTCGACGTTGGCGTCGGGACATGCGCGGCCCGCGCGACAGGGTTCTCGTTCATTCTTGCCGCTCGAGCGAGCAAGAATCATGCCGGCGCCCGTCGGCGCCGGACGGTGTGTCGTGGGCCGTCTCTCGAGTGCGGAGCGGGAAGGCCGCCGCCTCGTCCGAGGAGCAAGGGGCGAGGGGCGGCCCCCCTTGGTTATCGGTGCGCGTGCACCGGCCGGACCGTCGGCTTCACGCGCAGCAGCGGCACGGGTTCGATGTTCCGCTCGATCAGCCGTTGCTTCGCTTCCGCGATGCGGCGCATGAGGTCCTCGTCGACCTGATTGACCGGGCGGGCGAGCTCCGTGTGCTTACCGATGAACATGCGTCCGAACTTCACGGCCGTACTCCTGGTTCTTTCCCCATGTGACAGCGGCTTCCATGCATGCCGCATGCACTTTATAGCGGCGGGAAAGGCGCCGCCGGTAGGAAAATTTTGCGTTCTTCCAGGTAGCGTTTTGCAGCGGCCGTTGGACCGCTCGTGAGTCGTCGGGCGCGCGCGGCGAGGGTAGCGCGGAGCTCGAGAATCGGCGGGCAGGGCGGGCGATCGGAACGATCGCCCGCGCGCATCGGTCAGTCCTCTTCTTCCTCCATGAACCTGTCGACGGTCATCCGCAGCCACTCCTCGACGGGGAAGTTCGTGCCCGCGTTCTCCTTGCCGACGAAGCGCGGATCGGTGGTCTCGATGTAGTTCCTGACCACCGTGTTGCCCTCATGGCACGCGTACTCGAAGATCTTGTAGTCGTCGTTGCGGGTCCACGGAAACTCGAGCTTGAACGGCGCCGTGAGCACGACCGGATCGTCGACCCACGCCTCGTACTGGATCGTGTTCGGCCCGGTCCGCGTCAGCCGCTCCGTCATCCGCAGCGATTCGCTCGTCGGGATCGGCGGGTTGCTCGGCCCGACGATGACCATCGGCGACAGCCCGTTGAAGTTCGTCGTCTCGATGACCAGCGACTCGCCCTCCCAGTGGCCCCTCGACTCGCCCATCCAATGCCGGATCTCTTCCGGCAGCGGCGGCCGGCCGTCGACCGGGATGATCCGCGTCTCGTGGATCAGCTCGAGGCGGATCACGACGTAACCCGGCGTCTGGTAGATCTCGACGCCGTTGTTGTACGGGAACGGCACCATCGACGCGGGCAGCCCGCGCGTGATGCAGCGGTCGAGCGCGTTGAAGTCGGAGATGTCGGAGAAGATCTCTCCGGTCCAGCTGCTCTTCATCTTCGCGGCCCGCGCCTTACCTTCCTCGGTCAACGGCGGGATCCGCCCGTTGGCCGGCTCGAGGATCAGCGAGGTCTGGCGCAGCGGCTTGCCCCATTCGAACCAATGGCCGGAGCCGAGTCGGTTCTGCGCCTCCTCCCGCTCGTAGTTGGCCGCGAGATTCGCCGCCGCCGCGAGTGCCGCCTCGTACTCCTCGTCCGTGAGATAAGCACGCTCGCCGAGCTCCACCGGACGCTGCATCGGCGTTTGGCCGACCGAGTCGAGCGGCCATTTCCCCTGCAGGTCCGGGTCGCCCCAGGGCGTGCGCGGCACGGTGTAGGCGCCGGAATCCGTTCCTGCCGCTTGTGCGCCCGGCTCCTGCGCCGACGCGCCCGAGCATGCTGCGAGCGCGATGGCCGCCGGCAACGCGGCACGCAGCGCTCCGTATCGTCTGTTCACGGTGAAATCCCTCTCTTCAATCGCGCCTGAAGCGGCGCTTCCTGGAAACGCCTGAGGATAGGCAACGCTTCCGCGGGCTGTCAAAACGGCCAGCGGCCCGCCGCGCGGGTCAGAGGCTGCGTGAGTACGGTTGGCGCTCGTGCCGGATCCGCGTGACGAGCGCGAGCGCCGCTCCCTGGCGCGACAGGGACGGGGAGCGCGTGAGCTCCTCGGCGATCAGCCGCTCGGCCTCGCGCCGATTGCCGTTCAAGAGTCGTACGAGCTCGGCCTCGTAATCGCCGGGGCTGAACGTCTTCCGTGCCTTCTTCCTGAGCGGTCGGCGGGCCATGATCGGATCGCTTTCGATGTCCAACGGGCGCGACCGGCAGTATAGGCGATCGGTATCGCGTGTGCCGACCCGCTCCGCGTTTTCGTCACGCTCGCGGCGCGTCGGTATACTTTCGCCGAAGGGAGGGCGTCCGGATGGAGCTGGGGCTCGGGGGTCGTGCGGCGCTCGTCACGGGCGCAAGCAAGGGCATCGGCAAGGCGATCGCGATGGGGCTCGCGCGCGAGGGCGTGCGCGTCGCGCTCGTCGCGCGGACCGTCGACGCGCTCGAAGCCGCGGCCAGCGAGATCGCAGCGCGGACCGGCGTCCGCGCGGTGCCGATCCCCGCCGACATCCGCGATGCCGCGGCCGTGCGCGCGGCCGTCGAGCGGGCGCATGCGGAGCTCGGCACGCTGCACATCCTCGTGAACAACGCGGGCGGGCCGAGCGGCCGGAGCGCCAGATCACGTGGCCCGACGGCGACTGGCGCGACGACGTCGACACGAAGATCCTCGGCATGCTGCGCGCGACCCAGTGCGCGATCCCGTATATGCCGACGGACGGGACCGGCCGCATCATCAACATCAGCGGCATCGCCGGCTCGAGCGTGCTGACGAGCGCACTGACGCACGGCTTGAACAACTCCGCGATGAATCACGTCACGTCGTACCTCGCGGCGGACCTCGCCGCGGCGAGGATCACCGTGAACGCGGTGATCCCCGGCCTGATCGCGACCGAGTGGCGGGAATCGTGGGCCGAGCGCTCCGCGCGTAAGCATGGCGAAAGCAAAGAGCAGTTCCTCGAGCGGACGTGCGCGGAGTGGGGCATCGTCTCCGGACGCTGGGGCACGATGGACGAGGTTGCGGACGCCGTCGTGTTCCTCGCGTCGGACCGCGCGAGCTACATCAACGGCGCGAAGCTCGCGGTCGACGGCGGTTACTCGATCAACGTCAGGAACTGACGACGCCGCGCGGATCGGCGAGCTATCGGCAACGTTTTACGGCGGTCACCGATAGAGCTTCAAGTTCAGATAGGCGGCTTCGATGTTCTTCTCGCGCAGCCGCTCGTAGTTCGCCCAGTCACGATACTTCGGCAGCTCGAGCGTCCGCTTCAGCTCGTCGAGGGACTTGCCCGCCGCCATGCCCGCGGACACCGCGGCCTTCAGGTCCTCGAAGTACTCGCGCGTCGCCGTGACCGCCGCCTTGTCGAACAGCGCGCCGTGGCCGCCGGCGAGCACGTCGAAGTCGAGCGCCTCGACGCTCCTGTACGAGCGTATCCACTCGGACATCGGGCTGCCGTCGAACGGTCCGCAGGCGCTCGGCAGAGAGTAGATGTTGTCCGTGACGAGCGCGTCGGCGAGGAACTCGGTCGCGAACACGACGCGCTCGGCCGGGAAGTACATGACCGTCGCGTCGTCGGAATGGTTGAGCCCGGGATGCAGGAGCTCGACCCGCTTGCCGCCGAGCTCGATCTGCATCCGGTCGGAGTAGACGATGTCGGGCCGCACGATGTCGGCCTGAAGCTCCGCGGGCGTCAGGGCGCCGTCGCCGTCGCGGTCGTACTGCGCGATGAAGTTCGGGCCCATGCCGCAGACGCCGGGCGCCGCGTTCGTCGGGATCATGATGTCGTCCTGATCGATCAGGCCGTTGTCGTCGCGATCGATCATGTCGCCCGGCATCTGCGGATAGCGGCCGTCCATGTTCCGCAGCATGTTCTCGTGCGCGACGAAGAGCGCCGTATCGGCGAACGCCGCGCCGCCCGCCGCATGGTCGAAGTGGCTGTGGCTGTAGACGACGTAGCGGACGGGCACGCCGAAGCGCCGATCGAGCTCGCCCGCGAGCCATTCGGCGAACCCCGGGTTGATCGGGTCGCCGAGGACGATCCCGTCGGGCGTGACGAGAAAGATCGTGTACCAGTTGCCGTTGCGTGCGCGGTAGAGATCGCCCGTAATGTGGATGATCTCGCGCGCCGGGCCGCGCGGCTGCGCGTCCGCAGCTTCGATCGCACCGACGCCGACCGCGACTGCGGCCAGCGCGGCCAGGAACGTTCTCATTCTTATCGTCCTCCCCGGAGAAAATCGGGGTCCCGGAAATTGGGTCCCGGAAATTGTGTCAGACACCTTTTTCGCAGAAAAAGGTGTCTGACACCGCAGAAAAAGGTGTCTGACACGATTTTCTAGCGGTCGGCCGAAGTGTCGCCTTCCGGCGGCGCCGTCGAGTCGTCGGCCGTCGGCGTGAGCCCGCGGCGCTCGAGCAGCGGCTCGATGCGCGGCTCGTGGCCGGCGAACTCGCGGAAGAGGTCGAGGGCCTCTATGCTCCCGCCCTTCGACAGCAAGGTCGCACGGAAGCGGTCGCCGTTCTCGCGCGTGAGGCCGCCGTTCTGCTTGAACCACTCGACCGTGTTCGCATCGAGCACCTCCGACCAGATGTACGAGTAGTACGCCGCCGCGTAGCCGTCGAAAATGTGACTGAAGTACGGCGTGCGATAGCGGGGCGGCACGGGCGCGTAGTTCGTGCCGTTCGCCTCGAGGGCTCGCGCCTCGAAGGCCATCACGTCCTCGGCCGGCGGCACCTCGTCCGGCGCGAGCCGATGCCAGCTCTGATCGAGCAGCGCAGCGGCGAGATACTCCGTCGTCGCGAAGCCCTGGTTGAACTTCGCGCTCGCGAGCACCTTGTCGAGCAGCTCTCTCGGCATCGGCTCGCCGGTCTCGTAGTGGCGCGCGTAATTCGCGAGCACCTCCGGCCAGTCCGCCCACATCTCGTTGACCTGCGACGGGAACTCGACGAAGTCGCGCGGCACGCGGGTCCCGGCGAAGTACGGATACGTGACGTTGGAGAACATGCCGTGCAGCGCGTGGCCGAACTCGTGGAACGCCGTCGTCACCTCGTCCCACGTCAGGAGCGTCGGCTCGCCGGCGGGCGGCTTCGGGATGTTCAGGTGATTCGCGACGACGGGCCGCTCGTCGAGCAGCTTCGATTGCGAGACGTACGCGTTCATCCATGCGCCGCCGCGCTTCGAAGGCCGCGCGTACGGGTCGAGGATGAAGATCGCGAGGTGCGAGCCGTCCGCGTCGAAGACGTCGAACGTGCGCACGTCCGGATGATACACGGGCAGGTCGTGCCGCTCCTCGAAGCGGATGCCGTAAAGCCGCTCGGCCGCGTAGAAGACGCCGTTCTCGTACACGCTGTCGAGCTCCAGATAAGGCTTCAGCTCCGCCTCATCGAAATCGTAGGACGCCCGCCGCACCTTCTCCGCGTAGTAGGCCCAGTCCCACGGCATCAGCTCGAACGACGGCTCGCCCTTCGCCGCCTGCTCGCGATCGATCATCGCCTGCAGCGCCGCGCCTTCACGGCGGGCGTTCGCGATCGCCGGCGGCACGAGCGCGGACAGCATCTCGTCGACGGCAGCGGGGGTCATCGCGGTCTCGTCGGCGAGCACGTATTCGGCGTGGTTCGCGTAGCCGAGGAGGCGCGCACGCTCGGCGCGCAGCTCGACGACCCGCGAGACGATGCCGCGGTTGTCATAGTCGTTGCCGCGGCTCCCGCGCGCGATCGACGCTTCGTGGATGCGCCGGCGGAGCTCGCGATCGTGCAGGTACGCGTTCGGCGGCTGACCGGTCGTGTTCTGCAGCGCGATGACGTATTTCCCGTCGAGGCCCCGTTCGGCGGCCGCATCCGCCGCGGCCTCGATCATGGGCTCCGGAAGCCCGGCGAGGGACGCGCGGTCGTTGACGACGACGGCCGACGCATTCACCTCGGCCAGCACGTTCTGCGTGAACTGAGTGGTGAGCCGCGCGAGCTCCTCGTTGATCTCGCGCAGCCGCGCCTTGTCGTCGTCCGATAGCTGCGCGCCCGCGCGGACGAAGTCGGTGTAGTACCGCTCGATCAGACGCACCGCTTCGGGATCGAGGCCGAGCGACGCACGTGCCTCGTAGAGCGCTTCGATCCGGGCGAACAGGCGCCCGTCGAGCCGGATCGCGTCCTCGTGCGCCGAGAGCTTCGGCGCGAACTCGGCCTGGATCGCCTGCCGTGCGTCGTTCGTATCCGCGCCGACGAGGTTGTAGAAGATCGTCGCGGCGCGCTCGAGCAGGCGTCCCGACCGCTCCAGCGCGACGATCGTGTTCTCGAACGTCGGCGGCTCCGCGTTCGACGCGATCGCGTCGACCTCCGCGAGGTGCTCGGCCATGCCGCGCTCGAGCGCCGGAGCGAAGTGCTCGTCCTCGATCCGGTCGAACGGCGGGTATCCGAGCGGCAGCGTGCTCGGAGCGAACAACGGATTCGCTGCGTCCGTGTCCGCGACCTCGATCCGGCTGTCATCCCCGGGCGTCCGGTCGTCCGGCGGCTGGGCGATGGCCGGTGACGCCGCACAGGCGGCGAGCGCGGCCGCGAGCCTTGCGATCGCTGAATTCATCGATACGCTCCTCGATTCCGGTCCTCTTCTCCAACGGCCAGCATAAAGGTCTTGGCCGCCGAATGTGAGCCATTTCCTTCAGCATGGGGCCGGGATCTCGAACGCTTCGCGGTGCGGCCGGGGGACGGCCGGCGGAGATGCCATGAAAGCAAGATTCATTCCCCGTTCGATCGCCGGCGTCGCGCTGACCACCGTGGCAGGCTGCGGCGGCGGAGGCGGCGGGTCGTCGCTCAACCCCCCGGCGCCGCCGCCGGTCGAGCTCGTAAAGATCAGCGCGACGAACGCGCAGACGGTCGCGGCCGGCGTCGTGCGGTCGGCAATCGAAGGCGGCCATTTCGCTTCGCTCGCCGTTCCGGACGCCGCTCCGGGCGATGCCTTCTCGGGCAAGGCGGCCCCGCTCCATTCGAAGCCGAGCGCCGCGCGGGAGGGCGCGCTCGTCGAGCAAAGCGGGCCGGTCTGGTCGCAAGCGCCGGTCGGTCCGATGACCGAGCCCTGTGAGCTCGGCGGCACGATCACGATTTCGGGAGAGATCGCGTCGCAGAGCACGGTGAGCCCCGGGGACGAGGTGACGATCGTGTTCGACGAATGCGCCGACGGCGAGGCGGTCATCGACGGGACGTTCTCGATGACCGTCGTCGCCTTTTCCGGCAGCCTCGAGACGGGCACCTACTCGATGTCGGCCAGCGTCGATCTTGCAGCCTTCGAGAGCGTAGCGGAGGAGGAGACGGTCGCGATCGACGGTGCTGCGGCGCTCGCGATCGAGGCGGCGTTGCCGCGCCTCGAGTTCCGCGTCTCGTCCGACTCGCTGGTCATCGAAACGAACGGATCGCTTCACGCGCTGACGGACTACTCGCTGGTCCAATCCGTCGATGCCGTGACGGGGGACTATTCGATCGAGGCCTCCGGCCGCGTCTCGAGCTCGCGGTTCGAAGGAGAGGCGCTCTTCGAGACCGTCGAGCCGTTCGTCGGCTTCGCGGGCCTGCATCCGCACATCGGAGAGCTGCTCATCACGGGCGACGGCGGCGCGACGATCCGCGCGATTACCCTCGACGACGCCTTCGTCCGGATCGAGGTCGATCTCGACGGCGACGGCAGGGCCGACTTCAACGAAGACGTCGCCTGGGAGACGCTCACGACGTCTTAATGCGATCGAGAGCGGCGCGCGGCCTGTCGCCGATGCCGGTGCGGCTGCGCGCCAGAAGCCGATCCGGTTTGCGCCGACCCCGATCCGCTGCGCCCATCTCCGGTACACTCGACGCGGCATCGGATGCCGCTTCGACCAACCGCGGCGCAACGAAGAAGAGGAACGACCCCATGAGAAAAACGCTTGCTTTGCCCGTGTGCCTCGGACTCTCGATCGGCGCGGCGGCCGCGCTCGCGCAGCCCCCGAGCGGAGGCGGATCGGGCGAGTTTCGCGCGGGCGAGCCGCTCGGAACGGTCAACGAGGCCGGTCAACGGACGCCGATGACCGGCAACGTCAAGGTCTTCGGCAGCTTCCGCTTCGCCGAGAGCTGCACGTTCGATCCGGAGCGCAACCTGATCCTCGCGATGAACGCCGGCGTCGGGCAGGAGTTGCAGCAGAACGACGGCTATGTGTCGCTGATCAACCCGGACGGCACCGTGCACACGTCGAAGTGGATCGGCCAGACGCGCGACGGGCTCACGCTGAACCAGCCGCTCGGCAGCGCGATCCAGGGCGATCTGCTCTACGTCGCGGACATCGACACGGTCCGCACGTTCGACCTCGCGACTGGAGCGCCGCGCGACGCGTTCCGCGTGCCGGAGGCCAGCGTGCTGAACGGTATCGCGGTGAGCTCGGACGGCACGATCTACGTGTCGAACACGCGTCCGCCGGAGCGCATCTACAGGATCACGGCGGACGGCGAGGTCTCCGTGTTCGTCGACGGCGCGCCGCTCGCCGTGCCGAACGGCGTCGCGATCGATCCGGACGGCAACATCGTCGTCGTGAACATCGCGAACAACGAGGTGCTCACGTTCGACACGAACGGCGAGCTCGTCGGGACCGAGCACGCGGCCGAGAGCGGCAACGACGGCGTCGTCGTCCTGCCCGACGGCACGAAGTACGTCAGCAGCGTGCGGTTCGGCAGCGTGTCACGGATCCGTCCGGGCGAGGAGGCCGAGATCATCGCGGCCGGCATCCCGAGCGCCGCTTCGATGTGCTACGACTCGAACCAGAACCAGCTCGTGATCCCGATGAACGACCACAACGCGCTCGCGTTCATCGCGCTCGACGACTGACCGGCGGCGTGCGAGGCGGTCCGGGCGGGCCGCCTCGCGTGCGTCGCTCGCGCCGGGCGCCGCCGGGCCGAGTCGACCCTCAGCGGCCGGCGAGCGCTTCCTCGACGACCGATCGGTCGACGAGCCTCGAGAGCTCGGCGCGCGAGCGCGGCTCGCGGTCCAGCTCCTTCGCCACCCAGACTTCCTCGGCCGCGAGCACGTCGAGCATGTCCGGGACGATCTCGACCGGAAACGCCATCTCGGGCCAGCCGTCCGCGATCTGCGCTTCGGAATACCCGATCACGCTCGAGATCTGCGGCCAATACCTTTCCGGATCGTCCTGCAACGCGGCCGTCGCGTCGGCGACCGCGCGGACGAACGCGACGATCGAGCGGCGCTTCGCCGGATCGGCGAGCGCCGAGGCCGTCGCGTGCAGGTTGAACACCTCGCGGTAGACGCTTCGATCCTGGAAGACGATCGCGTCGTCGCCGAGCGCGCGGATCGCGTCCTCGGGCTCGGGCTCCCAGATGGAGATCACGTCTGCCTCGCCGCGGAGCAACGCGTCGGACATCAGGTCGAGCGACGCCTTGACGTCGGCGGCGCGCGGCAGCGCGACGAGCTCGACGTCGTCCTCAGTCAGTCCGACCGTCCCGAGCATCGCGACGAGGAAATAGTTCGCGGACGTCCTGCGCGGCACCATCACGCGCTTGCCCCTGAGGTCCGCAAGCGTCCCGATGCCGGCGGAGCGCCTGCCGACGAGCCGGTAAAAGCTCTCGGTCACCGTCATGATGATCCTGAGATCCGGATGGGCGACCGATTCGCGCAGAAGCTGCGTCTCGGCATTCGTCGCGAGATCGACCTCGCCCGCGGTGATCCGCGTGATGCCGCCTTCGCCGACGCCGATCGGCTCGGGATAGAAGCTCCCCGCCGCGACGACGACCGGCGACAGCTCGATCCAGTAGGCGCCCGACACGCTGATCGGCGCGAGGGAGGCCTCGGCAGCCGGCGCCGCGCCCGGCTGTGCGCCGGCGTCGGATGGCGCGCCGGTCAACGAGACGACGAGAGCGAAGCAGGCCAGCGCGGACGATTTCAGGTGCATGGCGTCATTCCTGTCGGACGGGCGCAATTCGTCGTGCCGAGCGGCGAAGCCGTCAAGGCGGGCGATCCGCAAGGCGGCTTCGGTACCCGTGCGGACCGGCTCCCTGTGAGCCGGTCCGCGCAAGGCGTCGCAGCAAGCGAAGCATCGGCTAGTTCGGCGGCAGCAGATACCCGTGGCTCGCCATGCTCGTCTCGGGGTACTTCATGCACGGCACGCAATCGGGCCAGTAATGCTCCGGTACCCGGCCCGAGACGGGATTTCGATAGTGAAACCACATCGGCAGGATCGACGGCCACGCGAGCGTCTGTCCGGTGCCGCCGCGAAAGCCGCGCTCGCGCTCGCCGAGCTCCGTCAGCGGGATGTCCGGCGGGTAGTCGCTCGAGACCGCGCCTCCTTGCCGCTGCAGCGCGGCGGGGTCCGCGGGCTCGACGCCGGCCCAGCCGCCCTCGTAGCCCGCGGACTGGAAGTAGTGCTCGTCGATCGCGACGCTCCACAGGCGCCAGATGCCGTTCTCGAGCACGGCCTGGTCGTTGTACATCCCGGAGCCGAAGCCGAGCGCCCGCGTGCGGCTCGACTGCGGCTGGAACAGCCGCGTGCGAATCGCGGCCGAGCGCCCGTCCGGGGCGACGTGGATCACCGGCTGCGTGCGGAGGTGCAGCGCGAGCGTCGTGCGCGGACGCGGTTCGCTCGGCTGTGCCGCGGCGCGGCTCCGGTCGCGTTCCGCGATGCGCTCGCGCGTGACGTAGAAGCCCGTGAACGGGATTTGCTTGTTGCCCTTCTCGGCGAAGATCGCGGCGAGCGGGCCGAAATCGAGGTCGTCGAGGTAGTCGCCGTACGCGGACGACACGTTCTCGACGCCGTCCCAGGCCTTCGAGACCGCGAGGCGTCGCTCGGCCTCGGCGATCCGCGCGTCGAGGGTGCGCTCCGGCTCGGCCTCACGCGCGCCGCGCGGCGCCGGCAGCAGGCGCTCGGCGCCGACGACCTTCGTGCCCTCCGGCAGGCGCACCGGTATTCCCGTGACCGGATTCGGCGCGAAGAACACCGGGATTGCGCCCGGCGTCATCCGGTCGTTCTCGGGCACCGGCCGGTCGGGCGCATGCGCTTCGGCGGGCGTCGGGTCGACGCTGGCGCTCTTCGCCCAGCCCTCGTAGTAGTCCGTCTTCATGATCGGGAAGATGCGCATCTCGCGTATCCGCCAGATCCCGTCGTCCTTGACGTAACGGTTCACGAACACCGCGAGCGTGAAGAACGCCGTGTCGTCGTCGGCATCGCCGAGCATGCCCCATTCGATCCCGCGCGAGCGCGCCTCGAGCCCGCCGGGCTCGATCGAGACGATCATGTCGAGCTGCATGTGATCGTTGAGCTCGCCGTGCTCGAGGCCCGCGGGCCCCATCCGCTCGAGCGCGCGCCGAATGCCGGCGGGGCCTTCGTAGATCCCGACGTCGGCGATCTCGAGCAGCGCGTCCGCGGTGAAGAGGTCGGTCACGTCGTCCCACATCTTCCGGTCGACGTAGTAGCCGTATGCGTTCTGCAGGTTCCGGACCTGATCCTCGTCGTTCAGCGCCGCGATCCGCTGCTCGAGGGCCGCAAGCCGCGTCTCCGGATCGGACGTCGCGTCGAGCACCGGCGCGGACTCGGGCAGGTCGGGCACCGGTATGCCGGTCTCGTCGATCGTGAAGTGATACGGCACGACCTTCTGGTCGTCGTCGACGTTGCGCCAGCCGGTCTCGTACGGGCCCGCGATCATCGGGTAGTAGTGCACGCGCGAGAACTTCCACGTGCCGTCCTCGCGCACGTACTCGTTCTCGTAAATGCCGCCGGCCCATTCGGCGTCGCCGTCGTAGCGGCCGAGCATCGACCACTCCCACCAGCGGCCCTTCGCCGACTGCCCGTCCGCCGAAACGTTGACGAGCGGCCTGAAGACGAGCTGCGTGTGCAGCCCTCCGCGCGGCAGCCCGTCGCGTCCGCCGCCGAACGTCTCGACGAAGTACTCAGCGATCGCGTCGCGGCCGATGACCGTATCGTCGCCGCGCACGAGCACGGCATCGTCCGCGAAGAGTGCCGCCATCTCGTCCCAGAGGCCGAACTGGGAATACTGCGCGTACGCTTCCTGCAGGCGCTTGACCCGGCGCACGGACTCGGCCCGTTCGACGTTCTGCGCGAGCCGATCGACGCGGATCGCCTCCGCGGACGGACCGGATTGCGCGCGTGCCGCGGCGCCGTGGCACGTCAGCGTAACGAGGACCGCGGCTTGCGCGAGGCGCGCGCGACGTCGGCGGATCATGATTCTCCCTGAGACGATTGTCGTTTCGAGAAACTATAGCGGTATCCTTGTGCCGACGTCAGCCGTGGTGACACACGAACGATGAAGGAGACCGTCCGTTTCCGCCCGCTCGCCGCCGTCATGTCGCTCGTGGCCCTGCCGGCCGCAGCGCATCACAGCCCGGCGCAATTCGACTTGACGCGCGACGAGACGCTCGAGGGCACGGTCAGCGGCGTCTCGTGGCGCAACCCGCACGTCTACTTCGAGCTCGACGTCACGGGACCGGATGGCACGCCCGTGACGCGCAGGATCGAGGCCGGCGGCGCGTCGAACATGGCGGCGCTCGGATTCGATGCGAACGCGGTGCGGGTCGGCGAGCGCGTCGTCGTCCACGTGAAGCCGAACAGGCGAGGCGGGGATGCGACCGCGCTCGGCTGGATGCTGACGAAGGCCGACGGCACGGCGATCCCGCTGCATGTCCGGGCGATCCCGCCGACGCCGCCGGGCATCGCCGAGGCCTCGAGCCTCGCCGGCACGTGGGTGCCGCAGGCGGCCGGGTTCGCGGCGCTCGCGGCGGCCGCTCGCGAGTGGCCGCTGACCGACGCGGGCCGCGCGGCGATCGACGCGACGCGTGAGGCGCGCGACGCGTCGCGCTCCGCGTGCGTTCCGTTCGGGCCGCCGGCGCTGATGCTCTTGCCGTCGGCCGTGATCGTCGAGCTCGGCGACACCGACGTCAGGTTCCGCCTCGACGTGATGGGTGCCGAGCGCATCGTCCATCTCGACCGGGCGGAGCATCCTGCCGACCTCGAGCCGTCGCTCCACGGCGATTCGATCGGACGCTGGGACGGCGACACGCTCGTCGTCGACACGATCGGGTATCGTGCGCATCCCGACGGCTACTCGTTCGATCTGCCTTCGAGCGCGTCGAAGCACATCGTCGAGCGCTTCACGCTGACGGCCGACCGCAAGCACATCGACTACGAGGCCGTCGTCGAGGATCCGGAGTATCTCGCGGCCCCGGTCACGCACCGCGCGCGATGGGATTACCGGCCGGAACAGAAGCCGTCGAACGTGCCATGCGACCGCGACGCCGCCGGGCGGTTCACGCTCGACGAGTGAGGCCCTTGGGCTGTTGGCAAAGCCAAGAGCGACAGCGAGGCCCAGGGGCGCAAGCATGATTGTGTCGGAGGTGATGCAGACCGCGGCGGCGAGGCACGAGAAGGAGGAGGCGATCGCGCGCGCGTAAGCCGTGGCACACATGTTGCAGCCCGCTCTCCGGGAGTTTTCGCAGCGTGCGACGTTCTGCGGAGAGGAATATGAAAGCCAAGCTGGTATGGGCCGTCGCCGGCGCCGTCGCCGGGTGCGCCGCCTCCGCGCAGGAAGTGGGCACGCGCCTGCCGAACGGTGTCACGCTCCTCGGCGCCGATTCGGCGCCCTGCGCGGATGTGCTGATGATCGAGCCGAGCGGCGGCGGCGAGGACGACGCACCGGATCTCCGTGACGACGACGTCGCGCGCGTCCGCGAAGGGCAGTTCGTCGTGCTCGAGGTCACCGATCCGAACGTCGGCTGGGTCTGCCTCGGCGATCCGACGCGCTCGGACACGATGGAGTGCCCGAGCGAGACGACGCACGTGCGGATCTCGCGCAACATCGACGAAGACGTCGTGCTGTTCGAGTGTTTCGGGCGCTGAGCGCCGTCTTCCGAACGCATGTCGGTCGCGGCGGCACGTGCGTCCGTCCGCGGCAGGGTGAGGTATGATCGTCGCGTGCAAGCGTCCGTTACCCGTCGAGATTTCCTGGTCGGCGCCGCGGCCGCGGGCGGGCTCGCGTTGCCCGGCGTTCGCGCGGCCGCGCAGTCGCCGGCGCTTCGGCTCGTCGAGCTCCGCGAGCGCGTCGCGGTCGTCCAAGGCGCGGGCGCGAACGTCACCGTGCTCGCGACCGACGGCGGCCTCGTGCTCGTCGACGGCGGCGGCGCGGAGCATGCGGACGCGTTGATCGCGCTGCTCGGGGAGCGCTGGCCCGGCGCACCGATCCGCGACGTCTTCAACACGAACTGGCGGCCGGAGCACACCGGCGCGAACGCGGCGCTCCGCGCAGCGGGCGCCCGCATCCATGCGCACGAGAACACGAAGCTATGGATGGGGGCACGCTTCGAGGTCAAGTGGCAGCGGCTCGCGCACGAGCCGTGCCCGGCCGATGCGCTCCCTACGCACACCTTCTACGGGTCGGGACGGCTCGAGCTCGGCGGCGTCGAGATCCGCTACGGTCACCTGAAGCGCGCGCACACGGACGGCGACGTCTTCGTGCATTTTCCGGCGGAGAACGTCTTTGCGGTCGGCGATCTTCTCGCGGCCGAAAGTTATCCGCTGCCGGACTACGAGACCGGCGGCTGGATCGGCGGGATGGTCGACGCGACCGAGGCGCTGCTCGACGCCGTCGATGCGGACAGCGTGATCGTGCCGGCCGACGGCGGCGTCGAGCGGCGGCCCGCGCTCGAGGCGCAGCTCGAGCTCTGCAGGACCGCGATGACGCAGGCCGCGGCGACGTACCGCGCGGGCGGCACGCTCGAGGATTACATCGCGGCGGCCGCGCCGCGCCTCGATCCGCGCCGAGGCGATCCGACGCTGTTCCTCACGCTCGTTTACGACGGCGGGTACTATCATGCGCGCGAGCTCGGCGGCATCGTCTGATGCGCATGACGCCGTGCGAGAAACGGCGTCGGCCACGATTCTCGCCGGGGACGAGGTATGACGCGTAATCGAGCGCTCGGCACGGCGGTGCTCGCGGCCCTGGCGACCGGCTCCGCGTGGTGGTTCGGCTCGAGCGGGGAACGGCACGCGCACGCGCAGTGGTCGCTCCTCGAGCGCTACTGCGTCGACTGCCACAACGAGGTCGACTACACCGCGGACATCGCGTTCGACCGGCTGACGCCGGACGCGATCGCCGCGGAGCCCGCGCTCTTCGAGGAGGTCGTGAGGAAGCTGCGCGGCCGGATGATGCCGCCGCCCGGCGCCGCGACCCCGACGAGCCGCGAGTACGACCGCTTCGTCGCGTGGCTCGAGGCACGGCTCGACGCCGCAGCCGCCGCGAATCCGAACCCCGGCCGCGTCGTCCTGCACCGGCTGAACCGCACGCAGTATCAGAACGCGGTCCGCGATCTCCTCGCGCTCGACGTCGACGCGAGCGAGCTCCTGCCGAAGGACGACGAGAGCGACGGGTTCGACAACGTCGCGAACGTGCTGAAGCTCTCGCCGTCGTTCCTCGATCAGTACATCGCCGCGGCGAGGCTCGTCAGCGAGAAGGCCGTCGGCGACGCCGACCCGAAGCTCGACAGCACGGTCTATTACGCCGATCCGCTGCTCAATCAGAATCGCCACGTCGATGGGATGCCGCTCGGCACGCGCGGGGGCCTCTTGATCGAGCACTACTTCCCCGCGGACGGCGAATACCGTATCAGCATCGGCGGCCTCGCCCGCGCGCGGTACGTCGAAGGCATGGAGTACCGGCATCGGCTGCTCGTCATCGTCGACGGCGTGAAGCAGTTCGAAGGCGAGATTGGCGGCAAGGAAGACATGGCCGCGATCGACCTGCGCCAGGCCGCGGCCGTCGGCGAGATCGCCGCGCGCTTCGAGGACATTCCGATCGAGGTCGAGGCGGGGCCGCGGCGGGTCGCCGTCACGTTCGTCGCGCGCACGCTGTCGGAGCAGGACACAGTGCTCGAGCCGCTCGTGCCGGGCGGCGGCGAGGTCGGGATCGTCGAGGGCGAGCCGAGCCCGATGAAGGTGCAGCGGGTCGAGATCGAGGGGCCGGTCGAGGCGTACGGCGTCGGCGACACGCCGAGCCGGCGGCGCGTCTTCGTCTGCTATCCCGAGACGGCGGACGCGGAGCGGCCGTGCGCCGAGCGGATCCTCGCGGGCCTCGCCCGCCGCGCGTTCCGCCGTCCGGTCGGCGCGGCCGACCTCGAGCTGCCGCTTCGCTTCTACGACGCCGCGCGCGAGCGCGGCGGCGGCTTCGAGGACGGCATTCGCTCGGGGCTCATGATGATCCTCGCGAGCCCCGATTTCCTGTTCGTCACGGAACCGGCGCCCGCGGACGCCGCGCCCGGCACGGTCTATGCGCTCGACGACTACGCGCTCGCGTCGCGGCTCTCGTTCTTCCTGTGGAGCAGCCTTCCGGACGACGAGCTGCTCGAGCTCGCGGAGCAGGGCCGGCTCCAGGAAGACGGCGTGCTCGCCGCGCAGGTGCGGCGGATGCTCGCGGACCCGAAGGCGCGCTCGCTCGTCACGAACTTCGCGTTCCAGTGGCTCGGCGTGCGCGGCGTCGCGGACATCGATCCGGATCCGGTCGTGTTCCCCGAGTTCGACTACAACTTAGGCTCGAGCTTCGAGAGAGAGCTCGAGCTCTTCGTCGCGAGCATCTTCCTCGAAGACCGCAGCGTCCTCGACCTGCTGCGCGCCGATCACACGTTCGTCAACGAGCGCCTCGCGCTGCACTACGGCATCGGCGACGTGCAGGGCGACCAGTTCCGCCGCGTGACCCTACGCGACCCGAACCGCTTCGGCCTGCTCGGCAAGGGCGGGATCCTGATGGCGACGTCGTATCCGAACCGCACCGCGCCGGTGCTGCGCGGCGCGTGGATCCTCGAGCGCCTCATCGGCACGCCGCCGTCCCCGCCGCCGCCGAACGTCGAGGCGTTCCCGGAGACGCAGGAGGGCGAGCAGCCGAAGACCGTGCGCGAGCGGCTCGAGGCGCATCGCGAGAACCCGGCCTGCAACGGCTGTCACGGCGTGATGGACCCGCTCGGCTTCGCGCTCGAGAACTTCGACGCGATTGGCAAGTGGCGCACGCGCGATCGCGACGCCGGGGAGCCGATCGATGCGTCCGGCCGGCTCGCGGACGGCACGGTCGTCGACGGGCCGGGCGAGCTGCGCGACGCGTTGCTCGCGCGACCGGAAAGCTTCGTGCAGACGCTGACCGAGAAGCTCATGATCTTCGCGCTCGGCCGCGGGCTCGAGTATTACGATATGCCGACCGTGCGGCGCATCGTGCGCGAGGCGGCCGCCGAGGACTACCGCTTTTCCGCGCTCCTTACGGGCATCGTGACGAGCGATCCGTTCCGCCTCGCGCGGGTGCCGGACGCCGCGGACGAGCCCGAGCTCCATTCGGCGGTGCACGACGAGGGAGACCGACGATGACGTTCCTGACGAGGAAGCATCTGCCGCGCCGGACGGTCCTGCGCGGCCTCGGCGCGACGATCGCGCTGCCGCTGCTCGACGCGATGGTTCCGGCGGGCACCGCGCTCGCACAGACCGCCGCGAGACCTGTGCCGAAGCTCGGCTTCATCTACTTCCCGCACGGCGCGATCATGAAGGAGTGGACGCCGACGGCCGTCGGCCGCGAGTTCGACCTGCCGCCGGTGCTCGCGCCGCTCGAGCCGTTCAAGCGTCATCTCACCGTCGTCAGCGGGCTCGAGAACAAGCACGCGTACGGGCCGACGCACGCGATCACGCCGGGCACGTGGCTCTCGGGCGTCGCGCCGCGCGTGAGCCACGATCCTTACGGGGGCATCACCGCCGATCAGGTCGCCGCGCAGCACATCGGCCAGGACACGCCGTTCCCGTCGCTCGAGGTCGCGACCGAGGAGCCGGTCGGCGGCGGCGCGTGCGACAGAAACTACGGCTGCAGCTACGGCGCGACGATCTCGTTCCGCACGCCGTCGACGCCGCTGCCGATGGAGTTCAATCCGCGCAAGCTCTTTCAGCGGCTGTTCGGCCAGGGCGACACGGCCGAGGAGCGCGCCGCGCTCGCGGCCGAGTACGCGAGCCTGCTCGACGCGATCGGCGAGCGGGCGGCTGCGCTCGAGAGGCGGCTCGGCCCGCAGGACCGTGCCGTCGTGCACGACTACCTCGACAGCGTCCGCGAGATCGAGCGGCGCGTGCAGAAGCTCGAGGCACGTGATCTTTCGCAGATCGACCTGCCCGATGCGCCGGTCGGCATTCCGAACGGCTTCGACGAGCAGCTCAGGCTGATGTTCGACATCGTCGCGCTCGCGTTCCAGGCCGGGCTGACCCGCATCGTCACGTTCATGATGGCGGCCGAGGTCAGCAACATGACGTACAACCACGTCGACGTGCCGGACGCGTTCCACGCGCTGTCGCACCACCAGAACAACGCCGCGAAGCTCGAGCGGCTGCTGCGCGTGCAGACGTATCACTCGCGCGTGTTCGCGGACTTCGTGCGCAGGCTCGCCGAGATGCCGGACGGCGAAGGGTCGATGCTCGACAACACGATCCTCGTCTACGGCAGCAACATGTCGGACAGCAACGCGCACGATCATTACCCGCTGCCGTCGGCGATCGTCGGCGGCGGCTGCGGCGCGATTCGCGGCCATCAGCACATCCAGGCCGCGGACCGGACGCCCGTCTCGAACCTGATGCTGACCGTGCTCCACCGGGCCGGGGTCGAGGTCGACTCGCTCGGGGACAGCACCGGGACGTTCTCGGAGATCTAGCCTGTGTCGAGCTCGCATCGGTTCGGCGTAGCACCGAGCGGCGTCCGGCATCCCGGCCGCCGATGCGCGATGCGGATCGCATGGGCCGTCTCGCTCGCGCTCGCCGCGGCCGCGGCGAGCGGCGAGTCCCTCGTCGAGCTCGCGGAGCGCGGCGAGGCCGCGCGCGCGCTCGCGCTGCTCGCGGAAGGGGCGGCGCAGCCGAACGAGGCGTCACCGGACGGCACGCGCGCGCTGCACTGGGCCGTCTATCACGGCGACGTCGAGCTCGTCCGCCGGCTGATCGACGCCGGTGCCGACGTCACGGTCGCGAACGACTACGGCGCGACGCCGATGTCGGAGGCGGCGATCCGCGGCGACGTCGAGATCCTCAGGCTTTTGCTCGACGCGGGTGCGGACGTCGATTCGCCGAACGCGGACGGGCAGACCGCGCTGATGGTGCTCGCGCGCACGGACAACGTCGCGGCCGCGCGGCTCCTGCTCGAGCGCGGCGCGGACGTCGACGCCGTCGAGCGGCGCAAGGGGCAGACCGCGCTGATGTGGGCGGCCGCGCAGAGCCGGCCCGCGATGGTCCGGCTGCTGCTCGAGTTCGGTGCCGACGTCGGCGCGCGCTCGTACGCATACGACTGGGAGCGGCGCGTGACGGCCGAGCCGCGCCTCAAGGACATCGCGCCGGGCGGCTTCACGCCGCTCCTGTTCGCCGCGCGGCAAGGCTGCGTCGAGTGCGTGCGCCTGTTGCTCGATGCCGGCGCGGACATTCACGAGACGAATCCGGAAAGGATCGCTCCGCTCCTGATGGCGCTCCTGAACGGCCATTTCGACGCGGCGAAGCTGCTCGTCGAGCGGGGCGCGGACGTGAATCAGTGGGACCTGTGGGGCCGCACGCCGCTCTATGCGGCCGTCGACTTCAACACGCTGCCGCACGGCGGCCGGCCCGACCGGCCGTCGCTTTCGGCGACGACCGGGCTCGAGACGATCGAGCTCCTGCTCAGGTCCGGCGCGAATCCGAACGCGCAGCTCAAGATGTTCCCGCCGTACCGGAGCCTCCGCGCAGATCGCGGCGCGGACCAGCAGCTCGGCATCGGCACGACGCCGCTGATCCGTGCCGCGCGTGCGGCCGACGTCGGCGCGATGAGGCTCCTGCTCGCGCACGGTGCGCTCGTCGATTTGCCGCAGGACCGCGGGATGACCGCGCTGATGATCGCCGCCGGCATGGATCGGCGCCCGATCGACACGCGCGGCAAGTTCACGCGCGAGGAGGAGCTCGTCGAGGCCGCGCGGCTGCTGCTCGACGCCGGCGCCGACCCGAACCTCGAAGACGAGCGCGGCCGCACGGCGCTGCACGGCGCGGCGTCGCAGGGCATGAACGAGATGATCAGGCTGCTCGTCGCGCGCGGCGCGGACCCCCGCGCCGCGGACGCGGCCGGCCGCACGCCGCGCGACTACGCGCTCGGCACCGGAGGCGGCGGCCGCGGCGTCGGGGAGGTCCACGCCGAGACGGCGCGCCTGCTCGAGGCGCTGCAGGACGGGGGAAGCTGACGCCGCCGGCTAACGTGTCGCGAGTGTCTTGCCGGAAAAATGTGTCAGACACCTTTTTCTGCGAAAAGGTGTCTGACACGTTGCGGTCACTGCTCGGCGGGCGGCTCCGCCGTCGCGGGCGGCAGCGTCCGCAGATACGCGACGATGGCGTCGAGGTCCTCGTCGGTGATGTTCTTGTAGAAGCTGAACGCCATGAACGGCAGCAGCTCGCGGCCGTCGCGGCTGATGCCCTCCGTGATCGCGCGCTTGATCTCGTCGTCGGTCCAGCTGCCGAGGCCGAGCTCCGGGTGCGACGTGATGTTCGCCGAGATCGCGCTCCATTCGTAGCCGAACGGCATCGGGAACACGTTGCCGCCGGCGCCGGTGCGCGAGAAGTCGTGCTGGCCGTTCACGAGCGGCGTGTGGCAGTCCGTGCAGTGGCCGAGGTTGTGCGTGAGATAGCGGCCGTACTCGACCGGATCGTCCTTGTTCGGCTCGGGCACCGAGACGACCGGATCGCCCCAGTTCGGCGGCAGCGGAATGTTGTACGTCGAGCGCGGTACCTCGTTGCGGACGGGCGGCACGCTGCGCAGATACGCGACGATCGCGCGGATGTCCCGATCCGAGATGCCGCGATAGAACGGGAAGCCCATCGGCGGCCCGAGCACGCGGCCGTCCGGACGAATGCCTTCGCGAACGGCCCGGATGATCTGCTCGTCGGTCCACGAGCCGATGCCGGTCTCGACGTCGGGCGTGATGTTCGGCGCATAGGCCCTGAAGCCGGGCTCCTCGATCACGAATCCGCCGGCGAGCTCCATGCCCTCGATGAAGTTGCCGTTCTCGTCGCGCGACGAATGACAGTTGCCGCACGCGACGATGCTGTTCATCAGATAGTCGCCGCGCGCGAGCAGCGCGGCCTGATCGTCCTCTGCGGACGCGGCGTCCTGCTGGGCGACCTGCGCCGTCGCGGCCTGTTGCCCGGACGGGGCCGCAGCCTGCTCGTTGTCCGCCGAACCTTCCTGCGCGCATGCGGTGAGCGCGATGGCGCACGCCGCAACGCCGATCTGGGCCGTAGCCCGTGTCACCCTGACTGCCATTGGATTCCCCCCCAAGATGACGCGACTGCCAGCGCGCAGTGTAACTCAATGCCGGCGTCGGAGAATGTCTTCCTTCAGAGAACGGCATCCGGCACGTAGCGCTGGTGGCACTCGACGCAGACGTTGTAAATGCGCTCGCCGGCCGCAAGCACCTGATCCGGGTCGCGCGCGAGCGCGGCGGCCGCGGCCTCGACGCCGACGTCGACGAGCTTCCCGGAGATCCGGATCCATTCGTCGTCGATCGCCCGCGGCGGCATCATCAGCAGGTTGCCGGCCTCCGCGAGGCTCAGGCCCGCCGCCCAGACCTCTTCCCATTCCTCGTCCGTTTCCGGGAAGTACTCGTGCTCGCCTTCGGCGTCGACGACGATGCGTACGGACTGCCAGTAGTCGTCGGCCGCGTGCGCGATCAGGCTCTCCATCAGCTCGCGGTTCGTCGCGACCGGCTTGTACGGCGTCGCCGGCTGCTGGGCCGGGGCGGCCGGCTCCGGCGCCTGCGCGGTCGCCTGCGGCTCGTCGACGCATCCTGCGAGGCCGAGCACGACGAAGCCGAGCACGGCGGCGGCGGAGCCCGAACGAACGGATCGGTGCATCATCGACTCCACTCCTTTCGTCATCGACACCACTCCCTGCAGGCCGGTGCGGCGCTCGCGCATCGCAACGCAAGCGCGCCGCCGAGGATACGTGCGCCCCGGCCGTTTGTCATGCCGCCCGGCGCGTCTCTGGACGGCCGGGGTTCTATGCTAACGTGACTCACGCGGCCCGCCGCCGCCGAGGAGCCTCGCCATGACAGCCGAATCGCGGTCCCGCCTTCTGCTCGTGCTCGCCGCAGTCCTGATCGTCGTCGGCGCGGGCGAGACCCGTGCGCAACCGACTCCGCAGGCCGCCGACTGGGCGCAACGCGCGTCGCTCGACGCGGCGCTGCCCGTCGATCCCGCGGTCAGGCACGGACGCCTCGACAACGGGCTGCGCTATTTCATCCGCGAGAACGCCGAGCCGCGGAACCGCGCGGTGCTGCGCTTCGTCGTCGAAGCGGGCTCTATCCTCGAGGACGAGGATCAGCTCGGTCTCGCGCACGTGATCGAGCACATGGCGTTCAACGGCACGGAGAACTTCGAGAAGCAGGAGATCGTCTCGTTCATGGAGTCGCTCGGGATGCGCCTCGGGCCCGGCGTGAACGCGGCCACGTCGTTCGACTCGACGGTCTACATGCTGACCCTGCCGACCGACGATCCCGCGAACCTCGAGATGGCCTTTCGGATCATGCAGGACTGGGCGCACGGGCTCACGCTCGACCCCGAGGAGATCGAGCAGGAGCGGCGCGTCGTCATCGAGGAGTGGCGGGGCGGGCGAGGCGCGGACGCGCGCGTCGGCGATCTGCACTATCCGATCCTGTTCTCGGGCTCGCGCTACGCGGAGCGGCTGCCGATCGGCACGCGCGAGAGCCTCGAGCGCTTCGACCGCGCCGCGCTCGAGCGCTTCTATCGCGACTGGTACCGGCCGGACCTGATCACGGTCGTCGCGGTCGGCGACTTCGATGCGGCGGCCGTCGAGGCGCTCGTCATCGAGCATTTCGCCGGCCTCGAGCGGCCCGAGCAGGCGCGCGAGCACATCGTGCCGACGCTGCCCGCGCACGAGGACACGCTGTTCTCGATCGTGTCCGATCCGGAGATGACGACCGCGTCGGTCCGGATCTATCACAAGGTCGCACCGGAGAAGGTGCAGACCGTCGGCGCGTATCGGCGGATCGTCGTCGAGTCGCTCTACAACCGCATGCTGCAGATGCGCCTCGCGGAGATCGCGCGCCGGCCGGATCCGCCTTTCCGGTCGCCCGTGTCGACCTCGGGCCTGCTCGTTCGCTCGACGTTCGCGTATCTCCTCGCGGCGGAGGTGCCGGAGGACGCGATCGCCGAAGGGCTCGACGCGCTGATGCGCGAGTCGGAGCGCGTCGACCGCTTCGGCTTCACGGAGACCGAGCTCGAGCGCGCGAAGACGCAGATGCTGCGCGAGGCGGAGCGGCAGTTCGACAACCGGGCGAGCCGGAGCTCGGCGAGCTACGCCGCGGAGTACATCGACGCGGCACTCAACGCGCAGGGCATCCCCGGCATCGAGATTGAGTACGCGCTGCTCGCGCGCTTCCTGCCCGAGATCTCCGTCGACGAGGTCGAGGCCGTGGGCCGGCGCTGGCTCCACGAGTCGAGCCGCGTCGTGCTCGTGACCGCGCCGGAGAAGGCGGGCGTCGAGCTGCCGAGCGAGGCGACGCTCGCCGCGGTGCTCGACGGCGTCGACGACGCGGAGCTCGAGCCCTACGTCGACGAGGGCGCCGACGTCGAGCTGCTGACCGAGGCGCCCGAGCCCGGCGAGATCGTCGCCGAGCGCGAGAAGGCGGGCGGGCTCATCGAATGGGACCTGTCGAACGGCGTCCGCGTCGTGCTGAAGCCGACCGACTTCGAAGAAGACGAGGTGCAGTTCTATGCGTTCAGTCCGGGCGGCACGTCCCTCGTCGACGACATGGACCTGATCCCGGCGATGACGGCCGCGACCGTGATCGGCGCGAGCGGCCTCGGCGATCTCGATACGACGAGCCTGCAGAAGGCGCTCGCCGGCAAGCTCGCACGCGTCGAGCCGTTCATCGCCGAGTCCGAGGAGGGGCTGTCCGGACGCGGCTCGGTCAAGGACCTCGAGACGCTGTTCGAGCTGACGTACCTGCGGTTCACGGCGCCGCGCGCGGACCCGAATCTCTTCGAGGCGTTCAAGGCACAGCAGCATCAGCAGCTCGTGAACCGCGACCGCAATCCCGCCGTCGTCTACCAGGACGAGTTCCTGCGTCTCCTGACCGCCGACCATCCGCGGCGCCGCCCGATCACGGCCGAGCGCCTGCAGCAGGCGGACCTCGAGCGCTCGTTCGAGATCTATGCGGACAGGTTCGCCGATGCGAGCGACTTCACGTTCGTGTTCGTCGGCAGCTTCGATCCGGAGATGCTGCGTCCGCTCGTCGAGCGCTACCTCGCCGCGCTGCCCGCGAACGGCAGGAAGGAGGCGCCCCGCGATCTCCGCATCCGCTTCCCGAGCGGCGTCGTCGAGTCGACGGTGCGCTTCGGACGCGAGCCGCGGGCCGAGACGCAGATCGCGTTCGCGCCGCCCGACGATCTCGACTTCCGCCGCGAGAGCACGCTGATGACCGCCGTCACGCAGGTCCTCGAGCGGCGCCTGCGGGAGGTCATGCGCGAGGATCTCGGCGGCACGTACGGCGTCGGTGTCGGCATCCTGTCGTTCCGGGAGGACGAGCCGACGTACCTGGCGGCCCTGACGTTCGGCAGCGACCCGGAGCGGATGGACGAGCTCGTGCAGGTCGTGTTCCGCGAGATCGAGAGGCTCAAGGCAGACGGCCCGGCGCCCGAGCACGTGGCCGACGTACGGATGGCGATGCTGCGTGCGCACGAGACGCGGATCGAGGAGAACGGCGCATGGCTCGGCGCGCTCGTCCGCTCGTATCAGCACGACGAGACGCCGGGCGCCGAGTCGTTCCTCGCCGAGCGTGATCGCATCGAGGCGCTGACCGCGGAAGCAATCCGCGACGGCGCGCGCAGGTACTTCGATGCGGAGCACTACGTGCGCGTCACGCTGATGCCGGAGGGCAGCGAATAGCAAAATCGCGATGAACGCGGCGCGGCCGGGCGGGCACACACCGTCACGGGCCGGCTGAGCGGCGATTCGTCGTCGAAGCCGCCGACACGTGAGGTCGTTCGCTGGAGGGACCCGCGATGAACACGTCCGTTGCGCGCCCGGTCGCTCGTCTGCGTCTGCCGCTCGGGGCCGTCGTGTCCGTGCTCGCGATCGCCGTGCCGGTCGCGGGCTCGGCACAGACGCCAGCGTCCGTCGTCGAGATGACGTCCGCGTTCCGATTCGCGCCCGAAACCGTCGAGATCCCGCTCGGCGGGACGGTCGAGTGGCGCAACGTCTCGAACGTCGTGCACACGGTCACCGCCGATCCGGCGCTCGCGGCCGATCCGACGTTCGTGAGCCTTCCGGCGGGCGCGTCGACGTTCGACTCGGGCGCGATCGGTCCGGGCGGCGTGTTCACGCAGACGTTCACCGTGCCCGGCCGCTACGACTACTTCTGCGTCCCCCACCAGGGCTTCGGCATGCGCGGGACCGTGATCGTCGTCGAGCCCGGCGGCGCGCCCGACGGGGAGCCGGGCCTCGCGGACCCGATCCCGGAGACGATCACGAGGTCGAGCATCGGCGTGCGGCTCGTGCCCGTCGCGTCGGGTCTGAACGCGCCGAACGCCGCGACGGCGGCGCCGGGCGTCGCGGGGCGCCTGTTCGTCGCCGACCAGACCGGCCAGGTGTACGCGGTCGATCTCGCGACCGGTCAGGCGAGCCTGTTCCTCGACGTCTCCGCGCGGCTCGTGCCGCTCGGCGCGTTCGGGCCGGAGAGCTACGACGAGCGCGGGCTGCTCGGGCTCGCGTTCCATCCCGACTATGCGGCCAACGGACTGCTGTACACGTACACGTCGGAGCCGGCGGGCGTTCCCGCCGACTTCTCGACCCTCGCCGTAGGCGAGGCTTCCGATCATCAGTCCGTGATCCTCGAATGGCACGTGCCGGCGCCCGCGGATCCCGCGAGCGTGCCCGATGCGGCCGCGGTCCGCGAGGTCATCCGCATCGACCAGCCGCAGTTCAATCACAACGCGGGCGCGCTGCTGTTCGATGCCGAGAAAATGCTCCTGATCGCGCTCGGCGACGGCGGCGGCGACGACGATCAGGGGCCGGGTCACGTCGCGGGCGGCAACGGCCAGCACGTCGGCGATCCGCTCGGCGCGATCCTGCGGATCGATCCGCTCGGCACGGACGCCGCGAACGGTCGGTACGGCATTCCCGCCACGAATCCGTTCGTCGGGCGGACGGACGCGGTGCCCGAGATCTACGCGTTCGGGTTTCGCAATCCGTTCCGGATGTCCATCGACCCGGACACCGGCGAGCTCTGGGTCGGCGACTCGGGTCAGAACGACGTCGAGGAGATCGACGTCGTGCAGCCGGGCGCCAACTACGGGTGGAGCGTGAAGGAGGGCACGTTCTTCTTCGACCCGAACGGCGACGAGCCGGGCTTCGTGACGACCGAGCCCGCAACGGCGCTGCCGCCGGAGCTGCAGCTGATCGATCCCGTCGCGCAGTACGATCACGACGAAGGCGTCGCGATCATCGGCGGCCACGTCTATCGCGGACAGCGCGTGCCGGCGCTCGCGGGCCTCTACGTGTTCGGCGACTACGGCAGCGACATGGGCGGCAGGCTGCTCGTGCTCGAAGCGGACGGCGTGATCCGCGCGCTCGCGGTCGAAGGCGGCTTCGCGAAGCGGGTCCTGGGATTCGGGCGGGACGCGGACGGCGAGTCGTACGTGCTCGCGAACGACACGGGGACGCCGTTCGGCGGCACCGGGGTCGTTCTCAGGATTGAAGGTATACAACAAGAACTCCCCATACCTTATTGAAATTTAGGCGCAGAGAACGGCGATTACAGGCGAGGCCGACGGCCGCGGGCCGCCGCGCGGCCCCGCGCGTCGACCGCCGCGCGCCGGGGTGTATCTCGCTCCGCGCGTCGGCCTAAAATGCTGCGGAAACGGGACGGGCGCGCTGCTCGAGCCCGCATCGGCGAACCGGGGGGAGGCGATCCCGCGCCGATGGGACACCAACACCAACGAGAACGAACCAACGATGAAAGCGCGGAGATTTGCCGGGCCGCGCGGCCCGGTCCGGTCGGCGGGTGTCGCGGTGCTGTCGATGATCTGGGCGGCCTCGGCGGCCGCCGGCACGCATGCCGATCTGACGTATGCGAAGGTCGGCGATACCGAGCTCAAGCTCGATCTTTACATGCCGGACGGCGTCGACTCGCCGCCGCTCGTCGTCTGGATCCACGGCGGCGCATGGCGGTTCGGGTCGAAGGCGAATCCGCCGGCGAGCTTCGTCGATTCGGGATTCGCGCTCGCGAGCGTCGAGTTCCGGCAGTCGACGGAAGCGCCGTTTCCGGCGATGGTGCACGACATCAAGGCCGCGATCCGCTACCTGCGCGCGAACGCGGACACCTACGGCTACAGGGCGGACCGCATCGGCATCTCGGGCGCGTCGTCGGGAGGGCACCTCGCCGCGCTGGTCGGCGTGACGAACGGCGTCGCCGAGCTCGAAGGGACGCTCGGTGAGCACACCGATGCGTCGTCCGACGTGCAGGCGATCCTCGTGTACTTCGGCGCGTCGAACCTCACGTCGATCCTCGACCAGTCGACGCCGCGCGGCATCGAGATCCGGCGCCCGGCGCTCGAGCAGCTGCTCGGCGGCGCACCCGAGGACGTCCCGGACGTCGCGCGGCTCGCGAGCCCGGTCTTTCACGTCGATCCGAGCGACCCGCCGTTGCTGCTGCTGCACGGGGACCAGGACCCGCAGATGCCGATCAACCAGGCGCACGAGCTGCAGGGGGCGTACAAGGCCGCGGGGCTCGACGCCGAGCTCGATGTCGTGCATGGTGCGGGGCACGGCGGAGCCGATTTCTATAATGAAGAGCACTGGGCACGGGCGGAGGCTTTTTTGCGTCGCGTGCTGCTGGCCGGGGGAAGCTGACATGACCGACGGATCGAGGAGCGCGCGCGCCGTATTCGTCACGCTGATCGCGTGCTGGGCCGTGAGCGCCGCGGCGGGCGAAGAGTACGAGCCGCCGCGCACGGCGTCCGGCCACCCGGACTTCAACGGCATCTGGCAGGCGATGAACGAGGCCAACTGGGGCCTCGAGCCGCGGAACGCGCGCCCGGGACCGGTGCTCGAGCTCGGCGCGGCGTACGCCGAGCCCGCGAGCGTCGGTTACGTCCTGGGCGGGAGGATCCCGTACCAGGACTGGGCGCTGAAGCAGCGTGACGAGAACTACGCGCGGCGGCTCGAGCTCGATCCCGAGATCAAGTGCTACCTGCCCGGCGTTCCGCGCGCGACGTACATGCCGCACCCGTTCCAGGTGATCCAGAGCGACGAGCACATCATGCTGCTCTATGCGTATCGCGGCGCGGTGCGCACGGTCTACATGAAGGACCACCAGCCGGCGCCCGCGCCGAGCTGGATGGGCTGGTCGAACGGCTGGTTCGAAGGCGATACGCTCGTGATCGAGACGACCGGCTTCAACGGCATGACGTGGTTCGACAGGGCCGGCAACTTCCATAGCGAGAATCTGCGCGTCATCGAGCGCTTCAGGCACTTGAGCGACGACGCGCTGCAATACGAGGCGACGATCATCGATCCGCAGGTGTTCACGCGCTCGTGGACGATCAGCATGCCGCTCTACCGCAGGCTCGAGGAGAACGCCGAGCTGCTCGAGTTCAAATGCGTGCCGTTCGTCGAGGACCTGATCTACGGCGACTTGGCCAAGCCGGAGGAGTGAGTCCCATGAATCGTTCATCGGGTCATTCGTGGATCGTCGGGAACGCCGTAGCGCTCGCGTGCCTGCTCGTCGCCGCGCAGGCCGGCGCGCAGGCGGACGCAGCGCACCGGGAGTGGCAGGTTCCGCGCACGCCGTACGGCCACCCGGACTTGCAGGGCTACTGGACGAACGCGTCGTTCACGCCGGTCGAGCGGCCGGAGGCGCTCGGCGAAAAGGCGTTCTACACGGACGAGGAGCTCGACCGCCTCATCCAGGAAGGCGTCGCACGCGGGTTCGAGCAGACCGAGCCGGGCACGGTCGCGGACGTCCACTACGACTTGTCGCAGTTCGGGCTGACGCGGGGCCAGGACGGCTTCGTGCGCAACAATCGCACGTCGATCGTCGTCGATCCGCCGAACGGCCGCATCCCGCCGATGACGCCCGAGGGAGAGGCACGGGCCGCCGCGCGCGCGCAGGCCCGCCGCGAGAATCCGCCGACGGACCGCGTGCAGAACATGGCGCTCGCGACGCGCTGCATCATCTGGGGCGCGAACCCGCCGCTGATGCCGATCGGTTACAACAGCAACCTGCAGATCGTGCAGTCGCCGGATTACGTGATGATCCTCGTCGAGATGATGCAGGACGCGCGGATCATCCCGCTCGACGGGCGCGCGCCGCTGCCGGAGGAGATCCGGCAGTGGAAGGGCTCGTCGCGCGGCTACTGGGACGGCGACACGCTCGTGATCACGACGGCGAACTTCACCGACGAGACGGCGTTCCGCGGCGCGAGCGAGCACCTGGTCGTGACGGAGCGCCTGACGCGCATCTCGGACGATCGGATTCGTTACGAGTTCACGGTCGACGATCCGCACACGTGGGTGCGGCCGTGGTCCGGCGAGTATCCGATGGAGAAGACGGTCGGGCCGATCTTCGAGTCGGCGTGCCACGAGCACAACTACGGCGTGCGGAACACGCTCGCCGGCGCGCGCGCCGAGGAGCAGCGCCAGCGCGAAGCGGCGGCCGCGGCGAGTAGACCGTAAGGCGCGCGGCGCGCGTCGTCACGGGCGTGCGCCGGGACCAGCAGACATTGACGAGGAATTTCGATGCATAGGCGACTCATTCGAACCGTCCTCGCCGCGGCGGCGGCCGGTGCGGCCTTCGCGTGCGTTTCGGCTTCCGCGCATCATTCGTTCGCGGCCGAGTTCGCGATCGATCGACCTGTCGAGCTGAAGGGCACGATCACGAAGATCGAGTGGGTGAATCCGCACTCGTGGTTCCACCTCGAGGTGACCGGCGAGGACGGGCAGAAGGTCACGTGGATGGTCGAGGGCGGCAGCCCGAATGCGTTGTTCCGGCGCGGCGTCACCGCGCAGTCCGTGCCGCCGGGGACGGAGCTGACGGTCGAGGGGTATCAGGCGCGGGACGGCAGCAACACGGCGGTCGGGCGGTCCTTTCTGTTGAGCAACGGCGAGCGGCTGTTCCTCGGCGGGTCGGCGGAGAACATCCAGCCGCAGTGATGGCGTGCGTCGTTGCGGCGTGCGTGTGGGGCGGTGCGTCGTTGCGGCGTCGGTCGGTGCATCGTTGCGGCGCGTTCCGTCTTCGGCATGAACGATTGGGCTGCGGTGGTGTGGCGGCCTTCGTCATATCGGCATTTGACGGACCGCCGTGAATCCGTCCGTGGAGGCTGCGGGCGCACCATCCCTGGCGCGCACGCTCCGTCAAATGCCGATATGACGAAGACCGCTGGACGCGGCGTGCCGTTCATGCCGAAGACGGAACGCGCCGCAACGACGCGGATCCTCTATGTCGCGCATGACGGACCGCCGTGAATCCGTCCCTGGAGGCTGCGGGCGCGCCATCCCTGGCGCGCACGTTCCGTCAAATGCCGATATGACGAAGACCGCTGGAGGCGGCGTGCCGTTCATGCCGAAGACGGAACGCGCCGCAACGACGCGGGTTGTCGATGTCGCGTAGTCGAGCGCCGCGGTTTAGTTTTCCTGGGCTCTGTTCTCGTCGGTGCCGTTGCTGGTTTCCGGCAGCGGGTGCGTGTTGAAGACGTCGCGGGTCATGCGCCATTCGCCGTTCGGCTGGCGGCGGTAGATCCGCAGGAAGCTGCCGGTCGTCGCACGCATCTCGGCGTCGCTGCCTTTCGGGCGCGCCCTGACGACGTAGGTGCCGCGCTGGTACGCGAGGTCGCCGTCGATCACGGTTTCGACCGGCGTCCACGACTCGTCGATCTCCGTCTGCTCGAATGCGCGCGTCATCGCCTCGACGAGGGCCGCCTTGCCGACGAGCGGCGGGCGGTTCGGCGCGAGCATGACGTGGTCGTCGGTCGTCAACGCGGCGAGCGTGTCGATGTCGCCGTCGTTGATCGCCTGCACGTAGCGGCGGTTGAAGTCCGCGATCGCGGCGAGGTCGGCTTCGACCGACGCGCGCTCCTGCGCGGGCGCGCCGACGGCGGTCAGGATGCAGACGGCGGCGACATGGGCCGGGCTTCTCTTCATGGACGTCCTTTCGGCGGCACGACGGCCAGAAAAAGTGTGAACCAACGCTCACTTCGGCAGATCATGCGCCGAGCCGCGCAGTCGTCATAATCTAGCCGATCGGCCCGCTCGTCGACCAGCGTGCGCCGCTCATCGGCGGAACCCGCGCACGCCAAATGCCGTTCGTAGAGTCGCGGGCCCATGAGGACGCAAGAACAGCGCGGTTTCACGTTGCTGGAGCTGCTCGTTGCGATCACGGTGGCCGGCATCCTGCTCGGCGTCGGCATACCGAGCTTCCGAGAGTTCCAGCGCAACAGCGCGATGGCGAGTGCCGCGAACGAGCTGCTGACGGCGACGCTGCTCGCGCGTGCCGAAGCGGTGAAGCGGCAGGTGCCGGTGACGCTCTGCTTGAGCGCAAACTTCGACGCTGCCGCGCCTACGTGCGCTGCGGGTGCAGCGGCGAACAGCTCCACGGTGGGCTTCATCGTCTGGGTCGACGAGAGCGGCGCAGAGGATGCGAACGGCAGCCCGGTGATCACGGACGCGACCGACGGCGATCACGTCGTGAATGACACGCTTAACGGGGACGACCTGATCATCCTGCGCCGCAGCCCGCCGCCCGGGGGCACGATCACGATCTCGGCCGACGCCGGCTTCGTCACGTTCATGCCGAGCGGGTACCCGCGTCGGCCTTTCGCCGGTCGAACCGTGCTGTTCTGCGACGACCGCGGCAACCGCGCCGCCGGCGGGCTGTCGAGCGCGCGTGCCGTGCGGATCGACGCCACCGGCCGCGGCCAGGTCCTGACCGAGGTCGACGACATCGAAGGGGCGCTCGCTGACATCGGCGGTGCGGCAAGCTGTCCTTGATCCACTGAGCGACGACGCATGCAACTCATGCAACGAGAACGTGCTCGATTCGTGACCGGCCAGCGGGGCTTCAGCCTGATCGAGGTGATGGTGGCCCTGCTCGTGTTGTCGGTTGGTCTGCTCGGCATCGCGGCCCTGCACGGCCAGGGGCTCGGGGCGAGCCGCGTCGCGATGTATCGCACGGTCGCGGTGAATCTCGCGGCCGACATGGCCGAGCGCATTCGCGTCAACCGGCTCGCCCGCGACGCGTACAACGACGACCCGGAGGACAACGGCTGCGATCCCGTGACCGGCGACGGCGACGACTGCACGCCGGCCCAGATGGCGGCTCACGACCTCTTCGTCTGGCAGCAGCAGCTCGCGGCCCAGCTGCCGAACGGTGAAGGGGACGTGCAATTCGCCGACGGCACGCCGCCGGTCTACACGATCACGGTGACGTGGGACGAGACCGGGATCGGCGAGACGTCGTATACGACCGCGATCGAAGTTCCGGAGCTCTAGACCGTGACGATGACGTGCAACGGAAGCGCGGCGATCGGCCGCTTCGGGCGATGCGGCGGCATGACGCTCATCGAGCTCATGGTCGCGCTCGCGATCGGCCTGTTCCTGATGATCGGCGCGATCACGATCCTGCTCCAGGGGCGGACGACGTTCCGCGTCTCCGAAACGATCGCGCGGCTGCAGGAGAACGCCCGCTTCGCCCTCGACGTGATGGAGCCCGACATTCGCATGGCGCATTACTGGGGCCTCACGACGCGGGCCAACCGGATCCAAGGGCGCGCCAGGCAGGACGAGACGGCGTCGGCGCTGGGGCCGCATACCTGCGGCACGAACTGGCACCTCGACGTCGAGCTCGCCGTCGAGGGGACCAACGGCACGTACGAATGGGCATGCGATCCCGAGGAGGGCGACGCCGTAGAAAACGCCGACACGCTCGTCATTCGCCGCGCGAGCCAGAACCCCGTGGCGCCCGCGGCCGGCTGGCTCCACCTGCAATCCGCGCGCGTTCAGGACTCGACGATATTCGCGGGCGCTACCGTTCCGTCCGGCTATATTCCCGCCACGTCGCAGACGCACCGGCTCGTCGTCAACGGCTACTACGTGAGCACCGGCTCGTCGCTCGGCGACGACGTGCCGTCGCTGCGCAGAAAGACCCTCGGCACCGACGGCGCCGCCCCCGCGATCGTCGACGAGGAGATCCTGCCGGGCGTCGAGGACATGCAGATTCAGTTCGGCGTCGACACCGACGAGGCGGGCGAGGTGAACCGCGGCGTGATCGACCGTTACGTGAACCCGGACGATCCGATCCTCGACCGGTCGTCGCCCGCGACCTACCTCGAGGACGCGGAGATCCTCGCCGTCCGCATCTGGCTGCGTATCCGCGCCGAGCGGCCGGAGGTCGGCTACACCGACACGGCGACATACAGCTATGCGGGGCGGGTCGCCGGGCCGTTCAACGACGGTTTCCGGCGCGTCGTCGTGTCGAAGACGATCTATCTGCGGAACGCCCGTCCGCCCATCTGACCCATTCGAGGAGTCGAGATCGATGCAACCACGTTTCTGCGACAGTCGGCACGGACAGCTCGGACGGCAGCGCGGCGCGACACTGGTCGTCGGGCTCGTCTTGCTGCTCGTGCTCACGGTCCTCGGCGTCTCCGGCATGAACATGGCGACGCTCGAGGTCACGATGTCGAGCAATACGCAATTCCAGCAGGACGCGTTCCAGGCCGCCGAGACCGGCATCGACGTGCCGATCGCGCAGCGCAACTTCACGACGTTCGCGGCGACGACGAGCTCCGGGTCGGCCGGTGACGGCACGTACGAGTCGGAAGCCGTCTTCGTCGATACGACGCCGGTGCCGGACATCGCGTTCAGCATGGGCACGAGCACCGGGAGCGTGCAGGCGTTTCATTTCGATATCCGTTCCGTCGGCAAGGGGCCGCGGAACGCGGTTTCGACGCACGTGCAGAGCTTCTATGTCGTCGGCCCGGGCGGCAACTGATCGTCGTGGTGGAGAGGCAACGATGAAACGAGTAACGCTGGCTGCGGCCGTCGCACTGATGTGCGGCAACGCCTTCGGCGCACGCACGCTCGAGCCGATAGAAGGGGCGTACGAGCTGCGCCTGGCCGATGTCGTCCTGCCGGCGAGCCCGCTGGGCTCGCTCATCGTGAGGTCGTGCACGGCGTGCGATCCCGTGGCGCTCCTCGTCGACGGCAACACGACGTATTCGCTGGTCGGGCAAGCACCGATCACGCTGGCCGACTTCACGGTCGTCGCGGAGCAGCTCCGCGCATCGCAGGGCGAGGATGCGAGCGTAGGCGTGTTCTACGACCTCGGCACGCAGCGGGTCACGCGGGTCGTGCTGTTTCCGGCTCACTAGCCGGGTGCGCCGACGGACGCAACGGACCGCTATCGAGGATTGGCAGATATGCAACGCATGAGTGGCAAGTTGGTTGCACTGGGCTTGGGCTGTCTCTGGACGACGGCGGCGATGCTGCCGGCGGTGGCGGACGACGTCGAGCTCTTCATCGGCACGTCGAACTTCTCGAACTCGGCGCGGCCGAACGTGCTGCTGATCTTGGACGACTCGATCAGCATGGATGCGACGCTGATCACGCAGAACAACTACGATCCGACGAAGACCTACTCCGGTCCGTGCAGCAAGGATTACGTGTACTGGGCATCGGGCAGCAACTCGTCGCCGCCGTCCTGCGGCACCAGCAGCCGGTTCCGCCGCTCCGATTTGAAATGCAAAGCAGCGCTCGACGCGTTCGCGGCCCCGGGCGGCGGGATTTTCCGGGACAGGCTCGCGAGCTACGACAGCGGCACGCAGAAGAGGTGGGAAAGCCTCGCGTCCGGCCGGCCCGTCGAATGCGAGTCCGACTGGGGAACCCACGGCGGTACCGACGGGAGCAGCGCCGTTTACCCGCGTAACGGCAACGGGAGCCAGCTCTGGACGTCGGACCAGTTTCACAGCAGTCGGGTGAGGTGGGGACAGAGTCCGACCAACAACTTCTACTGGATCTACGACGGCAACTGGATGAACTGGTACTACAGTCCCGGCACGACGGCGACGCGGCTCCAGGTCGTGAAGGACGTTGCCAACAGCCTGGTTGCCTCGGTCGACGGCATCAACGTCGGCCTCATGCACTTCAGGCAGACGTCGAGCTCGGGCCCGCACGGCGGGCGGGTCGCTTTCGCGATGGAGGACGTCGCGACGGCGCGCACCGGCATCCAGTCGGCGATCAATGCCCTGACGGCCACGAAATGGACGCCTCTGTCCGAGACGATGTACGAAGCGGCCCTTTACATGATGGGCAGGCCGGCCGTGCACGGCAGCACGAGCCCGCAGAGCGTCAGCGATTCGCTGCGGAGCGAAGACCCGGACATCTACGACTCGCCGATCGACTACCCGTGCCAGAAGAACTACATCGTTCTGCTGACCGACGGCGCGCCGACCGGGGACGACGATTCCGACAGCGACATCCTCAAGCTGGTGGACGCGGAAGGGACGAGCCTGCGCACGCTCACGGGTGTCCCGAGCGGCGGGGTATGCGACGTCGAGAGCTATAACGGGCTCGACTTGAGCCCGGAGCCGGAAGGCGGCGACTGCCTCGACGAGCTCGCCGAGTTCATGTTCAAGGGCGACATGTCGCCGTTGCCCGGCAGGCAGAACGTCGTGACGCACGTCGTCGGCTTCGCCCTCGAGGACCGTAACGGTCAGGTGGTGAGGCTCCCGGTGCTGCTCGATACGGCCCGGCGCGGCGGCGGACGGTACTACGAGGCCGTCGACAGCGCGTCGCTGTTCACGACGCTGACCGGAATCGTCACCGAGATCCTGCAGACGCAGTCGACGTTCACGTCGCCGGCCGTATCGGTGAACAGCTTCAACCGCGCGCAGAACCTGAACGATCTCTACATCACGCTGTTCGAGCCGTCCGGCACGCAGCACTGGCCTGGCAATCTCAAGAAGTTCCGGCTTCGTCCGTCCGATGCGGCCATCGTCGACGTGAACGGGAAGCCAGCGGTCGACGAGGCGACGGGCTTCTTCGTCGCCGACTCGCAGAGCCTGTGGGCGGACGGTCCGGACGGACATGACATCAAGGCGGGCGGCGCGGCCCACCGGATTCCGGCGGATCGCAAGGTCTACACGCACATCGCCGGCAATAGGCTCACGGACGACGGGAATCGGGTCGCCCTCGACAATACCGCCATCGACGACGATCTGCTGAACACGGGCGACGTGGGTGAGCCGACGCGAGAGGAAGTGATCAACTTCATCAACGGCCTCGATACGTCCGACGTCGACAACGACGGCGACCTGACGGAACCCCGCAATCAGATGGGAGATGCCCTCCATTCGAGGCCCGCGTCCGTCGTCTATGGTCCCACCGTCGACGATGCCGTCCTCTACGTCGCGACCAACGACGGCTTCCTGCATGCGATCGACGCCGACGACGGCACGGAGCTCTGGGCGTTCGTGCCGCCGGAGTTTCTCAGGCAGCAGGTGAACCTGTTCCTCGACCCGACCACGCCCGTCAAGGCGTACGGAATCGACGGAAGCGTCCGCGTGCAGGTGCTCGGCAACAACGACGGCGTGATAGACGCCAACGCCGGCGAGCGCGTTTACCTGTTCTTCGGCATGCGTCGCGGCGAGTACATCTACTATGCGCTCGACGTCACGAAGCCCGAGGCGCCGCAGGTGCTGTGGCGACACGACGACTCGACGCTTCCGGGGCTGGGCCAGACGTGGTCGACGCCGGCGCCGACCCGGATCAGAGTGAACGATTCGAGCCAGAGCGAGCACCATCTGGTCGTCGTGCTCGGCGGCGGCTACGAGCCCGACCAGGACAGCTCCGCGTCGTCGACGGACAGCGTCGGAAACTCGATCTACATCATCGACTCCGAGAACGGCAGGCTGTTGTGGCACGGCAGCAAGGATGGGCGCGATGCCGACTTCAAGGTCGCCGGCAAGAGCATGGATTACTCGATTCCGGCTGACGTCAAGGTCGTCGACTTCGACGGCGACGGCTACGCGGACCGGATGTACGCGGCCGACATGGGCGGCCAGATCTGGCGCTTCGACGTCTACAACGGCGAAGAGCCGGCCAAGCTCGTGACCGGCGGCGTCATCGCCCAGCTCGGCGCTGCGCCGGCGGCCTCGCCCGCGCTCGCCGACGTGCGCCGCTTCTACTATTCGCCGGACGTCGCGCTCGTGAACCAGGCGGGCACCCGCTACGTTCACATCGGCATCGGCTCGGGGCACAGGGCTCACCCCTTGAGCAAGGACAACGCCGACCGGTTCTATGCGATCCGCGACTTCAATGCTCTGCGCAAGCTCACGCAGGCGGAGTACGACGCGATCGTACCGATCAAGGATTCGGACCTGACGACGATCGACGAGGTCGAGACGAGCGTGTCGGAGACGGCCCCCGGCTGGAAGCTCGAGCTGAACGCCGCCGCGGGCGAGAAGGTCCTTGCCGAAGCGAGGACGTTCAACAATCAGGTGTTCTTCACGACGTTCACTCCGAATGCGGGCCCGGGCGCGGATCCTTGTGCGCCTGCGCTCGGAACGAACCGCCTGTACATCCTGAGCCTGTTCAATGCGGCGCCGGTCACGAACCTCGACGGCTCGGTCGACTCGACCAATCTGACCGCGACCGACCGCTACATCGAGTTCGGCGGCTCGATCGCTGCCGAAGTCGTGTTCCTGTTCCCGTCGCCGGAGAAGCCGGACGAGTGCGTCGGTGAGGAGTGCCGTCCGCCGCCGGTCGCGTGCGTCGACCTGTTCTGTCTCCCGACCGGCTTCGGGAACGCTCCGGTGCGCACGTTCTGGCGCCAAGAGAGCGTCGACAGCGTCGACTAGAGACGACCGGCGCCTACGGAAAGGTTCACAAATGAAAACGAGTATGGACACTGCTCACGCATTCCCCGCCATGCGCAGCCGCATGGCAGGAATCACGTTGATCGAGCTGATGATCGTGGTCATCGTGGTCGGCGTGCTTGCGACGATTGCCGTGCCGAGCTACCGGCAATACTCGATCCGCGCGCAGCGGACGGAGGCGAAGTCGGCGCTGCTCCAGCTCGCCGCGAATCAGGAGCGTTTCTACACGAGGAACGGCAACACGTTCGTATCGAACCTCGCGAGCATCGACATGCCGGCGGTGACCGAAGGCAATCGGTACCGGTTGGCGGTTACGGTGGCCAACGCGCAGACGTTCACGGCCACGGCGACGGCGATCAACGGCATGACCGACGACGACGACTGTCAGGTCTTCTCGATCAACGCCGAGGGCCAGCGTAGCGCCACACCGGACCCGCACGGTGACTGCTGGTAGCTGCCGGTAGCTTCCGGTAGGCGGCTGCCCGCATTCGCGGCCCGAGCCTTCGCGGGGGCACGGGCCGTCGCCGCGAGCGTGACGCGGCTCCGTAGCGCCTCCTATGGCAATGCCCCCGTCCCGCGGGAATGCTGGGGGCAACCGGAAACCACGGGCCGGGCAGGATGCCGAAGCGCTACGACCTCGTGATCGTCGGGACGGGAACCGCGGCGCGGACCGTCGCGAGCCGCGTGCGTGCGGCCGGGCGGAGCGTCGCGGTGATCGACCATCGGCCATTCGGCGGCACCTGCGCGCTCCGGGGCTGCGATCCCAAGAAGGTGCTCGTCGGCGCCACGGCCGCCGTCGACGATGCGCGGCGGCTCGCGGGGCAGGGCGTCGACGGCGAGGTGCACATCGCGTGGCGCGCGTTGATCGCCCGCAAGCGGCGCTTCACCGATCCCGTGCCCGAACGGCAGCTCGAGCGCTTTCGCGAACAGGGAGTCGCGACGTTCGCCGGCGCGGCACGCTTCACCGGCCGCACCGAAATCGCCGTCGGCGACGAAGCTTTCGAAGGCGGTCACATCGTGATCGCCGCAGGCGCCGAGCCGGTCGCGCTCGGCATCCCCGGCGCGGAGCACATGCTCACGAGCGATGCGTTCCTCGAGCTCGACGCGCTGCCCTCGCGGATCGTGATGGTCGGCGGCGGATACATCGCGGCCGAGTTCTCGCACGTCGCGGCCCGCGCGGGCGCCCGCGTCACGATCCTGCAGCGTGGAGAGCGGATGCTTACGACGTTCGACGAGGATCTCGTCGGATGGCTGATGACGCGCTTCGAAGGGCTCGGGATCGACGTGCGCACCGGCGCGACGGTGGAGAGGATCGACAGGACGGATCGCGGGTTCCGCGTTCACGCGACGCGCCGGGGCGAAGCGTTCGCCGTCGAAGGGGATCTCGTCGTGCACGCGGCGGGGCGCGCGCCGGCGCTCGACGCGCTCGATCTCACGAGCGCGGGCGTCGCCGTCTCGCACGGCCGGCTCGAGCTCAACGACTACTTGCAAAGCATATCGAATGCGAACGTCTACGCCGCGGGGGACGCCGCGCAGAAGGGGCCGCCGCTGACGCCCGTCGCGAGCTACGACGGCGACGTCGTCGCGACGAACCTGCTCGAAGGTAACCGCTGCAAAGCGGAGTACCTGGCCGTGCCGAGCGTCGCGTTCACGATCCCGCCGATTGCGGCCGTCGGGCTCGACGAGCGTTCCGCGAAGGGCGCCGGGCTTCGCTTTCGCGTGAGCTGCCGGAACGCTTCGGACTGGTACACGGCGCGTCAGGCCGGCGAGCCGACGTACGGCTTCAAGATCCTGATCGAGGAGCGGACGGATCGGATACTCGGCGCCCACGTCGTCGGACCTCACGCCGACGAGGTCATCAACGTGTTCGCGCTCGCGATCCGGCACGGCGTCACGGCCGACGAGCTGAAACGCACCTGCTTCGCCTATCCGACCGGGGCGTCCGACATTCCGGCGATGCTTTGAGGCCGGCGCGCGCCGTCGTTCTTGCGGGGCGCTCGGCCACGCGAATCCGCGCTCGTCACGCCCGGTCTCGATGTAGACGCGCGCGAACCGCGACCGAGGCCTTCCCGCTCGACGTACGAGATCCGCATCGCGTCGCGCGAGTCGCGGCTGTCGTTCTCCCTGTGGAGCGAAAAGATATCTCGCCGGCGGCCCTGATGACGTGCGGGCGCGTGACAGGTGCCGAATCACGCGCCGCCGCATGGACACCGGGCCACCGGCGAGTCAACGGCGTATATCGAACGTCGGGCGTCGGCCGAGGCCGATCTGCGCGAGCCAGGGCCCCCAAGCGGCGTTCCACGCCAGACGCAATCGTTGCATGCCGGCCCGATCCTGTCTTTGTCCAAGCGTACCGGCCGCTTGACTCGGCGTCGCCAAGTGCGGAAGTCGTGACCGGGCTCACGTGGCAGGGCGGCTGCGCGTGGCGTCGGCGGGCAGCGAGAGGTCGTGCGCCGGGGAGGTACCGTTGCATCGACCAGTCGAAACCGGAGCATCGCGCGGGGCGCGCGGGCGCAGCGCTCGCTACGGCGACGTCTCGCGCAGCGAGCGGACGAGCTCCTCGGCGTAGCGGTCCATCGTGGGGTCGCGTTTGTAGAGGACTCCGACGGGCGGCGGATTGAGGGGGATCGGCACGTTCAGCTGGATCAGCACGCCTTCGGCGATCTCCTTGTCGAGGCTCTTCGAAGGCAACGTGCCGACCAGGTTCTCGTTCGCGACCAGGAGCTCCCGCGCCGCGAACATCGAAGCGATCTCGAGGACGTTGCTCGGCAGCGGCAGCCCTTCCTGATAGAACATCCCTTCCAGATAGCTCCTGAACGGGTTGTTCGGCGGCGGGAGGATCCAAGGGTACTGGATCAGGCTTTCGAGCGTGATGTCCGTGCGTCCGGCGCACGGGTGATCGCGGCGCGCGACGATCATGTCGCCGACGTCGTAGGCTCTCAAGTACTGAAGCTCCGCGTTCTCCTCCAGCACGCCGAGCCTGCTGATCACCAGGTCGATCTCGCCGAGCTCGAGACGCCGGTGGAGATCCTTCGTGTGCCCGAAGATCAGCCGAATGATCTGTCCCTCCTTCCGGTTCGCCTTGAAGTGCGTCAGCGCTCTGACCGCAACCGTGTCCAGATAGGAGGCGCAGCCGATCACGATCTGCGTGGAGGCCCCGGTGCTGATGCGCGACAGCTCCGACGCCGTTCGCGCGCATTGGTTGACGATCTGCCGGCAATGCCGATAGAGGATGTCCGCGGCGGGCGTAGGGGTCACACCGCGCGTATGACGAATGAAGAGCTGCGTGTCGAGCACGGCTTCCATGTCGGAAAGGCTCTTCGAGACGGTCGAGTGATCGAGCGCCAGCTCGCGGGCGGCGGCCTGGATGTTGCGGTGCTCGTAGACCGCGATGTACGCGACGAGCTGGCGCATCCGGAAGCGAGTCAGCAGGATGTGCGTGATCGTTTGCTGGTTCATGCTCATCCGGTGGTCCTCCAGCGATCGGGTAAGACCCGATGTGGCGGGATTACCATATCAGGCAGGTAGATGTAATACCAGCAATACGGGCAGTAGCAGCTGCTTGGACGGCGTCGGCTTAGGGCAGGCCTAGCCTGCGCGTCATGGATCGAAGCCCACGCAGCGGAATCGGCGCCGGAAAGAAGGAGAGAGTCGGCCCGCTGCGCCTGCCGATCATCCGAAATAGGGCAGGAGCCGCCCGTACGCCAGCACGCCGAACCAGAAGATAAGCGACGCAGCACCGACGCCCTTCGCGAGCGGAGGCGGCGGCGAGTCGGGGCCGAGCCGCGTCAGCAGCGGGTCGACCTTGTAGTAATAGAGCACGAAGTTGAGGCCCGCGAGCACGATGAGCGACATCTTGATCCGAAACGCCGGGTTGTCGAGATAGAGCTGCGGCTCGCCGAACACGAACATCACGCCGGTCAGCAGGTTGACGGTGAAGCCGAGCAGCGCGAAAGGCATCAGCTTGTGCACGGCGCGGAACGGAATCTCGCGCTGAAAGCCGATCAATCGGAGGTCCATGATCAGGACGGCGCCGATCAGGACGCAGAGCCCGAGAAAGTGGAGCGACTCGAGGGTCGGCCAGGTCCACGAGCGATTGATGATGAACCGGCTGAGCGACGTGGACTCGATCCAGGCGGCGACGGAGGTCATGGGCCTGCGCTCCCCTCGAGCTAGTAGTACGCGATCAGGCGTCCGCTGACGACGGCGCAGGTCCAGCTTGCTACGGAGACGAGGGCCAGCGCCTTGATCCCGGCCGGAGCCGAGCTCCCCCAGCCGTCGGCGTCGCGCGTCACCGCCGCCTGCAGCAGCGCCGCGGTCACCACGCCGACGAAGATCAGGGCCAGCTTCAGCAGGAACGGCACGCTCTCGACGTACGAGGTGGCTTGCGTCGTGAACAACGCCGTGCCGGACACGAAGTTGAGACCGAAGCCCGCCCACGCGATGCCCCAGAACCGGTTGAGCGCGGAGTACGAGATCTCCTGCCACCAGCCGAGCAGGCGTACGCAGAACGCAAGGGTCAGCCCGACCATGACCCCCATGCCGATCGCATGGCTCGTGATCATGAGCGGATAGCCGACCGCGGAGACCCTGACCCATTCGGCGAATGCCGACTGTTCGATCGAGATCAATGTTCCCAACGCAAGCTCCGATGTCAGGCAGGGCGTAGTCCAGGCGGCTCGCGCCGGCCGATGCGCGGCCGGCGCGTCATGTGCCTCGCGAGCGGCTCCGTGTGCTCAGAAACCCCAGTTCAAGCCGACGCGATAGACGCGGCCTCGCATCTCGTAGAGTCCGCTGGTCGACGTCGTCTGTGCGCCGTGCAGGATGGGATCGTCCTCGTCGAACGCATTCGTGACCGAGAACGTGAAGTCGCTGCGTCCGTTCGCGAGCATGTAGGCATAGAGCAGGTCCACCGTATTGAAGGCTTTCTCTTCCGTCAGCATGTTGCTCGGCGTGGGCAGCCGGAGCGTGAGCTTCGACAAATGGCGCAGGGTCGCTCTCACGGTATGGTTGTTCCGGCTCCAGCCGAGCATCAGGTTCACCCGCCACTCGGGATTCGGCGAGCCGAAAGTCGCATCGTTGTAGCTGCCGACGCCGTCGACGAGCGTCCCGGCTACGGTCATGTCGTACTTGTGCGTCCACGAGCCGAGGAGCCGCGCGTTCCACTGGCCGCTCTGCATCTCCCAGTCGTAGTCGAACACGAAGTCGAGGCCTGCGGTCTCCTGGAAGTCCTGATTGATGTACGTGGTCCTGAACAGCTCGATGTCGAACCCGGACATGCAGTCGTCGGGCCGGGGATCGGCCGGATTGCCTGACCACCGTCCCGTGACCTCGCATATCTCGTTCGGGGCGCCCGGCACGAGCACGATGCGCGGATCCGTGATGAACCCGTCCGCCCGATCGAGCACGAGGATGGCCTGCGCATTCTCCTGATTGATCAGGTCCTCGAACGTGACGCTCCAGTAGTTGAGCTCCATCGTGAAGCGATCGGTCGCATCCCACGTCAGGCCGACCGTCCAGTTCTCGGACGTTTCGGGCTTCAGGTTTCGATTGCCGACGAGGAGCCCGCGGGCGTTGATCGTGTCGCCTCCGATCCGGTCCGTCGAGGCGCCGCCCGGGCCGCTCCCGAACACCTGGATTTCGCCCGGTTGCCGGAACGAGGTTCCCGCGGAGGCGCGCACGAAAAGGCGAGGCCTCGGCGTCCACAGGATCCCAATCTTGGGGTCGAATGAATCGAGGTTATCCATCTTTTCGTATCGCCCGGCGAGCTGCACCTCGAAGGTCGACGACGGCAGCATCACGAGCTCGACGAAGGCGGCGTCGGTGGCCCTCGAGCCTCCGAAGTCCGACGAAGCGAAGGCGCCGTTGAAGGCCCAGTTGCCGACGCCCTTGCTCAGGTCGTCCCACCGCTGCTCGAAGGACTGCTCGCGTCGGTGCACGCCGACAGCAAGGCTGGCCGGTCCTCCGGCCATCTCCCACAAATCGCCGGTGACGATGAAGTCGTAGGTCCTGAGCTCTCCCGAGTCGATCGTCGTGCGGCGGCCCGTCAGCCATCTCGTCAGCTCCGGATCGTTGTAGGTCGGATCGCCGGGGGAGGAAAGGAATTGGTTGGCGAACGGATTCCAGAACTGGCAGGGGCCGACGCCGCGGTGCTCTCCCGTCGGATCGTTGGCCGGCGAGAACGAGCACGACGGACCGCCGTAGCCGTTGAGCGCCGCGCGCAGCCGCGCGACGATCGTATCGGTGCTTCTGAAGCCCGTATCGTTCCAGGAGTCGGTGAACATCGCCTGCCACGACCAGCCGGAATCGCCGAAGTCGCCCCGCAGCCGGCCGACGATGCGGTAGGTGTCCTGCCACGACTCGTGGACGTTCTGCTGCTCGGGGCCGCCGGCGGGGCTGAAGACTCGCCCGCGGAACGTGTAGCCCGAGATATTCGCGTTGTCCGGATTGCCTGCGTTGTTCGGGTGAGGGAAGTCGGGAAACGCGGCCGCCGTCGCGATCGCGCCCGGGTTGTCCCACGGGACGAACGACTGCGTCGAAGGCGTAGTGCCCGCAGGCGTGACGAATCCGAACGGGATCGCGTAGCGCGTGCGGGCGAATCCCAGCTCGACCTCGGCCCTGATCCGGTCCGTGAGGTCGTGACTGATCGTCGAAAGGCCGACGATTCGCGTCGACTCCGGCTGCATCGTCCTGCCGAGCGCGTTGAAGAGCAGGCACTGATTGCCTTGAGGATTCAGCTCGCCGGCGGCAAGCCCGCCGCCCAGGAGCGAGCTGCCGCACAACGGATCCGGTTCCCACTGGGAGGCCGGGCGCTCGGAGCCGTCCAGGTTGCGAATCGCGAACGTGGCCGGGTTGCCGAAACCCGACGTCAGCCCGAGCCGAAGGCGGTCGTCGTCGTAGCGATCCTCGACGAGCAGGGTCTCGGTCGATGCATACTCGAGGCCTGCGACGAGGGAAGTTCGATCGCCGCGCGTGCCGAAAAGCACGCCGACGTTCATGTCCGGCCGATCCGCTTCGGAGTCGGCGATCCGTTGCGCCTCGACGTCGAGCTCGACGCCTTCGAAATCCCTCCGCGTAATGAAGTTCGCGACGCCCGCCACCGCATCGCTTCCGTAAAGGGCCGACGCACCGTCGGTCAGGAGCTCGATGCGCTCGATCATGATTGCGGGAACGAGGTTGTTGATATCGACGTAGCCGAACCCGCCGTCGGTGGTCTGGCGTCCGCCGTTCAAAAGCACGAGCGTTGCCCGCGCGCCGAGACCGCGCAGGTTGATCGTGTTGGTCGGCGAGTTGCCCATGTTGACCGCGCCGCCGCCCTGCTGCGTGTTCACGGTCGAGATCGAGCCGACGTTCTGCGGCAGGTTCTTGAGGATCTCGGCGACCGACCCTCGTTGCTCGAAGCGCAGCTCCTGGTTGGTGAGGATGGTGACGGGTTGAGGTCGGTCGGCGGACCGCTCGATGAAGGAGCCCGTGACGATGATCTCTTCGGCAGGCTCGCGTGCAGGCTCTTGTGAGCGCACCAGGCGCGGCCAGGCTCCACTCGCCAGACTCAAGGAGATCGCGGCGGCAAGCGTCGTGTACGAAGACCGATTCATTACCCCCCTCCATGTTCGCTTAGGCGGGCGCGCGTTCTCGTCGTGGCGGGCAGCGACGTCCCGCCGGATGCGCCTCCCCTGGAATCGATGCGCAGACCAGTGCGCTGCGTCCGCGGATGGATTCTAGGCAACGTCGGACGGGTAACGGTGTGAAGATCGCAGGCGTCGATATGGCTGTTTGCTCACAGGGTGGAGGGGTCTCGCGTGCGACGGTCGAGCGGATGCCCCCGGCCGCATGCAGGCGGTGGCATCGACGTTGGAGCACGGCGTCGCGCGACGCCGTCGTGCCGCCCTCAGGCGCGTCGCTCTTCCGTTGCCGCGGCCGCGGTCTCGACGTCGAGGCGGAACAGGCGTTGCGCGTTCTTTGACAGGATCTTTTCCTTGTCCTCGTCCGACAGCCATTCGAAGCCGTTGATCAGCGGCACGATGTTGTCGAACGTGAGACCGGTGTCCGGGTTGATCGCGGAACCGACGCCCGGACATTCCGCGCCGTAAAGGACGCGGTCGACGCCGACGGTCTTGATCAGGAGCTCGAGCGCTTCCGCGGTGTAGAGCACGCTGTCGTAGTAGAGCTTCCGCATTCGGTCGCGGAAGCGCTCGCCGTTGCGCCGCGCGGATGCCGAGTCGAACCGGCCGAGCTGGAACGGGATCGCGCCGCCGCCGTGCGAGACGAGGATCTTGAGGTCCGGGAAGTCGTCGAGCACGGTGGACGTGATGAGCCCGTACGTCGCCGTCGTCTCCTCGTTGATGAAGTGCAACGTGTACGGCTCGCGCTCGGGCTCCCGCGAGCCGCTCGCGTGAATGTGCGCGACGACGTCGAGCTCGCAAAGCTTCTCGTAGAGCGGATACCAATAGCGGTCGCCGAGCGGCGGTGCCTTGACGCCGCCGTTCTCGTAAGGGTCGGGATTGAGGATGCACCCCTTGAAGCCGAGCTCCTTCACGCAGCGCTCGAGCTCCGGCAGCGTGTCTTCGATCGGCGCCCCCGCGACCTGCGGAAGGCCCGCGATACCGACGAACTTGTCGGGCATCAGCCGGCAGCTGCGGTGGATCAGGTCGTTCGTGATCTCCGTCCATTCGTGAACGATTTTCGCCGGCCGTTCCGAGTGCATCATCTGAAACGGCCGCGGCGAGATGCACTGCATGTCGATGCTGCAGGCCTTCATGTGATCGAGGTGACCGGTCGGCGCCATCTCCTTGGCGTTCCACGCCGCGATGATGTCGTCGTCGCTCAGCCGCAGACCTCCGCGCCCATGGGAGCCGCGATGGGATACGAGCCCCGCCTTGTACGCCCAATAGGCCTTCGGCCCGGAGACGTGAGCATGGCAATCGATGATCATCGGCTTCGTTCTTTCTCTCTCAACATTCCGCATCCGGCGGGTCGACGACCGAATCGGACGACGCAGCGGCAGGCCGGTTCGGTTTCCGGCTCGTATGCACGGTCGTCACTGACCGACCATGTGGTACTGGTC
>DASVCR010000006.1:0-2504 GCA_036381515.1 Gammaproteobacteria bacterium | reverse complement strand
GATGCCGAAGATCGGCAGGGCGCTGCCGCAATCGTTGACGGAGGACGAGGTCGAGGCGCTGCTCGCTGCGCCGAACGTCACCGAGCCGCTGGGCCATCGGGACCGGGCGATGCTCGAGGTGCTGTACGCGACCGGCGTGCGCGTCTCCGAGCTCATCAACCTCAAGATGAGCCAGCTCAATCTGAACCAGGGCGTCCTGCGGATCATCGGCAAGGGCGACCGCGAGCGGCTGATCCCGCTCGGCGACGAGGCGCAGGACTGGCTCCGCGAGTTCCTGAGCGGCCCGCGCAGCGAGATCCTGCTCGAGCGCCAGACGGACTACCTGTTCCCGACCCGGCGCGGCGACCGGATGACCCGCCAGGCGTTCTGGCACATCATCAAGCGCTACGCGAAGAAGGCCGGGATCCACAAGAAGCTGTCGCCGCACACCGTGCGGCACGCCTTCGCGACCCATTTGCTGAACAACGGCGCCGACCTGCGCGTGGTGCAGCTGCTGTTGGGGCATAGCGACGTCTCGACGACGCAGATCTACACGCACGTCGCCCGGGAGCGCATGAAGGAGCTGCACAGCCGCCATCACCCGCGAGGGTAGTGCTGCCGGGCAGCGCCCTTGCCGCGAGATCCTTTGCTAGAATCCGACTCGTCCGGCCGCAGTTGCGCCGGAGTCAGGAGAAGCCGTGAAGACGACCTGGATCATGCTGCCTCTCGCGTTCGCCGTCTCGTCGAGCTTCGGGGACGAGCCCGCGACGCCGACGAAGGAAGAGATCGCCTCGAGGCTGAACGGGGTCAGTGCGAGCGACATCACGGAATCGCCGATCCAGGGCCTCTATCAAGTCTCCGTCGGCTCGAACGTCGCGTATGTCACCGCGGACGGCCGCTACCTGATCGAGGGCGAGGTCTACGATCTCGAGAGCCTCGAGAACGTCACCGAGGCGACGCGTGCTGCGGCACGGGTCGAGCTGCTCGGCGCGGTGGATCCCGCGGAGATGATCGTGTTTCCGGCGAAAGGCGAGCCGAAGCATACCGTCACGATCTTCACGGACATCGACTGCGGCTACTGCCGGCAATTCCACCGCGACATCGACAAGGTGAACGCGCTCGGCATCGAGGTGCATTATCTGTTCTATCCGCGCACCGGTCCGAATACCGAGTCGTGGGCGAAGGCCGACAAGGTCTGGTGCGCGCAGGACCGGAACGCGGCGCTGACGCGCGCGAAGCTCGGCGGATCGATCCCGGACAACGACTGCGGCGAGACGCCGGTCGCCGAGCATTACGCGCTCGGCCGTAAGGTCGGCGTGCGCGGCACGCCCGCGATGTTCGCGGAGAACGGCGAGCTGATCGGCGGCTACCTGCCTCCGGACGAGCTCCTCGAGACGCTCGAGGAGATCGACAACTAACCTCCGCCACTCGCAGCGCTTCCGAATCTTCCCGATCCGCGCTCGATGGAGTGGCTCAGCTCGCCCGAGGCCTGGGTCGCGCTCGCGACGCTGACCCTGCTCGAGATCGTCCTCGGCATCGACAACATCGTCTTTATTTCCGTGCTCGTCGGGCGCCTGCCCGAGGCGCAGCGGCAGCGCGGCCGAATTCTCGGGCTCTCCCTCGCGATGGGGACGCGCATCCTGCTGCTGCTCGTGATCACGTGGATCATGCGCCTCGAGGCCGTGCTGTTCAGCGTGCTCGACGTCGATATCTCCGGGCGCGATCTGATCCTGATCGGCGGAGGCCTGTTCCTGATCGGCAAGGCCACGATCGAGATCCATCACAGCCTCGAGGGGGCGGCCGAGGAGGGGCACACGGCACGCGCGGCCGGCTTCCTCGGCGTGCTCGTGCAGATCGCCCTGATCGACATCGTCTTCTCGCTCGACTCGGTGATCACGGCCGTCGGCATGGCGGAGCACGTGCCGGTGATGATCGCCGCGATCGTCATCGCTGTCGGCGTGATGATGCTCGCGTCCGGACCGATCGGACGTTTCGTCGATACCCATCCGACGGTGAAGATGCTCGCGTTGAGCTTCCTCGTGCTGATCGGCGTCGTGCTGATCGCGGACGGCATCGATCTGCACATCCCGAAGGGCTACATCTACTTTGCGATGTTCTTCTCGCTGTCGGTGGAGATGCTGAACCTGCGTTTGCGCCGCCGGCGTGCCCCGGTTCAGCTGCACGCTCGCGCACGGAAGAGCGAGCTCGAGTCGTAGGCTCGGGGCGTCGGCGTCCGTCGCAGCGAGCCCTTCGCCGGCAGAAGACGGCGTCTCCTACCTGTCAGTCGACCCTGCCGCGACCACGTTCGTCAGACGGGGATCGCGATGGGATTGATCAGGTCCGTGGTCATCGTCGGTGGCGGCTCGGCCCGGTGGTTGACGGCGCTCGTTCTGCGCGAACTGCCCCTTGCTCGGGATCAAGCTCGTGAGGCTCAAAAGTCAGCGGAAACAGGGCTGGTGCCGAGAGTCGGAGTCGAACCGACACGGGTTTTACCCCACCGGATTTTGAGTCCGGCGCGTCTACCA
>DASVCR010000005.1:0-55124 GCA_036381515.1 Gammaproteobacteria bacterium | reverse complement strand
ATGCGATCGAACCGGGCCTGCACGGGGAATTGAGAAGGCCGCCGCTGCCGTGCACGCGCCGCTCCTCTTGCTTACCGAGAGGAGGGCGGCTATCGTTGCTCTCGGTAACCGAGGTTAGCAGGCATGAGCAGGCGGCCCGATGCGCGTCGAGCACCGAGTGCGCGCGGCGCGCCTCGTTCATCGGCGCGAGCGGGCGCCTCCGGAATCGGAATCGGCGGATCGAGCGTGCCGTGGACCGCCGGGGAACCACGTCGACCGCATTCAGGAGCGCAGCACGACGAAGGTGATGCCGATGTTCACGCGCAGCCTCGCGTTCGAGTAGCGGGAGCGCCTGTCCGAAATTGGGGCCAGAGCCCTTTTGCTACTGGCCCGAATTGCGGCACGAAAAGGGCTCTGACCCCAATTTCCGTGAAAATCGGGGTCAGAGCCCTTTTTCTGGGTCTAAGGGCTCTGACCCCGGGGCCGGCGTGGTGCCGACGCCTTTACTGGCTGATCGGCTCGCCGTCGTCGTTCCAGATCTCGATCGGCGCGATGCCGAGCGCCTCGACCTGGGGCCGGATCTGCCTGAGGTCACCGACGACGATCCAGACGAGGCTCTGCGGGTGCACGATGTCCTCGGCCGCCGACTGCAGATCCTCGAGCGTCAGCGCCTCGTAGCGCTCCGTCAACGTCGCCGCGAAATCGAGCGGGCGCCCGTACCGCGCCGACGTGACAAGGCTCGAGAGCACCGCCGACGACGTCTCGAAGCGCCCCGGCAGCTCCCGCGTGAGGCCGGCGATCACGAGCTGCATCTCGTCCTGCGTGATCGGCCTCGTCGTCTTGATCGACTCGAGCTCGCGGATCAGCTCCGCGATCGAGTCGCCCGTGCGGTCGATCTGCACCGGCGCATAGACGAGGAACGGACGATCGCCGCGTGCGGCCTGGAACGTCGTCCGCGCGCCGTACGCCCAGCCTTTCGCCTCGCGCAGGTTCATGTTGACGCGCGCAGTGAACGTGCCGCCGAGCACGTTGTTCATCGCCTCGATCGCGAGATCGCGCTCGGTGCCGAGACCGGGCGCGACGTGGCCCGCGAGGATGAACGCCTGCGGCGAGTTCGGCTTGTCGATCAGGATCATTCGCGGCGAGTCGGGCAGCTCGACCTTCGCGACGTTCTTCCGCGGCGGGGGCGTTGCGGGCGCGCGCCAGCCGCGGAACGTGCGCTCGAGGATCGGCGTGATCTCGTCGAGCGTCGTGTCGCCGACGATGAAGATCCTCGCGTTGTCGGGACGCAGCCACGTCTCCTTGAAGCGCAGCAGGTCCTCCTGCGTGATCGACGAGATCGATTCGACCGTGCCCGTGCCCGTGAACGGCACGCCGTACGCGTGATCGTCGCCGTACAGGATCGGCGGCAGCAGCCTCAGCGCGAGCGACTGCGGCTCGGACTTCTCCTGAGCGATGCTCGCGATCCAACGCGTGCGCAGACGCTCGATCTCCTCCTCGGCGAAGACCGGGTTCAGGATCAGGTCCGCCCACAGCGCGATCGACGGCTCGAGCTGCGTCTTCAGCGCGGACAGGCTGACCGACGACGCGTCGAGGCTAGATCCGGCCGAGATCTCCGCGCCGAGGCGCGCTTCCTCGTCGGAGATCTCGAGCGCGCTGCGCGTCTGCGTGCCGGTGTCGAGCATCGACATCGCGAACGACGCGACGCCGAGCTTGCCGCCAGCGTCCGCCGCGTAACCTGCATCGAACTGGATCGACATCTCGACGATCGGCAGCTCGTGCCGCTCGGCGAGCACGACCTCGATGCCGTTGCTCAGCGTGCCCGTGTGGATCTCGGGGAACTTGAGCGACGGCATATCTGTCGGGATGGGCGGCAGGCCGCCGGAGCGGTCGACGCCTTCGGACGACGTCGAGTAGCTGCCCGCAGGCACGACGTCGACCTGATGCCAGCCGTCGCCGAGCCAACGGCGTGCGGCGTTCTGCACGTCGGCCGGCGTCGCCGCATTGATCCATTCGAGATAGGTCTTCACGAACAGCGGATCGCCGGCGTAGAGCTCGCCCTCGGCGAGCGTGACCGCCTTGCCGTCGAAGCCGCCGACGCGCTCGAGGCCGCGGACGATGCTCGCGTTGATGCTCGCGACGACCCGCTCGAGCTCGTCCGCCGTCGGGCCGTTCTGGATGAAGTCCGCGATGATGCGGTCGATCGCTTCGCTGCCGACGTCGGCCGGCTGCCCGGGATTCAGCACGACCGAAAGGTCGAACACGCTCGCGAGCTCGAACGGCGTGACGCCGACGTTGACCTGGCTCGCGACCTGCTGCTCGTAGACGAGATCGACGTACAGGCGCGAGTTGCGGCCCTGGCCGATCACGGCGGCCGCGAGATCGAGGAGGGCGCGGTCTCGCGTCGTGCGGGGCGGCACGACCCACGCTCGGTTCACGAGCACCGCCGGAACCTCGTCGTGCTGGATCTCGCGCGTGTTCGAGAGCCGGGTCGGTACCCACGTCTCGTAGGTGTCGACCTCGGGGCCGGCGGGAATGTCGCCGAAGTACCGCTCGACCTTCTCCCGCGCGGTCTCGACGTCGATGTCGCCGGCGAGGACGAGCACCGCGTTGTTCGGCCCGTAGTAATCACGGAACCACTGCCGGACGTCCTCGAGGGTTGCCGCGTCGAGGTCCTCCATCGAGCCGATCGTCGGGTGACGATACGGATGGCCGGGCGGGAAAAGCCCCTCGTAAAGCGCGTAGTTGACGCGCCCGTACGGCTCGTTGTCGCCCTGGCGCTTCTCGTTCTGCACGACGCCGCGCTGGTTGTCGAGCTTCTCCTGCGTCACCGCACCGAGCAGATGCCCCATGCGGTCCGATTCCATCCACAGGGCAAGGTCGAGGGCCGGGGTCGGCACCGTCTGGAAGTAGTTCGTGCGGTCGAGCCACGTCGTGCCGTTCATGTCCGTCGCGCCGACCTGCTGCATCGGCAGGAACCACTCGCCGTCGTAGTGCTCCGTGCCGTTGAACATCAGGTGCTCGAACAGATGCGCGAAGCCGGTCTTGCCCTCGGGCTCGTTCTTCGAGCCGACGTGATACCAGACGCTGACCGCGACGACCGGAGCCTTCCGATCCTCGTGCACGATCACGCGGAGCCCGTTGTCGAGCGTGAAGCGCTCGTACGTCAGGTTGAGCTCCGGCGGGCCGGACGACGCCGCGCGCCCGTTGCGCGGGCTCGACTGCGCGTCGGCCGGCGGAGTGACCGCGAGGCCAACGGCGAGCACCGCAGACGCGGCGGCTGCGACGAACGGAATACGGAAGGCATGGCTCATAACGGTGTCTCCCTGGACGCCTTCGGTGAACGCCCGAATCATAACCGGAATCCGCGCGGTGGACCGGCGCGGTCACCGTCCCGAAGGGGGACGGCGCGCGCGCCTCTAGGGCGGGGCCGGGGTTTGAGCCTCGGCGCAAGCGACTAGTTCCTCAGAAGACGTTCTCACGGGTGCGTCGCAGGGGGTGCGTCTTCGACGACGGCTTTCAGGGGGACGCGGGAAGAGCGTCCATGCCGCTCGGGCGCGGCCCTCCCTGGCCGCGCACGCCCCCTGAAAGCCGTCGTCGAAGACGCACCCCGGATACGTCGCCGTGCCGGCCAAGGTCGAAGACGCTCTCGGACGGATTCGCGACTCCGCCACGGCGGGCGAGCGCGGAGAAGACCTTCCGGTACGAGTCGCGCCGTCGGGCGTGCGGGGACCTGTAGTGAACGAGCCTATGGGTACCGCCGGCGTCGCAGGGCCGTGCACGCCTTCGTCTCTTTCAGAGACCGTGTGCGGCCAGGGAGGGCCGCACGCGAGCCGCAGGGATGCTCTTCCGGCGTGTCTCTGAAAGAGACGAAGGCGTGCGCGGCCCCCCGCGATTCGCCCAACTCTGCGACTCTTCACCGCCGCGACCAACGAGGCCGCACGCGGGTGACCGGGCCTCAGCCGGCCTGCACGGAGAGCTTGCCGTCGTGCGCTTCCTCCGCGTGCCCGAATCGGGCGCGCAGGCGCTCGATGCCGTTCGAGACCGACAGGTAGACCGCCGGGATCAGCACGAGCGTCACCAGCGTCGACGCGACCAGGCCGCCGATCACGACGCGCGCGAGGGCCGCCTGGAGCTCGGCGCCGGTGCCGATGCCGAGCGCGAGGGGCAGGAGCCCGAGTACCGTCGTGGATGTCGTCATCAGGATCGGCCGGAGACGCAGCCGTCCGGCTTCGACGACGGCATCCCGAACGCTCATATTCTGCTCGCGCCGCAGCAGATTGATGTAGTCGACGAGCACGATCGCGTTGTTGACGACGATGCCGACGAGCATCACGACGCCCATCATGCTCTGCAGATTCACCGTCGTGCCGGTCAGGATCATCGTCGGCACGACGCCGATGATCGCGACGGGCACGCTGCACATCACGATCAGCGGATCGATGAAGCGCTCGAACTGCGCGGCCATGACCATGTAGATCAGCGCGACGGCCATCAGGATCGCGAGCAGGAAGTCGCGCTGCGCGCGCTGCTGCTCCTCGTACTCGCCGCCGAAATAGATGCTGAAGCCCTGCGGGAGCTGCACGTCGCGCAGCGCCTCGCGCACGCGCTCGACGGCGACGCCGAGCGGTATTCCGGCCTCGAGATTCGCGTAGATGTAGCTGATGCGCTGACCGTCGATGCGATTGATCGTCGCCGGGCCGCGCCCCATCTCCTGCGTCACGAGGGCGGAGATCGGCAGGATGCCCTCCGACGTGCGGACGGAGATGTTGTCGAGGTCGACGACGCTCAGCCGGTCCTCGGGCCTGAGCCGTACGTTGATGTCGATCTCTTCGCCGCCGATCCGGTAAACGCCGGCCCGCCGGCCACCGACACTCGTCTGGATCGCCGTCGCAATGTCCTGCACGCTAAGGCCGAGGTCGGCCATCCGCTCGCGGTCGAACTTGATGTTCTGCTGAGGCTGTCGGTCGCGGTTGCTCGCATCGACGTCGACGACCCCCGGCACCGTCTGTAGCCGGTTCAGGATCCTTTGCACGAGGTCTTCCGCCACCTGCAGGTCGTGACCTCTGAGCTGCAGCTCGAGTGACGAGCCGCCTTGGTTACCGCCGCCCCGGCGGAAGAGCATGCGCAGCATCCACAGGCCGGTTTCCGCCGAAACCTGGATATCCGCGCCGGGAATCGTGTTCTCGACGTGGCTGCGAATCCGGTCGGCGAGCTCCATCGCCGTCATCGAGCGCTGGTCGGGCTGTTTCAGCGACAGCTCGATCGTCGCGTAGTTGTTGCGAGTGTCGTTCGTGATATAGACGACCTCGTCGGGGGGCACGACCTCGCGCACCGCTCGATCGAGCACCTTGATGTACTCGTACATCACCGCGATGTTCGTGCCGTCGTCCATCCGCATTCGGACCTGAACCTGGTCGCCGTCGGTCTGCGGGGCGAGCTCGAACGGAATCATCGGAATCATCGCGACTGAGATCGCGACGAGCACCACGGCTCCGCCGACGACCAGCGCTCGATGATTCAGCGCATAGCCGACGACGGCCGCATACCGCCGCTCGAGGGCGGCGAACCGGCTCGGGCGACTTCGGTCGGTGTCCGGGCGAACGGTAAGGAATCGGCTCGCGAGCATCGGCACGAGCGTCATCGCGATCAGCAGCGAGCAGAAGAGGGCGAACGCGATGACGATCGCGAGCTCCTGGAAGAGCATGCCGGTCGTCGTGCGCATGAAGTTGACCGGCAGGAAGATGACGCAGGTCGTCAGCGTGGACGCGATGATCGCTCCGGTGACCTGCTTGACGCCGATCAGCGCGCTCTCCTTACGGCGGTGGCCGTTCTGCCGCTGCCGAACGATGTTCTCGAGCACGACGATCGAGTTGTCGACGATCATGCCGACGCCGAGCGCGATGCCGCCGAAGCTCATCTGATTCAGCGTGAGACCGCCGAAATAGACGAGGCCGAACGTCGCGATAATCGAGATCGGGATCGCGACGGCGATGATCAGCGTCGCCGACTTGTTGCGCAGGAACGCGAACAGGATGATCACGGACAGGATGCCGCCCCAGATCGCGGAGTTGCGCACGTTGTCGATCGAGCTCTGGATGAACGTGCTCTGGTCGGAGATGACCTGGAGCTCCAGGTCGTCACGGAACTGGTTGATCCGCTCCATCTCGGCGCGGATCGCCGCGGCGACGGCGACGGTGTTCGCGCCGGTCTGCTTCCGGATGCCGATGCGAATCGTCGGCACGCCGCCCATCTCGACGTAGCGGCCGATGTCACGGAACGCGAGCTGCACGTCGGCGACGTCGCGCACACGGATCGGCGTGCCGTCGACGACGGCGACGACCGTATTCGCGACCTCGTCGACGTTCGTGTACTCGCCCATCGTGCGGACGTAGAGGTCCTTCAGCCCCTCTCGAACGTTGCCGCCCGGCATCGTCACGTTCTCGCGGCCGATCGCGTTGACGACGTCGCCGGCCGTCAGCTCCATCGCGATCAGCCGGTCGCGGATCAAGTCGACGTTGATCTCGCGGTGCACGCCGCCCCAGACCTCGACGGAGCCGACGCCGGGGATCTGCTGGAAGTTGCGGATCAGGTCCTGCTCGAGGATCCGCGTCAGGTCCTCGAGGGGCAGCGTGGAGCGCGCGCCGACCACGACGATCGGCTGCTGGTTCGGATCGAACTTGCGGATCTCCGGCGCCTCGGCCTCGGGCGGCAACGAGCCGCGAACACGGTCGAGCGCGGCGCGCACGTCGTTCGCGGCCGAGTCGAGATTCGTGCCCTGCGCGAAGCGCAGCTCCACCTCGGAGAAGCCCTCGCTCGACCGCGAGCTGATCTGCTCGAGATTGGGGACGCTCGCGACCGCGTTCTCGATCCGCTCCGTGATGATCAGCTCGATCTCTTCCGGCCCGACGTTCGGGTAGCTCACGCGGATGCCGAGCTGCGGAAACTCGATCGGCGGCAGCAGGTCGACGGGCAGGAAGCGGAAGCTGATCAGTCCGAGCGTGATGACGATGAGGAACACCATCGTCGTCGCGATCGGACGATGGACGGATACGGACGCGATGGCCATGTCGGCGCGCTCAGTTCAGCGATTCGATCGGCTCTCCGCTCGCCAGCGCTTCCTGGCGCGTGCGGATGAGGTCGAGCAGGTCGCGCGTCTGCATCTGCTGCAGGCGCATGATGTGGTCCCACGGCGTCGGCTGGATCAGCGCCTGGCCGGACTCGTTGCCTTCGAGCAGGTGGTGTCCGAGCGTGACGACCCAGTCCCCGGGCTCGACGCCGCGCACGGCGGTCGTGAGCCTGCCGCGCGCGATGATCTCGATCGGCACGAAGCGGATCGGCACGGGGCCGACGGGCTGCAGCGGTCCGCCGGCCGGCAGCGCCGACGCGTCGGTGAGCTCGCGGTCCGGTGCGGCATCCTCGAGGGAAGCCGCGTAGACGCCGGTGCGGCCGTCGCGCGGGTTGCGGTAGATCGCGCTGTTCGGGATCAGCGGCGCGAGCTCGGTCTCGCCGTAGAGCACGTTGACGCTGACGAACATGCCCGGACGGAGCAGATCGTTGGGACGCGAGACCTCGATCTCGGCCGTCGTCGTGCGAGTGACGGGGTGCAGGAAAGGCGATATGCGCGTGATCTCGGCCTCGATGACCTCCTCCGGCGCGGCGTCGTTGACGATGGTCGCCGTCGTGCCGGTCTGGATGTAGCCGAGCATGCGCTGCGTCAGCGTGACCTCGACGATCATGTCCGACGGATCGCCGATCACGAAGAGCGGCGTGCTGCTCGACGTAATCTGGCCGACTTCCGCATTGCGGCTGCCGACGATGCCGGAGACCGGCGCGCGCACGACCGTTTGCTCGAGCTCCTCGCGGCGCTCCGCGACGAGCGACTCCGCCTGCTCGAGCTGCGCGCGCATCAGCGCAAGGTCGGCTTCGGCCGACAGCGCGTCGGCCTGGGCCGCCTCGAGGTCGGCAACGCTCGTCAGGTTCCGTTCCGCCATCGCCTCGATGCGGCGCAGCGTGGCCTGCACGCGCGTCAGGTTCGCTTCGGCCTGCTGGACGCGGGCGCGCGCGACCGCGAGGCCCGATTCCGCCTGCCGGAGCCGCTCGCGGTAATCGACGTCCCGGAGCCGGACGAGCGGATCGCCGGCCTCGACGTGGTCGCCGTCGTTCGCGAGCACCTCGACGATCTGGCCGGAGACCTCGGCGAAAATCTCGGTCTGGTTGCGTGCGCGCACGGATCCCGCGAGCCGTTCCTCGAGCGGCAGGCTGCCGAGCACGACCTCGACGGCCTCGACCGCCGGAATCCGATTCTCGTCGCGGTTCCAGTTACCTTGGCGAGCGTCGTTCGCCCCTCCGCCGCAGGACGCGGCGAGCAGTGTTGCGACCACGCACACGGCGTGCCGGCTGCGGCGCTTCATGGCGACGGAACTACCTCTCCTGCGTGGAAATGAACGCGCTTCCCGGCGTGGGAACGAGCACGCAGGTCTTCGCGCAAGGCGGGACGGAAGCAGCCCATCGGCGCTTCCCTGCTGTTGCCAGGTTCGTGCATAGAGCTGTCGGCCCTCCGATTCGGCCGCAACCGGTCGAGCCATTCTACAGTGCAGTTCTCGCGGCCCGCCGGTCGGGAAGCGGAATCTACTGAAAAATTCAGACAGATACAGTGCGCTGTTCCCGACATTCAGGGGACGCCCGACAGCTCGAGGCGGTGGCATGCCGCTTGCTTGGGCTTAGTCGAAGACCGACGAGGTGCGGCATGAACAGGAAGCTCGCCGAGGACATGATCCGGTCGAACGGGGAGTACACGAAGCTGCGCGGGCGCCCCGCCGACGGAGCGTCGCCGCGCGGCACGCCGAGCTTGCACGCGTCGGGCGCTCGCGGGCTGCGCCGTCCGGACCTCGAGACGTGGACGACGGAAGAGCTCCGCAGCGCCGCGACGACGCTCGGCGTCCCCGCCGCTGAGGAGATGCGGCGCGACGAGCTCGTCGAAGCGCTGCTCGCGGCCGAGCTCGCGACGGTGCGCGGACCGCGCGCCCGGCGTTGATCGGATCGGAGTCGCCGCCCGGCTCGCGCGCGGGCGGCACGCTGGCGGCCGTCAGCGGGCCGCGTTCTCGCCCTGGCTTTCGAGCTGCAGGAAGCCCATGCCGGTTCCGCGCAGGTTCTCCTCGATAAACGCGGCCATGCCGCGCTCTTCGCTCAAGGACTTCTGCAGCGGCCGCAGCGACCGGCTGTCGAGCCCGGCGGCCTGACCGAACAGGATCAGGGACTCGTACGCGGCGGCCTCGGCCTTCGCGAGGCCGAGCATCGCGAAGCTGTTCCGCAGCACCTCGTCGCCGGTCGCCGCGCTCGCCGCGGTGCTCATGTTCGCCATCAGCGTCATCGCCGTGTCCTTGATCGCCGACGGGCTTTCGCCTTGCGTCTTCAGCAGCCCCTCGATGCGCTCGAGCTGCGCGTCCTTCTCCTTCGCGTGTGCCTCGAGCCGGTCCTTCAGGCGCGGATAATGCTTGAGCCGGCCGATTTGCTTGTCGACCATCGTCCGACCGTTCTTCGCGGCCGCGTGCGCGTTCTTCAAGCCCGCGACGAAGTGCTTGCGGGCAACGTCCTGTGAGATCTGCATGACGGGGTATTCCTTGATCGGTGAGGATTTGCGCCGGCCGCTCGCCGGCCGGCCCCGCGAGAGCTGCTCGAACAGATGGTCCACGCGCCGCGCGGCGAGCGCGCCGCCGATCTCGAACCGCTCCATGCCGCTCTCGCGCACCTTCGGAAAGAGCTCGTTCTCTTCCTCGTCGACGTGCGCCTCGATCTCGGCCCTGAGCTCCCGCATCAGGTCCGCATGCGCGTCGTCCGCGGCGGACGCCGACTCGAGCTGGTCGAGCAGTCCGCGCGCCGCCTTGTGCTCCTGCAGCGCGCGGTTCACGAGCTCGTCGTCGCCGGTCGCGCGCGCGGCCTCCGGATAGAAGATCTCCTCCTCGCCGGCCATGTGCGCGCGGAGCGCCTTGCAGATCCTGTCGGTGACTCTCAGCCTGACCGCGGGGTCGCCGGCCTGCTCGTACCAGGCGAACCAGCCGAGCACGACGCGGTGGTCGTCCATCAGCAGGTTCAGCACGTCGGGCGGCGTCTTCTTGCCGGACGCGAGCGCGGCGCCGAGCGAGATCGGCTCGCCCATGCCGCGGTCTGCGATCATTGTCCTCATGTCGGCTCCCTCCGTCAGGCCGCGCGCGGGTGGACGCAGCGCGAGTAATCCGTGGAGGCGCCGTTCCGCTCGCTCGGCGCGCCGCGCAGGCCCGGAACCGGGTGCGGACCCTCCGTCTCGAGCCGGTACTCGCGGCCGTTCCGCTCCGCGTTCTGCCGGATCACCTCTTCGGTCGGCACCCACTGATCGTTGACCCGCCGCTGGTACTCGAAGTAGCGGTCGTCGTCGGGCAGCGTCGAAACGGGCACGAAGTCCGAGCTCTTCGACGTCAGGTCGATCTGCGTCGCGAGCACGTCGCGCACGTACGCCTTGTTCGACTCGATCTTGAGCGATCCGTCGAAGCCGTTCACCGGCAGGACGCTCTCGGGGTCGCGCTTCTCGATGCTGCGCATCAGGTCGCACGCGACCCGCAGATGCTCGATCTCCATGTTGCAGTGGAGCTCGTAGATCGCCCGCACTTTCGGGTCGGGCTCGTCCTGCATCATCGACCAGTACATCCAGCACTCGTGCCACTGATGCAGCACGAGGTTCTCGAGCCAGCTCGACGCGGGGTCGAGCAGCGATCCATAGTGCGTGACGTGCTGCTCCTCGATCATGCCGATCTCGGCATAGGTCGCCCGCGCGAGCGGCTCCTGGTAGCGGTTGCCGATCGTCATGTAGAAGTTCATCGTCTGCTGCTCGGCGGCGACGATCGTCAGCGCGTTCAGCACGGATTGCGGCTGCGCCGCCGGCGCCGTCATCGGCCTCCTGATCTCGTCGTGCGGGTGACGATGCTCGAAGATCGTCGGGCGGCCCGGCGTGATCTCGGTGAGCTCGCCGCAGACCGCGTCGGCCTTCTTGCCCTCGATCATCTGGTACAGGTTCGCGTAGCGGTACAGGTGATCGAAGTCCTCGAGCAGCGCGAAATCGTAGACCTGCTTCAGGTACGGATCGGGCTCGTGCCGCGCGAGCCACGCGGTCAGCTCGACGGCGAGCTGCTCGTATCCGAGCGTCACCTCGATCGTGCTCTCGTCGCCGGGGATCAGCCAGTTGATCGCCTTCTGCTGCTGCTGCTCGATGCGGCGCAGCATCGCGAGCTTCTTGCGCAGGTCCGAGTCGAGCGTGTTGCGATGCATCTGGTGGGAGAACATCACGGCTTCGACCTCGATGCCGTTCATCAGGATGCCGCGGGTCCGGCTGTACGGATGCACCTGGCCCTTCTTATACGGCTCGACGTTCAATTCACGCCAGTTGCGCAGCTGGTCGTCTAGCGGGATCCCTTTCTCTTGCAGCGGATTGAAAGTCATGGCGAGCCTCCTCGTTCGCGGCCGCGCGAAGGCGCGCCGCCTCCGTTTCGTTCGGCGGCGCGGCCGTGCGGCGCCGCGCCGCTTCGTTCCGTGTGCATGAATGGGAGGGGGCGCTGCAATTGATGTGCCACGGGCGTACCGGAAGCGGCGCGGCTCTGCTACGCTTCCGTCCGCAAGGAAGCCTTCTCCTCGGACCCCGCGTATGAGCACGACTCACGAGCACGGCGAGCAGGCCGTGACGACCGCCTATGCGGTCCTCGCGGCGATCAGCGTCTGTCATTTCCTGAACGACATGATGCAGTCGCTGCTGCCGGCGATTTATCCGATCCTGAAGGACAACTACGGCCTGACGTTCGCGCAGGTGGGGCTCCTCACGTTCACGTTCCAGTTCACCGCTTCGCTGCTGCAGCCCGCGATCGGGTACTACACCGATCGGAAGCCGAAGCCTTATTCGCTCGCGATCGGCATGAGCTTCACGCTCGTCGGCCTCTTGCTGCTGTCGCAGGCCGGCAGCTTCGGCACGCTGCTCCTCGCCGCCGGGCTCATCGGCAGCGGCTCGGCCGTGCTGCATCCCGAGTCGTCGCGCGTCGCGCGGATGGCCGCGGGACCCCGTCCCGGGTTCGCGCAGGCGGTGTTCCAGGTCGGCGGCAACATCGGCTCGGCGATCGGGCCGCTGCTCGCGGCGTTCATCGTGCTGCCGAGGGGGCAGGGGAGCCTCGGCGGGTTCTCGCTCGCCGCCGTGACGGCGATCGTGCTCCTGACCTTCGTCGGACGCTGGTACGCGCGGCACGGCCTCGCACGGCTCGCGCCGAAGCGCCGGCAGCGCGCCGCGGCGCCGCTGCCCCGCGCGCGCGTCGCGGGCGCGCTCGCGGTGCTGATCGCGCTGATTTTCTCGAAGTTCTTCTACACCGCGAGCATGTCGAGCTATTACACGTTCTACCTGATCGAGCGCTTCGGCGTCTCGGTGCGGACCGCGCAGCTCTTCCTGTTCGTGTTCCTCGGCGCGGTCGCGGTCGGCACCGTCGCGGGCGGCTCGATCGGCGACCGCTTCGGCCGCAAGCCCGTGATCTGGGGCTCGATCCTCGGCGTGCTGCCGTTCACCGTCGCGCTGCCGCACGTCGACCTCGTCTGGACGGCCGTGCTGAGCGTGCCGATCGGCCTGATCCTCGCGTCCGCGTTCCCGGCGATCGTCGTGTACGGCCAGGAGCTGATGCCGTTCCGCGTCGGCACGGTCGCGGGGTTGTTCTTCGGGCTCGCGTTCGGCCTCGGCGGGATCGGCGCGGCGGCCCTCGGACGGCTCGCGGACGCGACGAGCATCGAGTTCGTCTTCCTGCTTTGCTCGTTCCTGCCGGCGATCGGCCTGCTCGCGGCGTGGCTGCCGAACATCGAGAGCGCGTCGCGGGCCGCGGCGGGAGAGGGCCGGGCGGCGGTCGACGTCGCGAGCGGCGCACCGGCCGGCAGCCCGTGATGCCGAGCAGCTTGCCCGGCTCGGGGCAGGCTCAGGGCAGCGGCTCGAGGTTCTCGTCGAGGCGCACGATGACGCCGCCGAGGCGGCCGTCCGGGTAGCGCGCGTCGTCGATGCGGACGACGTAGCCGCCGTCGTGCGTCTCGATTTGGAAATACGGAAAGCGGGACCAGACGAGGTAGCGGCGCGCGTGCGGCGCGGTGCGCGCCGCATCGACGACGGGGCCGTCGTCGCGCTTCGGGATCGGCCGAGGCGCCGGCGTGAAGCGGGGCGTCTCGAGCCAGTGCCACCGCCCCGTGTAGTACGCGTCCGGCGTCTCCGCGACGACGTGGCCGCCGAACGGGTCCGCCGGCACCGGACCGATCATCACGTCGCCGACCTGCTCGACCCCGGTGCTCGCGAGGATCGCGCGCACCTCCGCGCGGGCCGGAACGTTCGCGAGCACGGACACGGCCATGTAGGACCCGACGAGCAGAAGCGCCACGGCCGCGGCCCGCTCGATCGCCGCGGGCCGCGACCGCGCGGTCACGCCGGCGATCCGGGCCGCGGCGAAGCCGACGACGCCCGCGGCCCAGAGCACGCGCGACGCGACCGGCACCTCGTCGGTGACGAACACGAGGATCGATGCGGCGAGCGCGAGGAGCGCCCACGCGGCCTTCGCCGCCGCGCGCTCCGAGTGCGCGAGGCACAGCACGCCGCCGAGCGCGAGCCAGACCCACGGGTCGATGATGAAGAGGGCATCGCCGTAGAACCACCGCCCGTCGAACGGCATCAGCCAGCGCATGCCGTAGTTGTTCAGCCAGTCGAGCGTCGGGTGGGTCGCGACGGCGAGCGCGGAGACGGCGAGCAGCGGTCCCGCCCGCGCCGGCGCTCGATCCGGACGTCGTCGCAGGCGGTCGAACGCGAGCAGCGCGCCCGCGACGACGAACGGCCACACGGCGAGCGCGAGCACGCCGTGCGTCCATCCGCGTCGGTACGCGAGCGACGCGTAGTCGCCCGCGAGCTGCGTCAGCACGTCGACGTCGGGCACGTTCGCGCCGATCAGGAGGGCCGCCGTCGCGAGCGGCGTGACCCGCTTCAGGCCCGCGGCGGCGAGCGCGCCGCCGGTCAACGTATGCGCGAGCGGATCCACGGGGAGACGCAGCAGGCCGGGCGGCGCGCTACCGGGGCCGGCGCACGCCGCTCCGCGCCGAATCAGGCGGCTTGCTCCGCGCTCTGCCTCGCGAGGTCGGCGCCGCCGGACGGGTTCGTGTAGCGGTCGTTCAGGCGCTGAATGGCCGCGTCCGCTTCCGTCATGATCCGGTCGAGGCGCTTGCGCGTGCCCGAGTTCCAGCCGATCGGGCGGTCGAGGAAGAACGGCCGCCACGACGTGACGTTGCGCATGAACGCCTTGACGACGCGGGGCGCGTGCTCGCCGAGCTCGGCATCCCGCTCGATGCGCCGCGCGATGACCCGCGCCGACCAGCGCCGCGACCAGCGATGCACGAGGTACAGGATCGCGAGCGTCACGACCGCGACGATGGTCCAGAAGATCGCCGGATTCGCCGCGGCGAAATCGGTCCACGGCGGCGTGAAGACGAGACCCTGCCACCAGCCGAGGCCCGCGCTCAGCACGAGCAGCGTGACGGCGATCAGGGCGATCGCGATCAGGTCCGTGCGCACGACGCGCCGCCGCCACGCACGGTTCGCCTCGCGGATCCGCGGCACGAGGTCGTCGCGGATGCGCGCGGCCGTCTGCTCGAGCATGCCGGTGATGCGATACGCGCGGTCGACGCCGAGCCGCTCGATGCGCTCGAGGATCTCGCGCATGTCGACCTCGCGCTTCTTCTCGAAGCGCTCGCGCATCCTCTCGTCCGGGATCGGCACCGCGCTCTCGAGATCGTAGATGCGGTAGAAGCGGCCCGCCGTCAGACCCTTTTGCGCGAGCGCGCGTTGCCACGCGGCGAAAACCTCCTCGGGGTTGTCCTCGCGCGCGGCGTTGTCGATCTGGTTCAGGATGTACATGAACTTGTTGAAGTCGGGCCTGCGCAACGGACCCGCGACGAGATAGTCGAGCGTGTCGCGCATCGCGCCGGGCTCGGGATGGCGCGCGTCGAAGAAGACGAGCACGAGGTCCGACAGATCGATGATGTAATTCGTGATGCGCAGCGTCTCGGTGCGCTGCGCGTCGGCGTCGAAGCCCGGCGAGTCGATGAAGATGCGTCCGCGCACCTGCTCGCTGTCGCAGGTCTTGAGCTGCAGGTACGAGTCGAGGCGGTTCCCCTCGCCGCGCGTGACCGCGTCGATCTCCTTGCTGATGTTGTAGAACGGGAAGCGCGGATCGCTGTCGAGCGCGAGGGCAGGGAGCACCTGCGGCGCGCCTTCGCGCCCGTAGCAGATCACGGTGAACTTGTCGTCGACGGCCTGGTTGCCGGTCGCCTGGAGATTCCGGCCGAGGAAGCGATTGATGAACGTCGACTTGCCCGAGGAGAACGTGCCGAGCACGGAGATCAGCGGCCACCACGTCACCTGCATCGCATAGGACTCGTCGCGGTCGAGCAGCCCCAGGCGGTAGGCGACGATGTCGAGGTTGCGGAAGCCGCGGACGACTTCGAGCAGATCCGGGTTCTCCCGCTCGAGGTGCACCGTCAGCTTGTCGAGGTGCTCCTTGAGGAGGGCTGGTGTGGTCTCGGGCATTTAACCTCCCTGCTGAACGAACGGCGACCGGCCGCTCGAAACGCCAGAGTATACAGGCAGGAAGGCGCGGCCGGCTTCAGGGCGCCTCGATGAGCTTCGCGATGTCGTCGACGAGCCGATTGCGCGACGCGGCGTCGAGCCCCCGCTCGGTCCGGAGCTTGCGGAACGCACCGTCGAGCCGGCGACGCAGCGCAGGCTCGATCGAGTCGGCGAGGTGCGCGCCGCTCGCCGCGTCGACGACGAGCTCCTCGCGCCGCGCGTGATTGCGCTCGGCGACGAGCCTCACGTGCAGCAGCGCCCGGCCGAGAATCACCCACGGCAGGTTCGGATCGGTAATCGGCCCTACCTTGAGCTCGAAGCCGCCGAGCGGCTGGCCGAGGATCTGCACCTTCGCGAGGCGGTCGGCGCCCGCGAGCGCGCCGACCGCGCCGAGCGCGGCGCCGATGCCGGCGCCGAGCAGCAGGGACGCGCCGCCGAGCGCGGCGTCGACGATCCCGCCGGCGACGGCGCCCGACGCCGCGCCGGTCAGCGCGAGCTGCGTCGCGGACAGGCCGAACACGTTGAAGCTGCGTGCGGAGAAGACGTCCTCGGCGAGGGGTGACTCGGCCGACTCGCGCGCCTTGAGTCCGCCGTGGTGGAAGATCTCCTGCACGGCGCGGCGCTCGGCGTCTTCGGCCTTGCGGACGATCGCGCGGAGCCGTGAGCGGCCGCGCTCGACGGCCTCCGGGTCCTTCTCCGGGCCGCGCAGCGGCTCGGTGACCGTCGCGGACAGCGCCGTCTCGAGCAACGTGACCATCTCGCCGGCCGCGCGACGCTTGCGCCGCTCGCGCTCTGCGATCAGCGCGTCCGCGGCGCGGTTCAGAGACGGCGCCCACGTCTCGTCGATCGCGCCGAACGCGCGCAAGAGCTCGATGCGCTTCGAGAAGTCGGCGCGCATCGCGTCGAACACGCGGACGAGCGAGAAGTACTGCGACAGCGCGGAGCGCCACTCCTCGACGTGGTCGCCCTGCGCGATCATGTTGATCAGCGCCATGCGCGGACGGCCCGTCCAGCGCAGGATCTCCATCTCGGCCTCGTACTGCCGACCGTACGGCCGGCTGCCGTCGACGACGTAGAGGATGCCCGCGCCGTTCACGATCGGCGTCAGGAGCTCCCGCTCGTCGTGGAAGCGCGGATCGTCCGCATGCGCGCGCAGGAACTCGCGGACGACCTCGGCGCGGCGTCCGGCGCCCCGGTCGTGGCTCTCGAGCCAGCCGAGCACCTCGCGCGCGCGCTGGAAGCCCGGCGTATCGACGAGCTCGTACAGCGTCTCGCCGTCGAGCCGCATCGGATAGGCCCGCGCGCGCGTCGTCGTGCCGGGCTGCGGCGAGATCGCGACGTCGTCGTCCTCGGCAAGCGTCGCGACGATACTGCTCTTGCCCTTGTTCGGGTGGCCGACGATCGCGAAGACCGGGTGGCTCATGCGGCCCCCGTCTCGACGTAGACCTTCGGATCGGCGAGACGGCCGACGGCCCGCGCCCACGTGTCCCGCTCGACGTCAGCCGCGGGCTCCACGGTCTCGGCGACCGGCGCGACGACGATCGACGCATCGGGTCCGGCCCGCTCGCGGAGCGCCGCCAGGAAATCGAGAAATTCGAGCAGCGGCGGCTCCCACGCCGGCGTGAACACGACGAGCGGCCCCGCGCCCGACGCGATCTCGTCCGCGGCCCGGATGTCGGCGTCGAGCTCGGGGCTGCCGCCGGCCTCGACGACGGCGGTCAGCTCGAGCCCGAGGCGCCGCCGCGCATAGTCGCGCACGACGCCCGGCGCGATGCCGTGGCTCCAGATCACGCCGCGCGCGGTCCCGCCGAGCGCCCGCGGCGCAGGGGCCGCGGCCGCTCCGTCCTCGGGGCCGGCCGTCTCGTGCTCGTCCGCCGCGGTTTCGATCGCAGGCGTCGCCATCCGGTCGAGCAGCGCCGCGACGCGCGGGTCGTCGACGAGCAGCGCACGGGTCGCCGCGCGCAGCCGCCACGCCGAGAATGCGAGCAGCACGATCCGCGGCGCGAGGCCGTAGCACGCGATCGCGAGCACGGTGAACGACCACCAGCCTGCGAGCTCGCGCGATTCGCCGGCGGCGAACCCGTTCAGCGACTCGAGGCGGAAGAACTGCGAACGCTCGATCAGCTCGAGGCCAGGGACCGCGGCCGGCACGACGTCGCGCCATGGCCAGGCGATCGCGTCGACGATCCGGCTCACGGTCGGCGGATCGAGGGCGAGCGTCGTGCTCCAGCCGAACGCGAGGTCGGTGAACGTGATCAGCAGGAACGCGGTCACGAGCGCCGCGACGTTGAACGCGACCGCGGCGGCCTGCGACCACGTCAGCATCTGCCACTTCGCGAAGCGGCCGGACGCGACTCGGCCGGCGCCGACGCCGAGGACCTGCGCGGCGAGGCTTGCATCGGGCGCGAAGCGGCGAAACAGCGACTCGGCGAGCGCGCCGGGATTCAGCGCCGCGAGCGCGTCCTGCACGACGCGTAGCCCCGGCACGCGCGGCGGGATCATCAGCAACGTCAAGGCGACGAGGACGAGCTGCGGCGCGACGAGCAGCGCGAGGAGCCGCACGACGTTGACCGGGTACGTCCCGTCGTAGCGAAACGCGGCGAGCGCGACGCCGACGCCGCCGACGGCGCCGAGCGCGAGCATCGCGAGCGTCGCGAGCATGCGCGCCGCGTCGAGGCGCCTGCCCGTGTCGGGACGGTCGTCGGTCGGAAGCTGCCGCCACCACGCGCGCACGCGGTGGACCGGGTCGGCGGCGTCGAGCGCGCGCGCGAGCGCGCGGTCGCGCTGCACGCGTTCCGCGTACGGCGTCGAGCGGTCGTCCTCGAGCCACAGCGGCACGTCGACGGCGTCCTCGAACAAGGTCGTGTCGAGCTGTCGAGATGACGTCATCGGCCTTCCGCTCGGCGCGAACGGGCGCGCTCACGCGCCCGGCGCGACGCTCCGTTCGCTTCGCCGAGGTCCGGTCGGGGCCTGAAGGTCGCGCGGAGCGCGACTCGGCGGGCTCGGCAATTACTCCGTACGCCAGACGCTCCGCCAAACCTCCGCGGGATCCGGCCGCTGGAAGAAGGGCATGCCGAAATCGTCCTTGAGGTCGATCAGGAATTGATTGTTTTCCTGGCAGATGTATTCGGCGAGCTCGGCGCCCTCGAGCCATTCGATGTCCCAGGCGATCGTCCACGGCTCGGTGTACGCGCCCGGATCGATGAGGGTCGCCTCGTAGTGCAGCGTATCGCGATTCGGCCGGGTAATGCGTTCGATCGTGCGCAGCTCGTCGGTGTGCATGTAGCCGCCGAAGTTCAGCCACGTCTTCTCGTTGAAGCCGACCGTCTCGATGACGAGGGTATCGCCCTCCCAGTGACCGACCGAGTAGCCGAAGTAGGTCGGCGTGATCGAGCCGGGATCGGGGAGCTCGCGCCCGTCCATGTGGATCTCGCGCCAGACGTGCGCGCCGCCCTCGAAGATCACGACGATGCGGTCATCCTGCTGGATGAACTCGGCCGGATACGGCGTGCCGAACGCGCGCGGGCCGCCGGGCGGCAGGCAGAAGCCCTGCGGGTCGTACGCGACGTTGCTCGACTTGTTGTAGTCGTACATCGCGCGCGACCACGGCAGGAACGGCACGTCCTCGCGGCCGACGAGCTGCTTTCCGAAGTCGGTGACCCACCACTGGTCCCAGATGCCGTTGCCGCCGAGGTCGACGGTGCCGTCCGGAAGCCGGGGCGTCGGCGGCGACGCGGCAGTCTTCCCGTCATGGCCCGGCGGTTGCGCAACCGCGGCCGTCAATCCGAGGGTAGCCGCGGCGGCGGCGGCCAAGGTCGTGCGCCTTTTCATTGTTCGATGGTCCTCCCGATGCGGCACGTTCTCAGAGTCGTGTCAGACACCTTTTTCGCAGAAAAAGGTGTCTGACACAGGCCGGGCTCAGCTGTCTTCGTTCTGCCCGTTGAAGAGCCGCTTGCCGTTCGCGAGCACGACCGAGCGTGCGTTGCCCTTGAAGCTGCCGTCCCGCGCGCGAGACCCGGTGACGGTGACGACGTCGCCGACCTTCAGCGAGTCGCGCGTCCAGCCGCGCCGCATCAGCCCGTTCGGGCTGCCGAGCTCGAGCGCCCAGTTCTGGTATTCGCCGTTCTCGCCTTCGACGTCGATATAAAAGAAGGTGTGCGGGTTCATCCACTCGACCTTCGTCACGACGCCCGTCAGCTCGATCGGGCTGTTCGCGTCGAACTCGGCGGAAAACGAGTGATGCGCTGCAGCGGGCACGGTCGCTATGAAGGCGCCGAGTGCCGTGAGCAGCGCGGCGGCTTTCGTTGTCATCGATCCACTCTCCCTTACAGACGGCCGAGACGGCCGTTCCCCCAGGTCCGCCCAAGTCTAGCAGCGGCGCCGAGCCCCGGACAGGCCGGCCGCTGCGGGCGCTCCGACGTTTTTCGGACCGAAATCTTTAGATAGCTCAACAGTGAGAATCGATTCTCAGTTCAGAACGAGCGCGAAGCGGCCCGTCTCGTCGCCGTGCCGGTACGTGCCCGTGTATCGACGGTTCGTCCAGGAGCCCAGGTTCTCGAGCTTGCCCTGACCTACCCAGAGCGCCGTGCTGCCGTCGTCCTTCGGCATCTCGGCCTCGATCGTCATCGTCCACGTGTCGTAGTCGATCTCGGCCCGAGTAACCTGGACGGCGTTGCGGCCCGGGTTGATCGTGCCGACGAGCTGCCTGTTCTCCCAGTCGAGCAGCAGAAGCATGCGATTGCGGTCCTGCTCGCTCGTCCCCCAATAGCCGATCCAAGAGCCCTTCGCGGGATGACCGACCTGCGCGATCGCCGGCATTGCCACGGCCGCGAGCAGCGCGATGCCCGCCCGGCGCAACCTCTTTGACTTCATTCGACGGCTCCGTATTGGCTTGTGTCGCGTTCAGCGGCGGAATATACCATCGCCGCCGATGCCGGCCGAAGCCGCGTGCGGTCCGCGGCGAAGATCCCGAGCCGGCCGGCGCGCCGTCCGCCGCGCGGCGATAATGCGAAGCCGGATCAAGGAAGGCCGCCTCATGCTCGTCGACCTCGTCATCGTCCTCGGTCTCGTTCTGCTGAACGGGCTCTTCGCGATGTCGGAGCTTGCCGTCGTCTCGTCGCGCAAGAGCCGGCTGCAGAGCCTGGCACGGCGCGGCGTGCGCGGCGCGCGCACGGCGCTCAGGCTGAGCGAGGACCCGACGGCTTTCCTGTCGACCGTGCAGATCGGCATCACGCTGGTCGGCATCCTCGCCGGCGCGTTCAGCGGCGTCGCGCTCGGCGAGGAGGTCGCGGACTGGCTCGCGCGCTTCGGGCCGATCGCGCGTTACGCCGAGCCGATCGCGATCGGCACGATCGTCGTAGCGATCACGTACGTCACGCTGATCGTCGGCGAGCTCGTGCCGAAGCGCATCGCGCTCAGGCGGCCGGAGCGGATCGCGGTCGTCGTCGCGCCGTCCATGCAGGCGCTGTCGCGCGTCGCGGCGCCGCTCGTGTTCGTGCTGAAGCATTCGACCGAGGGCGTGATGCGGCTCCTGCGCCTCGGCGGCGGGCAGGAGTCGCCCGTCACGGAGGAGGAGGTGCGGATGCTGATCGCGGAGGGCACGCGCGCCGGGGTGTTCCTCGCGACGGAGCGCGAGATGATCGAGGGCGTGCTGCGCCTCGCCGATCGGCGCGTGCGCGCGATCATGACGCCGCGCCAGGAGGTCGTGTGGCTCGATGTGAACGCCTCCCCCGAGGAGATCGCGGAGACGATCACCGAGCATCACGCGTCGCGCTATCCGGTTTGCCGCGAGACGATCGACAATCCCGTCGGCGTCGTCGACGTCAGGGATCTCGCGGCCGCGCTGCTCAAAAGGGAGAACGTCCGACTCTCCGACCTGATCGTGCCGCCGCTCGTTGTCCCGGAAGGCGTCTACGTGCTGAACCTGCTCGACCTGTTCCGCAAGGAGGGTGCGCAGATGGCGATCGTGATCGACGAGTACGGCGCGACGGAGGGCGTCGTGACGCTCTCCGACATCCTCGAGGCGATCACCGGAGAGCTGCCGGAGCGGGGCGAGGCGCCCGAGCTCGAGCTCGTGCGACGCAGCGACGGCTCGTGGCTCGTCGACGGCGCGTACCCGATCGACGAGTTCGAGGACCGGCTGCGGCTCCGCGGCCTGCGCGACGACGGAGACTACGACACTGTCGCAGGCTACGCGCTGCACCGGCTCGAGCGCCTGCCCGAGGTCGGCGACAGCTTCACGACGCCGTGCGGCCGCTTCGAGATCCTCGACATGGACGGGAACCGCATCGACAAGATGCTGTTCGTGCCGAACCCCGACCCGCCCCCGCCGCAGCCCTAGACCGCGCGGCGCTCAGCGCTCCTCGTCGATCCTCCGAAGCGCCTCCGCGGCGAGCTCCGGTCGCGCGTTCAACGTCTTCGCGACGCGGTCGAACTTCTGCTGCGACCAGCCGTGCCGCTCGAGGATCGCGAGACTGTCCGACTGCAGGCGCGCCTGGATCTCCTGCGCCTCTTGCTCCGACTCGGCCTCCGCGATCGCGCGCTCGTAGCGTTGCGCCTCGCGCTCGAGGGCGACGTAGATCTTCGCGAAGGTCTCGATGTCGTCGTCCGCGAGGTCGTCGGCCTGCTCGGACGCCGGGACCGCGGGGACGCCGGACGGAAAGGGCAGGCCGGGCACGGGCGCATGCAGCTCGACGGGAGCGGTCGCATCGATCGGCACGGACGCGCCGTCGTCGGGCTGTGCCGCGGCGGTCGCCGCGGCGAGCGCGACGATCGGCGCGCAGCGCACCGCCCGCCGGACGCGCATTCCCGGATCGGGAAAAAGCTTTCCCACGTCACTCCTCTTCCGGGATCCAGATCCCGCGGTCGCAGCGCAGCAGCGTCTGGCCGCTGCGAATCATCTCTCCGTGCGTGAAAGTGCGTCCGTTGAAATAGCAGAGCGCATCGCCTGCGACGGACTCGCGCAGCGCTTCCGTATCCTCATCCATTTCCCAAGCGACCGGCGAGTTCTTGAGCTCCGGGTCCTGTGCGCCGAGATCCGCGGGTCTTCGCGCCATCACCCCCTCCGTGACGGTAGCCAGAGACCGCGGCCACGGTGCAAATTCCATGCCCCGTGGCATGAAGCTTGCTCGAGTGGGCCGTTCGAAGCCTCAGGGACTGCCGATGCCCGAGCGACAGCGAGCGACCGGCGCTTCGTGCTGGGTCGCGACGACGGCCGAGCGCGCCGCGTACGCGCCGCTCGCAGGCTCCGCGCGCGCGGACGTCGTGGTCGTCGGGGGCGGCATCGTCGGGGTCTCGACCGCGCTGATGCTCGCGCGCGCCGGCCGCGACGTGATGCTGCTCGAGGCCGCCCGCGTCGGCCGAGGCGTGACGGGCGGCAGCACGGCAAAGGTCACGTCGCAGCACGGCTTGATCTACGACGAGCTCTCGACGCGCCACGGACCGGACGCGGCCGAGCGGTACGCGACATCGAACGAGGCCGGCCGCGAGTGGATCGCGGCGCAGGTCGAAGCGCTCGGCATCGACTGCGACTACGAGGCCTGCCCGGCATACGTCTATGCGACGAGCGACGAGCAGGCCCGTGCGGTCGAGCGCGAGGCCGAGGCCGCGCAGCGCGCGGGGCTCCCGGCGAGCGTCGTGCGCGGCGTCGACGGCCTGCCGTTCGAAGTCCGCGCGGCGGTGCGCTTCGACCGCCAGGCGCAGCTCCACCCGGTGGGCTACGTCGCGGCGCTCGCCGCGGAGCTCGTCGCGCGCGGCGGCGTGATCCACGAGTCGACGCGCGTCTTCGACGTCGAGAGCGGCCGGAGGCCCGAGGTGATCACCGCGGACGGCCGCGTCGACGCGGAGCACGTCGTCGTCGCGACCAATCTGCCGTTTCTCGATCGCGGCGGCTTCTTCGCGCGCGCGTTCCCGTATCGCCACATGGCGCTCGCCGCGCCGGTGCCGGACGGACGCGTGCCGGCCGGCATGTACCTGAGCGCGGACCAGCCGACGCGATCGTTCCGCACGGCGCCGTGGCGGGCAGGCGAGCGGCTGCTCGTCGTGATCGGCGAAGCGTTTCCGACGGGCAACGCCGATACGTTGCAGCGGCTCGCCGACGTCGAAGCGTTCGCGCGGCAGCACTTCGGCGTCGAGACGCCGCGCTTCCGCTGGGGCAATCAGGACTACTATTCGGCCGATCGGATTCCGTATGTCGGCCCGATCCTGCCCGGCATCACGCGGATCCTCGTCGCGACGGGCTTCAACGCATGGGGCATCACGACGGGCACGGCGGCCGCGATGATCCTGACCGACAGGATCGTCGGACGCGAAAACAGGTGGGCGCCGCTCTACGACTCGCGGCGGATCGGCTGGCGGGGCGGCGCGCGCCCGCTCGTCCGCAAGAACGTCGCGGTCGCGACGAGCTGGCTCGCCGAGCGGCTCGAGCAGGCACCGCCGCGCGAGCCCGGATCGTTGCGTCCCGGCGAGGGGGGCGTCGTGCGCATCGCGGACGAGGCCGCGGCGGCGTATCGCGACGACGACGGCGCGCTGCACGTGTTCGACGCGAGGTGCACGCACATGGGTTGCCGGGTGCGCTGGAATGCCGCCGAGCGCAGCTGGGACTGCCACTGCCACGGCTCGCGCTTCGACGCGACCGGCGAGGTGCTGAACGGCCCGGCGCTCCATGCGTTGAGGCCGTTCGAGCGCACGGGCGCAGATCCGGCGGGATGAGCGGCGGGCGCGGGCTCGCGCGGCGGCCGCGCTCGCTCGGTCGGGCCGCCGCGGCGCGGAGCCTCGCGGTCGCCGCGGCCGCCGCGCTGCTCGCGGGCTGCCTGCACGAGCCGGTCCGTATCGCGGGCAGCAACGTGCTCGCCGCCGCCGTCGCCACGCTCGACCTGCCGGAGGACGCGGCCGTGCTCGTCGGCGGCGGCGACATCGCGGACTGCGAGGACCTCGCCGGCGCGCGGGCGACCGCGGAGCTGATCGCGCTCGTGCTCGCGCGCGCGCCCGAGGCCGTCGTGTTCACGACCGGCGATCACGCGTATCCGCGCGGCACGCCGCACGAGTTCACCGCGTGCTATGCGCCGACGTGGGGCCGGTTCAACGCGCGAACGGCGCCGACGCCCGGCAATCACGACTACGAGACGCCGGGCGCGAGCGGCTACTTCGCGTACTTCGACGCGTTCACGACACGGCCCGGCGCGAGGCCGACCGGCTACTACGCATTCGAGCACGGCGGATGGCTCGTCGTCGTGCTGAACAGCCTGCTGCCCGTCGAGCCCGGGAGCGTGCAGGTCCGCTGGCTCGAGGACGTTCTCGCGCGGAGCCCGAGCGAATGCGTCGTCGCGATCTGGCACCATCCGCGACGCAGCTCGGGCTTTCACGGCTATCTGCCGTGGGACGCGGGACGCGACACCGCGGCGTTCTGGGACGTGCTGCAACGGCACGGCGCGGACATCGTGCTGAACGGCCACGACCACCTGTACGAGCGCTTCGCGAGGCTCGACGGGCAGGGCCGGCGCGTCGAAGACGGCCTCCGCCAGTTCACGGTCGGGACGGGCGGGGCGGGCCTCCATCCGATCGTGCGGCAGCGGGCCGGCAGCGAATATCTGACGAACGGAGTGTACGGCGTGCTCGTGCTCGTGCTCCGGCCGGACCGCTACGACTGGGCATTCGTCGGCGTCGACGGCGTCGTCCACGATCGCAGCCGCCAGTCGGTCGCCTGTTGACCGTCTTCGGCCTCGCCGCGCCGGCGGTCGGACGAGACTCGCGGCGGAGCGGGTTATCGCGCGCCGCGGCGCAGCGCGCTCATTGGCTGCCGCGGCGCAGCGCGCTCAGCAGCTACGGCAGCGGAGGGCGCTCATCGGCTGCGGCGACGCAGGTCGCCGTCTGGCGACTCCTCCGGCTCGTCGCCGGGAAGCTCCTCCGGGTCCTCGACGGGCACCTCGTCGGGCCCTGGCGGCGGCGACTGCGGCGGCTCGGGCGGCCATTCGGGCGGCCCGCTCGGCGGCGGCACGTCCCCGGGGGGATTCCACTCTGCGAGCGGCGGGCGGATCGGCCGCTCGAGGAACGGCGTGGCGTCGCGCTCGGCCGGATGACGCGCAGCGTCGGCGCCAGGCCCTCGCTCGACCGCATGGCGCGAAGCGTGTGCGCCGCGGCCCCGCTCGCTCGTCGGGCGGGGAGCGCGCGTGGCGCCCCGCCCGGTCGGCGGGCGCGGCGCACGGGTGCCGGCGCCGGACGGGCGCTCCGCGCGCGGCACGCGCAGCCCGCTCGGCCGCGGGCGTCCTCCGGCCCGGGCGACGGACCCGCCGCCCCGCGACCTCCCGAGCCCGTTCCGACCGCCGATCTGCTTCCGCATGACCTTCAGTCTAGACCAAGCGCTGGCCGGAACCAGCCGCGGCGGCTCCGCATACGGCCGCCAGCGGCGGTGCACTTGGAACGGCTTTTGAATGCGCGACTAAGCCAATGATCCTGCTGCAGGAGCACGCGCCCCGCATGGCCGACACGACACCGACCCCGATCATGGCCATCGCGGCCGCGCTGCTCGGCGCGCTCGCGGGCTGCGACGACGGCGCCGCGCCCGCGGCCGCGCAGCCGACCGGCGCCGCGCCGGTCCTGATGGTCGTCGGCGACAGCCTGTCCGATACGGGCAACGCCGCGGCCGTCGCCGACTTTCTGCTCGGTCAGCCGATGTATCCCGAGCCGTCGATCGGCCTGTGCCATCCGGCCGAGCGGGCGCTGTTCGACCGCGATTGCGCCGACATCCTGTACCGGCGCAGCCGCGTGAGCGACGGGCCGGTCGCGGTCGAGCATCTCGCGGCTCACGTCGGCGCAACGCTCGAGCCGTCGTTCCACACGGTGCCGGACCGTCCGGTCGTCGGCACGAACTACGCGGTCGCCGGCGCGAAGGCGCGCGGCACGACGCCGCGCGATCTCGCGCACCAGGTCGACCGTCTGCTGCTCGACCACGGCCCTCGCCTGCCGGAGGGCGCCGTCGTCGTGCTGATGATCGGCGGCAACGACGCGATCGACGCGCTGCAGGCCGCCGCGCTGCCCGCGATCGGCGACCCCGGGGAAGGACTGCCCGACCCGATCGAGCCCGCGCCGCCGGCCGATCCTCCGGCCGGAGCCCCCGAAGAGGAGCCGGGCGCGGTCGTCGCCGCGGCGGTCGACGGCATCGTCACGGCGGCGAGCCGATTGCTCGATGCCGGGGCCTGCGTGATCGTGGCGAACGTGCCGGACCTCGCGCGCCTGCCGGAGGTGCGCGACACGGCCGAGCGCGAGGGCGTCGACGTCGCGGCCGCGGCCGCGCTCGCGACGGAGGTCACGGCGGGCTTCAACGCCGGCCTCGCGGAGCGGCTCGCCGGGCTCGCCGCGATGCATCCCGCCGGGGCGTCGCTCGTGCCGTTCGACCTCCACACGAGCTTTCAGGCCGCGCTCGATGCAGCCGAGGCCGCCGGCACGAACGTCACGGACGCCTGCTTCGACAGCGAGCGCTACTCCGGGTCGGAGGTCGGCGAGCGCGTCTTCCATCCGGCCTGCGCGCCCGCGTCGGACGCCGCACCGGGCTTCGACGGCTTCTTCTTCTGGGACGGCATCCACCCGACCGGAGCGGCGCACGGGGCGCTCGGGGCGGCGCTCGTCGACGCGTACGAGACCGGCTGCGCGGCCGGCGCGGCTGCCGAGGGCTGACCTTGTGGGGCGGCGCGCTAACCCGTCGGCGCGCCGGCCTCGCGGAGCTTGCGCAGGATACGGTCCTCGATCCACTGCGCGCTCCACCAGTCGATCGGCGTCACGGCCTGTCCGCCGAGCAGCATCGTGAAGTGCAAATGGTCTCCGCCGGCGAGCCCGGTCGCACCCGTTCGCCCGATGCGCTGATCGAGCTCGACCATGTCGCCGACGCCGACCTCGATCGACGAGAGGTGGGCGTACAGCGACTGCAGGCCCATGCCGTGGTCGATGATCACGCAGTTGCCGTAGATGCCGAGCCAGCCCGCATGGACTACGCGGCCGCGGTTCGCCGCGAGCACGGGCGCGGCCGCCGTCGACGCGAGGTCGAAGCCGAGATGCACCTGGTGGTCGACGTCGCGCCCGTCGTACACGTACGTGCGCTGGTCGGCGAAGCCGGCCTCGACCGCGGTGTTGATCAGCTGCTTGAACGGTCCTTGCCAGAGGATCTCGGGCGCCGTCTCGGCGGCGAGCGCGGCGATCGCCTCGTTGTTCATGCGGCGCAGGTCGCGGTTGATGCGCAGGTACGAGCCGAGCAGGTCGGACGGATCGTCGACGTCGAGCTCCGGCGAGTTCTGCAGGATCGCCGGGACGACGCGCGACAGGAAGCCGTCGTCGAGGTTGATGCGGCTCTGGCGAAACTCCTTCGGGAACACCCGGTAGTCGAAGGCCGCGGTGGATTCGTTACCGTAGGCATCGCGCGCGAAGATCCGGATCGGCGTATCGACCGGCTGGTTCCACAGGAGCGCGAAGAACGCGACGCGCAGCGCGGGATCCGACGTCTCGATTCCCGCCCCGGTCGCCGGAAAGCCCGGGTACTCGATGTCGCCGACGCGCACGCCGGACTCGACGTCCTCGGGAGCCGCGCGGTACACCACCATCTCCGAGCCGCCGTGGTTCACGTAGTGGAACGACGAGAGCACGGCGATCTGCGGCGGCGTGAGGCGCACGTCGAACTCGCGGCTCGCGGTCGTTTCCGCTTCGCGGTAGCCGAAGAGGACCGGCCTCGCTGCCGTGACGTGCACCGTTGCGGTGCCGGCGCGGAGCTCCGGGAAGTCGCGCTTGCCGAGCGGCTGCGACAGCACGACGCGATCTTCGCCGACGCGGTCGAGCGCGACCTCGTTCTGCGCGTCGAGCACGAATACCGGCGTGCGCACGCCTTCCTGCTCGACGTACACCTCGAAGCGTGTGAGCGCGCCGCCGGGCGCGTCGACCGCGACGGACAAGCGCCCGGTCTGGCCGACGACGGCGGGCTCGGTGATCTCGACGACCGGACCTTCGGCGCGTCCGGCCATGACCCAGGCGCCGGCCGCGGCGAGCACGGCGAGCGCAAAAACGATGGCGAGCGTTCGCATGCGCGTGATTGTAAGGACCGAGACGGGGAAATTCATGCAGATTTTCGCCGCGCGCTCCCGCGGCGGCTCGTGTGTCGCTTTCCTCCGACGAGTTGCGTCGAACGTGATCTCGCACGAAACTGTTTAGCCCATCTATTATTCTCGCGCGTTGTCATTTTTCCCGTGACTGCGCTAGAATATGTCAAATCAACAAGAATAAGAGCGTCACGACAGCGATGGTCTCGAACGAGCCGACCTTCCTTCTCGATTGGGCGCCGGACGCGGTCATCGTCACCGGAGCCGACAAGTCGGTCGCCTACGTCAACCCGCGCGCCGAAGACCTGTTCGGCTATCGCAACGAGGAGCTGAAGGACAAGCCGCTCGAGCTGCTGATCCCCGAGGGACTCGGGAGCGGGACCGTCGAATCGTCGCCGCGGCAGCACGTGAGCCGGACCGTCATTTGTGCCCACCGCGACGGCACGCGATTCCGGGCGACGGCACGCTGGCGTCCGGTGCCCGCCGCCGAGGGCGGCTTCGTCGTCTTCTCGGTCAGGGACCTCGAGGGCGAGGAGCGTGCGGGCGAATCGGGCGTGCCGAGGCGTCGCGGCGAGCGCGGGCGCGTCGACCTCGTCGCGCTGATCGCGCACGACGTGCGCGAGTCGCTGCAGGCCGTGCAGTACCTCTGCGATGCGCTTAGGGGCCGCGCGCCGGCGGAGGCGGCCACGGTCAGGGAAATCGTCGGCTCGCTGTGCCGGCTCCTCGAGCGCTTCACTCGGTTCCCGGAGGCGACGGCGATCGAGCCGATCGTCGAGCCGTGCCGAGTCGACGAGCTTCTCGCGACGCTCGGCCGCGAGCTGATGCCGCTCGCGGAGCGAAAGGGGCTACGCTTTTCCGTCGACGGCGCCGAGCAGGTCATCATGACCGACCCCGTGCTGCTTCGCGAGCTGCTGCACAACCTCGCGTCGAACGCGATCCGGTATACCGCTACGGGCAGCGTCGACATCCGCTGCCGCGCCGACGCGGAGCTCGTCCGTATCGAGATCTCGGACACCGGCGTCGGCATCGCCGACGACCGGCTCGCGGCGTTGCTGACGAGCGAGCGGGCACCGAGCGCGCCCGATGCCGAGCCGGATCGAACGCTCGACGACACGCTCGCGCGCGACCTGCGGGCGGCCTCGCCGCTCGGCGATCCGGGCGCCGCCGCCGAGCCCGAGCGCGCGGCCGAGCGCGTCGGCGGCGACCCGCCGCACGGGGATCGGCCGCCGTTCGCGCCGGCCCAGCGTCGCGGGCTCGGCCTCGCGATCGTGCATCAGCTCGCGCAGCTCCTCGACTGCACGCTCGAGGTCGACTCCTCCGTCGGGCGCGGATCCCGTTTTACCGTGATCGCACCGCGCGACCTCGGCGGACACGGGTTGCGGCTCGATCGAAACGGCGGCTAGAGGACCGCGCAGGCGGCGCGGGACGCTGCGAAGCTCCCAGTTCCGAGACGAAGCTAGCCGGGATCGCGCGCCGCGAGCAGCGCGTTGATCGCGTCGATCGACACCGGCTTCACGAGATGCGCGGTGAAGCCTGCCTCGCGCGTCCTGCGCCGATCCGAGGGCTGGCCCCAGCCCGTGACGGCATAGATCGGCACGTGTCGCGCCCACGCGCGCGCGCGGATTCGTCGGCACGCCTCGTAGCCATCGATGCGCGGCATGCCGATGTCGAGCAGGATCAGATCGGGACGGAAGCGCTCGGCGACCTCGATCGCCTCGAGGCCGTCGACGGCCGTGCGGACGTCGTGACCGATGACGGCGAGGATCTCCGCCATCGCCGTCGCGGCGTCGGCGTTGTCGTCGGCGACGAGGATCCGGCGAGGGTGCGGCTGTATCCCGTTGCCGTGCGTGCGGCGCTGCGCAGGGCGCGTCCCCGACAGCGGCAGCGTCACGACGAACTCGCTGCCGCGGTTCCTGCCGGGGCTCGCGGCCGTGATCGTGCCGCCGTGCAGCTCGATTAGACGGCGCGCGACGGCGAGCCCGATGCCGAGCCCCCGCCGCGGCTCGCCGCTCCGCTGCTCGCCCTGCGTGAACATCTCGAACGCGCGCGGCAGGAACTCCGGGTCGAGCCCGATGCCGTCGTCGGCGATGTGGATGCGCGCCTCGCGGCCGTCCGCGTCGACGCCGATGTCGATGTGTCCGCCGGGATTCGTGTACTGCGCGGCGTTCGTCAGCAGGTTTGCGAGCGCCTGCGTGAGGCGCGCGTGATCGCCGTGCAGAGGGATCGCCGTCCTCGGCATCTGCACGCGGAGCTCGTGGCGGCCGCTGTCGACGAGCGGGCGCACGCTCTCGACGGCGCTCGCGATCGCCGACCGCAGGTCGAGCGGGGCCCGTTTCAATTCGAGCGTGCCGCGGCTGATCCGGCTCACGTCGAGCAGGTCATCCACGAGCCTGACGAGCTGTGCGAGCTGCCGCTCGATGATCGCGCGCGCGTGCGGCAGCGACATCGGATTGCTGTCGACGTAGGCGAGCAGCTCCGCCGCGCTCCTGATCGGCGCGAGCGGATTGCGCAGCTCGTGCGCGAGCATCGCGAGGAACTCGTCCCTGCGCTCGTCGTCCGCGTCGCGGCTCGGCGCGTCGTCGCGCAGAGCGGCGGCCGCGAGCCCCGCCGAGACGAGGCCGGCCGCGGCGGTCAGGAACGCGCGGTACTCGTCGTCGAGCGGCCGCTGCTTCGTGATGCCGACGACGAGGTAGGCGTCGCGAACGCCGGGCGCTCGAAACCCGAGCGGCAGCACGGCCGCGCCGGCGGCATCCGGTGCCGCGCGCGCGATCTCGGGCGGAAGCTCGGCGACGCGCGGGACGTCGCCGCCTCCGCGCTGCTCGAGCGGCCACGGCGAAGCGCGGTCGGCCCGCGCCGTCTTGAGATTCCCCGGCAGCGTTCCCGCCGAGCCCGCGAGCGCGACGCGCTCGGACTCGTCGACGAAATACACGAGCGCGAAGGGAGCGTCGTGCACGTCCGCCGCGAGCGCGGCCGCGGACCATTCGCCGACTCTGTGCAGCGTGTCCGCCTTCGCGACGCCGCCCAGGCGGCTCAACGCGGCAAGGCGCCGCCGCGCGACGACGGCAGCGGTCTCGTCGGTGCCGGTGCCGAAGACGCCGACTGCGGCGCCCCACTCGTCGCGGATCGGCGTCAGCGAGAACGAGCAGTAGAGCTCGCGCTCGCGGCCGCCTCGTCCGACGAGCATGCGGCGCTCCGCCGCGGACACCGCCGCATTCGATTCGAGCACCTCGCAGACTTCGGCGCCGATCGCGTCCCAGATCTCTTCCCGGACCTCGGCGGCCGGCTTGCCGAGCGAGCGCTGACGCCCGAACAGCCGGGCGCACGCGTCGTTGTGCAGGTAGACGAGCTCGGGTCCCCACCAGATGAACGTCGGCGCAGGGCTCGCGAGCATCAGGCGCAGCGGCGTCTTCAGGCACTCCGGCCACGATTCGGCCGGGCCGAGCGACGTCGTCGACCAGTCGCGGGTCCTCATGAGCCGGCCCATCCGGCCGCCGGAGTCGAAGATCGCCTCCGCGTCGCGTGCCGGCTCGACCGGGATTCGCGCCGAGCGACGTGCCGCCGCTCGACTATGGGGTCCGTGCATGTGTGGGTATCGCAGTCGAGCCTGCCACGCCTCAAGCAAGTTGCATGCCACAATCAATCGACGGTAGGCGTTGGCGCGTGTCGACATGTACGCGCCCGTTTCGCCGAGCGCTGTTTCACATCGACAACTTCGGACGCTCCGCCGGAGCCGCCCCGCGGGCCGCGAGGCATACTTCTTGCCTTGCCTGCCGTTCCGGCGACGCGAATGGGGGATCGTTCGATGGCACAACGCGCGCAAGCGATCGACGTCCCATCGGAGGGCCGCGAGGCCCGCGTGGCGCTGCTGCGCAAGATGGACGCGTACTGGCGGGCGGCGAATTACCTGTCCGTCGGCCAGATCTATCTGCTCGACAATCCGTTGCTCAAGGAGCCGCTCAGGCTCGAGCACGTGAAGCCGCGGCTCCTCGGGCACTGGGGCACGACACCCGGCCTCAATTTCATCTACGTGCACCTGAATCGCATCATCCGTGAGCGTGACGTCGACATGATCTTCGTGACGGGGCCGGGGCACGGCGGGCCCGCGCTCGTCGCCAACACGTGGCTCGAAGGCACGTACAGCGAGCTCTACCCCGAGGTGTCGTTGGACGAGGAGGGCATGCGGCTCCTGTTCCGGCAGTTCTCGTTCCCCGGCGGCATCCCGAGCCACACGGCGCCCGAGACGCCCGGCTCGATCAACGAGGGCGGCGAGCTCGGCTACTCGCTCGCGCACGCGTACGGCGCCGCGTTCGACAACCCGGACCTCATCGTCGCGTGCGTCATTGGCGACGGCGAAGCGGAGACCGGCGCGCTTGCGACCAGCTGGCATTCGAACAAGTTCCTGAATCCGGCGACGGACGGAGCCGTGCTGCCGATCCTGCATCTGAACGGCTGGAAGATCGCGAATCCGACCCTGCTCGCGCGAATGCCGAGGCGCGAGCTCGAGCAGCTGTTGCGCGGCTACGGTTACGAGCCCGCCTTCGTCGAAGGTGACGACGCGAGCCGCGTGCACGAGCAGATGGCCGACACGCTGGACCGGCTCTTCGACCGGATCGCGGAGATCCAGTCGGATGCGCGCCGTCGCCGTGCGATCGAGCGGCCGATCTGGCCGATGCTCGTGCTGCGCACGCCGAAGGGGTGGACCGGCCCCGACGCGGTCGACGGCCGGCGCGTCGAAGGCACGTGGCGCTCGCATCAGGTGCCGCTCGCGGGTCTGCACGAGAATCCGGAGCACCTCGCGCAGCTCGAGGCGTGGATGAAGAGCTACCGGCCCGAAGAGCTCTTCGACGAGCGCGGCTGCCCGGTCGCGGAGCTCCGCGAGCTCGCACCGGAGGGCCCGCGCCGGATGGGCTCGAACCCGCACGCGAACGGCGGGCTGCTGCTGAAGGATCTTCGTCTGCCGGACTTCCGCGACTACGCGATCGACGTGCCCGAGCCCGGCGTGACGAAGAACGAGGCGACCCAGGTGCTCGGGGTCTATCTGCGCGACGTGATGAAGCGCAATCTCGAGTCGCGCAACTTCCTCGTGTTCGGCCCCGACGAGACGGCGTCGAACCGGCTGCAGGCGCTGTACGAGGTGACGGCGAAGCGCTACATCGGCAAGCCCGAGCCCGACGACGAGCACCTGTCGGCCGACGGCCGGGTCTTCGAGGTGCTCTCGGAGCATCTGTGCCAGGGCTGGCTCGAAGGCTATCTGCTGACGGGACGTCACGGCTTCTTCTCGTGCTACGAAGCGTTCATCCACATCGTGGATTCGATGTTCAACCAGCATGCGAAGTGGCTCAAGGTCACGAAGGAGATCCCGTGGCGCCGGCCGATCGCGTCGTTGAACTACCTGCTGACGTCCCACGTCTGGCGGCAGGACCATAACGGCTTCAGCCATCAGGATCCGGGCTTCATCGATCACGTCGTGAACAAGAAGGCCGAGATCGTCCGCGTGTATCTGCCGCCCGATGCGAACACGCTGCTCTGCGTCGCGGATCAGTGCCTGCGCTCGCGCGACTTCGTGAACGTGATCGTCGCGGGCAAGCAGCTGCAGCCGCAGTACCTCGACATGGACGCGGCGATCAAGCACTGCGCCGCCGGCGTCGGCATCTGGCCCTGGGCAAGCAACGATCGGGGCACCGAGCCCGACGTCGTGATGGCGTGCTGCGGCGACGTCCCGACGATGGAGACGCTCGCGGCCGTCTCGCTGCTGCGCGAGCTCTTCCCCGACCTCAAGGTACGCGTCGTCAACGTCGTCGACCTGATGACGCTGCAGCCCGAGTCGGAGCACCCGCACGGGCTGTCCGATCGCGACTTCGATACGATCTTCACGCGCGACAAGCCGATCATCTTCGCGTATCACGGCTATCCGTGGCTGATCCACCGCTTGACGTACCGCCGGACGAATCACCCGAACCTGCACGTGCGCGGCTACAAGGAAGAGGGGACGACGACGACGCCGTTCGACATGTGCGTTTTGAACGACATCGATCGCTTCGATCTCGTTTCGGACGTGATCGATCGGGTGCCGAAGCTCGGTCCTGTGGCCGCGTACGCGAAGCAGGCGATGCGCGACAAGCTGATCGAGCACAAGCAGTACATCTACCGTCACGGCGAGGATCTGCCGGAGGTGCAGGAGTGGGCGTGGCGGAGCGAGCAGCGGGACTGAACGGCAGCCTGCTGCTGGTGCTGAATGCAGGCAGCTCCTCGTTGAAGTTCGAGGTCTTCGCCGCGGATCGCGGCGGTCCGCGACGGGTCATCGGTGGGGCCGTGCGCGACATCAGCCGCGAAAGCTCGAGCTTCGAATGCGGCGAACGCCGCGAGCGGCGTGAAGGCGTGACGGATATGCGCAGCGCGGCGCACATGGTGCTTGCGTACCTGTTCGACGAGAGCGGCGGCCCGGGGCTCCGTGCCGACGACCTCGCGGCGAGCGGGCATCGCGTCGTGCACGGCGGCGACCGCTTCTCTCTTCCGGTCCGCGTCACGCTTTCCGCGTTCGACGCCCTGAAGTCGCTCGTGCCGCTCGCGCCGCTGCACAACCCGCTCGCGCTCGCGGTGATGGAGGCGGTCGGCGAGCGCTTTCCGGACCTGCCGATCATCGCCGTCTTCGACACCGCGTTCTTCCACGACTTGCCGGAGGCGGCGCGCCGCTACGCGATCCCTGCCGAGTGGAGCGACGCGCACGCGATACGCCGCTACGGCTTTCACGGCATCGCGCATCAGCATCTCGCGCAGGTGCTCGAGCGGCACGGAGCCGGACCGCGTACCGTGACGCTGCACCTCGGGCAAGGGTGCTCGGCCGCCGCGCTGCTCGACGGTCGGCCGGTCGACACGAGCATGGGCTTCACGCCGCTCGAAGGGCTCGTCATGGGCACGCGCAGCGGCGACGTCGATGCAGGCATCGTGCTCCACCTCGCGCGCAGCGGCCACGGATGGAAGGAGATCGAGGACGGGCTGAACCGCCGCTCGGGACTCCTCGGGCTCTCGGGCATCTCGGACGACGTCCGCGAGCTGCTCGCTCGCGAGGCGGAAGGGCACGCAGGGGCGAGGCTCGCGCTCGATGCGTTCTGCCTGCGCATCCGCAAGTACGTCGGTGCGTATGCGGCCGTGCTCGGCGGGCTCGATGCAATCGCATTCGGCGGCGGCATCGGCGAGAACTCGGCCGAGATCCGCGCGCGGGTGCTCCGTCCGCTCGCGTGGCTCGGCGTGGACCTCGACGTCGCCGCCAATGCGTCCTGCGCCGGGCGCGAGACCTGCATCTCCACGCAACGCTCCGCGGTGCAGGTGTACGTCGTCCCCGTGGACGAGGAGCCGATCATCGCGCGCGCGATGATCGACGTGCTCGCGCCGAGCTGACCATCGGTATGGAACTTGCAAAATGCATCAGTTCGCAGCGCCGCATCGACGGCGCGCCCGCTAGCGGAGCCGACCGATGGCGCAACGTCAGGACATCGACATCGACGAATTCGAGACGCGGCTCAGGCAGCGCCGGAGCGAGCTGTGGGAAGACATCCGCCGCGAGCTCGAGAAGCACGAGGATCAGCGGTTCTCTGACCTGATCCAGCAGGCCGACGCGGACGACCGCTCGGTCGCAGACCTTCTCGTCGATCTCAACCTCGCCGAGATCAGTCGAGACGTCGACGAGCTGCGTGCGATCGAGTACGCGCTCGCGCGGATCGAAGCGGGCAGCTATGGCATCTGCCGCGCGTGCGGCCAACCGATCGCGGAGGAGCGGCTGCGCGCCATCCCCGAGACTCCGCTCTGCATCGACTGTCAGACACGGGCCGAAGAGAGCCGCGATACGCGCACGCCTTCGCTGTAGTGCGCACGCGGCAGACGCATCGCGACGACGATCTCGACCTGCGTGTCGTCGTGCAATTTCGACGCTCCGTTTGAAGAAAACGGTTTGCACGCGGTAGGTGTCGACACGGATTCACTCCCGCATTGCGAAGCGAAAGAACCGCTCGTGCCGGGCACGATGATTGCATTGAAGCGATCCGCAGCTCTCGGGTTCATGCGCCCGGCTGCACACGGAGGAGCATTCACATGGATCGGTCGCCTTGGCCATCGAGGAAGGCGCGGCGCGGCGAGACACGAGCGGGTTGAGCGTGCGCGCGCGCATCGCAGTCGTCAGGGCGTTGCACGGGCTCGGAGACATGCTCTGTGCGGTGCCCGCGCTGACCGCGCTCAGGCGCGCGCATCCGGACGCGCACATCACGCTGATCGGATTGCCCGCGTGCCGCTGGATGGTCGAGCGCTTCGAGGCGCTGCTCGATGCGCTCGTGCCCTTTCCGGGATTTCCCGGAATCCCGGAGCGGCCGTATTCGCCCGTCGCGCTCGAGCGCTTCGTCGCGGCTGCACGTGCGGCGCCGTTCGATCTCGCGATCCAGATGCACGGCAGCGGCACGGTGAGCAACGCATTTACGACGATGCTCGGCGCGCGCGCCGCGGCGGGTCTCTACGAGACGACGCACGCGCGCCCGGCAGGGCGATTCTTCCCGTATCCGCGGCGCGGACCGGAGATCCATCGTTGCCTCCATCTGACCCGCGCGCTCGGCTGCCCGTCGGACGACGACGAGGTCGTCTTCCCGGTACGCGCTGACGATCGCGCGGCGCTCGGCGAGCATGTGCCTCTGCGCGGTCTGGTCGACGGGCCTTTCGTGTGCCTGCATGCCGGTGCCCGGGATCCCGCGCGCCGCTGGCCGGCCGAGCGCTTCGCCACCGTCGGCGACGTGCTCGCGGCGCAAGGCTACCGCGTCGTGCTGACCGGAACCGCCGCGGAGCGCGGTGCGGCCGACGCGGTGGCGGCCGCGATGTGCAAGCCGTCGCTGAATGCGGCCGGGACGACGTCGCTCGGCGTTGCCGCGGCGCTCCTCGAGCGGGCGGCACTGCTCGTCACGAACGATACCGGCATCTCACATTTGGCAGCGTCCGTCGGCACGCCGAGTGTCGTCGTGTTCCTCGCGTCGGATCCGGAGCGATGGGCTCCGCTTCGCCGCGAGAGACATCGGCCCGTCGTCGCCCGCGGTCTCGCGGCCGATCGGTCGCTCGACGGGATGCGGCGCTCGAACGACGACATCCCTCTTGCAGGCGAAGTGCTCGACGAGGCGCTCGCCGTGATGACGGGAGCACATGACCGGTAACGCTCGACAGATCCCGGCGCCGTGGCGCGACATTGACGTCGTCGTCGCGGCCTATGCGGGCACGTGCCATGGTCTCGCCGCTTTCGTACGTGCTGCGGAGGCGCTTCGACTGTCGCTCGATGCACGGCCGTGGCTCCTCTGCCCACGCGATGCGCGTGCGGACGTGCACGGCGCGGAAGGCACGATCGAATACCCGAAGCCCGGGCGAGACGGCGCGGAGGACGACCATGCGCGAGCCGGCGCGCTTTCTGCGATCGCCGCGCTCGAGGCCTGCCGCGCGCGTGCGGCGTTCGTCTTCACCGAGCGCGGCGCCGCGCCCTACGTGCCGGCCTATCTGTGCTACCTCGCGGGCATCCCGTACCGCGTGGGCGTCGAGACCGAGTTCGCCGGAGCCGTGTTGTCGCACGCCGTGCGGTTGCCGCCGCATCGCGACGACGTCGAGCGGCATCTCGCGCTGCTCGCGTCGGTCGGTGTCCTGCCCGCTGCCATGCAGACGATCGGCTCGCCGCGATCGGCCTCCTCGAATCGGAGCATCGGATGCGAGCACTGAACGTTCTCACGTGGCACGTGCACGGCAACTACCTGTTCTATCTGTCGCATGTGCCGCACCGCTTCTATCTGCCCGTGAAGGAAGGGCGGCCGGAAGGCTACGGCGGCAGGCTTCCCGGGTTGCCGTGGCCCGAGAACGTCGTCGACGTGCCGGCCGACGAGGTCCGGGATCTCGATCTCGATCTGATCCTGTTCCAGTCCCGCAAGAACTACGTCGAGGACCGCGCGATCCTGTCCGACGCGCAGGACGGCTTGCCTCGGATCTATCTCGAGCACGACCCGCCGCGCGAGAGCCCGACCGACACGCGGCATCCGTTCGACGAGCCGAACGGTCTCCTCGTGCACGTGACCGCGTTCAACGCGCTGATGTGGGACAACGGCCGAACGCCGACCCGGGTCATCGAGCACGGCGTCAGCGTGCCCGACGACGTCCGCTACACCGGCGAGATCGAGCGAGGCCTCGTCGTCGTGAACGGCCTGCCGAGGCGCGGCCGCAGGCTCGGCGCGGACGTGCTCGAGGCCGTCCGCGCGAAGATCCCGCTCGACGTCGTCGGGATCGGCTCCGAAGCGATCGGCGGCCTCGGCGAGATCGGCCACGACGAGTTGCCGTACGTGATGGCGCGTCATCGATTTCTCTTCAATCCGATCCGCTACACGAGCCTCGGGCTTGCCGTCTGCGAAGCGATGAGCGTCGGCATGCCGATCGTCGCGCTCGCGACGACCGAGATGGCGACCGTCGTCGAGAACGGCGTCTCGGGTTATGCGGATACTCGCGTCGACGCTCTCGTCGAGCACATGCGCCGCCTGCTCGACGAACCGGGCGAAGCGGCGCGGCTCGGTGCCGGCGCTCGGCGCACGGCGGCGCGCCGCTTCACGACGCGACGCTTCGTGCGCGACTGGAGTGCCGCGTTCGAGCACGCCGCGCAACGTGCCCACGCTGAGAGCGTCGGATCGCGCGCACGCAAGGAGGCCGACCGCTCATGCTTAGAATCGCGATGATCAGCGACCATGCGTCGCCGCTCGCTGCCCTCGGCAGCGCCGATGCCGGCGGGCAGAACGTCTACGTCGCCCACCTGACCCGGTGCCTCGCTGATCGAGGCTTGCAGGTCGACGTCTTCACGCGCCGCGACTCGCCCGACCAGCCAGAGGTCGTCGCGTGGCATCCCGGGTCGCGCGTGATCCACGTCCCGGCGGGCCCGCCGGAGCCGATCCCGAAGGAGGAGCTCCTGCCTCACATGGACGCGTTCACGCGCTTCGTGCGCCGCGCGTGCCGGCGCAGGGGATACGACCTGCTGCACGCGAACTTCTGGATGTCCGGGCTAACGGCCGCCGAGGTCAAGCTCGCGCTCGACATTCCATTCGTGATCACGTTCCACGCGCTCGGGCGGATCCGCCGCGTCCATCAGGGCTCGGCCGACCGATTCCCGGATTGCCGCTTCCAGCACGAGGAGCGGATCGCGCGCTCGGCCGATCGGATCATCGCCGAGTGCCCGCAGGACCGTGCTGACCTGATGACGCACTACGCGGCGGATCCCGATCGGATCAGCGTCGTGCCATGCGGCTTCGACCCCGCGGAGCTCGCGCCGGTGCCGAAGCATCTCGCCCGCGCGAAGCTCGGCTTGCCGCAGGACGTCTTCCTCGTGCTGCAGCTCGGCCGGCTCGTGCCGCGCAAGGGCATCGCGACGGCGATCGAGGGCTTCGCGCGCTTCGTGCGCGGCACCGGCATCGACGCGCGTCTGCTGATCGTCGGCGGCGACGGCTACGAGCCGGATCCGGGGCGCACGCCGGAGATTGCGCGCCTCACGGCGATCGCGGAGAACGAGCGGGTCGCCGCCAGGGTGCTCTTCAGCGGCCGCCGCGACCGGCAGATGCTGCGCTACTACTTCAGCGCGGCAGACGTCTTCGTCACGCTGCCGTGGTACGAGCCGTTCGGCATCACGCCGCTCGAGGCGATGGCGTGCGCCGTCCCCGTCGTCGGCAGCCGCGTGGGCGGCGTCAAGTACACCGTCGTCGACGGCAGGACCGGCTGCCTGATCCCACCGTCCGACCCGGACGCGCTCGCGTCGTGCCTCGCGGCGCTCCACGCGAACCCCGCGCAGCGTTCTGCGATGGGACGCGCCGGGCGCGCGCGAGTGCTGCGCCACTTCACGTGGCGCGACGTCGCGCTCGCCGTCGAAGCCGTCTACGAGGAGGTGCTGACCGGCATGCTGAGCGCGCCGCAGGTCAGCTACGGCAGCGGCGCCGCGGCCGGCGCGGCGGGCGCGGGCTCGACGGCGTACCCGCAGCCGGCGTCCGGGGCGCCGCGCGGCGGCGCAACGTCGCCGCGCTTGCCGTCCTCGGGCACGCGGTCGCCGTCGAGCGACCCCGCAGCGCCCGGCGGCGGCCGCGCACCGATCACGAAGTTGAGCGCCCACCCGAGGAGGAGGCCGAGATGATCGTGCGGCAGACGACCGCGAAGACCGACGACGCCGCGCCGACCGAGCTCCGCGCGCTGAAGGGCAGGGTCGTGCTCGTGACCGGCGGCGGCAGCGGCCTCGGCGCCGCCGTGTGCCGCAACCTGTCCGAGTACGGGGCCGCCGTGATCGTCTCCGACGTCGACGAGAGCCGCGCCGCCGCGGGCGCCGACGCCCTGCGCGCGCGCGGCTTCGCGGCGTCGAGCCGGCGGCTCGACGTGCGCGACGAGCACGACGCGCGCGACGCGATCGAAGCCGCAGTCGCAGAGCAGGGGCGGCTCGACGCCGTCGTCAACAACGCGGGCGTCGACGTCACGAAGTCCGTGCTCGATCTGTCGGTCGACGAGTGGGACCGCGTGCTCGCCGTGAACCTGCGCGGGCCGTTCGTCATGTCGAAGCTCGCGTTCGACGTGATGCGGCGGCAGGGGCAGGGCGGCCACATCGTGAACATCGTGTCGACGGCCGCGCGGCGCGCGTGGGCGAACGCGGCCGCGTATCACGCAAGCAAGTGGGGCCTGCTCGGGTTGAGCCACGCGCTGCACGTCGAGGGCCGCGAGCACCGGATCAAGGTGACCGCGCTGATCGCGGGCGGCATGCGGACGCCTTTCCTGCTCGACCGCTTCCCGGACATCGACGAGAGCGTTCTGCAGGACCCGGCGAGCGTCGCCGCGGCCGTCCGCTTCGTGCTGACGCAGCCCGAGGGCACCGTGATCCCCGAGCTGATGGTCCTTCCGGAACGGGAGACGTCGTGGCCATGAGCGCGCAGGCGTCCAGAAGGCGTGCCGTCTTCGTCGACAAGGACGGTACGTTGATCGAGAACATCCCGTACAACGTCGATGTCGCGCGCATGCAGTTCGCGCCGGGCGCCGAGCGCGCCGTGCCGCGGCTCGCGGCCGCGGGCTTCGCGATCGTGGTCGTGTCGAACCAGGCCGGAGTCGCGCGCGGCATGTTCGACGAGGCGGCCGTCGCGGCCGTCGGCCGCGCGCTGACGGACCGCCTCGCCGCGCTCGGCGTCGGTCTCGGCGGCTTCTATTACTGTCCGCACGATCCGCGCGGCGCCGTCGCCCGCCATCGGCGGATGTGCGGCTGCCGGAAGCCCGCGCCGGGGCTGATCGTGCGCGCCGCGCGCGAGCTCGGCGTCGATCTCTCCGCGTCGTGGCTCGTCGGCGACATCCTCGACGACATCGAGGCGGGCCGACGCGCAGGCTGCCGCACGATCCTGATCGACGCGGGCAACGAGACGGAATGGCGGATGTCGCGGGCACGTCTCCCGCACCACGTGGCCGCCGATCTCGACGAGGCCGCGCGGCTGATCGTCGCGCTCGACGCGGCCGCGGAGACGGCCGGCGCGACGCGGCCGTACGCCGCGGCGGCGCAAGCGAGCGGTCCCTGAGCGATGAGCGCGAAGCCGCACGCCGACGCGACGATCCGGGACTGGGCGCAGGTCCGTCGACTGCTTGCCGTGCGGCTCGATGCGATGGGCGACGTGCTGATGACGACGCCTGCCCTCCATGCCGCGAAGGCGTCGTGTCCCGAGCGGCACGTCACACTGCTGACGTCGGCCGGCGGCGCCGAGGCGGCGCGACTCGCGCCGGACGTCGACGACGTGATCGTCTACGACGCGCCGTGGGTGAAGGCGACGACGAATCGGGCGCGCGCCGGACTCGACCGGCGGATGATCCGCCGCCTCGCGGGCGCGCGCTTCGACGGCGCCGTGATCTTTACGGTGTACAGCCAGAACCCGCTGCCGGCGGCGCTCCTGTGCTATCTCGCGGACATTCCGCGGCGGCTCGCGCATTGCCGCGAGAACCCGTATCAGCTCTTGACGGACTGGATTCCGGAGCACGAGCCCGACGGCGGCGTGCGCCACGAGGTCGAGCGTCAGCTCGATCTCGTCGCGGCGGTCGGCTGGCACGCGAGCGAGCGGCGGATGCGCATTGCGGTGCCGGCCGCGGCGGCGGCGCGCGTCGAGGAGCGGCTCGCCGCGCTCGGGCTCGGCGCGCGCGCACGCTGGGCGGTGCTCCATCCGGGCGCGACCGCGCCGTCGCGGCGCTATCCGCTCGAACGCTTCGCGACGGTGGTGCGGACGCTCGCGTCGCGCCACGGCTGGCGCTTCGTGCTGACCGGCTCGCGCGACGAGATCCCGCTGCTCGAGCGCCTCCGCGCCGAGGCGCCGGGGAGGGCCGTGCCGCTCGGCGGCGAGCTCGCGTTCGCCGAGCTTGCGGCGCTGATCGCGCGCGCGCCGCTCCTGATCTCCAACAACACCGGCCCCGTTCACATCGCGGCCGCGGTCGGCACGCCCGTCGTCGACCTCTACGCGCTGACGAATCCTCAGCACACGCCGTGGCTCGTGCCGAGCAGGGTGCTCTTCCGCGACGTGCCGTGCGCGCCGTGCTATCGGAGCGTCTGTCCGGAGCGGCATCACCTGTGCCTCGCGGGCATCGCGCCGCAGCAGGTCGTCGACGCCGCGCTCGAGCTGACGCGCGCCGAGCGGCGGCCGACGCCGCGCCGCAGCGACGTGGTGCCGGTCCGTCCGCGCCCAGGCGCGGAGGCCGCGCATGCGCCGGTCGTCGAGGGCACGCAATGATCGTCGACGTGCTGATCCCGACGTACGGTCGGCCGACCGCGCTCGCGGTCACGATGACGAGCCTGTGCGCGCAGACGATGGGGCCGTTCCGCGTCGTCGTCGCCGATCAGACGGACCGCGCCGGCTCGATCGAGACCGCAGAGGTGAAGGCGATTGCGCGCGTGCTCGAGAGCCACGGCTGCGAGGTCGAGCTCCTCGAGAATCTGCCTCGGCGAGGCATCGCGCAGCAGCGCCAGTTCCTGCTCGATCGAGCGACGGCGCCGTACGCGCTCTGCCTCGACGACGACGTGATCCTCGAGCCGTACGTGCTCGAGCTCCTCGTCGGCGTGATCCGCCGGGAGCGGTGCGGGTTCGTCGGCGCGTCGGTGATCGGGTTGAGCTACGTCGACGACGTCCGTCCCGAGCAGCAGCACTTCGAGCTCTGGGAAGGCCCCGTTCGTCCGGAGGTCGTGCTGCCGGGCACGCCCGAGTGGGACCGTGTGAAGCTGCACAGCGCCGCGAACCTTTATCACGTGCAGCAGCGGCTCGGCGCCACGCCCGAGCGGCCGCTGCTCTACAAGGTCGCGTGGACGTCCGCGTGCGTGCTCTACGACGCGCAGAAACTTCGCGCCGTCGGCGGTTTCTCGTTCTGGCGCCGTCTGCCGGCCGAGCATTGCGGAGAGGACGTGCTCGCGCAGCTCGAGCTGATGCGGGCCCATGGCGGCTGCGGCGTGATGCCGTCCGGCGCGTATCACCAGGAGCTGCCGACGACGATCCCGCGGCGCGACGTCGGCGCCGAGCGCCTGCTCGGCTCGGGGACGGCCCCATGAGCGCCGGAAACGGCCCCGTGAGCGCGTGCCGGGAAGCCGCTCGGCTCGACGCCGACGCACGCGGCTCCCTGGACGGAAAGAACGCCTGGCTCCGCGCGCGTCGGCTCCTCGTGATCCGCGCCGACAACATCGGCGACGTCGTGATGACCGGGCCCGCGCTGCGCGCGATCCGGCGCGCGCTGCCCGACGCCGAGCTGACGCTGCTCGCGAGCCCGGCCGGCGCCGAGGCCGCGCCGCTCCTGCCATGGATCGACGACGTGATCTGCCGGCGTGTGCTGTGGCAGGACCTCGGGCGGCTCGCGTTCGATCCCGCGCGCGAGCGCGCGCTGATCGAGGAGCTCGAGGCGCGAAGGTTCGACGGCGCCGTGATCCTGACGAGCTTCAGCCAGAGCCCGCATCCCGCGGCGCTCGTTGCGTGGCTCGCCGGGATCCCGCTCCGCGCGGGCGCGTCGCGAGAGGAGAGCACGGTCTTGACGCATCGGACGCCGTTCGGGCCGTTCGAGCGTCACCAGGCCGAGCGCAACCTCGCGCTCGTCGCCGCGCTCGGCTTCCCGGTCGACGACGGCGCGCTCGAGATCCGCGTGCCGACCGATGCCGACGGGCGGGCGGCCGAGATGCTCGCCGCGCACGGGGTCGGCGGCACGCCGTATCTCCTGTGGAATCCGTGGGCGAGCGCCGCGGCGCGCACCTACGATCCGATTCGCGGCGCGGACGCCGCGCGCGCGATCGCCGAGGCCGCCGACATGCGGGTCGTGATCACGGCCCACGCGCGCGATGCGGACGACGCGGCGCGTCTCGCCGAGCGCATCGGCGTGCGCGCGATCGATCTCGGCGGGCGGACGAGCGTGACGGAGCTCGCCGCGCTCGTCGCGCGCGCTGCCGTCGTGCTGACGAGCCACACATCGGTCATGCACCTCGCGGACGCGTTGCGCGTGCCGGTCGTCGTGCCGTTCTCCGGCACCGATCTGCTCGCGCAGTGGACGCCGCGGCACGGCCCGCACGTCGTGCTGAGCCGCACGACGGACTGCACGCCGTGCTACGCCTTCGAGTGCCCGCGCGGGCACGAATGCCTGCCATTCACGCCGCACGAGGTCGCGCGGGCCGCGCTCGCGCTGCTCGAGCGGTCCGCGGCATCGCCGGCGCCGCGGAGGGAGGACGCACATGCTTGAGAGACCTCGGGTTGCGCCGGGCTTTCCACCGCCGCGCGGCGCGGGCGTGCCGATGCTCGAGGAGGCGGTCGCGTCGTTCTGGAGGCACCATTCGAGGCGGCGCGCGCCGCTGCGCTCGAGCGTCGAGCGGCTCGCCGAGCTCGCGCTCGCGTCCGATCCGCGCGTCGCGGCAGAGGGTACGCGCGTGCTGTTCGAGCGGATCGTCGAGCCGCTCTGCGACGGGTTCACGCAGCGCGGCGCGGACACGTATCGCCGGCTGTTCGCGCAGGTCGTCGACGTCGCGCGCCGCAAGCCGCAATGCGCGACGCTCGACGACGCGCTGAACGCCGCGGGCCTGCGCACGGAGCGGGACCTGCTGCGCACGCCGTCGCCGCAGCGGCCCGACGCCGCTGAGCGCGCACGCGTGCGTGCCGTGATCGTGCTGTCGCGGCTGACGCTCGGCGCCGACGTCGCGATCTCGATGCCGCTGCTGCGCCACGTCGAGGCGGCGTTTCCGAACGCCGAGATCGCGTTCGTCGGCACGGACGCGGCAGCGGTCGTCGCGCGCAGCTTCGCGCGCGTCACTCACGTGAAGGTGCCGTACGGCCGCGGCGATTTTCTCGCCGAGCGCCTGAACGCGTGGCCGGCGCTGCACGACGCAGTGCGCGCGGTCCGCGCGTTGCACGCGCCGGACGAGGTCGTGCTGATCGACCCCGACTCGCGGCTGACGCAGCTCGGCCTTCTTCGCCCGGGCGAGGACGCCCGGTACTTTCATTTCCCGAGCCGCTACTACGGCGTGCATTCGACCGATCCGCTCGGCGTGCTCGTCTGCCGTTGGACGAGCGAGACATTCGGACCCGCGCCCGGCGGCGACTGCCGGCTCGGCGTCGCCGAGCGCGAGGCGGCGTGGGCGCACGCGCTGCGCGGCCTCTGCGCGGACGCCCGGCCGCTCGTCGCCGTGCACTTCGGCGCCGGCGGCAACGACAAGAAGCGGGCCGGGATCGAATTCGAGACGGAGCTCGTCGACTGGCTCGTGCAGACCGGCTGCCGCGTGCTGCTCGCCCGCGGCGCGAGCCCCGACGAGATCGACGAGAGCTATCGGCTTTGCCGCCGGCTCGCCGACCGCGGCGTCGGCATCACGCATCTGCCGCCCGGCTGCGATCTCGGCGGGCTCGCCGGCCGCGGCACGGACGTGCTGACGTGGGAAGCGAGCGTCGATGCCTTCGTCGCGACGATCGCACATGCGGACGTGTTCATCGGCTACGACTCGGCCGGTCAACACATCGCCGCCGCGCTCGGCGTGCCCGCGATCTCGCTGTTCGTCGAGGCGTCCGGGCGGCGTCACGCGCTGCGGTGGACGCCGTGCGGGCGCGGACCGCTCGAGATCGTGCGCTCGCCCTGGCCGCCGGATCGCAGGGTGCTGCTCGAGCGCGCGCAGGACGCGTTCGCGAGCCTCGCGCGCGAGATCGCGGCCCGCGAGCGCCGTCGCTGTTGATTGAGCGCCTGGGATCCGAGTCTGCCGAGGGCTGCCTCGGGCGGTGCGTGGCATGGAACTTGCTCCCTGCCCTCATCGGCTTCTGGAGAGCGAAGCGATGAGCGACTCGAAGCAGACGACGAACCACGACGAGATTCGCAAGTGGGTCGAGGAGCGCGGCGGTCAGCCTGCGCACGTGAAGACGACGGCCAAGGGCAAGGACGTCGGGATGCTGAGAATCTCGTTCCCGGGGTACGACGACGAGAACGACGAGAATCTCGAGCCGATCGAGTGGGACGAGTTCTTCCGCAAGTTCGACGAGAGCAAGCTGTCGTTCCTGTATCAGGAGCATACGGCCGACGGCGAGCTCAGCACGTTCAACAAGTTCACGCGCCGTTGAAGAAGGTGTCCGACAACACCGACGGAGGCCGGCGCCGCGGGAACCGCCACCACGCGTTCCGCCACAAGAAGCGGGGGAGAGGCGGGCAGCGCGGCGACGCGTCGAAGGGGCCGGGCAAGGAAGCGACGAGCGCGGAGATGCGCGCCGCGCGCGCGAGCGGCCGCACGCCCGGGATCAGCACGGCCCACGAGCCGGCCGCCGTCCCGCTCGGCACGGACGACGAGGCGGCCGGAACGCCGACTCGAGCCGCGGACCTCGAGATCGAGATCGAGCGGGCCGAGAGCGGCCGCGGCATGCTCGGGCTTTCGGCGAGCGACGCGATGAGCGGGCGTCCCGGTCATCCGCAAGTGCCTCCTCTCACGCTCGGCAAGCTGGTCACGATCTGCGCGGCCACGGCGATCCTCGTCGTGCTCGCGCTCCTGATCCTGTGACGACGGGCGGAGCGTGCCGCCGCCGCACGTTCCTTGCGCGGCGGGGCATGGAAATTGCTCGCTCGTCACCTCATCGGCTCGCCAGAGAACCATGAAAGCGCTCGTATGGCACGGCAGGTTCGACGTCCGCTGCGACGATGTGCCGGACCCGCGGATCGAGGCGCCGACGGACGCGATCGTGCGCATCACGACGACGGCGATCTGCGGCTCGGATCTGCACCTTTACGACGTCCTCGAGCCCTTCATGTCGCCCGGCGACGTCCTCGGCCACGAGCCGATGGGCATCGTCGAGGAGGTCGGCTCCGAGGTGACGCACGTCAAGCCCGGCGATCGAGTCGTCGTGCCGTTCAACATCGCATGCGGCAGCTGCTTCATGTGCGACCGCGCACTCTACTCGCAGTGCGAGACGACGCAGGTACGCGAGTACGATTGCGGCGCGGCGATCCTGGGCTACTCGAAGCTGTACGGCCAGGTGCCGGGCGGTCAGGCCGAGTACCTGCGCGTGCCTCAGGCTCACTTCGGCCCGATCAAGGTGCCGAAGGGGCCGCCGGACGAACGGTTCATTTATCTGTCCGACGTGCTGCCGACCGCGTGGCAGGCGGTCGAATATGCGGACATTCCCGAGCACGGCACGGTCGCCGTCTACGGGCTCGGCCCGATCGGTCAGATGTGCGCGCGGATCGCGAAGCGCCGCGGCGCGCGAGTCATCGCGGTCGACATCGTGCCCGAGCGTATCGCGATGGCACGGCGGCACCACGTCGAGACGATCGACGCGAATCGGCATGACGACGTGCCGGCTGCGATCCGAGACATGACCGAGGGCCGCGGCACGGACTCGGTGATCGACGCGGTCGGCATGGAGGCGCACGGTGCGCCGGCGGTCAGCGCCATGCAGACGCTGATGGGGCTGTTGCCTGATTCCGTCGCGCAGACCCTGTTTCAGAAGGCCGGCATCGACCGCCTCACGGTGCTGATGCAAGCCATCGATACCGTGCGCCGCGGCGGCACGATCTCTATCATCGGCGTGTACGGCGGCATGCTGGATCCGCTGCCGATGCTGAAGCTCTTCGACAAGCAAATCCAGCTGCGCATGGGGCAGGCGAACGTGAAGCGCTGGATCGACGACCTGATGCCCTACGTCAGCGGCGAGAGCGATCCTCTCGGCGTCGAGGATCTCGCGACGCACCACCTGCCCCTCACCGACGGCCCTCGCGGCTACGAGATATTCCGCGAGAAGCAGGACGGCGCGATCAAGGTGCTGCTGCATCCGTGATGCTGCTCGATCGCGGACGCGAGCGCGCGTGCGAGGGCGTCTCCCGTTCGTGTCGAACCGTCGGCGTTTAGCGACAGTGTGAGACGCACGTCGCGCCGATCCGCCGAAGTCCGATCCCGATCCTTCTCATTTTCGGTGAGAGCGGCTACCGTACGCGCCGCGCATTGCGCGCTCGGAGGACAGACATGAAGAGAAGGGCACATCGACTCATCGCCGTCGCGGCGCTCGCGCTGGGCTCGATATCTGCGGCCCTCGCCGCGAACCCGATGCTCGCGGAGGTCGAGATCGACGCAGCGGGCCGTGCCGAGCGGAACGCGGGCGTATGGGTGGACGGGCAATACGTCGGGCACGTGCACCAGCTCCGGGGCAAGTCGCGCCTGACGTTGCTGCCGGGGCATCACGAGCTGCTGTTCAAGCTCGTGGGCTACGAGGACGTGCAGCGCGACGTGACGCTCGAGCCGGGCGAGCGCTACGCGTTTCGGCTGTCGATGCAGGAGCGCGCCGCGCTCGAGTTTCCGGCGAAGGAGGAGACCGCGAGCATCGTGCTCGACGTCGATCCGAAGGACGCGGCCGTGTTCGTCAACGATCGGTACGCGGGACACGTCGATCGCTTCGACGGCGGCCGCGGCATGCGGCTGCGCGCGGGCACGTACCGGTTGAAGATCACGCTGCCCGGCTATCGGCCGTTCGAGACGCAGATCACGCTCGTGCCGAATCAGCGGTACGAGATTCGGACCGAGCTCGCGAGGGGCACGATCGTCGAGCAGGACGAGGAGCTCTTGGTCGGCCGCTGAGGTCGGCGAGGGATCGCGAATCCTTCGCTCGAAGGATCGCGGCGTGCGACGCGGCCGTCACGTGCCTGCGGACGGCCTGCGGCTCATGTGGATCAACGGCCACGGTGAGCTTTCGCGGGCCGGGTCCGTGCGGATCTCGATCAGCGCGGGCGCGCCGTCGGCGAGCGCGCGCTCGAGCTTGGGCCGCAGCTCGGCGGGGCTCGCGACGCGGCACGCCGCGACGCCGAAGCTTTCGGCCAACGCGACGAAATCCGGGTTGCGGCGCCTCGCGCCGATGACTCGCCCGTCGAACAGCGTCTGCTGATCGCGCAGCACGTTGCCGAACGCGTCGTTGTTGAACAGCAGCGTGACGACGCCGAGCCCGTGCTCGGCGGCCGTCGCGAGCTCCTGCACGCCGAACATGAAGCCGCCGTCGCCCGTGACCGACACGACGGCTCGTGTCGGGTGCGCGACCTTCACGCCGAGCGCCGTCGGGAATCCGAAGCCCAGCGTGCCCTGGAAGCCTTCGGTGACGTAAGTGCGCGGCGCGAGGACCGGCCACGCCCCCGTGTAGGTCGCGAATCCGACCTGCGACACCTCCGGAACGAGGAAGCCGTCGCGCGGCACGACGTCGCGGATCGCGGCGAGGTACGCGGCCTGCGGCTGCAGCAGCGTGCCGATGAGCCGGCGCGCCGTCGCGCGCGCCGCGGCGATCTCGTCGCTGCGCGCGCGGTTCGGCCGCACGCGCGACGCGAGCCGGTCGACGAGCAGCCGGCAGGCCTCGGCCGCATCCGCGACGATCGCGACGTCGGGACGAAGACGCGTCATTTCGGCCGGGTCGATGTCGATGCGGATTAGCTTCGGCCCCGACGGCCGCGGGTCGTAGCGCAGCATGCTCCGCCAGCGCATGTACGGCATCTCGAGCCGGGTGCCGATGCCGACGAGCAGGTCGACGTCGTCCCAGAGCTCACGTGCGGCGACCGCGCCGAGCCCGAGCGGATGGTCCTCGGGGACGACGCCGCGGCCGCTGCGAAAGGCCGTGACGGGTGCGTTCAGGAGCTCCGCGAGCGCCCGCACCTCGTCCGACGCGTGCTGCGCGCCGGCGCCGCACATCAGGAGCGGGCGCCGCGCGTGCGCGATCAGCTCGACCGCGGCCGAGACCGCGTCCGGATCGGGCTCCGGCGGGGGCGGCGGAACGGCCGTGGGAAACGGCCCGACGGGCTCGCGGTCCGCCATTCGGTCCCAGCACATCTCGATCGCGACGGGGCCCGGCCGGCCGCCGACCGCCTGCGCGAGCGCCGCGTTCACGACGCGCGGCGCGTCGCTCGGGCGCTCGATCCGCGCCGCGTGCTTCACGAGGCTCCCGAGCGTCGCGAGCTGATCGGCGAGCTCGTGCAGGTGGCCTCGTCCCTTGCCGAGATACTCCGACGGCACCTGCCCGGTCACGCAGACGACCGGCGAGCAGTTGCCCATCGCGGTGCAGAGCGCGGCGGCGGCATTCAGCACGCCGGGGCCGGGCACGACGCAGCACGCCGCCGGCCGCCCGGTCGACTTCGCGTAGCCCATCGCCATGTATCCCGCCGCCTGCTCGTGGCGAGGGACGTAGAGGTCGAGGCCCCGCCGCGCGATCGCGTCGAAAAGCGGGTAGATCTGCGCGCCCGGCAGCCCGAACACGGTGCGCACGCCGTTCACGTCGAGCGCGGCGACGATCGCGTCGCCGCCCGTCATTGCCGACTGCGGCCACTCGTCGGACATGGGCGTTGGTCTCGTGCCGGCAGCCGGGCCGGAAAACGACAGGGGCCTCTGACTCGAATCGAATCAGAGGCCCCTGCGCAGCCCGACGGCCGAAATAACGGTGATTTTTCCGGGCTAATTCGACTGCGGCGGAATGACCGGCAGCAGCACGATCTCCGGCGCGACCTGGTTGTTCGCCATGCGGATCGTCTGCCGCAGCGAGTTGCGGTGCGTGGTCGGCAGCTCGACCCACTGCCGCGAACGCTGATCCCATGCGCCCATCTGCTGGCCGTCCGGCGTCATGTAGTAGTAGCCGATACGGCCGACGCGCAGCAGGTCGACCTCGGGGAAGAGCTGCCCGTTGACCTCCAGCGGCCCGCGATCCGCCACGTACTCGCGGCCGTACTCGGTCTCGATCGTCCACGCCTCCATGATGCGGCGGAACTTCTCTCCGTCCGTCACGTCGCTGCGCGCGACGAGATCCTTCAGCATGTTGACGCGCTCCCGGCGCTCCTCGATCGCGAACGGCACGTCGAGCTCGACGAACCGCTCGAGCGCGTCGACCATCCGTACCAGCAGCGCCGGGATCTGGCGCTCTAGCTCGGGCACCTGCTCGATCGCCGCGCGAAGCTCCTCGACCTGGGCCTGCTGGTCCGCGATCTGCTTCTCGAGCAGCTGGTTGTAGACGACGAGGCCGTCGATGTCGCGCAAAACCGCCGAATACTGCTCGACGGTCGGCTGGGCTTGTGCCTGCTCTTCAGCGTTCTGTTGGTCGTCCTGGGCCACGACGGAAGCGGCCGGAATACAGACGAGAAAGGCCGCTATCAGGCCCGATTTGATCTGTCGCATGCTTCCCTCCGGGGTGAGGCCGCCCAAGCTAGCTTGTGATCCGAATCACGTCAAGCGGGGAAGGCCTTGAACGTACTAGGAAGGCTCCTTCGCAGCCGCGGCGCCGACGCCGAGATGAGCGCGCGGGTTCGTCCGCACCGCGTCTGCGAGCCGCCGGTAGAGCGACTCGATTTCGGGCGTTTCCGCAGCGGGCGCGACGACTTGAAGCGTCACGAGCTGATCGCCGGGCGGGGAGCCGGGCAGACCGCGTCCGCGCAGCCGCAACTTCTGGCCGGTCTTCGAGCCGCGCGGGATCTTGAGTTCGACGGTGCCGCCGAGCGTCGGGACGGGCACGCTGGCGCCGAGCGCCGCCTCCCACGGCAGCACCGGCAGATCGAGGTGAATGTCGCGCCCGTCGGGCTTGAAGAACGGGTGCGGCGCGAGCCTGACGATCGCGTAGAGGTCGCCGCGTTCGCCGCCGGCGGCTGCAGCGCCGCCCTGCGCGGGCAGGCGAATCCGTCGCCCGTCGGTGACACCCGGCGGGATGCGCACGTTCAGCGTTCGCGAGCGCCGCACGAGCCGGCCGGAAAGATCGACTTCCGGGATTTCGACCGTCAGTGCCTTCGTCGTGCCGCGGTAGGCCTCCTCGAGCGACAGCGTGATCGTCGTCTGGTAGTCCTCGCCGCGGGTCGAGAACGTGAACGAGCGGGTGCGGCCCGAGCCGAACCCGGCCTCGCCGAACAAGGTCTCGAAGAAGTCGCTGAACGTGCGCGCGCCGCCGGTGCGTGCTCCGCCGCCGAAATGGAAATGCTCCTGCCAGTCCGGGGGCGGCCGGAACTGCTGGCCCGCCTGCCAGTTCGAGCCGAGCGAGTCATAGGCGGCGCGCTTCTCCGGATCGCTCAGCACCTCGTAGGCCTCGCCGATCTCCTTGAAGCGTTCCTCCGCGTTCGGTTCCTTGCTGACGTCCGGATGGTACTTGCGCGCGAGGCGGCGATAAGCCCGCTTGATTTCGTCCTGAGACGCGTTGCGGGCGACGCCCATGATCTTGTAGTAGTCCTTGTACTCCATACGACCGCTCTCGCTCGCCCTCGGCGGCGTTCGCCGGGGACCAGCGGGGAACGTTGGGGCTTCGGGCCCGCGGAATCAAGGCCGAAAGCGCACGCGCGTTCCAAAACCTTGCGGTACAATCGCCCGCGATGAGGAACCGGGACCCGCTGCGCCGCAGCAAGCTCGCGAGCGCGCTGTTGTTCTCCTTGTGCGTGCTCGCCGCGCCGAGCGTGCTCGCGCACGGCATCGCCGGCGACGACCAGGCGTTCCTGCTGCGCGCGAGCGGCGCACACATCGGGCCGTACATGTATCTCGGCGCGAAGCACATGGTTACCGGGTACGACCACCTGCTGTTTCTCGCCGGCGTCATTTTTTTCCTGTACCGGCTGAAGGACGTCGCGCTCTACGTCACTCTGTTCGCGGTCGGCCACAGCGCGACGCTGCTGCTCGGCGTGCTCGGCGGCCTGCACGTGAATTCGTACATCGTCGACGCGATCATCGGGTTCTCGGTCGTCTACAAGGCGTTCGAGAATCTCGGCGGGTTCCGCCGGCTCGGGGTCGAGCCGAGCACGAAGGCGGCCGTGTTCGGCTTCGGGCTCGCGCACGGGTTCGGGCTCGCGACCAAGCTGCAGGATCTCGCGATCTCGCCCGACGGGCTCGCCGTCAACATGATCTCCTTCAACGTCGGCGTCGAGCTCGGCCAGCTCTTTGCGCTGAGCCTGATCCTCGTCGCCTTCTCGCTGTGGCGTGCGGCGGGCAGCTTTGCCCGGCACGCGTATGCGGCGAACGTCGCGCTGATGGCTGCCGGCATGACGTTGATCGGCTATCAGCTGACCGGATACTTCTCCACGGCTTCTTGACGACGAGAGGAAAGGGGAGACGGATGCACATGCTGAAAGTCCTGGCGGCAGCCTGCGGGATTTGGCTCGGCGTCGGAGCCGCACTGGCGCAGGAAGGGGCCCCGTCCGCGAACCCGAGCGTAGCGGAGCGCCGCAGCGAGATCGACGGGCGCGCCGAGGCCACGTTGCAGAAGCTGTTCGAGACGCAGCCAGCGGTGCGCTCGCTATACGACAAGGCGAGCGGCTACGCGGTCTTTACCGCGACGAAGGCGGGCTTCATCGTCACGGGCGGCGGCGGGACCGGGGTCGCGGTCGACAAGAGCACCGGCGCGCGCACGTACATGCGCATGGGCACCGGGGGGATCGGGCTCGGCATCGGCGCGCAGCGCTACGACCTCGTGATTCTGTTCGAGACGGACGCCCATCTCGACCGCTTCATTCGCGGCGGGTGGGATGCGAGCACGACGGCGCAGGCCGCCGCGGGGACCGACGGCGTGACCGTCACGTCGAGCTTCGTCGACGGGGTCGCGTTCTATCAGCTCACCGACCGCGGGCTCATGGCGCAGGCGGACGTCTCCGGCACGCGCTTCTGGAAGATCGAAGAGCTCAACTGACGACGAGAAAACGGGCCGCGCCGCGCCGCGGCCTGTGGTAAATTTCGCGTGCGGCCGGTCGGTTCCGGCCGCACGCGAGAGGGCTAGGTGGCAGAGTGGTGATGCAGCGGCCTGCAAAGCCGCGTACACCGGTTCGATTCCGGTCCTAGCCTCCATCCTGCCGATTTTGCCACCCACTCAAAGCCACTGATTCCAGCGAATTTTCTGCGTGGGCGTGCCGTTGTGCGCAGCGCCGTGCTGGGTCTGAAGATCGGCTAAAACCGGCTCATTCCA
>DASVCR010000004.1:0-16586 GCA_036381515.1 Gammaproteobacteria bacterium | reverse complement strand
GTGCGACGTCGCAATCGTGATGCCCCGCGCCTTCTCCTCCGGCGCCTTGTCGATCTCGTCGAACTTGCGCGCCTCCCCGCCAAACTTCGCCGCCATCACCGTCGTCAACGCCGCCGTCAACGTCGTCTTCCCATGGTCCACATGACCAATCGTCCCTACATTCACGTGCGGCTTCGTACGCTCAAATTTCGACTTCGACACGACTTACTTCCTCTTTCGTCAGTTCTGCCATCCGCGAAAACCCATCCGGGTCGTCATGCGGCACGTTCCTTGATGATTCCGTCCGCCACGTTGGCCGGCACCTCGGCGTAGTGGTCGAACTCCATCGTGTACGTGGCTCTGCCCTGGCTCATCGAACGCAGCACGGTCGCGTAGCCGAACATCTCGGCCAGCGGGACCTGCGCGCGGATGATCTTGCCGGCAGGACCGTCCTCGAGCCCTTGCAGCAAGCCGCGTCGGCGGTTCAGGTCGCCGTTCACGTCGCCCATGTACTCCTCGGGCGTGACGACCTCGACCTTCATGATCGGCTCGAGCAGCACGGGCTTGGCCTTCTTCGCGCCTTCCTTGAACGCCATCGAGCCCGCGATCTTGAACGCGATCTCGCTCGAGTCGACGTCGTGATAGGAACCGTCGAACAGTGTGACCTTGACGTCGACGACCGGATAGCCGGCGATGACGCCGTTCTGCATTTGCTCCTGCACGCCCTTGTCGACGGCCGGGATGTACTCCTTCGGGACGACGCCGCCGACGATGGCGTTGACGAACTCGTAGCCCGTGCCGGGCTCCTTCGGCTCGATGCGGAGGTACACGTGGCCGTACTGGCCGCGGCCGCCCGTCTGCCGGACGAACTTGCCCTCCTGCTCGACCGCCTGGCGGATCGTCTCGCGGTACGCGACCTGCGGCTTGCCGACGTTCGCCTCGACCTTGAACTCGCGCCGCATGCGGTCGACGATGATCTCGAGGTGCAGCTCGCCCATGCCCGAGATGATCGTCTGACCCGACTCCTCGTCGGTGCGCACGCGGAACGACGGGTCTTCCTTCGCGAGCTTCGACAGCGCGACGCCCATCTTCTCCTGGTCGGCCTTCGTCTTCGGCTCGACCGCGACCGAGATCACGGGCTCGGGGAAGTCCATCTTCTCGAGCGTGATCACGGCCTTCGGATCCGTCAGCGTGTCGCCGGTCGTGACGTCCTTGAGGCCCACGGCCGCGGCGATGTCGCCCGCACGGACCTCCTTGAGCTCCGCCCGCTCGTTCGCGTGCATCTGCAGGATGCGGCCGATGCGCTCGCGCTTGTCCTTGATCGGGTTGTAGACGGTGTCACCGGACGTCAGCACGCCCGAGTAGACGCGGATGAACGTCAGGTTGCCGACGAACGGGTCCGTCGCGATCTTGAACGCGAGCGCGGCGAAAGGCGCGTCGTCGTCCGGGGGACGCGTGCCTTCGGTCTGATCCTCGAGGATGCCCTTGACCGGCGGGACGTCCTTCGGCGACGGCAGATAATCGATGACCGCGTCGAGCACGGCCTGCACGCCCTTGTTCTTGAACGCGCTGCCGCAGAGCATCGGGACGATCTCGTTGCGCAGGCACCGCGCGCGGAGGCCCCTCTTGATCTCCTCCTCGGTGAGCGGCTCGCCCTCGAGGTATTTCTCGAGCAGCTCCTCGTTGCCCTCGGCCGCGGCTTCGACCAGCTGCTCGCGGTACTTCTCCGCCTCCGCCCGGAGCTCCTCCGGAACGTCGACCTCCTCGAAGCGCATGCCCTGGGTCTCGTCGTCCCAGATGATCTCCTTCATCTTGATCAGATCGACGACGCCCCGAAACTGGTCCTCGGCGCCGATCGGAATCTGCAGGAGCACCGGGTTGCCGTTCAGGCGCTCCTTGATCTGGCGGTAGACGCGGAAGAAGTCCGCACCCGTCCGGTCCATCTTGTTGACGAACGCGAGCCGCGGCACGCCGTACTTGTTCGCCTGCCGCCAGACGGTCTCTGACTGCGGCTCGACGCCGCCGACCGCGCAGAACACGGCGACCGCGCCGTCGAGCACGCGCAGGCTCCGCTCGACCTCGATCGTGAAGTCGACGTGGCCCGGCGTATCGATGATGTTGATCCGGTGCTCGGGACGGCTCTGGTCCATCCCCTTCCAGAAGCAAGTCGTCGCGGCGGACGTGATCGTGATGCCGCGCTCCTGCTCCTGCTCCATCCAGTCCATGATGGCGGCGCCGTCGTGGACCTCGCCGATCTTATGGGAGACGCCGGTGTAGAAAAGAATGCGCTCCGTCGTCGTCGTCTTGCCGGCATCGATGTGGGCCATGATGCCGATGTTCCGGTAGCGCTCGAGGGGGGTCTTCCGTGCCACGGTATGCCTCAAATCCGTTGGTTACCACCGGTAATGGGCAAAGGCCTTGTTGGCCTCGGCCATCCGGTGGGTGTCTTCGCGCTTCTTGACGGCCGCGCCGCGATTCTCGGCCGCATCGATCAGCTCGTGAGCGAGCCGAAGCGCCATCGTCTTCTCCGATCGGCCGCGGGCCGCCTCGATCGCCCAGCGCATCGCGAGCGTCTCTCGGCGGGCCGCCCTGACCTCGACCGGCACCTGGTAGGTCGCGCCGCCGACGCGCCGGGACTTCACCTCGACGGACGGCTTGATGTTGTCGAGCGCCTGACCGAGCAGCTCCAGCGCCCGCTGCTCGTCCTTGGTGACCCGCTCCGCGATGCGCCCGAGCGCCCCATACACGATCTTCTCGGCAACGGACTTCTTGCCGTTCCGCATGACCATGTTGATGAACTTGGCGAGCATCTCGTTGCCGTACTTCGGGTCCGGAAGGACCTGGCGGCGCGGGGCTTGGCTTCGTCTCGACATATGCGCGTTCCTACAAATACTCGACGCCGTGGCGTCGTTCGCAGTCAGGGCCGCAGCCCTTCGTCTATCGTTTCCCTAATTCGTTCCGTCGGCCCGGGCCGACGCGCTCGTTCGCTCGCCGCTCCCGGTCCGGGGTCGCGGTGCTACTCACCCCGTCGCACGACCGGCTTCGAATATCGCTTTCAGGGACCGCCGTGAACCCGTCCCTGGGGGCTCGCTCGGCGACGTCCTGTCGCCGAGCGTCCCTGAAATCGATATTCGAATCCGCTCGTGCGACTCCTCAGTGTCTTTTGGCTCAGTGGCCGTCGGTGCCGCCCTCAACCCGCGCCGTCGCGGGAAAGGCGCCCGAGACGCTCCTTCGGGCTAGCGCTCCTCGGCCTTGGCAGCCACGTTTCGGTCGCCGCGGAGCTCGGTCGGAGCCGCAGGACCGTTGGCCCGAGCGCGCTCCCCAACCGCCTGGAGCGCGAACCGCCGGCGCCAGTTCGCCCCCGGCCGCCCGGCGTGCCACCTGGCGTGTCTACCGGTCTTCATCGTCAAACAATCCGTCCTGCGGATGCGCTCGCGCTCGCACTCGTGTGCTCTTTCCGGGGACGCTCGCGCGCAGGGACGCGCGCGAGCGAGCCTCCAGGGACGGATTCACGGCGGTCCCCGGAAAGAGCACACGAGTGCGATCGCGGGCGCATCCGCAGGACACCTTACAACCTAGCTCTTCGGGCGCTTGGCGCCGTACTTCGACCGCCCCTGCCGGCGATCGTTGACGCCCGCGCAGTCCAGGGTCCCGCGCACGACGTGGTAGCGCACACCCGGCAGGTCCTTCACGCGGCCGCCGCGAATCAGCACGACCGAGTGCTCCTGCAGGTTGTGCCCCTCGCCGCCGATGTAGCTCGACACCTCGAACCCATTGGTCAGGCGGACGCGTGCGACCTTGCGCATCGCGGAGTTCGGCTTCTTCGGCGTCGTCGTGTAGACGCGCGTGCACACGCCGCGCTTCTGCGGCGAGGCGCCGAGAGCCGGAACCTTGCTCTTCTCCCGCTTCGTCGACCGGGGCTTGCGCACCAGCTGGTTAGTCGTCGCCATTGACCCTTCCAACAAATTTCGCTTCAAGGCCGGAACCACCGGCCAAATAAAGAGTGGCCCGTTGCCGATCTCTTCAGCATCCGGGCCATCGGAAGTCCTCGCCGCTGAGCCGCGAGGTCTTGGTGCTCGCCGATCCTGTCCGGCGGCGAGAGAGAGCCGGAAATTCTAGGTTTGCGCCGGGGCGCCGTCAACCGACGCCCCGGGCACGTCCTCGCAGGTCAGTCCTCGTCGTGCTCCGCCGGTTCGAGCTCGCCCTCGCCGGTCTCGCGCGCACCGGCGTCGGGGGCCGCCGTCTCCGGCGGCTCCGCGTCGTCGACGTCGTCCGCGTCGTCCTCGGCCGATGCCGACTGGCTCGCCGGCGCGGCGGAGCCCGCGGCCGCCGCAGCCTCCTGCGCGGCCCGCTCGCGCGCGGCGTCGAGCCCCTTGAGCTCGGCGGCCAGGATGTCCTCCTGCGTGCGCCGCCGCTCCTCGTGGTGCGCGAAGCCGGTGCCGGCGGGGATCAGCCGGCCGACGATCACGTTCTCCTTGAGGCCGCGCAAGTCGTCGCGCATGCCCCGGACCGCGGCCTCGGTCAGCACGCGCGTCGTCTCCTGGAACGAGGCCGCCGAGATGAACGACTCCGTCGCGAGCGACGCCTTCGTGATGCCGAGCAGCACCGGCTCGTACTTCGCGGGCTCGCCGCCCTTCGACTCGACCTGGCGGTTCACCTCGAACACGCGGGCCTTGTCGATCTGCTCGCCGCGCAGGAACGGCGTATCGCCCGGATGCGTGATCTCGACCTTACGCAGCATCTGACGAATGATCACCTCGATGTGCTTGTCGTTGATCTTGACGCCCTGCAGGCGATACACGTCCTGGATCTCCCGGACGAGGTAATCGGCGAGCGCCTCGACGCCCTGCAGCCGCAGGATGTCGTGCGGGTTCGGCTCGCCGTCGGCGATGATCTCGCCGCGGACCACCTTTTCGCCCTCGAACACGTTGAGGTGCCGCCACTTCGGAATCAGCTCCTCGTACTGCTCGCCGTCCTCGTTCGTGATGATCAGCCGGCGCTTGCCCTTCGTCTCCTTGCCGAAGCTGACGGTGCCCGAGAACTCGGCGAGGATCGCCGGATCCTTCGGCCGCCGCGCCTCGAACAGGTCCGCGACGCGGGGCAGACCGCCCGTGATGTCGCGCGTCTTCGAGCTCTCCTGCGGCAGACGCGCGATCACGTCGCCGACGAGGACCCGCGCACCGGCCTCCATGCTGATCACGGCGCCCGCGGGCAGCGCGTACGCCGCCGGGATGTCCGTGTTCGGGAAGCACACCGGCTTGCCGTTCTCGTCGACGAGCTTCGCCGTCGGGCGGTACTCCGTGCTGCGCGACGCAGAGTCGAGCACGACGGTGCTCGTCAGACCGGTGATCTCGTCGACCTGCTGAGCGACCGTCACGTTGTCGATGAAGTCCTCGAACTTGAGGTACCCGCTGACCTCCGTGACGACCGGATGCATGTGCGGATCCCAGCTCGCGACGAGCTGGCCCGGCTTCACCGCCTCGCCGTCCTTGACGCTCAGGTTCGCGCCGTACGGCACCTTGTAGCGCTCGCGCTCCCGGCCGAAATCGTCGATGACGGCGAGCTCGCCCGAGCGGGACGTCGTGATCAGGTGTCCCTTCTTCTCGTGCCGGACCGTCTTCAGGTTCTGGAACCTGATCGTGCCCGCGCTCTTGACCTCGACGCTGTCGACCGCGGCCGACCGCGACGCCGCGCCGCCGATGTGGAACGTCCGCATCGTCAGCTGGGTGCCCGGCTCGCCGATCGACTGCGCCGCGATGACGCCGACCGCCTCGCCCTTGTTCACGCGGTGGCCGCGCGCGAGGTCGCGCCCGTAGCACTGCGCACACACGCCGTACGTCGTCTCGCACGTGATCGGCGAGCGCGCGAGGACCTGGTCGATCGAGTACTGCTCGAGCTTCGCGACCATCTTCTCGTCGAGCAGCGTCCCGGCCGGGATGATCACGTCGTCCGAGCCCGGCGCGAGGATGTCGACGGCCGCGACGCGGCCGAGGACACGCTCGCGCAGCGGCTCGACGATGTCGCCGCCCTCGACGAGCGGCGTCATCATGATGCCGTTCTTCGTGCCGCAGTCCTCCTCCGTCACGACGAGGTCCTGCGCGACGTCGACGAGACGGCGGGTCAGGTACCCCGAGTTCGCCGTCTTGAGCGCGGTGTCCGCAAGGCCCTTACGCGCGCCGTGCGTCGAGATGAAGTACTGCAGGACGTCGAGGCCCTCGCGGAAGTTCGCCGTGATCGGCGTCTCGATGATCGAGCCGTCCGGCTTCGCCATCAGGCCGCGCATGCCGGCGAGCTGGCGGATCTGCGCGGCGGAGCCTCGGGCGCCGGAGTCGGCCATCATGTAGATCGAGTTGAACGACTCCTGCTGGACCGTCTTGCCGTCGGCGGCCGAGACGGTCTCGGTGCCGAGCTTCTCCATCATCGCCTTCGCGACCTGGTCGTTCGTGCGCGACCAGATGTCGACGACCTTGTTGTAGCGCTCGCCGTCCGTGACGAGACCCGCGGCGTACTGGTCCTGGATCTCCTTGACCTCGGCTTCGGCCGCCTGAAGGATCGCCGCCTTCTCGTCGGGCACGACCATGTCGTCGACGCCGAACGAGACGCCCGCCTTCGTCGCGTAGTGGAAGCCCGTGTACATCAGCTGGTCGGCGAAGACGACCGTCTCCTTGAGACCCAGCTGGCGGTAGCACGCGTTGATCACGGCCGAGATCGCCCGCTTGTTCATCGGGCGATTGATCAGATCGAACGAGAGCCCCTTCGGCACGATCTCGAAGAGCAGCGCGCGCCCGACGGTCGTCGAGACGAGCCGCGGCTTCGTGTTGCCGTCCTCGTCCGTCTCCTTGATCCGGACCTTGATCTTCGCGTGCAGGCCGACGGTGCGGTTTTCGTACGCGCGGTGCACCTCGTCGATGTCCGTGAACAGCATCCCCTCGCCGGGCTCCGCGACGCGCTCGCGCGTCATGTAGTAGAGCCCGAGCACGACGTCCTGCGACGGCACGATGATCGGGTCGCCGTTCGCCGGGGACAGGATGTTGTTGCTCGACATCATCAGCGCGCGCGCCTCGAGCTGCGCCTCGAGCGACAGCGGCACGTGCACGGCCATCTGGTCGCCGTCGAAGTCGGCGTTGAACGCCGTGCAGACGAGCGGGTGGAGCTGGATCGCCTTGCCCTCGATCAGCACGGGCTCGAACGCCTGGATGCCGAGGCGGTGCAAAGTCGGTGCGCGGTTCAGGAGCACCGGATGCTCGCGGATGACCTCCTCGAGGATGTCCCACACCTCCGGTCCCTCGCGCTCGACGAGCCGCTTCGCCGCCTTGATCGTCGTCGCCTCGCCGCGCAGCTGCAGCTTCGAGAAGATGAACGGCTTGAAGAGCTCGAGCGCGAGCTTCTTCGGCAGGCCGCACTGGTGCAGCTTCAGCGTCGGGCCGACCACGATCACGGAGCGTCCCGAGTAATCGACGCGCTTGCCGAGCAGGTTCTGGCGGAACCGGCCCTGCTTGCCCTTGATCATGTCCGCGAGCGACTTCAGCGGGCGCTTGTTCGTGCCGGTGATCGCGCGGCCGCGGCGGCCGTTGTCGAGCAGCGCGTCGACCGCCTCCTGCAGCATCCGCTTCTCGTTGCGGACGATGATGTCCGGCGCGTTGAGCTCCAGGAGCCGGCGCAGGCGGTTGTTACGGTTGATGACCCGCCGATAGAGGTCGTTCAGGTCGCTCGTCGCGAAGCGGCCGCCGTCGAGCGGCACGAGCGGACGGAGGTCCGGCGGAAGCACCGGCAGGACCGTCATGATCATCCACTCGGGGCGGTTGTTCGACTCGATGAACGACTCGAGCAGCTTCAGCCGCTTCGACAGGCGCTTGATCTTCGTGTCGGAGCTCGTGCTCTTGATCTCCTCCCGGACCTTGTTCATCTCGGTGTGGAGATCCATCGACGCGAGGAGATCGCGCACGGCCTCGGCGCCCATCCGGGCGTCGAAGTCGTCGCCGTACTGCTCGATCGCCTCGAGGTACTGCTCGTCGGTCAGGAGCTGCCCGCGCTCGAGCGGCGTCATGCCCGGATCGACGACGACGAACGCCTCGAAATAGAGGATCCGCTCGATCTCGCGCAGCGTCATGTCGAGCAGCAGGCCGATCCGCGACGGCAGCGACTTCAGGAACCAGATGTGCGCGACGGGGCTCGCGAGCTCGATGTGACCCATCCGCTCGCGGCGCACCTTCGTCTGCGTGACCTCGACGCCGCACTTCTCGCAGACGACGCCGCGGTGCTTCAGCCGCTTGTACTTGCCGCACAGGCACTCGTAGTCCTTGATCGGCCCGAAGATCTTCGCGCAGAAGAGGCCGTCACGCTCCGGCTTGAACGTCCGATAGTTGATCGTCTCGGGCTTCTTCACCTCGCCGTACGACCACGAACGGATCATGTCCGGCGACGCGAGCCCGATGCGGATCACGTCGAAATCCTCGACGGCGCTCTGCTGCCTGAAAAGCTTCAGTAGATCCTTCATTTGCTACCACCTACCGCAAAAGTGTTCGTTGACCGCAGCGTCGCGAGCCTCAGCGCGTCTGATCGAGCTCGATGTTGATGCCGAGCGACCGGATCTCCTTGACTAGGACGTTGAACGATTCCGGCATGCCCGCGGCCATCTCGTGCGTGCCGTCGACGATGTTCTTGTACATCCTCGTGCGGCCCTGCACGTCGTCCGACTTGACGGTCAGCATCTCCTGCAGCGTGTAGGCGGCGCCGTACGCCTCGAGCGCCCACACCTCCATCTCGCCGAAGCGCTGTCCGCCGAACTGCGCCTTGCCGCCGAGCGGCTGCTGCGTGACGAGGCTGTAGGGCCCCGTCGAGCGCGCGTGCATCTTGTCGTCGACCAGGTGGTTCAGCTTCAGCATGTACATGTAGCCGACCGTCACCGGCCGATCGAATGCCTCGCCCGTGCGTCCGTCGTAGAGCACGGTCTGGCCCGACTCGGGCAGCCCCGCCATCTTGAGCAGGTTCTTGATCTCGTCCTCGTTCGCGCCGTCGAAGACCGGCGTCGCCATCGGCACGCCGTTCGTCAGGTTCTTCGCGAGCTCGACGATCTCGTCGTCGTTCAGGCTTGCGAGATCGACCTTCTGGCCGCCGGTCTTGTTGTAGATCTGGTCGAGGAAGTCGCGCAGTTCCTTGACCGCGGCGTTCCTCTGCAGCATCTCGCCGATCTTGAGCCCCAGGCCCTTCGCGGCCCAGCCGAGGTGCGTCTCGAGCACCTGGCCGACGTTCATGCGCGACGGCACGCCGAGCGGATTCAGCACGATGTCGACGGGCGTGCCGTCCTCCATGTACGGCATGTCCTCGACGGGCACGATCGTCGAGATCACGCCCTTGTTGCCGTGCCGGCCCGCCATCTTGTCGCCCGGCTGGATCCGGCGCTTCACCGCGAGGTACACCTTGACCATCTTGAGGACGCCCGGCGCGAGATCGTCGCCCGCGGTGATCTTTTTCTTCTTCTCCTCGAAGCGGCGGTCGAACTCCTCGCGCTGCGCGCGGAGCCGCTCCGCGGCGCCTTCGAGCTGCGCGTTGACGTCGTCGTCCTTGACGCTGATCGCGAGCCACTGCTCGCGCGGCAGCGACTTCAAGTACTCCTCGGTGATCTTCGCGCCCGCCTTGATGTCGCCGGGACCGGCCGCAGCGGCCTTGCCGACCAGGAGCCTCTCGACGCGGTTGTAGATGTCGTCCTCGAGGATGCGCAGCTGGTCGTCGAAATCCTTACGGACCGACTCGATCTCCGCACGCTCGATCGCGAGCGCGCGCGCGTCCTTCTCGACGCCGTCGCGCGTGAAGACGCGCACGTCGATCACGGTGCCGTCCATGCCGGGCGGCACGCGCAGCGACGTGTCCTTCACGTCCGACGCCTTCTCGCCGAAGATCGCGCGGAGCAGCTTCTCCTCCGGCGTCAGCTGCGTCTCGCCCTTCGGCGTGACCTTGCCGACGAGGATGTCGCCCGCCTTGACCTCGGCGCCGATGAACGCGATGCCCGACTCGTCGAGCTTCGTGAGCGCGGCGTCGCCGACGTTCGGGATGTCCGACGTGATCTCCTCGGGCCCGAGCTTCGTGTCGCGCGCGACGCAGGTCAGCTCCTCGATGTGGATCGTCGTGAAGCGGTCCTCCTGCACGACGCGCTCCGAGATCAGGATCGAGTCCTCGAAGTTGTAGCCGTTCCACGGCATGAACGCGACGAGCAGGTTCTGGCCGAGCGCGAGCTCGCCCATGCTCGTCGACGGACCGTCCGCGAGCACGTCGCCCTTCGCGATCACGTCGCCCGCCTTCACGAGCGGACGCTGATTGATGCACGTGTTCTGGTTCGAGCGCGTGTACTTCGTCAGGTTGTAGATGTCGACGCCGGCCTCGCCCGCCTTCGTCTCCTCGTCGTTGACGCGCACGACGATGCGCGACGCGTCGACCGAGTCGACGACGCCGCCGCGGCGCGCGACGACCGTCACGCCCGAGTCGACCGCGACCGCCCGCTCCATGCCGGTGCCGACGAGCGGCGTCTCGGTGCGGAGCGTCGGCACCGCCTGGCGCTGCATGTTCGAGCCCATCAGCGCGCGGTTCGCGTCGTCGTGCTCGAGGAACGGGATCAGCGACGCGGCGACCGAGACGATCTGCTTCGGCGACACGTCCATGTACTGCATCCGCTCCGCCGGCAGCAGCGCGAACTCGTTCTGGTAGCGGCACGACACGAGGTCGTCGACGAACTCGCCCTTCTCGTTCAGGTTCGCGTTCGCCTGCGCGATGACGTACTGACCCTCCTCGATCGCGGACAGATACTCGATCTCGTCCGTGACGCGCCCGTTCACGACCTTCCGGTACGGCGTCTCGAGGAATCCGTACTCGTTCGTGCGCGCATAGACCGCGAGCGAGTTGATCAGGCCGATGTTCGGGCCTTCCGGCGTCTCGATCGGGCACACGCGGCCGTAGTGCGTCGGGTGCACGTCGCGGACCTCGAAGCCCGCGCGCTCGCGCGTCAACCCGCCGGGGCCGAGCGCCGACACGCGGCGCTTGTGCGTGACCTCGGACAGCGGGTTGTTCTGGTCCATGAACTGCGAGAGCTGGCTCGAGCCGAAGAACTCCTTCACGGCGGCCGCGACCGGCTTCGCGTTGATCATCTCCTGCGGCATCAGGCCCTCGGACTCGGCGAGGGTCAGGCGCTCCTTGACCGCGCGCTCGACGCGGACGAGGCCGATGCGGAACGCGTTCTCCGCCATCTCGCCGACGCTCCTCACGCGGCGGTTGCCGAGATGGTCGATGTCGTCGACCTGGCCGTTGCCGTTACGGATGTCGATCAACGTCTTCAGGACGTCGATGATGTCTTCCTTCGTGAGCGTCCCCTCGCCGGTCACCTCCTGGCGGCCGACGCGGCGGTTGAACTTCATGCGGCCGACGGCCGAGAGGTCGTAGCGCTCCGCGTTGAAGAACAGGTTCTGGAACAGGTTCTCGGCAGCCTCCTTCGTCGGCGGCTCGCCGGGGCGCATCATGCGGTAGATCTCGACGAGCGCCTCGAGCTTCGACTGGGTCGGGTCGATGCGCAGCGTGTTCGAGATGTACGGGCCGCGGTCGAGATCGTTCACGTAGAGCGTCCGGATCTTCTTGATCCCGGCGTCGATCAGCTTCTGCACCTGCTCGACGGTCAGCTCGTCGTTGGCGCTCGCGAGGAGCTCGCCGGTCGACTCGTCGACGATGTCGTGCGCGAGGATCTTGCCCGCGAGGTACTCGATCGGGACCTCGAGCTCCTTCAGGCCCGCGGCCTCGATCTCGCGGACGTGGCGCAGCGTGATGCGGCGGTCCTTCTCGACGACCGTCTTGCGGCCGACCTTGATGTCGAACGCCGCCGTCTCGCCGCGCAGGCGCTCCGGGATCAGCTTCAGCTTGATGCTCTTCGGCGAAAGCGTGAATTCGTTCTTCTCGAAGAAGAGATCGAGGATCTCCTCGTTCGTGTAATCGAGCGCGCGCAGCATGATCGTGACCGGGAGCTTGCGCCGCCGGTCGATGCGCACGAAGAGACAATCCTTCGGGTCGAACTCGAAGTCGAGCCAGGAACCGCGATAGGGGATGATCCGCGCCGAGAACAGAAGCTTACCGGACGAGTGGGTCTTGCCCTTGTCGTGATCGAAGAAGACGCCGGGCGAGCGGTGCAGCTGCGAGACGATCACGCGCTCGGTGCCGTTCACGACGAACGTGCCGTGCTCGGTCATCAGCGGCATCTCGCCGAGGTAGACCTCCTGCTCGCGGATGTCCTTGACCTTCTTCTTCGCGCCCGACGACTCCTTGTCGTAGATCACGAGCCTTACGAGCACGCGCAGCGGTGCGGCGTAGGTCAGCCCCCGGAGCTGGCACTCCTTGACGTCGAACACCGGCTCCCCGAGGCGGTAGCTCACGTATTCGAGCGCCGCGTTGCCGGAGTAGCTGACGATCGGAAAGACGCTCTTGAACGCCGCGTGCAGGCCGACGTCCTGGCGCTCTTCCGGCCGCACCTTGTCCTGCAGAAACTGCTCGTAGGAGTCGATTTGGATCGAGAGCAGGTATGGAACCTTGAGGATGCCCGGCAGCTTCCCGAAATCCTTACGAATGCGTTTCTTTTCAGTGAACGAATATGCCATTACGTGCTACTCCGAAAGCTTTCAGCAGGGCTGCCAAAAGTTGACGAGGTCGAAATACCCGGGCATGAGAACACGCAGCCAGCGCCGTAGGGCGCTGGCTGCCGTGACCTCGGCGGCCCGCGTTCCGGGCCGCCGCTCTTCGTCGTCGCGATCCCGCTCTGTCACTTGATCTGGACGGTGGCGCCTGCTTCCTCGAGCTGCTTCTTGATGCTCTCCGCTTCGTCCTTCGGCACGCCTTCCTTGACGGTGCTCGGCACGCCCTCGACGAGATCCTTGGCTTCCTTGAGGCCCAGCCCGGTGACGGCGCGAATGACCTTGATGACCGCGACTTTGTTGTCTCCGAAGGAAGACATGACAACGTCGAACTCGGTTTGTTCCTCGGCGGCCGCAGCGGCCTCGCCGCCCGCGCCCGGGGCCGCGGCCGCGACCGCGACCGGCGCCGCGGCGGACACGCCCCACTTCTCCTCGAGGGCCTTGACGAGTTCGACCACCTCCATGACCGATTTGTTGCTCAACGCCTCGATCAATTCTTCGTTCGAAAGAGCCATTTCCTGATCTCCTGACCTATTTCAACGTGTTACCTGACGGCGAGGAAAAATTGGGGTCAGAGCCCATTCTCGCCCCCGCCTCGAATCCCCTGACGCGCGCGGAAGAAAATGGGCTCTGACCCCGATTTCTCCCTGACGCGCTCGGAAAATAATGGGTTTTGCTCCCAGTCTTTCCGTTACGCCGCCTGCTCGCTGCGCGCCTTCAGCACGCGCGCGAGCATCGCGCCCGGCTCGGCCAGCGTGCGGACGAGCTGCGACAGCGGCGCCTGCAGGACGCCGAGCAGCATCGACCGCGCCTCGTCGAGAGTCGGCAAGGACGCAAGCCGATCGAGGTCCTTCGGCTCGTAGAGCTCGCCGCCGACGGACAGCGCGACGGCCATGAGCTTCTCGTGATCCTTCGCGAAGGCCTTGACGACGCGCGCCGCGGCACCCGGATCCTCGCGCGAGAACGCGAGCAGCAGCGGGCCTTTGAAGCGCTCCCGCATGCACTCGAAGCTGGTGCCCTCGACCGCGCGCCGCGCCAGCGTGTTCTTGACGACCTTCAAGTACACACCGGCATTGCGGGCCGCGACGCGCAGCTCGGTCATCTCGCCGACCGTGAGCCCGCGATACTCGGCCGCGACGGCCGATTGCGCGCTCGCGGCGACCGAGGCGACCTCGGCAACCAGCGCCTTCTTGGCTTCCATGTTCAGCGCCATGGCTAAACTCTCCCGGTAGAGACCCTCCCCCGCGCACGGGGGCCCATCGCGCCGCGGGCAGGATCCTTCCGCTCCGCAGCTCCTTGATAGACAGTGCTCCCGAGAGGCAACGCCAAGTCAGGTAACACCATCTGCGTAGGCGGCAACGCCATTAACCCGAATCCGGGGCCTACGGTCTTCGATGTCGGCCGGCTCGGCCGGCCTCCCGCTCGTCCTTGAGCGGATTCGATTCGGAAACGAGACGAACGGAACACGAACAACGCCGCCGCGGCCGGCGCCGAAGACGACGCCACCCGCGGCCTCGAGGGCTCAGTCCGCCGTCGCGGCCGAGCCCACCGTCGAATGATCGACCGTGACGCCGGGACCCATCGTCGACGACACGGTCACCCGCTGCAGGTACACGCCCTTCGCGGCGGACGGCTTCGCCTTGTTCAGGTCTGCCAGCAATGCCGCGAGATTCTGCTTCAGCTGATCGACCTCGAACCGGACGTTGCCGATCGGGCAGTGCACGATCCCGGCGCGATCGGTCCGGTAGCGCACCTGGCCCGCCTTCGCGTTGCGGACCGCGCCCGCGACGTCCGGCGTGACCGTGCCGACCTTCGGGTTCGGCATCAGCCCGCGGGGACCGAGTATCTGGCCGAGCTTACCGACGACCCGCATCGCATCCGGGCTCGCGATCACGACGTCGAAGTCGAGCTCGCCCGCCTGCACCTTCTCCGCGAGATCCTCCATGCCGACGATGTCGGCGCCGGCCTGCTTCGCCGCCTCGGCATTCGCGCCCTGCGCGAACACGGCGACGCGCACAGACTTGCCGGTGCCGTGCGGCAGCACGGTCGAGCCGCGCACGACCTGGTCCGACTTCTTCGGATCGACGCCGAGGTTCACGGCGACGTCGACGGACTCGACGAATTTCGCGTGCGCGAGCTCCTTGACGAGCGCAAAGGCCTCGTCGGCGCTGTACGCCTTGGTTCTGTCGACCCGGCCCTGAACGGCTTTCTGCGCCTTGGTCAGCTTCGCCACCTAAAGCCCCTCCACCTCTAATCCCATGCTGCGGGCGCTGCCGGCGATCGTCCTGACGGCGGCCTCGAGCGAAGCCGCGTTGAGGTCCGGCTGCTTGAGCTTCGCGATCTCCTCGAGCTGCGCCCGCGTGACCTTGCCGACCTTGTTCGAGTTCGGCGTGCCGCTGCCCTTGGCGATGCCCGCGGCCTTCTTCAGCAGCACCGCGGCGGGCGGCGTCTTCGTGACGAACGTGAAGCTGCGGTCGCTGTAGACCGTGATGACGACCGGGGTCGGCGTGCCCTGCTCCATCCCCTGCGTCGCGGCGTTGAACGCCTTACAGAACTCCATGATGTTCACGCCGTGCTGACCGAGCGCGGGCCCGACCGGGGGACTCGGGTTCGCCTGCCCCGCCGGGACCTGCAGCTTGATGTAGGTCTCAATCTTCCTTGCCATCGTGAACCTATCGAGGCGTTACGCCTTCTCCACTTGACTGAAATCGAGCTCGACCGGCGTCGAGCGGCCGAGAATCTGCACCGCGACTCGGACCTTGTTCTTCTCGTAGTTGACGTGCTCGACGACGCCGCTGAAGTCGTTGAACGGGCCGTCCGTGACGCGGACGACCTCGCCCGGCTCGAACAGCACTTTGGGACGGGGCTTGTCGACGCCCTCCTGGACGCGGTTCAGGATCGCCATCGCCTCGCGCTCGCTGATCGGCGAAGGCTTGTCGCTGGTGCCGCCGATGAACCCGAGGACCTTCGGCACCTCTTTCACGAGATGCCAGGTCTCGTCGTCCATTTCCATCTGTACGAGCACGTACCCCGGGAAGAACTTGCGCTCGCTCTTGCGGCGCTGGCCTTCCCGCATCTCGACGACCTCCTCCGTGGGCACGAGGATCTCGCCGAACTTGTCCTCCAGCCCGTAGCGCTTGATCCGCTCCTTGAGCGACTCCTTCACCTTGTGCTCGTAGTTCGAGTACGCGTGGACGACGTACCACTGCTTGGCCATGCGGTCAGCCCCCCTGGCCCATGATCCAGCGCGTGAAGGTCAGCAGGAACAGGTCGAGCAGCCAGAAGAACACGCCCATCACCGCCACGAACACGATCACGGCGATCGTCGTCTGGATCGTCTCCTCGCGCGTCGGCCAGACGACCTTGCGCAGCTCGACGCGGGATGCCTGGATGAAGCGCGACAGCGCCTGCCCCTGGGCGGACTGCAGGCCCACGAATGCCGCGGCCGCGAGCGAGACGAGCACGATGACCACGCGCACGACGGTCGGCAGCTCCGCGTAGTAGTAGTAGCCCGCGAGCCCCGCGACCAGAATCGCGGCCGCGAGGACGAGCTTCGCCGTATCGAAGGCCGTCGGCCCGGAATCTGCCTTGCTATCCATGAAACTCCTCGTGCGGAACTAGGGACGATCCCGCCGACCCGGGCGCGCTGGGCGCGAGGGGTTGGCAGGCCAGGAGGGACTCGAACCCCCAACCTGCGGTTTTGGAGACCGCTGCTCTACCAATTGAGCTACTGGCCTATTCAGTCGCCGCGTCGTCCTCGATCAAGCTCCCACGTCAGACCGTTCGTTCGCGCGGCAAAGTCATTCGATGATCTTCGACACCACGCCGGCGCCGACCGTGCGGCCGCCCTCGCGGATCGCAAACCGCAGCCCCTCCTCCATCGCAATCGGCGCAATCAGGTCCACCGTCATCTTCACGTTGTCCCCGGGCATCACCATCTCCGTG
>DASVCR010000003.1:0-56503 GCA_036381515.1 Gammaproteobacteria bacterium | reverse complement strand
GAGATCTCGGCGACGCAATCACATGATCGGCATCGTGAGCAGAGCAGGGGACGCAGCTTCGGCCGGAGGTCCCGGACTCAGCGCGTGCGGGCCTTCGCCGCGATCCTCGGCGCCTTCTTCCGGGCGGCGCGCGGCGGCTTCGCCTTCTCGTGCGGCTCGACGAGGGTCGTCTTCCCGGGATACTCGCAGAGATCGGCGATCACGCACTCCGCGCAATTCGGCTTGCGCGCCTTGCACACGTAGCGGCCGTGCAGGATCAGCCAGTGATGCGCGTTCTTCTTGAACTCGTCGGGCGTCGTGCGCGTCAGCGCGTCCTCGACGTCGCGAGGCGTCTCGCCGGGCGCGAGCCCCGTCCGGTTCGCGACCCTGAAGATGTGCGTATCGACCGCGATCGCGGGCTCGCCGAACGCCGTGTTCAGGATCACGTTCGCGGTCTTGCGCCCGACGCCCGGCAGCTTCTCGAGGGCCTCACGGTCGCGCGGGACCTCGCCGCCGTGCCGCTCGACGAGCGCCTCGCACGTCCTGATCAGGTTCCTCGCCTTCGTGTTGAAGAAGTTCAGCGAGTTGATGTAGCGCTTCAGGCCTTCCTCGCCGAGCGCCAGCATCTGCTCCGGCGTGTTCGCGACCTTGAAAAGCTTCTCGGTCGCCTTGTTCACGCCGACGTCCGTCGACTGCGCCGACAGCACGACCGCAACGAGCAGCTCGAACGGCGTCGAGTAGACGAGCTCGGTCGTCGGGTTCGGGTTCTGCCGCGCAAGCCGCTCGAAGATCTGGCGGCGCTTCGACGCGTTCATGCGCCGCGCTCCGCGGCGGTTGCCGGCTCCTCGGCGATCGGCAGCCGTGACGGGTCCCGATCGCGGACCAGCAGATTGCGAAGCGCGAGCAGCACCGCGAGACCGAAGAACGCGCCCGGCGGCAGCACGGCGGCAAGGACGCCGTCGAACGGCAGCTCGATCGTGAGCCGGTCGCCGCCCGCGCCGACGAGGAGCGCCGCGCCGGCGAAGAGCGTGCCCTGGCCCGCGATCTCTCGAAGCGCGCCGAGCGCGACGAGCACGATCAGGAACCCGATGCCGGTCGCGAAGCCGCTCACCGCGGAGATCCATACCGGGCGGCGGCTCGCGACGGTCTCGGCCTGCGCGAGGATCGCGCAGTTCGTGATGATCAGCGGAATGAAGAGCCCCAGGACCTCGTGCAGCTCGTGCAGGAACGCATCCGTCAGGAGATCGATGCAGGTCACGAGCGACGCGATGATCAGCATGAACAGCGGGATCCGCACGACGGGCACGAGCGCGCGGCGCACCGTCGAGATGACCGCGTTCGTGACGACGAGCACGGCCGTCGTCGCGGCCCCGAGCGCAAAGCCGTAGACGGCCGTCGTCGTGATCGCGAGCAGGGGGCAGAGGCCCAGGAGCTGCACGAGCGCGGGATTGCTCGTCCAGAGACCGTCGTGCAGCGTCTTCCTGATCTCGTCCATGTCGATGACTCTTTGCAGGTCCCGGCGTGCTCGCGTCAGTCGCGCCCTTCGCCTGCGGCGCTCCGTGCGGCCCCGAAGAGCTCGTCGCGATGGCGCTCGAAGTATAGCAGCGTGTTGCGCACGGCCCGGACGATCGCGCGCGGCGTCACCGTCGCGCCGGTCAGCGCGTCGAACGCGCCGCCGTCCTTGTCGACGGCCCAGAGCGCCTCCGGCGGGTCGCCGAGGCGCTTGCCATCGAACTGCAGGATCCAGTCCGACTTACGCAGCTCGATCGCGTCGCCGAGGCCGGGCGTCTCGCGGTGGCTCAGCACGCGGACGCCGGTCACGACGCCGTCGGGCGACACGCCGACGAGGAGGCGGATCGGCGCGTTGTAGCCGTCCGGCGCGGTCGACGCGAAGATGACCGCCTCGGGGTCGCCGCTTTCGGTCGCGACGACGAAGACGTCCGTGGGCTCCTTGCTGCCGAGGAGCGCCGGGTCCGTCGCGGTGAGCTGCGTCGTCGTGAGCCCGCGATCCCGCAGGGCCGGGTCGAGCACGCTGTAGAGACTGCGCAGCAGCGCCTCGCGCTCGTTCGCCGCGATGCGCTCGTAGCTCAGCTCGTAGCTGCCCGCGACGAGCGCCGCGGCGGCGGCCGCGATCAGGCCGACGAGCAGCAGGGTCTTCGCGACGCTACCTTTTGGCGTGTCCATAGATGCGCGGCTGCGTGTAGCGGTCGATCAGCGGCACGGCCGCGTTCATCAGGAGCACCGCGAACGCGAGCCCGTCCGGATAGCCGCCCCACGTGCGGATAGCATAGGTCAGGAGGCCGATGCCGGCGCCGTAGTAGAGCCGGCCCCGATCGGTCGTCGGCGCGGACACGGGGTCCGTCGCGATGAAGAACGCGCCGAGCAACGCGGCGCCGCTGAAGAGATGAAACGCGGGCCCCGCATAGCCGCTCGGGTCGATCAAATGGAGCACGAGCGCCGGTAGGAGGAGCCCGCCGAGCACGGCGACCGGGATGTGCCATCTGATGATGCCGGCGTAGAGGAGGTACAGCCCGCCGAGCGCGATGAGGTTGCCGACCCACTCCCAGCCGCGCCCGCCGAACGTCCCGATCATCGAGTGCCCGCGAAGCTCCTGGAACGGGCGCTGCGCGCGCAGCCCCTCCTTGACCATGTCGAGCGGCGTCGCGCGCGTGTACGCGTCGACCGTGCGCTCGGGCGGGAGCTCGGCGAGCAGGCTGTACCGGACCTGATCGACGAAGCCGAGGGGCCGATAGTCGATGTCGCCCATGCGCGGCGGCAGCCATTGCGTCATCAGGACCGGGAACGACGCGAGCAGCAGCACGTACGCGACCATCGCCGGATTGAACAGGTTCTTGCCGAGCCCGCCGTAAAGCTGTTTCGCGAGCGCGATCGCGACGAAGCCGCCGAGCGCGGGAATCCACCAGGGCAGGAGCGGCGGCAGCGCGAACGCGAGGAGCGCCGCGGTCACGAGCGCGCTGCCGTCGCGCAGCGTCCGGGCGACCGGCCGGCGGCGGAGCAGCAGGATCGCCGCTTCCGTCGCGACGGCGGCGAGCGCGACGATCACGAAGTTGATGAGGAGGCCGAAGCCGAAGAACCACGTGTACACGGCGGCAGCCGGCGCGAGCGCATACAGCACGCGGCGCATGATCCGCGGCACGCTGCTGATCGGCCGCGTATGCGGCGGCGCCGCGGTCTCGAACCGGCGCGGCGCCGCGCGCGTGGACGATGGCGTCGGCTCTTCGATCACGGCTCGACGTTGCCGTGCTTGCGCCGCTTCGCACGCTCGACGGCCGCCTCGATCGCACGGCGGCGCTCGGCCTCGTCGGCGCGGAGCTGCGCCTTCAGCGCCTCCTGCGCCGCACGGGTGTCCTCGACGACCGCCTCGCGGCGGCGCTCGCGGCGCTTGTGCCGCGCCTCCGCTTCGGACGACAGCGCCTGCCTCCGCACGTGCTGCGCGAGCGCGCGCTTCGCGCTGCGGAATCGCTCCGTCAGCACGATGTGGCTCGGACAGACGACGTCGCAGCAGCCGCACTCGATGCAGTCGTCGAGCCCGAGCGCGTCGAGGTCGTCGAAGTCGCGGGCGATCGCCGCGACGACGAGCTCCTGCGGCTGCAGCCGCGCCGGACACACGGCGCCGCACTCCCCGCAGCGGATGCAGGCCCATTCGTCGAAATCGACGCGGATCTCCTCGTCGGTCGCGGCGACGATGCAGCTCGTCGCCTTCGTGACCGGCAGCGCGTCGGTCGGCAGGGCGTAGCCCATCATCGTGCCGCCGTGGATGAGCCGCGCGACGTCGCCGCGGTAGCCGCCGCACTGCTCGATCAGCCAGCCGATCGGCGTGCCGATCGGGACGTCGACGTTGCGCGGCTCGGCGACGCCGAGGCCGGTCACCGTCACGATACGGGACGTGACCGGCTCGCCGGTCGACGCGAGGCGCTGCAGCGCGTACGCGGTGCCGACGTTCTGGCAGACGTAGCCGATCGCGTTCGGATACGTGCCGCTCGGTACCTCCTCGCCGGTCAGGAGCTCGATCAGCTGCCGCTCGCCGCCGGCCGGATAGATCGTCGGCACCTCCGCGAGCCGGAGCCGCGGATCGCCGGCCGCGCGGGCGGCGCGTCCGATCGCCTCGATCGCCTGCGGCTTGTCGCGCTCGATCACGATGATCGCGAGCGGCGCGCCGACGAGGTCGGCCATCCGGATCACGCCGAGGACGATCTCCTCGGGGACCTCGCGCATCAGCATGTCGTCGCAGCTGATGTACGGCTCGCATTCCGCGCCGTTGACGATCAACGCCCTGCACCGTCCGGCGACGCCCTCGAGCTTCGTCGCCGTCGGAAACACGGCGCCGCCGAGCCCCGCGATGCCGGCGCGGCGCACGAGGTCGAGCTGCGCGGCCCGATCGGACGGCCACGCGCTCGCGGCAGCGTCCCGGTACGGCAGGTCCTCGCCGTCGGTGTCGATCACGACGCAGAGCGCGTTCCGGAGCCGTGCGCCGGTCGGGATCAGCCGCTCCTCGATCGCGCGCACGCGGCCCGAGCTCGACGCGTGGACGCCCGCGGAGATGCCGGGGCCGGGCACCGCGATCGGCTCGCCCTTCGCGACGCGCTGGCCGACTTCGACGATCGGCACCGCGCTCGTGCCGGCGTGCTGGTGCAGCCCGATCACGAGCTCGGGCGGCACGAGGCCGCGCAGGATCGGCTCGACCGTCGACTGCGCCTTATGCGCGAGCAGACGGATGCCGCCGGTCAGGCGGCGGTCGGGCGTGAGCTCAAGCATGTCGCGCCACCAGCTCGATGCAGTCGACCGGGCACGGCGGCAGGCACAGCTCGCAGCCGGTGCAGTAACGCGCGAGCACGGTGTGCATCGTCTGGGGGATCCCGACGATCGCGTCGACGGGGCACGCGCGCGCGCAGAGATTGCAGCCGATGCAGAGCGTCTCGTCGATCCGTGCGACGCGGTCCATGCTCGCGTGCCCGAGGCTCGGGTCGAGCGGCCGCGGGTCGCGGCCGAGCAGCTCCGCGAGCGCGCGGATCGTCGCGTCGCCGCCGGGCGGGCATCGGTTGATGTCCGCGCGGCCCGCGACGATCGCCTCCGCGTACGGCCGGCAGCCGGGATAACCGCACTGCGCGCACTGGATGCGCGGCAGCACGCGCTCGACTCGGGAGGCCGCGTCGTCCTCCCGGTCCGGCAACAGCCACGACGCCGCGATCAGCATGGCCGCGAGCGCGAGCGAGAGACCGGTGAGCAGCGTGACTGCGGTCAGCATCGGAAAGAGCGCAGCGAGAGTCGGCTTCGATTACGGACCTTCGGTCAGAGCCGAGCGAACCCCGCAAAACCAAGGAATGCAAGGGACATGATACCCGCTGTGACGAACGCGATCGCGTGCCCGCGAAACGGTTTCGGCACGTCCGCGCGCTCGAGGCGTTCGCGGAGGCCCGCGAGCATCGCGAGGACGAGACCGAAGCCCAGGGCCGCGCCCGCGCCGTAGAAGAGCGCGGCGACGAGGCTCCGGCTCGCGGTCGAGTTCAAGAGCGCGACGCCGAGGACCGCGCAGTTGCTCGCGATCAGCGGGATGTAGAGGCCGAGGACACGGTGCAGCATCGGCGAGAGCCGCCGGATCAGGAGCTCGGTCAGCTGCACCGCGGCGCCGATCACGAGGATGAAGCCGATCAGGCGCAGGTACTCGAGGTCGAGCGGGATCAAGAGCAGCCGGTCGACGAGATACGCGAGCCCCGACGCGGTCGTCAGCACGAGGCCCGTCGCGAGCGCCATGCCGACGGCGCCTTCGACGCGCCGCGACGCGCCCATGAACGGGCAGAGGCCGAGGAACTGCACGAGCACGAAGTTGTTGACCAGTGCCGCGGCGATGATGATCAACAAGAGCTCCATGTCGCCTCCGTCGTCGGCCGTCCCGCGGACGCGTTCCGCGTCCGCGGCCGCTCAGCTCACCTTCATCCCGGGCTCGGCGCCGTCGTCGGGACGCAGCAGGAACACGCCCGGACCGTCGCCGCTCGCCGCGAGGATCATGCCTTCCGACGTGCCGAAGCGCATCTTGCGCGGCTTCAGGTTCGCGACGAGCACGACGAGCCGGCCGACGAGCGCCGACGGCTCGTAGGCCTTGCGGATGCCGGCGAACACCGTGCGCGTCGTGCCCCCGGTATCGAGCTTGAGCTTGAGCAGCTTGTCGGCCCCCTCGACGTAATCGGCCTCGATGACGCGCGCGACGCGCAGGTCGATCCGCGAGAAGAGGTCGATGTCGATCTCGTTGGTTGCGGCGGCTTGGGGTTCGGCGGACTCGGTCATGGTGCTCTCCTTGCTTCGGGCGGCGACGGCTTGCCGGGTTTCGTCGATGATCGCGTCGACCGCGGCCGGCTCGATCCGCGTGAGCAGCGGCTTGAACGTGCCGATCGGCCGCGCGAGGAGCGGCTTCTCGACGTCGGACCACACGAGCGGCTCGATCGCGAGAAACAACTCCGCACGCGCGGCGAGCTCGGGCAGCACGGGCTTCAGGTACAGCACGAGCACGCGGAATAGATTGAGCCCCTCGGTGCAGACGCCGAGCACGGCTTCGCGGTTCGCGTCGTCCTTCGCCGCGATCCACGGCTTCTCCGCGTCGATGTACTGGTTCGCGCGGTCCGCAAGGGCCATGATCCGGCGCATCGCGCGCGCGTAGTTGCGCGCTTCGTAGTCGGCCGCGATCGCGTCGGCCTCGGCCGCGAACTCGGCGAAGAGCTCGGGCTTCGGGAGCTCCGCCGTGAGGCGGCCGCCGCCGAGCCGGTGCACGAATCCCGCGCAGCGGCTCGCGATGTTCACGACCTTGCCGACGAGGTCCGAGTTCACCTTCGCGACGAAGTCGGCGAAGCTCAAGTCGATGTCGTCGACGTTCGGCGCGAGCTTCGACGCGAAGTAATAGCGCAGGTAGTCCGGGTCGATGTGCTTCGCGAACGTCGCGGCGTTGATGAACGTGCCGCGGCTCTTCGACATCTTCTGCCCGTCGACCGTGAGGAAGCCGTGCACGAAGACGCCGCTCGGCCTGCGGTAGCCCGCGCCGTGCAGCACGGCGGGCCAGAACAGCGTGTGGAAGTACACGATGTCCTTGCCGATAAAGTGGTAGAGCTCGGCGTCGCTGTCCGGCCCCCAATACTCGTCGAAGTCGATGCCGGCACGGCGGCAGAGGTTCAGGAAGCTCGCCATGTAGCCGATCGGCGCGTCGAACCAGACGTAGAAGTATTTGCCCGGCTCGCCGGGGATCTCGAAGCCGAAGTAGGGCGCGTCGCGGGAGATGTCCCAGTCCTTGAGCCCGGCCGCGAACCACTCGTCGAGCTTGTGCACCATGACCTCGTCGACGCGGCCCGGCACCCACTCCCTCAGCGTCTGCTCGAAGTCGCCGAGCTTGAAGAACAGGTGCTCCGACGACTTTACGGTCGGGCGCGTGCCCGAGACGACCGAGACCGGGTCGATCAGGTCCATCGGCGAGTAGGTCGCGCCGCAGCGCTCGCACGAGTCGCCGTACTGATCCTCCTTGCCGCAGACCGGGCACGTGCCGCGCACGTAGCGGTCCGGCAGGAACATCTGCCGCGCCTCGTCGTAGGCCTGCTCGATTGTGCGCCGGCGGATGTGCCCCGCCGCGTCGAGCCGCCGGTAGATCTCGCGCGTTAGCTTGGCGTTCTCCTCGGCGTGCGTCGTCAAGTAGTTGTCGACGCTGATCCGGAACGTCTCGAAGTCGCGCCGATGCTCGGCGCTGACGCGCTCGATCAGCGCCTCCGGCGGGATGCCCTCGCGCTCGGCGCGGAGCATCGTCGGCGTGCCGTGCGCATCGCTCGCGCAGACGTAGTAGCACGTGTGGCCGCGCATTCGCTGGAAGCGCACCCAGACGTCGGTCTGCACGTACTCGACGATATGCCCGATGTGCAGCGAGTCGTTCGCGTAGGGCAGGGCGCTGGTCACGAGGATCTTGCGCTTGGCAGTCACTTCTCGGGAGCTCCGGCGGCAGGGCGCTCAATTATGACATTTGAAATCGGGGTCAGAGCCCTATTTCGCCCACCTTGTTTTCCGTTGCGGGAGTGGTCGTCGTTTTCCGTTGCGGGAGTGGTCGGCCGAACAGGGTGTCGGAAATAGGGCTCTGACCCCGATTTTCCTCCTTCAGGCGACGGCGCGGTCTAGCGCGGCCGTCAGGCGGGCGACGGTGCCGTCGACGTCCGCGAGCTTGTCGAGGCCGAAGAGGCCGATGCGGAACGCGCTGTAATCCTCGGGCTCGCCGCACATCAGCGGGACGCCCGTCGCGACCTGTGCGCCCGCACGCGCGAAGCGCGCGACGATGTCCGGAGTGTCCGTATAGGACACGACGACGCACGGCGCCTCGAAGCCCGCGCCGGCGACGCTCGGGAAGCCGCGCTCGGCGAGCAGCGCGCGGACGCGGCGGCCGAGCTCGATCTGCCGGTCGCGGGCCCGCTCGAAGCCGAATTCGCGCGTCTCGTTCATGACGTCGCGCAGGCGCCGTAACCCGTCCGTCGGCATCGTTGCGTGGTACGCGTGCCCGCCGTTCTCGTAGGCCTCCATGATCTCGAGCCACTTGCGGAGGTCGAGCGCGAAGCTCGTGCTCTTCGTCTGCTCGATCCGCTCCCGCGCGGCGTCGCCGAGCATCACGAGCCCCGCGCCCGGCGTGCCGGACCAGCCCTTCTGCGGCGCGCTGATCAGCACGTCGACGCCGACGCGGCGCATGTCGACCCAGAGCGTCCCCGACGCGATGCAGTCGAGCACGAACAGCCCGCCGACGTCGCGCACGGCGGCGGCGACCCGCGTCAGGTAGTCGTCCGGGAGCACGATCCCGGAGGCCGTCTCGACGTGCGGCGCGAAGACGAGATCGGGCCGCTCGCTCCTGATCCGCGCCTCGACCTCGTCGATCGGCGCCGGCACGAACGGCGCGTGCCGCGCGTCGCCCGCCCTGCGGGCCGTCAGCACGACGCTCTCGGCGGGAATCGCGCCGGCATCGAAGATCTGCGTCCAGCGGTAGCTGAACCAGCCGTTCCGCAGCACGAGGCAGCGCTTGCCGGTCGCGAGCTGGCGTGCGACGGATTCCATGCCATACGTGCCGCCGCCCGGCACGATCGCGACGGAGCGCGCGCCGTAGACCTCCTTCAGTGTCGCGGAAAGATCGCGCATCACGGCCTGGAAGGCCGCGGACATGTGATTCAGCGAGCGGTCCGTGTAGACGACCGAAAACTCGAGGAGTCCCCCCGGGTCGACCGGGGAGCGGGTTGTCGAGGCCATGGAGTCTCCCGATATGGCGACGGAAGCCGTATAGGATACACGGCTGTTCCACGTTTGCCCGGGCGGGCGGCGGAGGCAGGGACTCCGATGGACGTGCTGATCAACATCGACGTCGACGATCTGGCCGGCGCGGAGCGCTTCTACTGCGCGGCTTTCGGCCTGTCGCCGGGCCGGCGCTTCGGCGAGCTCGGCGTCGAGCTTTTGGGCGCTGCCGCGCCGATCTACCTGCTCGCGAAGCCTGCCGGCTCAGCGGCGACGGAGGCGGCCCGCGACACGAGGCGTTACGACCGGCATTGGACGCCGGTGCATCTCGACTTCGTCGTCGACGACATCGAGGCGGCCACCTGGAAGGCGGTCGCGGAAGGCGCCGTGCTGGAAGCGCCGATCTCGGCGCACGAGTGGGGCAAGCTCGCACGGCTCGCGGACCCGTTCGGCCACGGGCTCTGTCTCGTCGAGTTCAGCGAGGAAGGGTACGACGCGATCGCCTCGTCCCGGCCGTAGCGGCAGGCAGCGCCGCTGCACGCCCCGGCGCACTGGTGACCTCCCGCCGCAGGGACGTGGCACGCCCGAAGCGGGCACGCGCGGCGCCGCGCTCAGGCGATGTCCTTGACCTGCTCGAACTTGCTCTTGTCGAAGGCCTGCATGTAGGCCTCCTGCCCGGAGATGACGCCGGCGTCGAGCAGCCGCTTCAGCGACGAGTCCATCGTGCACATCCCTTCGGCCGCGCTCGACTGCATCACGTTCTCGAGCTGCTCGAGCTTGCCCTGACGGATCAGGTTCGCGACGGCCGGCGTGTTGATCAGGATCTCGAGCGCGGCGACGCGGCCGCTGCCGTCCCGCTTGCGGACGAGCTGCTGCGAGATCACGCCGCGCAGCGACGTCGACAGCATGTTGCGCACGTGATCCTGCTTGTCCGCCGGAAAGATGTTCACGACGCGGTCGATCGTCGCCGCCGCGCCGTTCGTGTGCAGCGTGCCCATCACGAGGATGCCCATCTCGGCGGCCGTCATCGCGATGCTCATCGTCTCGAGGTCGCGGAGCTCGCCGACGAGGATCGCGTCCGGGTCCTCGCGCAACGCCGAGTGGAGCGCCGCCGAGAACGACGGCGTGTGCACGCCGACCTCGCGCTGGCTGATCAGGCACATCTTGCGCTGATGCACGAACTCGATCGGGTCCTCGATCGTGATGATGTGGCCCTTCAGCCGGTTGTTGATCGCATCGACGATCGCGGCGAGCGTCGTCGACTTGCCGGAGCCCGTCTTGCCGGTCACGAGGATCAGGCCGCGCGTCGCGTGGCCGAGGCTGCGCACGGCCTCGGGCATCCCGAGCTGCTCGAGCGTCAGCGCCGTCGACGGGATCCCGCGGAACACCGCGCCGATGCCGTTCAGGTGCCTGAACACGTTCACGCGGAAGCGCGCAACGTCGGGAATCGAGTAGGCGAAATCCGCCGCGTCGTGCTTCTGGAACTGCTCGATGGCCGTGCGGCTCATCAGCCGGCCGAGCTCGGCGCGCAGCTCCTCGTTGTCGAGCTTCTGGTTCTGGACGGTGATGAGCTCGCCGTGCACCCTCATCCGCGGCGGGTCGCCGGCGACGAGATGCAGGTCCGAGCCCTTGCGCAGGTGCATGCTGCGCAGCAGATCGTCGATCAGCGACACCGCACGGCCTCCGCTACCCGATCTTCGTCGTGGGGGAGAGGACCGTCGTATCCGTGACGAAGCGCTCGAACTTCTTTCGGTCGGTCGCGAAGCGATACGCGTCGTCAGCGTCGATCTCGCGCTTCGCGATCGCGTCGAGCAGCGCCTGGTCCATGAGCTGCATGCCGAGATCGCGCCCCGTCTGGAGCTGCGCGGGAATCTGATGCGTCTGGTCCGTCATGATCAGCTTCGCGATCGCGCGAGTCATGATCATGATCTCGACGATCGCGCGGCGTCCGCGGCCGTCCGTCGTCTTGACGAGATTCTGCGTGACGACCGCATGCAGGCTGTGCGCGAGAAAGCTCTTCGTCTGCTCGCGCTGATCGGTCGGCAGCGCGTCGATGATGCGGTCGACGGACTTGACGGCGCTGGTCGTGTGCAGCGTGCCGAGCACGAGGTGGCCGGTCTCCGCGGCCGTCATCGCCATGCTGATCGTCTCGCCGTCGCGCAGCTCGCCGACGAGGATCACGTCGGGATCCTCGCGCAGCGCCGCGCGAACCCCGTCCGCGAAGCTGTGGATGTGCGTGCCGAGCTCGCGCTGGATGACCTGCGAGCGCTTGCTGTGGTGCACGAACTCGATCGGGTCCTCGAGGCTGATGATGTTGAGGCTGCGCGTCGTATTCAGGTGATCGATCATCGCCGCGAGCGTCGTCGACTTGCCCGTGCCGGTCGAGCCGGTCACGAGGACCATGCCCTGATGCAGGTCGCAGAAGCGGGTGATGACGGGCGGCAGGTTCAGGCTCTCTAGCGTCGGGATCTGCGTCGGGATGCTGCGGAACGTCGCGCCGATGCCGGTTGCCTTGCGGTAGAGATTCACGCGAAAGCGGCCGCCGTCGGCGCTCACGTACGAGAAGTCGAGGTCGTGACCGGCGCGAAAGCGCTCCCGCTGCGATTCAGTCAGGATCTCGTCGACGTAGCCCTCGAGCTCGGCCTCGCCGAGGTCGCGGAACTTGATGGGCATCAGGTCGCCGTGAAGCCGCAGCATCGGCGGGATGCCGACGGCGAGGTGCACGTCCGAGCATCCCTGAGCCAGACCGAGCTTGAGGAAGGCGTCGATACGGGCCATGACGTGCGGCTCAGCGTAGCCTGCTGCCGACGATGGCGAGCGCGTTGCGCAGCTCCTCCATCGACGCATAGCGCTTCGCCTTGTCGACCGCCATCGCCTTTGCGACGATCTCCGCGAGGTCGGCCGGCACGTTCGGGTTCACCTGCGTTAGAGGCTGCGCCTTGCCCTGCACGTGCTGATACATCACGGACATGTGATCGCCGCGAGTGTAGGGCGGGTTGCCGGCGAGCATCTCGTAGAGGATGACGCCGAGACTGTAGATGTCCGCGCGCTCGTCGACCTTCTTGCCGAGGATCTGCTCCGGCGCCATGTACTTCGGCGAGCCGATCACGTAGCCCGTCTTCGTGAGCTGCGTATCGCCGCTCTTCGCGGCGGCCGCGACGCCGAAGTCGACGATCTTGAGGAGCCCCTCGTCGTTGATCAGGATGTTCGCGGGCTTCAGATCCCGGTGGATGATGCCCTGCTGATGCGCATGCAGCATGCCGAGGCAGATGTCCATCGCATACCGCACCGCCTTCTTCGGGTTCATCGGCTTCTCGTTCGCGATCTCCGTGCTCAGCGTGTGCGACGGGAAGTACTCCATCGAGATCGCGTAGCCGCCGCCCACGTACAGGAAGTCGTAGATGCGGATGACGTTCTTGTGCGTGATGCGGCGCGAGTAGCGGAGCTCGTGCACGAAGCGCTTCATCATTTCCTCGTCCGACGCGACGTTCGGATTGAGGAACTTCAGGATCAGGCGCTCCTCGACGACCGTGTCCTCGACGAGCACGACGGTGCCGAACGCGCCCTTACCGATCTTCTGGATGAAGCGATAGCGGCCCTCGATCACGTCGCCGGGCTGGAGCGCATTGACGTCGAACGTGCTCGGCTCCTTCGGCGGCGCGACGTCGGCGCCTTCGATCAGCAGCGTGCGTGCGGCCGTCGTCTCGACCGGGCCGGGTAACGGGGGAGGCGGCGGGTCCGTCCTCGCGACGGTGCGCGCCGTCGGCGTCGGCGTCAGCAAGCCGAGCGTGCCGGTGGCCGCGAACTGGCCGCTCTGCGGCAGCCGGCCCTCGATGCGCTGCAGGGCGCGGTTCGCCGCGCGCGCGATCGACTCGTCCGAGGACGCCGCGGTCTGCTGCAGGAACTCGCGAATCTTCGTCGCATGCTGCTCGCCGACGAGCTCCGCGACGGCCTCGATCGCCGCGAGCTTGATCTCGCGCTCGGGCCGCCGCACGAACGGAAGCACGTGGCCGAGCGTCTTCTCGTTGCCGAGCCTGCCGATCGCGCGCAGCGCGACCGGGACCGAGCGGTCGTTCCGCGCAAGCATCTTGAGCAGCGCGGGCAGCGCCTTCGGGTCGCCGATCTCGGCGAGCGCGTCGGCCGCGCGCTCGCTGACCCACCAGTCCTTGTCGTCGACGGCGGCGATCAGATGGTCGATCGCGCGCTTGTCCTTGCAGGTGTTCAGGATCTCGACGGCGGCGCGGCGAATGTTCTCGTCCTTGTCGTTGACGAGCGCGAGCACCGCGTCGACGACGCGGGGGCCGCCGATTCGCGCGAGCGCGTCGGACGCGCGGGAGCGCACCCACCAGTCCTCGTCGCCGACCGCCTCGAGCAGGTACTTGACGCTGTCCGTCGTGCCGATCTCGTTCAGCACCTCGACCGCGGCGCGGCGCGAGAACTCGTTGTCGGATTTGAGCGCGGGCAGCAGGTGCTTCACCGTCTCGGGATCGTTGATCTTGATCAGGACCTCGACGGCCTTGTTCATCACGCCGATGTCCGGATCGACGAGCAGGGACGCGACGAGCGCCGTGTCGAAGGCCTTGCCGAGCTTCGACGCGGCATCGAGGGCGGCTTCCCGCACGAGCTTGTTCGAGTCGCGGAGCTGCTCCTGCACGACGCGGTGGACCTCGGGCCGGTCGAACCGCGTGACGATGTTGATCAGGTGCATCTTCACGACCGGGTCCTTGCCGTCCATCCGCTCGATCAGGTCGGGCAGGAGATCCTCGGTCGCGATCTCGTCGATGAGCCGGAACACCGCAGCCTTCTCGTTCGGCTGCAGGTAGTAGATCTGATTCAGCAGCTGGCGAACGTTCAGCCGATCCTTGTGGGCCGTCAGCACCTCGATCAGCGCGGGCTTCGAGTACTGGTCCTCGGCGAGCAGATCGACGAGACGGTTCACGTTGTAGCGCTTGTTCGCCGACAGCGCGGCCACGGTGCCCTGCACGGTGCGCGTATCCGAATCCGCGAGCCCGCGGGCGACGACGTTCAGCGTCTTGTCGCTGATCAGCGAGGTCAGGATCTCGACGTATTCGACCGTCTGGCGACGGTCCGCGCACGCGATCGCATCGAGGATCTTCGGGATCGCGGGCGTGCCGAGCTTGCCGAGCTTTTCGAACGCCTTCCTGGCGGCGGGCGAGCTCGGGTCGGCGGCGTCCTGGATCTGCGAGATCAGCCTATCCGCTTGGAATGCGACGATGAAATTCATTCAGACCTGGAACAGCCGACCAGGGCCAGCCCTTTTTCGAGATGCTTTATCCCCGCGAACACGACCCGCGTCCGCCGCCGCCCGCGGCCGCAATTTCGCGCCCGGGCACCCGACATAACGGACTGCGGGACACCCCGAATTATGCCACACGGTGTTTGCCTAAATGTAACGCGGATCACACGTTTGCAAGAGCCCCGCGCACGGGCGCGGCAAACGCGTCTCGGCACGGCATTAGGTTACAATCACGGCTTGGACGGCGGTGCGACATCATGGAAGACGCGGCGGAGCAACGACTGAAGGCCTGCCTCGAGCAGTTCATCGTACCCGAGACCGGCCGGAACCTCGGCGGGCGGGGCAGCCGTTTCGAGGTCCGCCGCACGGACGGCGGTTTCGCGGTCTCGGTGCGCGTGGGTTTTCCGATCGCGCGCAGCCGGGACGCGGTCGCGGCCGCCGTCGCCGAGCATTGCCGCGGCGTCGTCGACGGGTCGGTCACGGTCGACGTCGACTGGGCCGTCGAGACGCACAGCGTGCAGCACGGACTGAAGCCGATCCCGAGCGTGAAAAACGTGATCGCCGTCTCATCCGGCAAGGGCGGCGTCGGGAAGTCGACCGTCGCCGTGAACATCGCGCTCGCGCTCGCGCTCGAGGGAGCCGAGGTCGGGCTGCTCGATGCGGACATCTACGGTCCGAGCCAGCCGCGGATGCTCGGGCTCTCGGGGCGGCGGCCCGAATCGACCGACGGCAAGACGCTCGAGCCGCTCGAGGCGCACGGCATCAAGGCGATGTCGATCGGCTTTCTCGTCGACGAGCGCCAGCCGATGGCGTGGCGGGGCCCGATGGTCACGTCCGCGCTGAATCAGTTGCTGATGCAAACGAACTGGCGCGGCCTCGACTACCTGATCGTCGACATGCCGCCCGGCACGGGCGACATCCAGCTGACGCTCGCGCAGCGCGTGCCCGTCAGCGGCGCGGTAATCGTGACGACGCCGCAGGACATCGCGCTCGCGGACGCCCGCAAGGGCATCGAGATGTTCCAGAAGGTGAACGTGCCGGTGCTCGGCATCGTCGAGAACATGAGCGTCCACGTCTGCTCGCACTGCGGCCACGAGGAGCCGATCTTCGGCGAGCTCGGCGGCGAGCGCCTGGCGGCCGAGTACGGCGTGCCGCTCCTCGGCACGCTGCCGCTCGAGCGGCGCATCCGCGAGGAGACGGACGGCGGCCGGCCGACGGTCGTCGCCGATCCGGACGGCGCGGCCGGCAGGCGGTTCCGCGCGGTCGCGCTGCGTGCCGCCGGCGAGCTCGCCGCGAGCGGCAAGGATTACAGCCGGCTGTTCCCGAAGATCACGGTCGAGGACGACTGATCCGACGCGGGCGTCCTCGCGTTCCGAGCGCCTCCGCCGCACCGTCTCGCGTTCCGCTCACGGCCTTCGAACCGTCTCGCGTTCCGAGCACGGCCTTCGAACCGAGTCGCGCTCCGAGCGCGAGCGCCGAACCGTTTCGCTCGGCCGTCACGCCTTCGGCAGCGTGACGCCGCGCTGGCCCATGTACTTGCCCGCGCGGTCGCGGTACGAGACCTCGCAGAGCTCGTCGGACTCGAAGAACAGCATCTGGGCCACGCCCTCGTTCGCGTAGATCTTCGCGGGCAGCGGCGTCGTGTTCGAGAACTCGAGCGTGACGTGCCCCTCCCATTCGGGCTCGAGCGGCGTCACGTTGCAGATGATGCCGCACCTCGCGTACGTCGATTTGCCGAGGCACACGGTGAGGATGTTGCGCGGGATGCGGAAGTATTCGACGGTGCGTGCCAGGGCGAACGAGTTCGGCGGGATGATGCAGACGTCCCCCCTGAAATCGACGAAGGAACGCTCGTCGAAGCGCTTCGGATCGACGATCGTCGTGTTGATGTTCGTGAAGATCTTGAATTCGTCCGCGCAGCGCACGTCGTAGCCGTAGCTCGACACGCCGTACGACACGACCTTCTGATCGCCGTTTACGCGCACCTGCGCGGGCTCGAACGGCTCGATCATGCCGTACTCGCGCGCCATCCGCCTGATCCAGCGGTCCGATTTGATCGTCATCGATGGCCTTGCTCGTTCGGGTTCGTATCGCCGAGCCCCTGCACGGATTCGAGCAGGAGCGTCGTCAGTATCTCGTCGTCCCGGCGCTGCTCGATCTTCACCGGCAGATGACGCAGGTCGGGGGCGAGCCAGATGATCGTGTGGCGCGACGAGCCTTCTCGCCGCTGCACGACCTTGATCGTATCGTGCGTGCCCGCGGGCGTCGCAAGCGTCTCTTCTCCGGCGATCTCGTAGCTGTAGGTCTTGACCGACCCGTCGTCGATCAACGCATGGGACGCGGGCGCGGCCGCGTCGGCGAGCTCGAGCATCAGCGCGAGCTGCAGCGTCGCGCGGTCGTGGACGCCGGGCTCGAGCGGCACGTCGACGCGCCCGTCCTCCGCCGTGACGTGCGCAAGGCCGGCTGCCCAGTCGAACTCGATCGCGACGTTGTCCTCGCCCTTGCGCGTGCCGTCCTCGAGCCTGAACTCGAGCGGGCGCGGCTCGCCGCCGTGCAGATCGAACACGCTTTCCTCGATCACCGGGCGGGAGCGGAGCAGCCGCGCGAGGCCTCGCGCCTGCGTGACCGAGCGGAACCGGTAGCGGTCGCCGTCCCGGACGAGCGACTGGACGCTTTCGCCGACGTCGCGGCCCTTGTATTCGACGTCGTACGTCGCGGTGTAGGTCGGAATCTCTTCCTGCGCGTGCGCTAAGCCTACGCCGACGACGACGGCAGCGCAGGCGGCTGCCGCTGCGCCGAGGGCCCCGGTGATCCGCTGCGCGATCGGCTTCGCTGCGCTCATGATGCCTCCTCCACGACGACGGGGCCCGCGAGACGCTCGCCGTCGAGCACGACCTCTCCGCCTTCGAGCCGCAGCCGACCGGTCACGAGCCAGTCCGTCGCCCGCGGCAGGATCACGTGCTCGCCGCGATGCACGCGCTCGACGAGCGTCTCGACCGAATCGCCCGGCCGCACCGGCAGCCTGTACTGGATCACCGCGGGTCCCGCGTCGAGCTCGTCGGTCACGAAGTGCACCGTCGCGCCGTGCTCGCGATCACCGGCCTCGAGCACGCGCCGATGCGTGTCGAGCCCGCGATGCCGAGGCAGCAGCGACGGGTGAATGTTCAGCATGCGCCCGTCGAAGCGCCGCACGAAGCCCGGCCCGAGGACCCGCATGAAGCCCGCGAGCACGACGGCCGCCGGCGCGAACGCGTCGATCGCGTCCGCGAGCGCCCGCTCGTACGCGTCCCGGTCGGCAAAGCCGCGCCTGCCGAGATGGATCGCCTCGACCCCGGCGCGGCGGGCGCGGTCGAGACCGCGTGCGTCGCCGCGGTCGCTGATCGCGGCCGCGACGCGCGCCTTCAGGCGTCCGTCGTGCGCCGAGTCGATCAGCGCCTGAAGGTTCGTACCCTCGCCGGAGATCAGGACGACGACGGCGGGGAGCTGACCGGGCGTGCTCAACGAATCTCGACCCGTCGGGCCTCGTCGGCGACGGCGACGACCTCGCCGATCGCCCAGGCCTGCTCGCCGGCCTCGCCGAGGTGGCGCAGGGCCGCTTCCGTGTCGGCCGCGGCGACGATGACGACCATGCCGATGCCGCAGTTGAACGTGCGATGGAGCTCGGGCGCCGCGACGCCGCGGCGCTCGAGCCAGTCGAAGACCGGCGAGCGCGTCCAGCGCGATGCGTCGAGACGCACGCCGAGCCCTTCGGGCAGCACGCGCGGAATGTTCTCGGTGAGGCCGCCGCCCGTGATGTGGGCGAGGCCCTTGATCTCGACGCGCTCGCGGAGCGCGAGCACGGACCGCACGTAGATGCGCGTCGGCACGAGGAGCGCTTCGAGCAGCGTCGCGTCGCCGCACGGCGCGCGCAGGTCCTCGGGATACCGCTCGAGCACGCGGCGGATCAGCGAGAAGCCGTTCGAATGCACGCCGGACGACGCGAGCCCGATCACGGTGTCGCCGGCGCGGATCCCGCTGCCGTCGATGATCCGCGCGCGCTCGACGATGCCGACGCAGAATCCCGCGAGATCGTACTCGCCGGCCTTGTGCATGCCGGGGTGCTCGGCCGTCTCGCCGCCGAGGAGCGCGGCGCCCGCGAGCTCGCAGCCGCGTGCGATGCCGGCGATCACGCGCTCGGCGACGTCGACGTCGAGCCGAGGCGTAACGAAGTAATCGAGGAAGAACAAGGGCTCCGCGCCCTGCACGACGACGTCGTTCGCGCACATCGCGACGAGGTCGATGCCGACGCCGTCGTGCGCATCGTGCTCGATCGCGAGCTTGAGCTTCGTGCCGACGCCGTCGGTGCCCGCGACGAGAACGGGCTCGCGGTAACCTTCCGGCACACGGAACAGTCCGCCGAAGCCGCCGAGCCCGCCGATGACCTCGGGGCGCAACGTCCTTTTCACAGGAGACTTGATTCGCTCGACGAGCAGATCGCCCGCGTCGATGTCGACGCCTGCGTCCTTGTACGTGAAGCTCGGATCGGCCGGCATGCTCGCGGGTCCGTGGGCTTGAGGCGTGGGCCGGTATAATAAGCGACCCGACCGGGGGGCGACAGGGCCGAGCCGAATGAAGGGAAGGAGCTTTTCGTTGCGTTCGATCCGCAAGGATGCAGCGCGCCGCAGCCGGAGGGCGTCTGCGGCCGTGGTCGCGGCCATGTTGCTCGGCGTGCTCGCGGTTGCGCCGGCGCGAGCCGTCGTGTTCCCCGACCTGTACTCGCTGACCGTCACGCCGGACCAGAGCGCGACCGACATGCGTGCCGCGGCGATCGATCTCGCGATGCGCCGGCTCCTCACGCGCATCACCGGCGTGCGCGACCCGGGTGCGGATGCCGATCTCGCCGGCCTGATCGCGGACGCATCGTCGTATGTCTCGTTCGACGGCATGGTGGATCGAGGCCGGTTCAGGGTCGAGTTCTATGCGAATCAGATCGACCAGGCGCTCGAGTCGCTCGGCAAGCCGGTCTGGGGTCCGGAGCGCCCGCTGACGCTCCTGTGGATCGCGATCGATGCCGGGGGCGGGGAGCGCGTGCTCTTGTCCGACGCCGGCATCAGCGGCGACACGCTCGGGGACACGGTCGGCGTCGGCGTGAGCCCGGAGACGGTCGAGCTCGCCGCGACGATCCGCGAGCGGATCGAGGCGGTCGCCGACGAGCGCGGCCTGCCGATCCGCTTTCCGCTGCTCGATCTCGAGGATCTGACCTCGGTCACCGCCGCCGACATCTGGGGCACGTTCGTCGAGCCGATCGAAGCGGCGTCCGAGCGCTACGGCGCGGACGCGATCCTGATCGGGCGGATCAGCGCCGATGCGTTCGGCACGAGCGTCCGATGGACGCTCGTGCACGGCGGCGAGGTCAGCACGTTCGGCGGGACCGGCGTCGTGGACGCCCTGAGCTCGGTCGCGGACGGCCTGGCTCTGGGCGCCGACCGGACGAGCCCGGGCGCCGACCGGCCGAGCGCGGGTAGCGACCGGCTGAACCCGGGCGTCGATCGCCCGAGCACCGACGGCGACCGGCCGAGCCCGGACACCGACCGGCCGAACGCGGGGACCGACCAGCTCGACCCGGGCGGCGACGGGCTGGACCCGGCCGACGCGGGGCTGTTCGCCGACATGCTGGACCCGGTCGCGGACGGGCTCCATTGGGTCGCGGACCGTTTCGTGCAGGCGTACAGCTTCGTCGGCGGCGCGCGGCCCGTGCGTCTCGTCGTGCACGACGTCTCGACGCTCGACGACTACGGCCGCGTGCTGAGCTACCTGGAGGGGCTGAGCGCGCTGCAGACGATCGACGTCGAGGCGTACGAGGACGACGGCGGTCGGCTCATCCTCCGCGCGTCGGCGCGCGGTGACCTTTCCGTGCTCGAGCAGATGGTCGGCCTCGGCCGCGTGCTGCGCCTCGACGAGCGAGCGACCTCGTCCGTCGACAACACTCTCGTTCTGACGCTGGTGGGCGGATCGAGACGATGAGCCTGCGCTGGCTGCCGAACGCGATCTGCGTGATACGCGTTCTGCTCGTCGTGCCGCTCGTCGCCGCGCTGCTCGGCGAGCGCTACGAGCTTGCGCTCGCGCTGCTGATCGTCGCCGGCGGCTCCGACGCGGTGGACGGGTTCCTCGCGAAGACCTTCGACTGGCGCACGCGGCTCGGCGGGCTGCTGGATCCGGCCGCCGACAAGATACTGATCAACAGCGTCTTCGTGGCGCTCACGTACCTCGGTGCCGTGCCGGCCGCGCTCGCCGTGATCGTCGTGCTGCGCGACGTCGTGATCGTGGTCGGCTCGCTGGCCTACCACGTCCTGATCGAGCCTTTGCAGGGCCAGCCCGCGGCGATCAGCAAGCTGAACACCGCGTGTCAGCTTGCCTTCGTGCTGTTCGCGCTGACCGACGCGGCCTACGGCTGGCCCGGGCGGCTCGTGCTGCTGCCGCTCGGCGCGGCCGTCGTGTTCACGAGCATCACGAGCGGCCTCACGTACGTGCTGCGCTGGAGCCGCCGCGCATGGCACGCGAGCCATGCGCGAGCCTGACGGCGGCAGGCCCGCGGCGCGGGGACCGACGCAGCTCCCGCTGCCGTTGCGCCTCGAGGATCACGCCGTATTCGGAACGCTCGTCGCAGGGCCGAACGCGGCGGCCGTCGCACACGTGCGGATGCTGTCGACCGGCCGCGCGGGCGAGACGTTGTGGCTCTGGGGTCCGCGCGGCGTCGGCAAGAGCCATCTGCTGCAGGCCGCATGCCGGGAGGCGGACGCGGCCGGTCAGCGCGCGATGTACGTGCCGCTCGCCGCAGGTCTGGGGCTGCGGCCGGACGTGCTCTCCGGGCTCGATGCGCTCGACTTCCTGGCGCTCGACGGCGTCGATGCCGTCGCCGGACGCGCGGACTGGGAGCGCGCGCTGTTCGACGTGCTGAACGAGTTTCACTCGACGGGCAAGAGGCTGCTGCTCGCGGCGTCGAACGCGCCCGGCGCCGTCGGCTTCGCGCTCGCCGACCTCGCGTCGCGCGCGGCCGGCGCCACCGTCTACCGGCTTCATCCGCTCGGCGACGACGAGCAGATCGACGCGCTCTACCTGCACGCGCAGAACAGGGGATTCGAGCTCGAGCCCGCCGCCGCGCGCTTCCTGCAGGCGCGCGTGGAGCGTGACATGTCCGCGCTCTGCGGCTGGCTCAACCGCCTGGACGCGGCGTCGCTCGCCGCGCGTCGGCGCATCACGATTCCGTTCATCCGCGATTCGCTGGCGGCCGCGGCCGGGCCGCGCGGCTCAGCGTGAACAGCACGCCGAGCTCGACCAGCGCCGCGAGGAGCGCGATCGTCGCGAGCGGCGAGCGGCCGGACGTCGCGACGACCTCGACGGCCGCGGCGCCGGCATAGCCGACCAGCGCGAACGCGAGCCACTGGTACGTGTACAGGCGGCGGCGGGCGAGCCCCGGAGCGGCCGCGACGAGCGGCGATGCGGCCGCGGCCGCGAGCGCGACCCGGCCCGGTAGCGGCAGCGCCGACGTCATGAGCCCCACGGTCGCCGCGGCGAGGAGGGCGCCATGGCAGAGCCACGCGGCGACGACGAGCGCGTTCGCGCTCACTTCGGCTCCCGTGCCTTCAGCCTGATCGCGAGCCGCGCGACCCGTTCGCCGAGCGCGCGGGCGAGCTCGCTCTCGTCGTCGGACAGCGTCGGGTTCCACGGCGCGGCGACGTGCGACGCGCCGTACGGCGACCCGCCGCTCTGCGTCTCGAACAGCGCCGGGCGCGTGTACGGCAGCCCGACCCAGAGCATGCCGTGGTGGACGAGCGGCAGCGCCATCGCGAGCAGCGTCGATTCCTGGCCGCCGTGCAGCGTCGACGTCGACGTGAAGACGCCCGCGGGCTTGTCGACGAGGCCGCCCGAAAGCCACAGGTCGGTCGTCGAGTCCAGGAAGTGCTTCAGCGGTGCGGCCATCGTGCCGAAGCGCGTCGGGCTGCCGAGCAGGAGGCCGTCGCATTCGGTCAGGTCGCTTGCGGTCGCATACGGCGGACCGTCGTCCGGCACCGGCGGCGCGACCGCTTCGCACGTCGCGGAGACCGGCGGCACGGTGCGAACCCGCGCCGCCGCGCCGGCCGCTTCGACGCCGCGCGCGACGTGCCGCGCGAGCGCAGCCGTGCGGCCGCCGCGCGAGTAGTAGAGCACCAGGACGGTCGTATCGGTCACTCGAAGAGTTCCAGCACGCGCTCGGGCGGGCGGCCGATCCGGGCGCGGTCGCCGACCTCGACGATCGGCCGCTCGATCAGGATCGGATGGCGAACCATCAACGCGATCAGGTCGTCCTCGCTCGCGCCGGCATCGAGGCCGCTTTCCTTCCATTCCTTCTCGTTCTTGCGGATCAGGTCCGCGGCCGAGATCCCGAGCTTGCGGAGCAGACTTTTCAGGCGTTTCGCATCCGGCGGCGTCTTCAGGTACTCGACGACCTCGGGCTCGATGCCGCGCTCCTCGAGCAGCGCGAGCGTCGCGCGGGACTTCGAGCAGCGCGGGTTGTGGTAGATCCTCGTCGTCATGGTGTACTCCTCGGTCTTTCGTGCGAGTCGCGGTCGATGTGCGCCGGAGTTTAGGGGAGGCGGATCAAGGCTTTCCAGCGCGGCCGCGAGCAGGGCCATGCTATGCTTGACGGCGGCAGCCTCCTCGACGGAGCTGAAGCGGTATTGTCCGAGCATAAGAACAAGACGGGGCGAGCGCCGAAACGAACGGCCGCGGCGCTGATCGCAACCCTCTCGATCGCGGCGTGTGCGACGTCGCCTCCGGTGCAGGAAATGAGCGATGCGCGAGAGGCGATCGCTGCGGCGGAGCAGGCGTCGGCCGACGAGCTCGCGCCGGGACCGCTGAACGACGCGCGGCGTTTCCTCGAGACGGCCGAGCAGCTCCTCAGGGACGAGGCGTACGGCGCGGCCCGCATCAACGCGATTCGCGCGAGGAATCGTGCGGTGCAGGCGCTCGAAGCGAGCCAGGAAGCGGCGGAACGGGGCTCGGAGGAGTAACCGCGATGGCGGTGAAGGCCGTCCGCTATCTCGTCAGCGGCAGGGTGCAAGGCGTCTACTTCCGCGGCGCCACTCGAGAGCAGGCGACGCGGCTCGGGCTCGCGGGCTGGGCGCGCAACCTGCCGGACGGGCGCGTCGAGGTCGTCGCGGCCGGCGACCCCGCCCGGCTCTCGGAGCTCGCCGAGTGGCTGTGGAAAGGGCCGCCGCTGGCCGTCGTTCGCGAGGTCGCGATCGAGGAGTGGACCGGCCCGGTCGAAGGCGACGCGTTCGAGGTTCGCTGAGATTCGCGGCCGCCGCGCTTCGTCGAGTGGACGTCAGAAGCGGTACCACTTCCTGTTGAGCCGCTGGACGACGCGATCCGCGTACCAGGTCTGGCCGACGCTGCCGTTGTAGCGCGCGAGGCCGCGGACAAGGTCGTACCGCTCCATCTCGAGGTAGTACTTCAGGATCCAGCAGCCGATCAGCACGTTCGTGTCGATCTTGAAGAGGACGTTCTTGTCCTGATAGCCGAGCTCCTCCTCGAGCTCCTCCACCCAGAACGGCATCACCTGCATCAGCCCAAGCGCGCCCGCCGACGAGATCGCGAAGCGATCGAAATTGCTTTCGACGTCGATCACCGCGAGCACGAGCTCGGGCTCGAGGCCGACCCGCGTCGCGTGCCGATGCACGCTCTTCAGGATCTCGAGCCGTTCCTCCAAATCCGGAACCTGGCGGGCCAGGCGATTCGACATGTCCGTGAGCCAGACCTCGGCGTCGAAGCGGTCGTTGAAGCTGCTCGCGTCGGCGATCGCCCGCTTCAGGATCTCGCGGAGGCGGGGATCCGGCCCCGAGCGTGCGTCCTCGAACGTGCCGGCCGTCGCGGCCGGTGCGGGCATCGCGGCGGGCAGGCCGGTCTGACCAAGGGCCGGGCGCGCACCGAGCGCGACGAGCGCCGACAGCGCGATCAGCGACGCCTGCGACGGGCGGAGCGCGACCCGGGTGGCCGTCATGTCTTGCGGCGCGCGGCGATCGCCTCCGCGAGCCCGTCGAGGGGCAGCATCTCGACGTCCGTTGCGCGGCGCGACTTGTACTCGCAGCGGCCTTCGTCGAGCGCCTTCTCCGCGATGACGACCCGATGCGGGATGCCGATCAGGTCGGCGTCCGCGAACTTGAAGCCGGGCCGCTGCGGGCGGTCGTCGAGCAACACCTCGAAGCCCGCCCGCGCGAGCTCCGCATAGGCCTTCTCGGCGGCCGCGCGCACGCGCTCGGACTTGTCCATGTTGATCGGAATGATCATGACGTCGAACGGCGCGAGCGGCTCCGGCCAGACGATCCCGCGCTCATCATGGTTCTGCTCGATGGCCGCGGCTACGACGCGGGTCACACCGATGCCGTAGCAGCCCATCTGCATCGGGCGCGGCTGACCGTCCGCATCGAGCACCGTCGCGTCCATCGCGCGGCTGTATCGGTCGCCGAGCTGGAAGATGTGGCCGACCTCGATGCCGCGGGCGATCGACAGCGGCCCGCCGCCGGACGGGCTCGGGTCGCCCGAGACCGCGTTGCGCAGATCCGCGACCTGCGGGAGCTTCGCGTCGCGCTCCCAGTTGACGCCCCGGTAGTGATGATCGGCGCGGTTCGCGCCGCAGACGAAATCGGCGAGGAGCGCCGCGTCCTGGTCGACGTACGCGGGGATGTTTAGCCCGACCGGACCGACGAAGCCGACGACCGAGCCGGTGGCCTCGATCTCCGCCGCGCGCAGCATCGTCAGCGGGCTCGCGACGCCGGGCAGCTTCTGCGCCTTGACCGCGTTCAGCTCGTGATCGCCGCGCAGCATCAGCGCGACCGCGGGCGTCTCCGAGCCCCTGACCAGCAGCGTCTTCAGGCACTTCTCGGGAGGCACGTCGAGGAATGCCGCGAGCGCGTCGATCGAGCCGACGTCCGGCGTCTCGACGAGGCTCATCGGCTCGGTCGGCGCGGGCCGCTCGCCTTTCGGCGCCGGGACGGCGACGACCTCGACGTTCGCCGCGAAGCCGTCCGCGTCGCAGTACGCGATCGCGTTCTCGCCGGACGCGGCGAGCACCTGGAACTCCTCGGAGCGGCTGCCGCCGATCGCGCCCGGGTCCGCCTGCACGATCCGGTACTCGAGCTGCATCCGATCGAAGATCCGCTGATACGCCGCGCGCATCGTGCGATAGCCGTCGAGCAGCGACGCCTCGTCGAGGTGGAACGAGTACGCGTCCTTCATCACGAACTCGCGCGCGCGCATCACGCCGAAGCGCGGGCGGATCTCGTCGCGGAACTTCGTGCCGATCTGGTAGTAGTTGACCGGCAGCTGCCGGTAGCTTTTGAGCTCGTTGCGCGCGATGTCCGTGATGACTTCCTCGTGCGTCGGGCCGAGGCAGAAGTCGCGCTGATGGCGGTCCTTGAGGCGCAGGAGCTCCGGGCCGTACGCGTCCCAGCGGCTCGACTCGTGCCAGAGCTCGGCGGGCTGCACGACCGGCATCGACAGCTCGAGGGCGCCCGCGCGGTCCATCTCCTCGCGGATGATCCGCTCGACCTTGTGCAGCACGCGCCGGCCGAGCGGCAGCCACGTGTAGAGGCCGGACGCGAGGCGGCGGATCAGGCCGGCGCGAAGCATCAGCTGGTGACTGACGACCTCGGCATCCGCCGGCACTTCCTTCAGGGTGTTGATCGGTAGCTGGCTAAGGTACATTGTTCGGCGGGCAGCTCGAGTGGACGGGTAGTAAAGAACGCCGAATTGTAGCGGTGCGGCCGTTCCGAGAGCCAGTTCGAGGCCGATCCAGGTCGACGCGGTCTTCGTCATGGCGGCATTCGCGGGGCGGCATCATGACGAAGACCGTGTGATGGGTATACGAGTGGAAGGCGAGCAGGCGAGTGCTCCTCGCAAAGGGATTTATCTGCTGCCCAACCTGCTGACGACGGGCGGGCTCTTCGCCGGCTTTTACTCGATCGTCGCGGCGATCGACGGTAATTTCACGGCCGCCGCGTGGTCGATCTTCGTCGCGATGTTCCTCGACGGGCTCGACGGGCGCGTCGCGCGAATGACGAGCACGGCGAGCGACTTCGGCAAGGAGTTCGACAGCCTCGCCGACATGGTGTCGTTCGGGCTCGCGCCCGCGATCGTCACGTATCAATGGGGCGTCGAGCGGCTCGCGGAGTTCGGCGCGGTCTGGGGCAGGCTCGGCTGGCTCGCGGCGTTCCTTTATGCGGCGGCGGCGGCTTTCCGGCTCGCGCGCTTCAACACGAACACCGCGATGCTCGACCGGCGGTACTTCCAGGGCCTGCCGAGCCCGTCCGCAGCGGCGGGCGTCGCGTCGATGGTGTGGCTCAGCACGTCGTACGGGATCGACGGGCTCGTGGCGCTCGTCGCCGGCATCGCGATCACGGCGGTGGCGGGGCTCCTGATGATGTCCCGCTTCAGCTATCTCAGCTTCAAGGACATCGGGCCGGGACAGCGCGTGAGGTTCGGAAAGCTTTTGCTGATCCCGCTCGTGATCATCGTGATCGCGATCGAGCCCGAGCTCGTCGTGTTCGCACTGTTCGTCATCTATGCGTCGTCGGGGCCCGTGATGTGGCTGCTCAGGCGCCGCCGGGTCCGTCAAGAGACCATCGCGCCATGAGCCGCCGCGTTCGATATCTCGCCGAGATGGGGATTCCGGTCTACGCGCTGCGCCGTGCGGGCGGCGGCGCCGCCGGATCGCCCGCGGCCGCGATCGCGTCGGACGCGGCCTCGCTCACGTCGGACGCGGTCTCGGTCACGTTGGATGCGACGGAAAATGCGCTGGGCGCGGCCGCGTTCGCATCGCATGCGGCTGCGGTCCCGTCGGACGCGGCCGGTGCTTCCGTCGGCGGCGCGCTCGTCGACGCGCCGTCCGCTCCCCGGCCCGCGACCGCCGACGCATGGCGCGCGCTCGAGGCCGAGGTGCGCGACTGCACGAGATGTCCGCTACACCGCGGGCGCACGCAGACGGTGTTCGGCGTCGGGCGCCGCGATGCGGAGCTTCTCGTGATCGGCGAGGCGCCGGGCGAGGAGGAGGACCGGCAGGGCGAGCCGTTCGTGGGTCCCGCCGGCCGGTTGTTGAACGCGATGCTGCGCGCGATCGGCCTGTCGCGGCAGCAGGTCTACATCGCGAACATCCTGAAGTGTCGGCCGCCCGGCAACCGCGATCCGCGGCCCGAGGAGGCCGACGCGTGCGCGAGCTTCCTCGATCGACAGATCGAGATGATCTCGCCGCGCGCGATGCTCGCCGTCGGCCGCATCTCGGCGCAGCGGCTCCTGCGGACGGAGCAGCCGGTCGGCAGGCTGCGCGGCGTCGTGCACCGCTACGGTCCGGCCGGCATTCCGCTCGTCGTCACGTATCACCCGGCGTATCTTCTGCGTACGCCGATCGCGAAGGCGAAGAGCTGGCAGGACCTTTGCATGCTCCTGCCGTTACTGGCATCGTCTTCGGGATGACGGAAAGGGCAGGTCGATGAGCGCCGCCGTTCAACCGCAAGCGCAGATTCGCATGATGCAGCCGACGGACCTGAAGGCGATCGCCGAGGTCGAGCGGGCGGCGTACGACTATCCGTGGAGTCTCGGCATCTTTCGCGACTGCCTGCTCGCGGGCTATTACTGCATCGTGCTCGAGATCGACGGCACCGTGACCGGGTACAGCATCATGTCGATCGCGGCCGCCGAGGCACACGTGCTGAACATCTGCGTGCACCCGCGCGCGCAGAGCCGCGGGTATGGTCGTCGCCTGCTGAACGCGCTGCTCGACAAGGCGCGCGACGCGGGCGTGGACAAGATCTTTCTCGAGGTGCGGCCGTCCAACAAGCACGCGATCGCGCTGTACCGCTCGGTCGGCTTCGAGGAGGTCGGCATTCGGCCGGCCTACTACCAGGCCCGCTGGGGGCGGGAGGACGCGGTGATCCTCGCCGCGATGCTGAAGTCGAAGCCCGCCGACGCGGAGCAGCCGACGGATCCCGCCGACTCGTAGCCCGCCTCGGGCACGCATCCGTTAACATACGCGCCCGCCGGGAGGCAGGAGAAAAGGGCCGGGCTTCTCCCGACGCCCCGAGACGCACCCCAAGCCTCCGCCGACGCCGCCACGCGCAGCGCGCCGCCCGCCGGGCCGACCCCAGATTTCCGTTTCGACGTTGCGCGCCGACGAGCGGCGCGCCGGGAAAAGAACGATGTCCGATTCGCTACGACAAGAAATCGAGAAGCGCCGAACGTTCGCGATCATCTCGCATCCGGACGCCGGCAAGACGACGCTGACCGAGAAGCTCCTGCTGTTCGGCGGCGCGATCCAGCTTGCCGGTGCCGTCAAGGGCCGCAAGGCCCGTCGGCATGCGACGTCCGACTGGATGCAGCTCGAGCAGGAGCGAGGCATCTCGGTCACGTCGTCCGTCATGCAGTTCCCGTACGCCGGCCGGATCGTCAACCTGCTCGATACGCCGGGGCACGAGGATTTCTCGGAGGACACGTACCGCACGCTGACCGCCGTCGACAGCGCGCTGATGGTCATCGACGCGGCGAAGGGCGTCGAGGCGCGCACGATCAAGCTGATGGAGGTGTGCCGACTTCGGACGACGCCGATCATGAGCTTCATCAACAAATTCGACCGCGAGGGCCGCGAGCCCGTCGAGCTGCTCGACGAGATCGAGACAGTGCTCAAGATCGAGTGCGCGCCCGTCACGTGGCCGATCGGCATGGGGCGGAGCTTTCGCGGCGTCTATCACCTGCTCGAGGATCGGATCTACCTCTATGTGACCCGCGACGGCAGCCGCCTGCCCGAGACCGAGATCATCGACGGCATCGACTCCACGGACGCACGAGCGCGCCTCGGCGACGACGCGGCCGCGCTCGCCGACGACATCGAGCTCCTGCGCGGTGCGAGCGCGACCTTCGATCCCGCCCGTTATCTCGAGGGCAGGCAAACGCCCGTCTTCTGCGGCGCGGCGATCCACAACATCGGCGTCAAGGAGCTCCTCGACGCGTTCGTCGAGCACGCCCCGGGCCCGCTGCCGCGGGACACGGAGACGCGCCGCGTCGATCCGTACGAGCCGCGGCTTTCGGGCTTCGTCTTCAAGATCCAGGCGAACATGGATCCGGCGCACCGCGACCGCATCGCGTTCATGAGGATCTGCTCGGGACGCTATGCGCCCGGCATGAAGCTTCATCACGTGCGGCTCGGCCGTGAGGTGCGCGTCGCGGACGCGATCACATTCATGGCCGCGGATCGCCAGCACGTCGACGAGGCGTACGCCGGCGACATCATCGGCCTGCACAACCACGGCACGATCAACATCGGCGACAGCTTCAGCGAGGGCGAGACGCTCGCGTTCACCGGCATCCCGAGCTTCGCGCCCGAGCTCTTCCGCCGCGCGGTGCTGAAGGATCCGCTGAAGATCAAGGCGCTGCAGAAGGGACTCGCGCAGCTCTGCGAGGAGGGCGCGACGCAGCTCTTCAGGCCGCTCACGAGCAACGATCTGATCCTCGGCGCGGTCGGGCCGTTGCAGTTCGACGTCGCGGCGTTTCGCCTGAAGGACGAGTACCGCGTCGAGTGCGTCTTCGAAGGCGTGAACGTGCAGACGGCGCGCTGGGTCCGCTGCAGCGATCCCGCGAAGCTCGCCGAGTTCAAGAACCGGCTCGGCGCGCACCTCGCCGAGGATCACGCGGGAGAGCTCGTCTATCTCGCGCCGTCCACCGTGAGCCTCAACCTGACGCGCGAGCGTTGGCCGGACATCGAGTTCCGCGAGACCCGGGAGCACCGCGTCTCGGCGGACGGAAGGCCTTGACGAGCCGCTCGAGCCGCGCGAGCGCGCGGCCGTCCGCATCGGGCTCGTAGCGCGCGCGAACGTACGCCGCGGCGATCTGCCGAATCGCGGCACCGATGTCGGGACGCTCCCGCGCGGCACGTGCCGCGAACGCGCTCGGCGTCTCGCCGACTCGAGGCGGCGCGATGCCGCGGCGCGCGAGCCTCCGGCAAAACGCGGCGAACGCGCGGGCCGCGGGGTCCGATCGCCTCCGTCCGCGCTGCGCGAAGCCGTGATAGGCGCCGAGCAGGGCGATGATCGCCGCGACCGCGCCGAGGGCGGCGGCTGACAGCAGCGCCGGCGTCGCGAAATCGAGCCCGAGCCGCTCGAGCAGCATGCGCTGGCGCGTCTCCCCGTAGCCGATCACCCAGCTGTACCAGTACGCGTCGAGCGCGTCCCATGCGAAGCGCAGCGTGCGGACGACGTCGAAGCTTCGCGATGCGGCGTCGCCCGCGCTTGCCGCGGCGCCGAGCTCGATGCGCTCGGGCGCGACCGCGGCCGTCGGGTCGACGCGCGTCCAGCCGCGGCCCTCGAGCCAGACCTCGGCCCACGCGTGCGCGTCGGACTGGCGCACCGTGTAGTGCTCGCGGAACGCGTTCGGCTCGCCGCCCTGGTAGCCGGTCACGACGCGCGCAGGCAGGCCCGCGGCACGCATCATGACCGCGAACGCGGACGCGTAATGTCCGCAGAATCCCGCTCGCGTCTCGAACAGGAACTCGTCGATCGAGTTCGCGCCGAGCCGCGGCGGCGTCAGCGTGTACCGGAACGGCTGCTCGCGGAACATGCGCAGCGCCTCGGCGATGATGCCGTCCGCGTCGAGGCCGCGTGCGCGCCAGCCGCGGACGAGCGCGACCGTGCGGGGGTTCGAGCCCTCCGGCAGCCGCGTGAGCTGCGCGCGCTGCCAGTCGGAGAGGGGATCGAGGGCGACGTAGCGCGTATGCGAGACGACGCGATACTGGCGTCTCGATGCGGTGCCGCGTAAGCGCGGCACGACGAGCTGATAGTCGTCGGTCATCATCATGCCGCCGATGCCGGACCATTCGCGCGGCAGGTCGAGCGCGAACGTCCAGCCTTCGCCGTTCATCTCGAGCATCACGTGATACTCGGTCGGCTCGCCGAGGTACTCGATGCCGCCGCGGCTTACCCGGAGGCCGGTCGACGGCCGCGACCAGCTGCGGCCGTCGAAGGCCGACAGCACGGGGCCGCGCCAGTAGAGCGCCTCCGTCGGCGGCGGCTCGCCGACGAACTCGACACGGAACGCGACCTCGTCGGACTGCGCGAGCGCCGTGATGTCGCCGGGCGTCATCGTGTCAGAGAGGCCCGTGGCCGCCCGGTGCGGGTCGTTCGGCAACGCCCACAAAGGGCCCGACAGCCGCGGGAACAGCACGAACAGCGCGAGCATCACGGGCACGGCCTGCAGCAGCAGGCGCCCCGTGAGCGCGAACGTCGCGCGGACCGGCCGCAGCGCCCCGCGCCGTCCGAGCTGCAAGAGGCCCGCCGTCGTCACGAAGACGAACACGAGCAGGTACGCGCCGATGAGGATGCTCTGCCCATCGATCAGGCTCGCGAACACGACGAAGTACGCGACGATCGTCAGCACGACCTGATCACGGTGCGAGCGCGCCTCGAGGAACTTGAGCGCGACCATCACGATCAGGAGCGCGCTGCCGGCTTCGACGCCGTTGATCGTGCGAAAGCTCGCGAAGACGGCGACGAACGCGAGCAGCGTCAGCAGGAGGCGCGTGCGTCTGCCGGGCAGCCGGTAGCCGCGGCGCTCCGCGACGATGCGCCACAGCACGCAGCCGAGAAGGAGCAGCGTGACCCACACCGGCAGCAGGAGCCAATGCGGCAGGCTCGCGCCGAGGACGACGGCGGCGAGCCACAGGAGCCGACCGCGAACGAACGGGTCGTGCGCGGCCGCGCTCACGGCCGCACCTCGTCGGGCGCGTCGGCGTCGAACAGCGCGAGCGCGGTCAGGCATCGATGCAGGTGCTGCTCGCCGCGGCCGACCGGCACGATCGCGGACGGCAGCTCGAGCCCGAAGCCGTGGTCGGCGGCCGCCGCGTCGAGGCACCACCGCGCGAGGATCGACAGCCGCTGCTCGGTATCGACGTCGGGCAAGGCCGACCACCTGAAGACGTCCGCCTGCCGCTCGCCGCCCGCAAACTGCTTCAGAAGCAGCTCGTCGCTCCGCGCGTAAGCCTTCCACGCGATGCGCCCGGGCGGATCGCCGGGCACGGCCGCGCGCAGGCCCGCGAAGTCGGCGTCGGAGCGATCGACGGCGCTTCGTCCGCCCGAGTCGTCGGTGCCGAACGGAGGCGGCGTGTCGGGCGCGGCGGGCGCGGGATACACGATGCATTCCGCGCTCATGTGGACGTACGTCCACGCGCGGCACAGGTTCGCCGGGTGGCGCGTCGCGACCGAGAAGCGCGCGAGCCGCACGCGTCCGCGGCGGACGGTCGGGACCGACACCGCGAGCACCGCGGTGCGGCCTGGGCCGACGTCGACGGGTCCCGCCTCGTGGTCGCCCGCGCGAACCTCGAGCTCGTAGCGCGGGACCGATGCGGTGTTCGTCAGCGCGATGCCGAAGCGCGCGTGCTGCCCTGCGAAGACGGGCGGTGCGCCCGCGTAGCGGACCTCGATGCCGAGCAGGTTGTTGTGGCATTCGTGCAGCGTGACGAGCGCAAGGCCCGCGAGCAGGAACGTGAGAGCGAAGCCGAGGCTCGCCGCATAGTTCATCGAGCCGAGCAGCATCGCGAGCAGCAGCACGCCGAACGCGGCGCCGAGGCGCGTCGGCAGGATGTAGATCCGGCGCCGCTCGAGCGTGACGACGGTGCCGTCCGGGCCCTGCCGGCGGCGGATCCACTCGGCGAAGCGCCGGGAGACGACGCTCATGACGCGGCGCGAGGGCTCTAGAGGAGCGCGTGCGCCGGTGCGCTTCGGCCGCCGTCCGTGCGCGCGGTCAGGGGAGCGGGACCGCGTCGAGGATCGCGGAGCCGAGCGAGCCATGCGTATCGAATGCGCGTCCGGACGCGGGCTGCAGGCGATGCGCCGCGATCGCGGGGAAGACTGCCTGCACGTCCTCCGGGTGGACGCCGTGGTGGCCCTGCATCAGCGCCCATGCCTGGGACGCGCGGACGAGGGCGATGCCGGCGCGCGGCGAGAGCCCCGTGACGAAGTCTCCCGACGTGCGCGTGTACGCGATCAGCGCCTGGACGTAGTCGATGATCGGCTCGGCGAGATGCACGCCGGGCACGAGCCCCTGGAGCTTGAGCAGCGCGTCTACGGACAGGACCGGCTCGAGCGCGTCGACGAGCGCGCGCCGGTCGCCGCCCGCGAGAAGCCGCCGCTCGTCGTCGGGCGCGGGATAGCCGAGCTCGATCCGCATCAGGAAGCGGTCGAGCTGCGACTCGGGCAGCGGAAACGTGCCGATCTGGTGCGACGGGTTGCGCGTGCCGATCACGAAGAACGGCGCGGGCAGGGAATATGTCGTGCCGTCGGCCGTGACCTGCCGTTCCTCCATCGCTTCGAGCAGCGCGCTCTGCGCTTTCGGCGTCGCGCGGTTGATCTCGTCCGCGAGCACGACCTGAGAGAAGAGCGGGCCCTTGTGGAACTCGAAGCGGCCCGTCTCGCGGTTGAAGACCGAGACGCCGATCACGTCGGCCGGCAAGAGATCGCTCGTGAACTGCACGCGCTGATAGTCGAGGCCGAGCACTCGAGCGAGCGCGTGCGCGAGCGTCGTCTTGCCGACGCCGGGCACGTCGTCGATCAGCAGATGCCCGCGCGCGAGGAGGCACGCGACGGACAGCCGAAGCTGCAGGGTTTTGCCGACGATGATGCGGTCGAGCGTCTCGATGACGCGATCGATCAGCGGCGCTGCGCCGGGCTCGACGCGCGCCGGGCGAAGGGACGGTGTGGACATGTCGCTCATGTTCGCTCAACGCGCGGTCGCAAGACACCCCGCGCCGGCCGATCTGTGACCGACTCCGCGAAATCGGGGTCAGAGCCCTTTTTCGTGTCCGCAGCGTTTTTCGTGTCAGACACCTTTTTCACAGAAAAAGGTGTCTGACACGACGGATGCGGTCAATCGCGCGAATCGGGGTCAGAGCCCTTGGACTCGGTAAAAGGGCTCAGACTCGGTCAAAGGGCTCTGACCCCAATTTTCGCTGCGGTCAGTCGAGCTCCGCGAGGAGGTCGATCTGGCGGCGCAGGCGCGCCGTGCGCTGCTCGAGGTCGGCGACGCGCTCGCGCTCCTTCGCGACGACGTCGGTCGGCGCGTTCGCTACGAACGACGCGTTGTCGAGCTTGCGGCGGCACTTGTCGAGGTCCGAGCGCCACCGCTCGAGCTGCCTGCCGAGCCGCTCGCGCTCGGCGCCGATGTCGATCAGCCCCGCGAGCGGCACGAGGATCTGCATGTCGCCGACGAGGGCGGTCGCCGCGCCGCGCACGGACGACGCGGACTCGGCCTCGGAGATCTCGGCGAGCATTGCGAGCCGCTCGAGGTAGTTGCGGTGCCGCGCGACGCGCTCGCGATCCGTCGCGCTCGCGCCCGCGAGCTTCACGACGAGCCGGTGCGAAGGCGCGATGTTCATCTCGCCGCGGATCTGGCGGATCGCGACGACGAAGCGCTGCAGCCAGTCGATCTCCTGCTCCGCCTCGTCGTCGAGGGCGTAAGCCTCGGGCCTCGGCAGCGGCTCGAGCATGATCGTCTCGCCCGGCGCGCCCGTCGCCCGGGCGAGCTTGAGCCACAGCTCCTCGGTCACGAACGGCGCCAGCGGATGCAGGAGCTTCAGCAGCGCATCGAGCGTCTCCGCGAGCGTCGCGCGCGTCGACGTGACCTCGCGCGGGTCCGCGCCGTCGGCCTGCAGCACCGGCTTCGTCAGCTCGAGGTACCAGTCGCAGAACTCGTGCCACGCGAAGTCGTAAAGCGCCTGCGTTACGAGATCGAAGCGATACGCGGCGACCGCGTCGTGCGCCGCGCGCACCGCGCGGCCGAGGCGCGAGCGGATCCACCGGTCCGCGATCGTCGGCGTGCGCTCGCCGGCCGGCACGCCCTGCGCAAGATGACTCAGCACGTAGCCCGACGCGTTCCACAGCTTGTTGCAGAAACGGTGATAGCCGTCGACGCGGCCGAGATCGAAGCGAATGTCGCGCCCGGTCGTCGCGAGCGACGCGAACGTCAGGCGCAGCGCGTCCGCGCCGAAAGCGGGGATGCCGTCCGGATACTCCTTGCGCGTCGTCTTCTCGATCCGCGACTTCAGGTGCGGCTGCATCAGGCCCTCGGTGCGCTTCGCGACGAGGCTCTCGAGGTCGATGCCGTCGACGACGTCGAGCGGGTCCAGGATGTTGCCCTTCGACTTCGACATCTTCTGGCCTTCCTGGTCGCGGACGAGGCCGTGGATGTAGACCTCGCGGAAGGGCACGTCGCCCATAAACTTGAGGCCCATCATGATCATCCGGGCGACCCAGAAGAAGATGATGTCGAAGCCCGTGACGAGCACGTTCGTCGGGTACCACGTCGCGAGCGCGGGCGTCTTGTCCGGCCAGCCGAGCGTCGAAAACGGCCAGAGCGCCGACGAGAACCACGTGTCGAGCACGTCCTCGTCCTGCCGGAGCGGCACGTCCGCGCCGAGGCCGTGCTTCGCGCGCACGTCCGCCTCGTCGCGGCCGACGTAGATGCGCCCCTCGGCGTCGTACCACGCGGGAATCCGGTGACCCCACCAGAGCTGGCGCGAGATGCACCAGTCCTGGATGTTGTGCATCCAGTCGAAATAGGTCTTCGACCAGTTCTCCGGCACGAAGCGCACGCGCCCCTGCTCGACGGCCTCGATCGCGGCCTCTGCGAGCGGCTTCACGCGCACGTACCACTGGTCCGTCAGGAACGGCTCGACGATCGCGCCGCTGCGATCGCCGCGCGGGATCATCGACACGTGCTCGTCGATGCCGTCGAGGAGGCCCCGCGCGCGCATGTCTTCGACGATGCGCTCGCGTGCGGCGAAGCGGTCGAGCCCGCGGTAGGGCTCGGGCGCATGGTCGTTCAGCACCGCGTTCTCGTCGAAGACGTTGATCAGCGGCAGGCCGTGACGCTGGCCGACCTCGTAGTCGTTGAAGTCGTGCGCGGGCGTGATCTTCACGCAGCCGGTGCCGAACTCGGGGTCGACGTACTCGTCCGCGATGACCGGGATCAGCCGCTCGGCGAGCGGCAGGCGGACCTTCTTGCCGATCAGCGCCTTGTAGCGCTCGTCGTTCGGGTGCACCGCGACGGCCGTGTCGCCGAGCATCGTTTCCGGACGGGTCGTCGCGACGACGAGATGGCCGCTGCCGTCTTCGAGCGGATACCGGAAGCGCCAGAGATGTCCCTTCTCCTCCGACGACAGCACCTCGAGATCCGACAGCGCCGTGTGCAGGACCGGGTCCCAGTTCACGAGCCGCTTGCCGCGGTAGATCAGGCCCTCGTCGTAGAGCCGCACGAAGACCTCGACGACGGCCCGCGACAGGCCCTCGTCCATCGTGAAGCGGTCCCGCGACCAGTCGACGGACGCGCCGAGGCGGCGCATCTGCATCGAGATCGTGCCGCCCGAGCGCTCCTTCCACTGCCAGACCCGCTCGACGAAGCGCTCGCGCCCGATCTCGCGCCGCGACGTGCCCTCGGCGTTCAGCAGGCGCTCGACGACCATCTGCGTCGCGATGCCTGCGTGGTCGGTGCCGGGCTGCCACAGGACGTTGCGGCCGAGCATCCGGTGCCATCGCGTCAGCGCGTCCATGATCGTGTGCTGGAACGCGTGCCCCATGTGCAACGTGCCGGTCACGTTCGGCGGCGGGATCACGATGCAGTACGGCTCGCCCCGTCCCGACGGGGCGAAGTAGCCCGCCTGCTCCCAGCGGGCGTAGTGGTTCGACTCGACCTCGACTTCGGCCGGGCGGTATCCCTTGCTCAACTTCCGTTCCTCCGTGCCTCCCTGCGACTCGGTGCGTTGCGGGTCAGGGTCGGGAAAGGATACCAGCTGCGAGGCAGCTAGCCCGGCGGCTCTTCGTCGCCGCCCGCGAGGTGCTCGCGCAGGATCGAGTCGATCAGGTCCGGCAGCTTCTCGCGCAGCCGCCGGGAGATTTGCTCGAAGAGGTGCGCCTCCATCTCGGCGAACGCGCCGCGCATCAGCTCCTCGGCGAGCGCGAACGTCTCCGCGGCGAGCCGCGTCTGCAGCTCGGCGATCAGCGCCTCGGCCTGAGACGGGTACGCCGGCGCCTCCTCGTCGTCGAGGCCGTAGACGACCTCGGTCAGCACGGGAATGGCCGGCTCTGGCGGCTCCTGCATCACGCTCGGACCTTGGTGGTCTTCAGCGCGTATCCGCGATCCCGGTAGTAACGATAGCGCTCGCGGCCCTGCGCGCGCCGCCCGGCGTCGCCGTCGACCACCTCTGCGAGCCGCGCGTAGCGGCTGAAGTAGTCGGGAACGTCGGCGCCGAGGTTGATCAAAAGGTCCCAGCGGTCGCCGCGCGGACCCGGGCCGTCGTCGATCAGCACCGGCTCGAGCGGCGTCGGCGCGGCATCGCTGACCAGCTTATGCGGCACGAAGCTCCCCTGCGCGTAGGTCCAGAGGAGCTCGTCGAGCCGCCGCGCGTCGGCGCGGGACGGCGGACGGATCAGCACGTGCCGGCCCGCGTCGACCGCCTTCTCGGCGAGGCGGCACGCGAACACGAGCGCCGCGTCCGGCGCTGCGGCGTCGAGGATGTAGAAGTCGATCTCCGTCATCCGTTCCCGGCGTTCAGCAGGAAGTCGACGAGGAGCGGCACCGGACGCCCCGTCGCCCCCTTGTTCGAATCCGTGCGCCACGCGACGCCCGCGATGTCGAGATGCGCCCACGGCGTGCCGTCGACGAACTTCGCGAGGAACGCGGCCGCGACGCTCGCGCCGCCGTCGCGGCTGCCGGAGTTCGCGAAGTCCGCGAAATTGCTCTTCAGCGATTCCGCATAGTCGTCGTCGACGGGCAGCCGCCAGGCCGTGTCGAGCGAGCGCGCCGACGCGGCGAGGAGGGCGCCCGCGAGCGCCTCGTCGTTCGAGAAGAGCCCGCTGTGCAGGTGGCCGAGCGCGACGACGCACGCGCCGGTCAGCGTCGCGACGTCGATCAGGCAGCGCGGCTCGAAGCGCTTCGCGTACGTGATCGCGTCGCACAGGATCAGCCGGCCCTCGGCATCCGTGTTCAGGATCTCGATGGTCTTGCCGGACAGGCTCTTCACGATGTCGCCGGGACGGGTCGCGCGGCCGCTCGGCATGTTCTCGGCCGCCGGAATGACGCCGACGACGTTGAGCGGGAGGTCGAGCTCGGCGATCGCGGCGACCGTGCCGAGCACGCCCGCCGCGCCGCACATGTCGAACTTCATCTCGTCCATCTTCGGCGGCGGCTTCAGCGAGATCCCGCCCGTATCGAACGTGATGCCCTTGCCGCACAGGACGATCGGCTTCTCGGTCTTCGCGCCGCCGTCGTAGCGCAGGACGATCAGCCGGGGCGGCTCCTCGGCGCCGCGGGTCACGGACAGGAGCGCGCCCATGCCGAGCTTGTCGATCTGCCGCTCGTTCAGGATCTCGACGCCGAGCTTCTTGTGGCGCTCGGCGAGCGACTTCGCCGTGTCGGCGAGATGCGACGGGGTGCAGACGTTCGGCGGGCGGTTGCCGAGGTCGCGGGCGAGATCCATGCCGTTCGCGATCGCGACGCCGTGCGCCGCGCCGCGGCGCGTCTCGCCCGCGTCGGCCGGATCGGCGATGCCGAGGCCGAAGCGGGTCAGCCGCTGCTTGTCGTTCCGCTCGTTGCTCTTCCACTCGTCGAAGCGGTACAGGGCGCCGCGGACCGTCTCGACGGTGAGCCGCGCCGCGTAGTAGGCGTCGAGCGACGGCGGCCGCTCCCACGCGAGATAGCTGATCGCGTCCTTGATGCCCTTGTCCTTCAACGCGCCGACGGCGGCCGCGAGCGCCTTGGTCAGCTTCTTCGCGTCGAAGTCCGCCGCCTTGCCGCAGCCGACGAGCAGCCAGCGGCCGACGTTGCCGCCCGTATTCGGCACGAGGAGCGTCGAGCCGAGCTTGCTCGACGCGTCGCCCGAGCGGACGAGCTTCCTGATCAGTCCGGCGGACGCCTCATCCGCATCCTTCGTGGCGCCGCGGAGCCGCTCCTCGAAGATCGGCAGGATTGCGCAGGCGGTACGCTGTCCGGCCGCCGTCCCGGTCCTGACGGGAAAGTCCATTCATCGCTCCTCAAAGACTGTGCTGGGGCTCGTCCGTGCTCGAGAGCGTGCACGAAAGGCGGGCACCTGTTATCTGTGTTGTTGCCCGCGTCCACGGTGACCGCTAGTGTACTCGATCCTTCGAAGCGACTGGAAACGGAACGCCGCGTGACCCTCGTCAGCCGCTACGTCTTTCGCGAATGCGTCGGGGCGCTCGCGGTCGTGCTCGGCGTGCTGTTTCTGATCCTGCTGAGCAACCAGTTCGCGGAGGTCTTGGGCGACGCCGCGGCGGGCTCTCTACCGCGAGAGGCCGTCTTTCCGATCCTCGGGCTCACGTCGTTGAGCTACGTCACGCTGCTCGCGCCGATCGGGCTATTCCTCGGCATCATGCTCGCGCTCGCGAGGTTGAGCCGCGATTCCGAGATGGCCGCGCTCGCGGCGTGCGGCATCGGCCCCGGGCGCCTGCTGCGCCCGATCGGCCTCTTGACGCTGCTGCTCGCCGGCGCGATGAGCTGGCTCGCGCTCGTCGAGACGCCGGCCGCGAGCCGCCGGATCGAGCAGATCAAGCTCGACGCGCAGGAGGCGCTGTCGATCTCCGCGATCGAGGCCGGCAAGTTCGCGAGCCCGGACTCGGGCGACACGGTCGTCTACACGCGCGAGGTCGACGGCGATCACCTCGTCGGCGTCTTTGCCGAGCAGCAGGTCGGCGACCGGGTCGTCGCCGTCGTCGCGGAGCGGGGCAAGCGCGTGCAGGACCCGGCGACGGGCCTCCTGTCGTTCGTGCTGTTCGACGGGACGCGTTACGAGGGCGTGCCCGGCAGCCGGAGCTTCCGAATCCTCGAGTTCGCGGAGCACGGCATCCCGGTGCGGATCGAGGCGGACGACGAGTATGTTCCGCCGATCGAGACGCGGCCCACCGAGGCGCTGCTCGCGTCCGACGATCCGGCCGACGCTGCGGAGCTCCAGTGGCGTATCTCGTCGCCGCTGTCGCTGCTCGTGCTCGCGCTGCTCGCCGTGCCGCTCAGCCGCTCGTCGCCGCGCGAGGGCCGGTACTCGCGCATCGGCGTCGGCCTGCTGCTCTACATCATCTACGCGAACACGCTGTCGATCGCCCGCGTGTGGCTCGAGCGCGGGCTCGTCCCGGAATGGCTCGGCCTCTGGTGGGTGCACGCGGCGGCCGCGCTCGTCGGGCTCGCCCTGCTCGCGAAGGAGTCGGGATGGTTCGCATCCGCCCCGACGGTGGCCGGGCACGAGCGTCCGCCGGGGCTCGACGCCGCTCGGGAGGCGGGCTGATGCGGCGCCTCACGCGGTACATCGCGCTCGAGGTGCTGAAGGGGATCGGCCTTGCGCTCGCCGTGCTCGTCGCCGTGACGAGCTTCGTCGAGCTCGTCGGGCAGCTCGACGACGTCGGCACGAACGACTACGGCTTCCGAGAGGCGCTCCTCTACGTCGCGCTCAGGCTGCCGCGGACCGTCTTCGAGATCCTGCCGCCGGCCGCGCTGATCGGCGCGCTGCTGAGCCTCGGCAACATGGCCGTGCACCGCGAGCTCGTCGTGATGCGCGCGAGCGGCGTCTCGAACCTTCAGCTCCTGCGCGCGGTGTCGCTCGCGGGCTTCGCGCTGCTCGTCGTGATGGTGCTGCTCGGCGAGTCCCTCGCGCCGTCGCTCGGCGCCTACGCGCGCGAGATGCGCATGCGGGCCCTGCACGAGGATCTGATCGAGGCCGGGGAGTCGACGTGGCTGAAGAGCGGCGATCGAATCTGGAATCTGCGGCGGGGGCAGGACGAGTTCGGCTTCGGCGGCGTCTACATGTTCGATCTCGACCGCGACTTCAGGCTCGAGCGCATCGCGAGGGCGGACTTCGCCGAGCCGGGCGGCGAAGGCGAATGGCTCTTGACCAACTACGCGGCCACGGAGTTTCTCGGCGACGACGGCGTCGCGGTCCGTCACGAGCGGATCGCTCGCGAGCGCACGAACCTCAGCACCGATCTCCTCGCGCTGTCGGTCGTGCGCGAAGACCTGCTCGATACGCCGGCGCTCCGCCGCTACATCGCGTATCTCGAGGCGAATGACCTCGACTCGAGCAGCTACCGTATCGCGTACTGGGCGCGCATCGCGAACGTCGTGTCGGTCGTGCTGATGACCGTGCTCGCGTTGCCGTTCGTCTTCGGCGGTTTGCGCTCGGCCGGCAAGGGCGCCCGGCTGCTCGCCGGGCTCGTGATCGGTCTCGGCTACTACGTCGCGACGCAGATGATGCAAAGCAGCGGCGAGGTCTTCGATATCGACCCGCTGATCGTCGCGTGGGCGCCGAGCGCCGTGTTGCTCGCGATCACCGCGATCGCGTTCCTTCGGCTGCGCTGACGCCGCGCGGCTCGTAGAGGAGCCGCGTGCCGGAGAGCCGGTCGTGCCACCCGCGCCGGTCGCGGTCGAGCGCCGCCCACCAGAGGCCGAGTCCCGCGGGCAGCGCCGCGAGCACTCCGGCCGCGAAGCGCGCGAGCGCCGCGCGCCAGCCGACCGGTCCGCCGCCGGGGCCGACGACCCGAAGGCCCCAGGCCCTCATGCCGAGCGTCTGACCGCCGTGCACCCAGAACCATGTGAAGAACAGCACGATGATCGCCGCGAGGCAGAGCTGAAACCACAGCGTCCCCGGGGCGACGGCGCGCCCGCCGCGCACGACGAAGACGACGAGCGTGAACATGAAGAGCACGGCGCCGAGCAGCATCAGGTCGTAAACGAGCGCGGCGAGCCGGCGCGGCAAGCGCGCTGGCTCCGCACGGCGCCGACCGTGAAGTGCATCACTCATTTCTGCTCGTTTTGCCAAGAAAGGCGGGAAGTTTACAGGGCGGCCGAAACTTGTGGCGACGCGCGCGCCGGCTTGCCGAGCATCGAGGCCCGGAACGCCGCACTCGGCGCGGATTCGAGACTTCGATCGCGCTTTTCCGCGATTACGATGTCGACCAGGTCACAACGCGGCATAGAGCGGTGTCCGACGTGAAGCGGTCGATAGTCGTGCAGCGGGCGGCGTGCTACACAGCGGGGCCCCGAACCGGAAGTGACCCTTTCGACACGACAGGTCGAGCCATGAATAACGATGTCGCCGCCCCGAGATCCGAGGTCAGAATCAAGCCGCTGACCGCCGCGGTCGCCGTTGCCGTCGGCGCGCTCTGCGGTGCCGCATCCGCGCGGGCGCAGGTCGCGGACCCGCTCGAGGAAATCGTCGTGACCGCGTCGCGTCGCGAGACCACGGTGCAGGACCTGCCGTTCAACATCACGGCCCTGAGCGGCGAGACGCTCGAGCGGCGTCGCCTCAACGACCTTGCCGAGCTCGGCCGCTGGGTGCCCGGGCTCACGGTCGTCGATCAGGGCGGCCGGGCGTCGAATCTGATGGTCGTGCGCGGGCTCAACGTCGCGTCGCTGAACGCGAGCGAGTTCCTCGAGAACTCCTCGGGCGACAGCGTGCAGACGTACGTCGGCGACATTCCGCTTTACCTCGACCTCAAGCTGCACGACATCGAACGCGTCGAGGTGCTGATCGGCCCGCAAGGGACGCTCTACGGCGCCGGCACGCTCGGCGGGGCGGTGCGCTACATCCCGCGCGCGCCCGAGCTCGACAGCTTCACGTTGGACCTCGAGGGCGACGTGTTCGGCATCTCGCACGGCGAGGACACCGGTTTCGAAGGAGCGTTCACCGTGAACGTGCCCATCGTCGACGATCGGCTTGCGCTGCGCACGTCGCTCGCGTGGCTCGACGAGCCGGGCTACATCGACTATCCGTACCTCGTGCGCGAGCCGGGCGTCTCGAACCCGCAGCCGAATTTCGACGATCCGCTCGACGTCGCGGCGAACCTCCGCGGCGAACGCGACGTGAACTGGGAGGAGACGCTCTCGGGCCGCGTTGCGCTGCTGTTCGCGCCGTCGGACCGCGTGCAGGCGACGTTCAATTACTACTTCCAGGATCAGGAGGCTGGCGGACGCTCGGTGAATCACCGCCACTCGTTCGGCACCGGACCCTACGAGTCGGCGCATCGCTTCGTCGAGCCGAACGATCAACGGAATCGGCTTTTCAGCATCGAGGTCGTCGCGGACCTCGGCTTCGCGGAGCTCACGTCGGCGACCGGCTTCTCGGACTACGACCAGCTCGGTCAGCGGGATCAGACGGACTTCCTGCTCGATCAGCAATGGGGCTACGAGGAGTTTCCGTTGTTCGCGGCCTACACGCGGGAAGCGTCGACCGACGAGCGGACGAACCAGGAGATCCGGCTCGTCTCGGTGGGCGACGGTCCGTGGAGCTGGATCGGCGGCGTCTTCTACAACGACTATGCGCGCGACGCGATCAGCGAGGAATTCACGCCGGGGTACCCGGAGTTTCGCTTCGGCACGTCTTTCCCGACGGGCGATCTCGAATATCGGCAGCTCACGAGCATCCGGCTCGAGGAGCAGGCTGTCTTCGGCGAGGTCACGTATCGCTTCGCGGACCGCTGGGCCGCGACGCTCGGCGGGCGCTTCTTCGACTACGAGACGGAGCAATCGATCAGCGCGGACATGCCGTTCTGGGGCGATTTCGGCACGCCGCAGGTGAACAGGGCGAGGGACGACGGCTTTCTCGGCAAGCTGAATCTTGCGTACGACGTGGGTGACACGTCGCTCGCGTATCTCACGATCAGCGAGGGCTATCGCATCGGCGGCGTGAACGGGCTCCCCGAGTGCGAGGATCCGGAGCAGAGCGACGTGCAGGAGGCTTGCCTGCTGCCGGACGAGGTCCTGATCAAGCCCGATCGAACGAAGAACTACGAGATCGGCGTGCACAGCACGCTCGCCGACGGGCGCGTGAACGTGAACGCGTCGGTCTATTACATCGATTGGAAGGACATCCAGACGATGGCCCGGACGAAGAACGGCGCCAACATGATCTTCGTCAACGGCGGCACCGCTCGGTCGAGGGGGCTCGAGCTCTCCGCGGACGCGCGCACGAACGGGCCGTGGTCGTTCAGCGCGACGTACGCGTATACGGACGCGGAGCTCACGTCCGACGCGCCGCTCCTCGTCGATCGCGAGGAAGACGCGTTCGCCGGCGACCGGCTCGCCGGCACGCCGGAGCACCACGGCAGCTTCTATGCGAACTACTACCGCATGCTGCCCGGCGGCCTGCGGCTCGACATCGACTACGGGCTCACGTTCACGAGCAGCGTGCTGACGAAGGTCGGGCAGCGCAACGGCGGCGAGGTGCTCGGCGGGTACACGCTCCACAACATGTCGGTCGGCATCGGCAAGGAGCGCTGGAGCGCGACGCTCTACGCGGACAACCTGTTCGACAAGTTCGCGGAAACGGCCGTGCGCGAAAGTCCGCTGCACATCCGCGAGGTCAACGGGGTCGCGGTGCGGCGCTATTTCCGCGGCGTCTTAAGGCCGCGCACGTTCGGCATAGAATTGCGGTACAGCCTCGGAGACTAGAGGTCTCGACAGCCATCGAGCCGCCGAACCATCTCGCGCACCTCCAACGCGAGGCCGAGCGCAGCCTGCGCGCGAGCGATTTTGCGGGCCTGAGGCGGGCATGCAAGGAGATGCTGAGGCTCGAGCCTCGGCACGCCGATGCGCATTTCCTGCTCGGCATCGCCGCCGCGGGCACCGGACGCTTCGCTGCCGCCGTCGACGCGATCGAGCGCGCGCTCGCGCTCGCACCGGGCCGCGCCGACTACCACGCCCAGCACGCGCGCTGCCTCGCGATGCTGCAGCGCGAGCGCGCGGCCCGCGCCGCGGCCGAGCGGGCGCTCGCGCTCGGGCCTTCCGATGCGCTGACGTTCGATACGGTCGGCGTCGTGCTCGCGCGGGTCGGCGCCCACGAGCAGGCTGCGGAGGCGTTTCGGCGCGCGGTGGCGCTCGCGCCCGAGCGCGCGGACTTCCAATACAACCTCGGCACGTCGCTGCGTTTCCTTGGCGATTTCGCCGGCGCCGAGGCCGCATTCGAGCGTGCGGTCCGGATCGACCCCCGCTTTTTCAGGACGTACAGCGTGCTCGCGGAGCTCCGCTCCGCGTGCCCGGACCGGCAGCGGGTCGAGCGGTTGCGTGCGCTCCTCGCCGAGGCGAAGGACGACGTCGACGGCGAGCTGCACCTGCGCCACGCGCTCGCGACCGAGCTCGAGGCGCTCGGCGACTACGATGCCGCGTTCGCGGAGCTCGAGGCCGGCAAGCGCCGCAAGCGGGCGGCCGTCGGCTACGACTTCGACGCGGATCGGGCACTGTTCGAGCGCGTCGAGGCGGTCTGCGACGAGCGGTTCGTGCGCTCGGCGGGACCCGGCCACCTGGACGATGCGCCGATCTTCGTCGTCGGTATGCCGCGCACCGGGACGACGCTCGTCGAGCGCATCCTGTCGAGCCACTCGCAGGTCGCATCGGTCGGCGAGTCGATGAGCTTCGGCTTCGCGCTGAAGCGCGCGGCCGGAACGGCGTCGCCGCGGGTGCTCGACGCCGAGACCATCGGCGCCGCCGCGTCGGCCGATCTCCGCGGCGTCGGCCGGGCGTACGTCGACGCCACGCGCGAGCTCCGCGGGGACGCGCCGCGCTTCGTCGACAAGATGCCGCTCAACTTCTTCTATGCCGGGTTCATCCGCGCGGCGCTGCCCGGCGCGACGATCGTCTGCGTGCGCCGCAATCCGCTCGACACGTGCGTCGCAAGCTTCAGGCGGCTCTTTGCGACGGGCTTCCCGTACTACCGCTACGCGTACGACATGACGGACATCGGGCGCTACTACGTGTGCTTCGATCGGCTCGTGCGGCATTGGCGCCGCGTGCTCGGCGCGCGGTTCTACGAGCTCGAGTACGAAGCGCTCGTCGAGGCGCCGGTCGACGAGACGCGCCGCCTGCTCGAGCACGTCGGCCTCGAGTGGGAGGACGGGTGCCTCGACTTCCACGAGAGCCCCGCGCCGGTCGCGACCGCGAGCGCCATGCAGGTCCGCGAGCCGCTGCACGGCCGCTACGTCGGCCGGTGGCGCCGCTATGCCGGGCGCCTCGGCGCGCTGATCGATCAGCTCGGCGCCGCCGGGATCGATCTCGGCAGGGAAATTCGCGCTGGAGACTGAAAATGCCGACACGCGATCGGGCGTCTCGCGGTCGGCAAAACGGCTTTCCACAAGCCGAGCCGCGCTCGCGCGGACGACGGATTGGGACTCTAACTAGCCAATCCGTATCAAGTAATAGTTATAAGTTATTGTTAATGCTAAAAACGAGATGCTTAGCACGGATTGCGGCAATTGCAAGCCCCGAGCGGGAGGACGCCTCGACGCCATGCTTTTCCACCGAGTTATCCACAAGTCGTCATTCGACGACTAGATCGGCAAACTCGGGCTCGCGGCGTATCTTCGCCGCCACATAGCTGCAGGTCGGGATCACGCGGAGCCCGCGATCGCGGGCGTACTCTAGGGCGAAGCGCACGATCTCAGCAGCGATTCCGCGCCCCCGTAGCGCCTCGGGGACGAACGTGTGGCGCAGGTCGAGCGTTCGCTCGTCGACCTGGACGTAGTCGAGGTGCGCGGTCCAGCCGTCGACGTCGACGTAGAACCGGCCGCCCGCCGGATCGTGCTTGACGTCCATGCCGCCGTTACCGCTCTCGATCGGGCGCAGGCGCCTCCGGATCCGGCTCCGGGATCAGCGGGGGCGGGGCGACGCGATCCGGATCCGGATCGACGCTCGGCATGTGCAGAGGCAGCGCCGTGCTCCCCGGCGTCTGCACGTCGATGCGCGGCCGCTCCGGCGGAGTCGCGGGAGCCGGCGGGCGCGCCGGACGCCGATCTTCCGGCAGCGCGACGAAATCCACGATACCGAAATAGCGGGTCGGGTCGCGCTCCTTGAACTTCTGCGCGACTTCGTTCATGCCGAGCAGCATGGCAACCGTAATCAGGCCTCCGCCGATCGCCGCCGTGATGTATCTGACGATCATCGCGAATACTCGGTGCTTCAAAGCTGCACGATACTACAGAATGGCGATGGGCGGGTTTCTCGGCCCGAAAAAGGAAGAGCCCGACCGAAGGCCGGGCTCTTAGGGGAGGTTGAAGATTCCAAACAGGGGGAGAACCTTCGAACCGCTGTCAGTATATCTCTCAAGATCGATCGGCTCTGCAAAGAAGTCCCAAGCCGTCCGAACGGCGAGTTACGGCACTCCGAATTCGAGGACCGTGCGAGCGTGTGATTTAATTCGCGCATGCGCAACTGGGAAGACGTCAGGCGCTGGCGAAAAGCCGAGCGCGCACGCTTGATCGACGAGCGTCGCGCGTTGCCGCTCGCCGTGAGGCAGCAGGTCGGCGACGCGATCGTGGCACGCGCACGAACGCTCGACGTGCTCGCCGGCTCGCCGTGCAGCGTCGGCTTCTACTGGCCGATTCGCGGGGAGCCCGATCTTCGGCCGTTCATCGCTTCACTGCTCGAGCGCGGGTTCACGTGCGCGCTGCCGGTCGTCGTCGAGAAGAACGCGCCGGTCGAGTTTCATCGCTATGCCGCGGGCACGAAGCTCACGCGGCAGAGCGTTTGGGGCATCCCGATCCCGGCCGCCCGCGATCCGGTGCGGCCGGACGTGCTGCTCGTCCCGCTGGTCGGGTGGGACCCGGCGTGCTACAGGCTCGGCTACGGCGGCGGCTACTACGATCGCACGCTCGCGAGCCTGTCGCCGCGGCCGTTCGCGATCGGCGTCGGCTACGAGCTCGGGCGCCTCGAGACCATCCACCCGCAGCCGCACGACATCCCGATGGACGTGATCGTGACCGAGGAGCGGCTGATCGAGCGCGGCTGAGCGTCGCGAGCGGCGCCGGTACGGCCGCTGCTATCATTCCGAACGATTCGTCTGGCGGAGGAGCGATGGCCGCGAGCGAGAAGGCGCTGCGACTGGTCGAGGAGTGCGTCGGGGTCGGCGAGATTGCGCTCTCCGATCGCGTGCTCGCCGGGGTCCGCTACGACGTGAGGCGATTCCAGGCCTTCACGCCGTCGGGAATGCCCGTGCCAGGGCTTCACAGGATCGAAGGCCGGATCGGCTTCGAGGACGAGCGCCCGGCCGTCCCGTGCGACTGCACGTTGCGCCTCGAGGACGGGCGAAGCCTCCGCATCACGATCGTGGATGCCGACGGGCACGTGCTGGCCGAGGGGCACGGCCCGTCGCGTTGCCACTGTTGTTGAGCTCTGCGCGGCGAACGGGTCGGCGAACGATCGTCCGAAGGACGCCGGTCGATTGGCGGGAAAGCCGGCGCCGCTCGATGAGCGGAGAAGCCGGGCGGCAGCGGCTCTTCACGAGCCGCTGCCCGATGCGCGGTCTACTCGAAGTCGAGCACGCGCGAAAAGAACGGCAGCACGTGCTGCCCGTAGCGTTCGGCGACCCGACTCGTATGGTCGCCCTCGTAGGTCTCGAACGAGTGCTCGATGCCGTAAGCGGCGAGCACCTCCGACAAACGGCGATTCTGCTCGAGCAGCCCGTCCTGCAGGCCGATGTCGAGCGCGATCGCGTCGAACTGCTTCAGGTTCGGGATGTACTGGTCGATCATGACGAGCGGGACGTTCGCGTTCCACTTCGCGAGCGTCAGCTCGTCGACCTTGCCGTTTTCGAGCGGGAAGTCGAAGTAGAGCGGCGGCCTCTGCGGATTCGGCGACCACGCGGCGGCCTGCGTGAGCTGCACGCGCGTGAAGATCTGCGCCTCTTTACCCTGCTCGACGGTTTCGACCGCGGCCGCCTGCTCCATGGCCGGTCCCTCCGCCTCGAACGGTGCGACGCAGCACGAGCTCATCGCATAGAAGCTCGAGTAGAGCTCGGGGTGCTTCATCGCGATGCGCAGCGTGCCGTAGCCGCCCATCGAGTGGCCTGACAACCCGCGGCTTCGACGCTCCGGGATCGTGCGGTAGCGCCGATCGATCTCCGCAACGAGATCGTGCGCGATGAAGCTCTCGAAGTCGCCGCTCGTGACCGAGGTCGAGTACATGCTGCCGCCGAAGATCGTCAGCGAATCTGGCACGACGACGATCATCTCGCGCGCGTTGCCGGATGCGATCGCCTGATCGGTGCTCTCCTGCAGCCTGATCATGCCGGCCCATTGCTCGGCGCCCGGCAGCCACCCGTGCAGCTGATACACGACCGGATAACGTCGACTCTCGTCCTCGCCGTAGCTCGGCGGCAGGTAGACGAGCACGTCGCGCTCCGCGCTGTTGCCCTGCAGATTGCCCTCGATCGAAGGCGAGTGGACCTTGATGCGCTCGATCGTGCCGCGCGCGATGTCCTGCGCGGAAGCGGGCTCCGCGCCGAGCGCGACGAGCATGCCCGCGCCCGCGAGCGCGAGCGCCGAGGCGGTGCGGCGCGCCGAGCGTCGAGTCGTTTCTGGCATTGGGTGACTCCCTAACGTTCGTCCATGGTCGCGGTATCTTAGCAGGGGGGCCGTCTGCGACGGTCTCCCGGCCCCGGGCCGAGGCGCTGCTAGAATACCGCGGCCTTCGCGAGGCCCAGGGGCGCGCTTGAAGCTCACCGTCATCATCCGCACGCTCGGCGTGCTGTTCATGCTGTTCAGCACGACGCTGATACCGCCGCTCGCCGTGTCGCTGCTTTACGCGGATGGGGAGGCGACGCACTTTTCCTTGACCTTCGCGATCGCCGCGCTGATCGGGCTCGTCCTGTGGTGGCCGATGCGCAGCCGGGAGGCGACGATACGCACGCGCGACGGCTTCGCGATCGTCGCGCTCCTGTGGACGGCGATGAGCCTGCTCGGCGCGGTGCCGTTCATGCTCGCGCTCGACCTGTCGTTCGCGGATGCGGTGTTCGAGTCGGCGTCGGGGTACACGACGACCGGCGCGACGGTGCTGACCGGTCTCGACGAGATGCCGAAGTCGATCCTGCTGTATCGGCAGGAGCTCCAATGGCTAGGCGGCATCGGCGTCGTCGTGCTCTCCGTCGCGCTGCTGCCGATGCTCGGCATCGGCGGCATGCAGCTTTACCGCGCGGAGGTGCCCGGTCCGTTCAAGGACGAACGGATGACGCCGAGGATCGCGCGGACGGCGCGGCGACTGTCCGAGGTCTACGTCACGTTCACGGTCGTCTGCTCGTTGTGCTATTGGCTCGCCGGCATGGACGGCTTCGACGCCGTCGCGCACGGCATGGCGACGGTCGCGACCGGCGGCTACTCGACGCACGATGCGAGCATGGCCTACTTCGACAGCCCGCTGATCGAGGCGATTGCGATCACGTTCATGCTGCTCGGGGCCATCAACTTCAGCGTGCACTTCCTTGCGTGGCGCACGCTTCACCTGCGGCTCTACGGGCAGGACACGCAGACGCGCGCGTTCCTGTTGGCGGCCGCCGCGCTGACGCTGTTCGTCGCCGCCGTCCTTTATCTGACGGACGAGTACGACGGCCCGATCGAGTCGCTGCGCTACGCGGCGTTCCAGGTCGTGTCCGTGATCACGACGACGGGCTTCGCGACCGCGAACTTCGCGCTCTGGCCACTCGCGTTACCGGTGCTCCTGATCTTCTCGAGCTTCGTCGGCGGCTGCGCGGGCTCGACGTCCGGCGGGCTCAAGGTCATCCGCGTCGTGATACTCGCGAAGCAGGCGGGCGTGCACGTGCGCCGACTCATCCATCCTCGCTCGTTGACCCCGGTGCGCATCGACGGTCGGATCGTGCCCGAGAGCATCATCGACGGCATCTGGGGCTTCTTCACGATCTACGTCGCGGTGTTCGCCTTGCTGATGGTCGTGCTGATGCTCGACGGCGTCGATCAGGTGACGGCGTTCGGCGCGGTGTCGACGTCGTTGAACAACCTCGGCCCGGGGCTCGGCGGCGTCGCGATCACGTTCGCGGGGATGAGCGATCACGCGACGCTGCTGATGGCCTTCTCGATGCTGCTCGGTCGCCTCGAGATCTTCACGTTTCTCGTGCTGCTGACGCCCGCTTTCTGGCGGCGCTGAGGCGTGCGGCGACGGCTCGGAAACGCCGCGCAGGCGCTTCGCGCTCGGCCGTCCGCGCGGACGACGATGGGGAGCGAGGCGCCGGGATGAGGCCGCGGCGAGGTCGCGCGAAGCGCGCGACCCGATGCGTAAACGGAGGTTCGAGGACCGCGCCGCTCGACGGCTCGGTCCTCGCGATTCGGTCAGCCCGCGTCGGCTTTCGCGCCGCCGGCTGCGACGGCTTCGGGCTTCGCCCCTTGACCCTGCTGCGGCCGGTTGTTGCCGCCGGGGAGCGGCGCGACGCTGCCGCGCTTCGAGCCGAGCGCCGCTTCGACCGACTCCGCGTCCATGTCGATCGTGCCCTTGAACCGGGCACCGTCCTCGACGCTGACGCGCGGGCAGATGATGTTGCCCTTGACCTGGGCGCTCTTGTGCACGGTGACGCGCTCCGTGCCGTAGAGGTCGCCTTCCATCAGGCCCTCGACGTCGATCGTGTGCGCATACACATTCGCGCGGACGCGTCCCTGGCTGCCGATCATCAGGCGATTGTCCTTCAGCGTGACGGTGCCCTTGACCTCGCCTTCGATCAGCAGGTCCTCCTCGCCGCGCAGGTCGCCGTCGATCCGAATCGACGGGCCGATGACCGCGACCTCCCGCACGCCCGCCGGGCGCTTCGGGGGTTCCGCGAGAGTGGAGTGCACCTTTGGCTGTTCATCGCGCGTCATAGTGGATTGCCCCTTCTCCATGCCTTTCTTGCCGATCTCAAACATACGTGCCCCCGTGTCGAGCTATGTGGAATCGAGCCGTGCCGCGAATAAGGGTCGCTCGCTGCGAGTAGCCCGGGACGCTCACCATAATGCGGGACAGGCGCCGATTCTGCGTACTGCGTCACGGACGTGCCGGCGGTGCGTGCGGGATGGATCGCAGATCGCGAAGGGTCGGTCGGGCGCCCCCGGGGAGCCCAGCCCCTATGGCTCCCCGGGGGAGGGGATCGTGCCCGACCGGTTCTTGGTATCAAGTCGTCGCGCCTTCCACTGGGTAACACGGTCGGCGCGCTGTTCGGTTCCCGGCTTTCGGCGGGCTTGAGGGAGATGCCTACAGAACCGACGGGAAGTCGACGCTCGCCGTCTGCCCGTTCTCGATCGCGACGGTGTCCGGCGCGAGCAGCAGGACGACATCGTCGTCGGTCTCGACCTCGTCCGCGTCCCCGTCGCACGTGTACGCGACCCGATACTCACCGGGCGAGAGAATGACGCGGAAGCCGTACGCGCCGCTCGCCGCGTCGAACTCGACGACGCCCGTCGCGACCGGTGCCGGATGCGACGTGCTGCCGATGTCGCCCGGCTCGAGCGGCGTGCCGTCCGTGCCGACCAGGTCGGCGGCGTCGTAGACGTAAACCGCGTTGCCGGCGCCGATGGTCGTGTCGCCCTCGCAGCCGGCCGCGTCGATCAGCTCCGCCGCGACCGAGCCGGTCAGGAGTCCGTGCTCGGTCATGTCGATCAGCCGGAAGGCCGGCCGCAGCATGAAGATTCCGTCCTGGCCCGGCGGCCGGATCAGGGCCATGCGCATGTCCCAGTCGAGCAGCAGATGAGTCTGCCCATCGGCGGTCACCGTGAAGGGGCTCACGAAGCGAAGCCCGTTCTGCTCGCTGCTCGGAATGCGGAGCTCGTACTGAGCACCGTTCGACATCACGTGCGAATCGCCGCCGTTCGCCGTGTCGGCGAGGACCTCGAGCTGGATCCAGTTGTAGACGCCGGCCGGCACTTCCGCATCGAGAAACAGATCCTCGTAGGTCCCGTTCGTGAGCTCGAGCATGTCGACGACGTGTGTCACCGGATTGCCGTTCTCGTCGACGAACGGGATGTCGATCGCGGGGCCGTTCTGCGGTTTCAGCCGCACGCCGGTGAAATGCACGACGATCGACTCGACGGCGTCCACCGGAGCGTCCGTGATCGAAAGCGACAGCTTGCCGGTTGCGCCCACGGCGAGGTTCGCGCCGTCGTCGTCGCCACCGCTGCTGCACGCGACGAGGCCGAGGGCGGTGATGCCGACTGCAGAAAGGTTCCGGGCAGATGCCTTCATGATCACTCCTGTGCTGTGTCTTCGTTCGAGGCGGCGGCCAGTCGAGCCCGCCGATGCTCCAACGCGTACACGGTCCGCGGCGCTTTCGGTTCCCGGCGGGCTTTCGAAACGTGGAGACTGTCGCAAAACGATGACGGGGACGACGCCCGCAAACGCGCGCGGCTCGAGTTAGACTCGTGCCGTCCAATGGGGGCGCTCCTCGGAACGGCCTGAATGCGGAAAGCGGTCTCGATCGCCGCGCTCTGCGTGCTCGGCTGCACGCATACCGCAAGCCACGTTGCGGCTGCGGATGCATCGACGCCGAGCGAAGCGTTCGCCGCGGGCACGGCGGCTTTCTCGGAAGGCGACTTCGAGCACGCGCTCGCACGCTTCGAGTCGGCGCTCGCGGCCGGCCTCGACGGGCCGGCCGTCCATTACAACATCGGCGTCTGCCTCTACAGGCTCGGCCGTTACGCGGAGGCCGGCGCCGCCTTCGCTCTGATCGCCGAGCGCTATCCGGACATGCGCGGCCTCGCGGAGTACAACCTCGGGCTCGTCGCGCTGAAGCAGGGCGCCTCCCGACGAGCGGAGCGACATTTTCGCGCGGCGCTCGAGAGCACGGACGACGAGACGATCGTGTACCTCGCCCGCCAGCAGCTCGCCCTCGGATCGCAGCCTCCGGCGGACGGGCGGCTCGCGCTCGTCGACGCGCGGCTCGGCTACGACGACAACGTTTTGCTGCTCGCCGACGAGATCCGGCTGCCGGACGGGCAATCCGGCGAAAGCCGATTCATCGAGCTTTGGGCGCAGACGAGCGGACAGCTGGCCGATTCAGGATTTCGTTTCGAAGGCAGTCTTTACGCGCTGCACTATCCCGAGGCTTCGATGTTCGACCAGAACGTGCTTCAGGTCGGCTTCCCGTACGAATGGCGGCTCGGACGATGGCGCGGCGACGTCGGGCCGCAGCTCGGCTCGACGACGTTCGACGGCGACGTGCTCGATCGGCGCGTCGCGATCGACGCGAGGGCGTCACGCGACATCGGGCCCGGAAGCACCGTCGAGCTTCGCTTCGCGCATCACGAGATCGGCGAGGGCGACTCGTCGTACGAGTTTTTCGCCGGTGACCGCACCGTGCTCGAGGTTCGCCTGCACCGGCGCGGACAGCACGGCAGGCTGACGCTCTCGCACGCAGTGGAGCGCAACGATCGAGTCGCGGCGACGGTGTCGCCGCGCCGGACGCGGTGGGCCGTGCGCTATCTCTACGACATCGGCGCGGAATGGCAAGTGGACATGCAGGCCTTGTGGCGCGGCAGCCGTTACCGGAAGCTCGTCGAGGCTCGGGAAGAGGACCTTCGCGAGATCGATGTCGTCGTGACCCGAGCGCTGACGGAGGATTGGCTCGCGAGCGCCGGCGTCACGTTCTTCGACAACGACTCGGACGTCGCGACCGCGGCCTACCGCGGTAAACGGATGTCGATCGGCGTGACGAAGCAGTTCTGACGGAGAACACCCTCGCGAGGATTCGGCGCCGGCTCGCTCACGCGCCGGAACCGCGGCACGCGCTCGGGCCGGCCGGCTTGCGAAGTTTTCGGGAACGGAAAATCGCGTGCTGCGTGTTTATCCGGCAAGAGGGCCGATTCGAGAGGCCCGGTTGGACGACGGTTTCAATGCACGTGCCAATGATCCTGCGCCTTACTTCGATGACGGGCGCGCTGGTCGTCGCGACCGCATCCGCTCAGGGCTTCGATCCCGAGGTGACGATCCGTCCGATTGCGGACGCGACGGTCGAGCTGCCGGCGCCGGTCGACCGGATCCTCGCGCTCCCGGACGTCGCATCGAGCATCGCGGTCGAGGCGAGCGCCAGCGGCCTCGCGCGCGCGAACGAGGTGAGGGCGGAGGCCGGGCAGGATCGCGCATCGGAGCGCGCCGGCGAACGTCGCGGAGCAGGGGTCGGCATCGCCGCGGAAGCACGAGTTCGCGGCGCCGAGGTTGCGGCGGAGATGGCGGAAGCGGCTCGTGCCGCGCGCGAGAGCCTCGTTCGCGGCCGGGGACCGGTCACGATCCGAGTTCCGGCGGAGCTGCCGCAGCTGCCGGAGCACGTGCCGGACCGCGCGCCTTTGCCCGGGCCGCCCGCCGCCCCGCAGCGTGTGCCGTAGCGTAACCCGTCGAGTGCAGCGCGGACTTAGCGAAACACTGCTCGCGCTAGGACGCGAGCCACCAGACCGCCGCGATGACGAGCACGACCACGGCGTCAGAGACGCACCGATGGCTCCTCGTTCGCCCGTTCGCTTTGCGATGCTACGGGAGCGCCGTCGCGCGAGGGGGATCGAGGTCACGGATCGGCGATCGCGGCGACGGTGTCTGTCGCCATACGTCGGCGAGGCCGGATCGGTCGGGATTGGCGCTCCCTACGAGACTCGAACTCGTGTTTCCGCCTTGAGAGGGGCATTCAGCGTAAATCATCGTAAACGAGAATAAAGAAAACACTGCAACGGATCAGTGAGTTGCGTAAGGGTTGTCAGCCCGGCTAAACTGGCGTCAGGCAAGATACTTACCGAAAGTTACCGACGCGATGATCAAAGTTTGATCAGTTCCGCCTTGCTGGTACGCGTCGGCAAGTTCGAGGAGAACCGACGATGAACGTCTCGCCGCGTGCACTTCAGACGCCCAATGCTCGGAGAAAACTTCGGCCGGCCAAAGAGCCGTACTGGGCCGATCTCCGTCGGGGCCTCGCCGTCGGCTACTACCGCGGGCCCGACGCCGGCACGTGGTGGCTGCGCGAGTACCGGAACGGGAAGTACGTGAAGCGCCGCCTGGGAGCGGCCGATGACGACGTCAAGGCCGACGGCGCGGATGTGCTGAGCTGGGACGACGCGAAGAAGCTCGCCGGCGGTGAAGCGCGTCCGACCGTCACGAAGCCGGGCCGCTACACGGTTGACGACGCCGCGGATGCATACTTCGAGATGCGCGCCAAGAAGGGGGACGTGACTCGCGACCGCGCGACAT
>DASVCR010000002.1:0-48370 GCA_036381515.1 Gammaproteobacteria bacterium | reverse complement strand
TGCGGCGAAAACGTTGGCCGTGATGGTGCTTCTGCGCCAGCTGCTCGAAACGATGTCTCGGAACCAGTTTAAGAAGCTGCGCAAACACCGTACTATGGTGGGCCATAGGCTTAGTTCCTTCGTCGGTTCAATAGGTTGTGTTGCAACTCCCTTTGTACCCAACGAAGTGAGCTAAGCCTTTTTCACTGCTGCTTGTGGGACAGCAGTGTGCTCTGACCCCAATTTCCCACGAAAAGGGCTCTGACCCCAATTCCCCAATTTCCGACCGACCCAATTTCCCATAAAAAGGGCTTTGACCCCCAATTCCCCTGACCCCGATTTCCCAACGAAAAAGGGCTCTGACCCCGAATTTCACTACTTGCCGATGCAGAAGCTCGAGAAGATCTCGCCGAGCAGATCGTCGCTCGTGAACTCGCCGGTGACCTCCGAGAGCGCGGCCTGCGCCGCGCGGAGCTCCTCGGCGCCGAGCTCGAGCGCCGACTCGAGCCGGCCGCGCGCCGCGTCGAGGTGCGCGGCGGCGCGCTCGAGCGCGTCGAGGTGACGGCGACGCGCGCTGAACGTGCCGCCGGCGTCGCTGTGCCAGCCGGCACGCTCCTTCATGTGCGCGGTCAAAAGCCCGATGCCGTCGCCGGTCAGCACCGAGACGCGGAAGCCGCGGAGGCCTTCGCATTCGAACGGGCCCGGCGCATCGCCGGTCAGATCGATCTTGTTCAGCACGAGCGTCGGTGTCGAGTCCGCGCCGAGCGCCGCGCGCGCCTCGGCCGCGGCGCGGGTCTCACCGTCGCGCACGTCCATGAGCCACAGCACGAGGTCCGCTCGCGCGAGCTCACGCTGCGCGCGCTTCACGCCCTCGGACTCGATCGGGTCGTCCGATTCGCGCAGCCCCGCGGTGTCGATCAGCGTGACCGGCAGGCCGTCGAGCGACAGCTGCTCGCGCAGCGGGTCGCGCGTCGTGCCCGGAATCTGCGTGACGATCGCCGCATCGTAGCCGGCGAGCCGGTTCAGCAGGCTCGACTTCCCGGCGTTCGGCGGCCCGGCGATCACGACGGTGAGCCCGTCGCGCAGGACGCGGCCCGTGCCCGCATCGGCGATCAACGCAGCGAGCTTCGTGCGGACGTCGTCGAGCCGCGCCTCGAGCGACGCCGCCGCTTCGCGGTCGAGCTCCTCGTCCGGAAAATCGAGCCACGCCTCGACGTGCACGCGGAGCGCCGTCAGCGCAACGCGCACGTCGTCGACGCGCGCCGAGAAGCTGCCGTCGAGCGAGCGGAGCGCGGCTCGCGCGGCCGCGCGTGACCCGCTGTCGATCAGGTCCGCGACCGCTTCGGCCTGCGCGAGATCGAGCTTGTCGTTCAAAAAGGCGCGCAGCGTGAACTCGCCCGGCTCCGCCGGGCGCGCGCCGTACGCATAGAGCGTCTCGAGCAGCCAGTCCGTGACGACGGCGCCGCCGTGGCCATGCAGCTCGATCACGTCCTCGCCGGTGTACGAGTGCGGCGCCGGGAAGTAGAGGACGAGGCCTCGGTCGATCGTCGCGCCGTCCGACGCGCGGAACGCCGCGAGGTGCGCGCGGCGCGGCGTCGGGTCGATGCCGGTCACGCGTTTCGCGATCGCAAGCGCATCGGGCCCCGTGAGCCGCACGACCGCGATCGCCGCGGCCCCCGGCGCGGTCGACGGCGCGGCGATCGTGTCCGAGCGTTTCTGCACGTGGCGCCTCGCTGTGGGAAAGGTGCCGGAGCGGCGGTCGGCTGGTCCATGGGACCCGGGCCGGCCGATGCTGCGCTCCGTCCGGAGTCGGCCGCAACGCGGCCGTATCGACGCTACCGCGAGCCGTCCTGCGCGGCCAGGCGCCCGCCGAAGTGCTCAGTGCAGCGAGCGACGCCCGGCCCGCGGGCACATTCGCTCACCGGCGGCCGCACGCAGCTTCCTCAGCGACCGAAGCCGTGCTGCGCAGCGGGCGCGTCACGACCCGGAGAGAGCCCCTAGCCCTGACGCGCGATGACCTTGTTGATCCGCCACTGCTGCGCGATCGACACGAGCGTGTTCGTCAGCCAGTAGAGCACGAGGCCCGATGGGAACAGCGCGAAGAACACCGTGAACACGATCGGCATGATCTGCATCACGCGCGCCTGCACCGGATCGGGCGGCGCGGGATTCAGCCGCGTCTGCAGGAACATCGCGGCGCCCATCAGGAGCGGCAGCACGAAGAAGGGATCGCGCGAGCTCAAATCGTCGATCCACAGCATGAACGGCGCCTGGCGCATCTCGACGCTCTCGATCAGCACCCAGTAGAACGCGAAGAAGAACGGCATCTGCACGAGGATCGGCAGACAGCCCGCGGCCGGATTGATCTTCTCGGTGCGGTAGAGCTCCATCATCGCGCGGCTCAGCGCCTGGCGATCGTCCTTGTAGCGTTCCTGCAGAGCCTTCAGCCGCGGTGCGATCTTGCGCATCTTCGCCATCGACCGCCCGCTCGTCTCGGTCAGCTTGTAGAACGTGAGCTTGATCAGCAGCGTGACGATCACGATCGCCCAGCCCCAGTTGCCGACGATGTCGTGGATCTTCGAGAGCACCCAGAACAGCGGCTGCGCCAGGATCGTCAGGACGCCGTAGTCGACCGTGAGCACGAGACCGTCGGCCGTCTCGCGCAGCTGCTTCTGCAGCTTCGGCCCGACGAACAATGTGAACGCGAAGGTCTGCTGCATCCCGGCTGCGACCTGCTGCGGCTCGCCGAGCGCGGTCAGCAGATAGCGCCCGTCGCTGACGGTCGCGTCGAACTGGAACGGTGCGTCCGGAGGTGGAACGGCCGCCGCGAGGAAATGGTGCTGGATGCCGGCGAGCCAGCCGCCGGCCGCGGTAAATGACACGGGATCGCTGGCGAGCGCCTCGACGTCGAGCTTCTCGGACGAATCGCCGTCGTACAGCACGGGGCCGGTGAACGAATAGCTGTCGATCGACGAGAACGTGCGCTTCAGCGGATGGTGCACGCGCTGCATGCGCACGTACGGCGCTCCGCGCCACGGCTCCTCGGCATGGTTCTCGACGACGAGCTCGAGGCCGATGTCGTAGCGGCCGCGGCGGAACGTATAGACCTTGCGCGCGTCGAGCCCGCCGTCGCCGACCCACTCGAGCGTGACGACGAGCTCGTCCTCGCCGGGCGCAAGCTCGTAGCTCGAGCTCGCCGCGCGCCACATCGCCTGATGCGTCGGCCCGTCGCGTCGGCCGGCCGTGCTCAGGCCGGACTGGAACACCCAGAGGTCGTTGGGCGCGTAGTCGAGCAGCCGAACGAGCACGTCGGGCTGATGCTTATCGACCGGGTAGTCGAGCAGATCGGCGCGGACGAGGTCGCCGCCTTCGGGGTCGATGACGACATCGAGGACGTCGGTGCGGACGTGGATCGGCATCGCCGGCGCGCGCGTCTCGGCTGCGGGCGGCGTGGACGAGGGCGCGTCGACGTTCGGCGCGCCGACGTCCGGGATATCGTCGGTCGTCCGATCGACCTCGGCCGCGGGCGGAGTTCGGGACTGCTGCACGGGAGCGCGGTCGCGCATCCAGGCGTCATAGTTGAGCCACAGCATCGCGAGCAGCGCGAGCCATAGAAAGAGCCGCGTGTTATCCATCGCTCGGGCGTCCGGCTTTGCGAACCAACCTGTCGAACGACGCGTCGAGGCTCGCGCGCAGCGTGGCCGAGGGCTCGGCGGCCGCGCCGGGTCGCGCCATCACGACGAAGTCCCACGCGGGCAGCGCCTTGTGACGGAAGGACTCGCGCGCGATCCGTTTCAATCTGTTCCTGTCCACTGCCCGCTTCGCGGCTTTACGTGAGATCGCGAGCCCGAGTCGTGCCACGCCGACGTCGTTGGGTCTCGCGAGAATCGTGAAGAAACGATCGGACGATCGTACCGGATCGGCGAAGACTCGGCCGAACTCCTTCGAGGCGCGCAGGCGTCGATGCGGCGGAAAGCCCGAGCCCGAGTCGACCAAAGGAAAACGGCCGCCCTCAGGCCGGCGTCAGACGCGCGCGGCCCTTCGCACGGCGGCGCTTCAGCACGTCACGGCCGCTCCGCGTCTTCATCCGGGCGCGGAATCCGTGTGTGCGCTTACGGCGCAGCTTGCTCGGTTGAAAGGTTCTCTTCATGACGGTTCCGTACCCCGATGCGCGGGGCGAAATACGAAGCCAAACAAAGGGATAGAGACCAGCTAGAGAACGCGAGACTTTACGCGCGGCACCGGTGCATGTCAATAGCGGAGGGACGCCGACGCGCTGTGGATAACCGGGGACGGGCGTATTAGACTCGCTGTTCCGCGGGCGGCACCCGCCCCCTTCTTCTCTGGCGTTTCAGCAAGAAGCTCAATCGTGGCAGAACAATCGCCGGCGCTCTCGTCTCTGTGGAAGCAGTGCGTCGGAGCGTTGGAGTCCGCGCTCTCGGAGCAGCAGCTCAACACGTGGATCCGGCCGCTGCAGCCCGTCGAGGACGGGGACGGCGTCGTGAAGCTGCTTGCGCCGAACCGCTTCGTCGTCGACTGGGTGCAGACCCATTGCCTCGTCGAGATCCGCTCGTGGTGGGCCGAGCACGCGGGCGCGCGCAACGTGCTGCTCGAGGTCGGCAGCCGGCGCCGGCCCACGGCGCCGAGCGCGTCGGCGTCGGATCCGGAGACGCGGGCCGCGCCGCAGGTCATCGGCAGCCGACTGAACGCGGCGTTCACGTTCGACAGCTTCGTCGAAGGCAAGAGCAATCAGCTTGCACGCGCGGCCGCGGTGCAGGTCGGCCAGAACCCGGGCACGGCGTACAACCCGCTGTTCATCTACGGCGGCGTCGGGCTCGGCAAGACGCACCTGATGCACGCGATCGGCAACGCGATCCTGCAGCGGGACGGCAACGCGAAGGTCGCGTACATCCACTCGGAGCGCTTCGTCGGCGACATGGTGCGAGGCCTCCAGCACAACACGATCGCGGACTTCAAGCGGACTTATCGGTCGCTCGACACGCTGCTGATCGACGACATCCAGTTCTTCGCCGGCAAGGAGCGCTCGCAGGAGGAGTTTTTCCACACGTTTAACGCGTTGCTCGAAGGGCAGCGGCAGATCGTGCTGACGTGCGACCGCTATCCGAAGGAGGTCTCGGGCCTCGAGGAGCGCCTCAAGTCACGCTTCGGCTGGGGCCTGACGGTCGCGATCGAGCCGCCGGAGCTCGAGACGAGCGTCGCGATCCTGATGAGCAAGGCCGCGGCGGAGCAGGAACGGCTGCCGGAAGAGGTCGCGTTCTTCATTGCGCAGCGGATCCGCTCGAACGTCCGCGAGCTCGAGGGGGCGCTGCGCCGCGTGATCGCGAACGCGCGGTTCACCGGGCAGCCGATCACGCTCGAGTTCGCAAAGGACGCGCTCCGCGATCTTTTGGCGCTTCAGGACAAGCTGGTGACGGTGGAGAATATCCAGAAGACCGTTGCCGGGTATTTCAAGATCCGCGTCTCGGATCTCTTGTCGAAGCGGCGCAGCCGGTCGATCGCGCGGCCGCGCCAGATCGCGATGGCCCTCGCGAAGGAGCTTACGACGCACAGCCTGCCCGAGATCGGCGATGCCTTCGGCGGCCGCGACCACACGACCGTGCTGCACGCATGCCGTAGAATCAAAGCCTTACGTGAGACCGAGACGCGCGTGGCCGAGGACTACAACAACCTCTTGAGAACGTTGACGAGTTGACGTGCACATCCGGTGGATAACTTTCGCTCCGAGATTCGTCCACAGGCCGCACACAGGACGGCGCGGCGTTGTGCACTCGGTATCTATGGATATAAGTTTTTGAATAAACGAAAAATTTTTGAGTTTTACAGCGCCGCTGCCGGCCCTAACGGCAACAGCCGAAAAAATATAAACAGGTAGATACGAAGATGAAGTTCAGCGCCCCGCGAGAAGTCGTGTTGAAGCCGCTTCAGTCGGTGATCGGCGTCGTCGAGAGAAAGCAGACGATGCCGATTCTGAGCAACGTCCTGCTCGTCGTGCGGGACGGCGTGCTGAGCGTGACGGCGACGGACCTCGAGGTCGAGCTCGTCGCCGAGGCGAGCGTGGACGACGCGGTCGACGGCGAAATCACGGTCCCGGGCCGGAAGCTGCACGACATCTTCCGGGCGCTGCCGGACGGCGCCCGCGTCGACGCGACGTTGAGCGGGGACCGCATGACGGTGAAGGCGGGCCGCAGCCGTTTCACGCTGTCGACGCTGCGCGCCGCGGACTTCCCGACAGTCGACGACGTCGCGGGCCAGCAGACGCTCGAGATCGACGCGAAGGCGCTCAAGCACCTGCTCGAGAAGACGCATTTCTCGATGGCGCAGCAGGACGTGCGCTACTACCTGAACGGCCTGCTGCTCGAGACGGACGGACCGCGGCTGCGCGGCGTCGCGACCGACGGGCATCGCCTCGCGCTTGCCGAGATCACGCTCGAGCGGGCGGCGTTGCATAACGAGCAGCAGATCGTGCCGCGGAAGGGCGTGCTCGAGCTGAACCGGCTCCTCGGCGACGAGGGCCGCGTGAGCCTGACGCTCGGCAAGAGCCACGTGCGGCTGACGATCGACGGGCTGCGGATGACGTCGAAGCTGATCGACGGGCGCTTCCCGGACTACGCGCGGGTGATCCCGTCGAGCCCGCCGAACGTCGTGACGGCCGACCGGCAGCTCCTGCGGCAGGCGCTGCAGCGCGCGGCGATCCTGTCGAACGAGAAATACCGCGGCGTGCGGCTCACGCTCGACGAGAGCAGCGTCGTGGTCGAGGCGAACAATCCGGAGCAGGAAGAGGCGGTCGAGACCGTCGAGGTCGATTACACGGGGACGCCGATGGAGATCGGCTTCAACGTAAACTACCTGCTCGATGCGCTGGCCGCCGTCGACGGAGAGCGGGTCCGGATCGGGATGACGGACGCGAATTCCAGTTGTCTGATCACCGGCGACGACGAGACGACGAAGTTCGTCGTCATGCCGATGCGGCTCTAGGACGAGCGCGCGCGTCGGGCGGAGGCCTCCGACCCGGCGGGCGTCCCGGGTCCAGCTTCGCCCGAACCCCGTGGGCTGCCGAGTCGCGGCCGGGAGTGGCGCGTGCCGTTGGAACGCATTCGAGTCGATCGATTACGGATCCTGAGCGACATCGACTGCGCGCTGGATCCGCGGCGCAACTACTTCTTCGGGCCGAACGGCGCCGGCAAGACGAGCCTGCTCGAAGCCTTCTTCGTCATCGGACGCGGCCGCTCGTTCCGGACGCGGCACACGCGCCGTTTGGTCCAGCACGGGCAGAACGGGTTTTCCGTTTACATCGAGCAGCGGGACGGGGAGCGCCTGCGCCGCATCGGCGCGGCGTTCGATTCGAGCGGGCTCGTCTACAGGATCGACCGGCAGCCGGCCGCGTCGGTCACGGAGGTCGCCCGCTGCTTCGCGGTCGACGTGATCGACCCGGGCGTGCATCGCTTGATCGAGGGCGGACCGAGCGAGCGGCGACGGTTCCTCGACTGGGGGGTGTTCCACGTGGAACACGACTATCTCGGGGCGTGGAAGCGCTACCGCCGCGTGCTCGGGCAGCGAAACGCGGCGCTCAAGGCCGGGGCGAGCCGCGCCGCGCTCGAGCCGTGGGACCATGCGCTGGTCGAGGCCGGAAACGACGTGACGCGCGCACGGTCGGCGTACGTCGAGCGCTTCGCGCCGGTCGCGGAAGCCGTCGCGGAGCGTCTCGTCCGGCGGCGGCTCGAGGTGCGCTACCGGACCGGGTGGAGGGCAGGCGTCGAGCTCGCAGAGGCCCTGTCCGAATGCCTCGAGCGGGACCGCGCGATGGGCCACACGACGCCGGGGCCGCACCGCGCCGATCTGGCCCTCAGGCTCGACGGAGCGGATGTCGCGGACGAGGCGTCTCGAGGGCAACAGAAGCTGTGCGCCGCCGCGCTCGTCGTCGCTCAGGTGCGGGACGCGGGTGCGGCGGGGCGCCGGGATGCCGTGCTGCTCATCGACGATCCGGCCGCGGAGCTCGACCGCGGCTCGCTCGCACGGCTGCTGGCCGAGGTCGAGGACTTGCCGGCGCAGCTGATCCTCACGGGGCTCTCGGAGGACCTTCTGCCGGTCGACCGGCGCTTCCCGATGTTCCACGTGGAACAGGGAAAGGTGCGCAGGGTGTTATAATGAGTCGATTTAGCCCAAGTTTTGCAAACCGATGAGCCAGAGCGAGTACACTTCCAAGAATATCAAGGTCTTGAAGGGCCTCGAAGCGGTCCGGAAGCGGCCCGGCATGTACATCGGGGATACCGATGACGGCACGGGGCTCCACCACATGGTCTTCGAGGTCGTCGATAACTCGATCGACGAAGCTCTGGCCGGATTCTGCACCGAAGTCAACGTGACGATCCACCCGGACGAGTCCGTGACGGTGGCCGATAACGGGCGCGGCATCCCGGTGGACATCCATCCGGACGAGGGCCGCTCCGCCGCCGAGGTCATCATGACCGTGCTGCACGCCGGCGGCAAATTCGACGACAACTCGTACAAGGTCTCGGGCGGCCTGCACGGTGTCGGCGTGTCCGTCGTCAACGCGCTGTCCGAGTCGCTGGTCCTGACGATCTACCGCGGCGGCAAGGTCTACCAGCAGAAGTACGCGAACGGCGAGCCGCTCGCGCCGCTCGCCGAGATCGGGACGACGGACCGGACCGGGACGACGATCACGTTCCAGCCGAGCCCGAAGGTCTTCTCGAACCTCGAGTTCGACTACGACACGCTCGCGAAGCGGCTCAGGGAGCTCTCGTTCCTGAACTCCGGCGTCCGGATCACGCTGACCGACGAGCGCGACAACCGCAACGACGTCTTCGAGTTCGAAGGCGGCATCAAGGCGTTCGTCGCGCACCTGAACCGCAGCAAGACGCCGCTGCACCCGACGATCATCTATTTCCAGGACAAGCGCGGGCCGATCCACGTCGAAGCGGCCCTGCAGTGGAACGACGGCTATCAGGAGTCGATGTTCTGCTACACGAACAACATCCCGCAGCGGGACGGCGGAACGCACCTGGCCGGGTTCCGCGCCGCGATGACGCGCACGCTGAACCACTACATCGAGAGCGAAGGCATCGCGAAGCGCGAGAAGATCAGCCCGACCGGCGACGATGCGCGCGAAGGCCTTACGGCCGTGCTGTCCGTAAAGCTGCCGGATCCGAAGTTCTCGTCGCAGACCAAGGACAAGCTGGTCTCGTCCGAGGTCAAGGCGGTCGCGGAGTCGATCGTCGCCGAGCAGCTCGAGGCGTTCCTGCTCGAGCACCCGGCCGAGGCGAAGATCATCGTCGGCAAGATCCTCGAGGCGGCCCGCGCGCGCGAGGCGGCGCGCAAGGCGCGCGAGATGACGCGCCGCAAGAGCGCGCTCGACGTCGCCGGGCTCCCCGGCAAGCTCGCGGACTGCCAGGAGAAGGATCCGGCGCTCTCCGAGCTCTTCCTCGTCGAGGGCGACTCCGCCGGCGGCTCCGCGAAGCAGGGCAGTGATCGACGCACGCAGGCCGTGCTGCCGCTCAAGGGCAAGATCCTGAACGTCGAAAAAGCCAGATTTGACAAGATGTTACAGTCGCCGGAGGTCGGTACGCTCATCACCGCGCTCGGCTGCGGCGTCGGCCGCGAGGAGTTCGACCCGGACAACCTGCGCTATCACCGGATCATCATCATGACGGACGCGGACGTCGACGGCTCGCACATCCGCACGCTGCTCCTGACGTTCTTCTATCGGCAGATGCCGGAGCTGATCGAGCGCGGGCACGTCTACATCGCGCAGCCGCCGCTTTACAAGGTGAAGCGCGGCAAGACCGAGGTCTACGTGAAGGACGACGCCGAGCTCAACGCGTTGCTGCTGCGCAACGCGGTCGAGGACGCGACGCTCTACACGGGCCAGGACGGCTCCGCGATCCAGGGCGAGACGCTCGAGCAGCTCGCCCGCCAATACATGGAGGCGAAGGCGATCATCGAGCGCTGGGGCAAGCGCTACGACGCGAACGTGCTGCACGCGCTGATGTGGCTGCCGGCGATCTCGTCCGAGCAGCTCGAGGATGCGAACCACATGCGCGGCTGGGCGGCGACGCTCGAGGAGCGGCTGAAGGCGCTGAACGGCACCGGTCCTCGCTACCGTGTGCATTATCAGCCGGGCGGGACAGGTGTGGATCCGGCGATATACGTGACACGGGAATATCACGGGGTCACGACGACGAAGAATCTGCAGCCGGGATTCTTCCGATCTCCGGAATATCAGCGAATCGCGACGATTGGCGCGAGCTTCAAGGATCTCCTCTCGCCGGGCGCCTACGTGCAGCGCGGCAAGGAACGCAAGGAAGTCGCGACGTTCCCGGAAGCGGTAGAGTGGATGATGGCGCAGGCGAAGCAGGGCCAGACGATCCAGCGGTACAAGGGCCTCGGCGAGATGAACCCCGAGCAGCTCTGGGAGACGACCGTCAACCCGAAGACGCGCCGGCTGATGCAGGTCCGGATCGAGGACGCCGTCGCCGCGGACGAGATCTTCAGCACGCTGATGGGCGATCAGGTCGAGCCGCGGCGCGAGTTCATCGAGCGCAACGCGCTCTCGGTGTCGAACCTCGACGTCTGATCGTTCGCGCGTCGCTCAGCCGAGCGCTCCGCTCCGGCCGTTCTGCACGACCTGCTCGCCCCTCGCGGCGGGCGCCGCGTCGATCTCTGCGACGGCCCGCTCGATCCATGCGCGAACCTCGGCCGTGATCTCGCGCGGATCACGGCCCGCCGTCGAAATCGGCGGCCCGATGCGCACCCGGATCGTGCCCGCGCGCTTCAGCCACCCGCGGCGCGGCCAGTACCGCCCCGCGTCGTGCGCGACCGGGATGACCGGCTTGCCCGCCGCGGTCGCGAGCAGCGCGCCGCTCAATCCGAAGCGTCCCGTCTGCCCGTAAGGCACGCGGGTCCCTTCGGGGAAGATCACGACCCAGAGCCCTTCGTCGAGCCGTGCTCGACCCTGCGTGACGACCTGCTCGACCGCGACGCGGCCGCCGCGACGATCGATCGCGATCGGCTTCAGCAGCATCAGCGCCCAGCCGAAGAACGGCGCCCACATCAGCTCGCGCTTCAGCACCCACGTCTGCCGCGGAAAGAGCTTGAGCTGCGCGAGCGTCTCCCACGCCGACGAGTGCTTCATCAGCACGATGCTCGGCTCGGACGGCAGGTGCTCCGTCCCCTCGACCTCGTAGCGCAGCCCGCAGAGCTTCTCGAGCATGAAGAGCTGCGCGTCGACCCAGTAGAGCACGGCGCGGTACGCGACTCGCCTTGGAAACGGCGCCGTCAGCAGCACGATCGGCGCGTAGATCGGCACCGACACGAACAGGAAGATCGTGAAGAGAACCGACTTGAGCCACTGACCCATCGGCCGCCTCCGCTCAGTCGGCGAGGAGCGCGTCCACGGCGCGGGCCAGGCTCAGATAGACCTCCGCGCCGAGCGCGCGGGCCCGCTCGGCGTCCGCGGTGCCGTCGGGCGTCAGCACGAGGACCGGGCGCGCGCCCACGGCGACCGCCGCCTCGACGTCGCTCAGCTTGTCGCCGATGAACGGCACGCCGTCGAGCGGCAGGCCGAAATCGCGCGCGATCCGCTCGAGCAGGCCCGGCCGCGGCTTCCGGCACCTGCAGTCGTCCTCGGGACGATGCGGACAGACGTAGATCGCCTTGATTTCGCCGCCGGCCGCCGCGACCGCTTCCCGCATCCGCGCATGGATCGCGTCGAGCGTCTCCGCGGAAAAAAGGCCTCGGGCGAGGCCGGACTGGTTCGTCGCGACGACGACGTCGTAGCCTGCCCGTGCGAGGCGGGCAATCGCCTCGAGGCTCCCCGGCAGCGGGTGCCACTCCTCGGGCGACTTGATGTAGTCGTCCGAGTCCGCGTTGATCACGCCGTCGCGGTCGAGCACGATCAGCCTTCTCGCCGGTGCGCTCAATCGCGAGCCTCGATCCGCTCCGCGAGGTACTCGGCGAGCCGATCCGCCGCAACGCGCGTCTGCGCGCATGTATCGCGGTCGCGCACCGTCACGGTGCCGTCCGACAGCGTCTCGCCGTCGACGGTCACGCAGAACGGCGTTCCGGCCTCGTCCTGACGCCGATAGCGCCGGCCGATCGCCGCCTTCTCGTCGTAGTACGCGGTGAAGCGTTTCCGCAGCCGGCGATAGAGATCGAGCGCGGCCTCGGCCATCCCGTCCTTGCGGACGAGCGGCAACACTGCGACCTTGATCGGCGCGAGCCGCGGATGGAACCGCAGCACCGTGCGCGGCTCGCCGCCGACCTCGTCCTCGGCATATGCGTCGCACAGGAACGCGAGCGCCGCACGGTCCGCGCCGGCGGACGGCTCGATCACGTACGGCAGGTATTTGCGCTTCTCGGGATCCGGCTCGAGGTCGTCGATGTAGCGCAGGTCCTTGCCGCTCGTCTGCATGTGCTGGCGCAGATCGAAGTCCGAGCGGTTCGCGATGCCCTCGAGCTCGCTCTGCCCGAACGGGAAGCGGTACTCGACGTCCGCGCAGCTCGCCGCGTAATGCGCGAGCTCCGACGGCTCGTGCTCGCGGAGCTCCAGGTTCTCGCTGCGCATGCCGAGCGACACGTACCACGCGTAGCGGCGGTCGCGCCAGTAGCGGTACCAGTCCGGGGCTTCCTCGGGCCGGCAGAAGAACTCGATCTCCATCTGCTCGAACTCGCGGCTGCGGAACGTGAAGTTGCGCGGGTTGATCTCGTTGCGGAACGCCTTGCCGATCTGGCCGATCCCGAACGGCACGCGGATCCGGGCCGTATCGAGCACGTTCCGGAAGTTCACGAAGATGCCCTGCGCGGTCTCGGGGCGCAGGTATGCGACGCTCGACGCGTCCTCGAGCGCACCGACGTACGTCTTGAACATCAGGTTGAACGCGCGCGGCGCCGTCAGCGACCCCGGCTCGCTCGCGCCCGGCGCGAGCACCTGGCGCCGCAGCGCCTCGTCCTCGAGCGCGCCGGGCACCGCCTCGATCCGCATCGTCTTGTCCCGGTGCTGCTTCGCCAGGGCGGCGATCCGCTTCCGGTGCGGCTCGACGAGCTCCTCCTCGGTCGACTTGCCCCATTCGCCCTGCGACGCGAAGAGCGGCGCATCGGCCGGCTCGCCGTCGAACAGCACCCGGAATACGACGAGCTGATCGGCCCGGTAGCGCGCCCGCGTCTCGCGGCAGTCGACCATCGGGTCCGCGAATCCGCCGACGTGGCCGCTGGCCTCCCAGACCCGCGGGTTCATCAGGATCGACGAGTCGAGGCCGACCATCGCGAACGCGGACGGTGCGCCCGGCGGCGCCGCCGTGTCATCGTGGTGCGCGATCATATCGTCCCACCACGCCGCCTTCAGATTGCGTTTGAGCTCGACGCCGAGAGGGCCGTAGTCCCAGCAGCCGTTCAGTCCCCCGTAGATCTCGCTCGACGGGAAGATGAAGCCGCGGCGCTTGCTTAGGGAGACGAGCTTTTCCATCGACACCATGACGTTCGCTCCGCAGGTCGCGCAGAAAGAGCGCGCCAGTATAAGCGAACGCGCGAGCGGCCCACTGCACGCCGCAAACGAGTGCGCTGAGGCTGGCGGGATGCACCAATTCGGCGCATCATGGCGGCGCGAACGCACCGCCTTGGTGCAATTGCCGCGGCGCAGCGACGAGGGTCGGATCCGTTTTTCTTTGCCGCTCAACGGCCTGCAGCGACACTGGGGGCTGGCACAGATGCTGCACCAGGATGGCCCCGAGTCGGAGCAGAAGGCTCCGCGGACGAATCGCCGACTTCGGTCGAGCGCAGGCAACGGCAGAAGATCAGGAAGTGGAGGAAACCATGTCCCCAGCCGAAGTGCTACAGATGATAAAGGATAAGGGCGTCAAGTTCGTCGACTTGCGGCTGACGGACACCCGCGGCAAGGAGCAGCACGTCACCGTGCCGGTGAGCACGGTCGACGAGAGCTTCTTCGAGGACGGCAAGATGTTCGACGGCTCGTCGATCGCCGGATGGAAGGGGATCAACGAGTCCGACATGATCCTGCTGCCGGACTGCTCGACCGCGGTGCTCGACGTGTTCAGCGAGGAGCCGACGCTGCTCGTCCGCTGCGACGTGATCGAGCCCGCGACGATGCAGGGGTACGTGCGCGATCCGCGCTCCGCCGCGAAGCGCGCCGAGGCGTACCTCAAGTCGACGGGCATCGCGGACGCCGCGTACTTCGGTCCCGAGAACGAGTTCTTCATCTTCGACGACGTGCGCTGGCACGTGTCGATGCACGAGACCTTCTACGCGATCGACTCGGTAGAAGGTCACTGGCAGTCCGGACGCGAGCGGCCGGACGGCAACCTCGGTCACCGGCCGGGCGTCAAGGGCGGCTATTTCCCGGTCCCGCCGGTCGACTCGCAGCACGACATCCGCTCCGCGATGTGCCTCGCGCTCGAGGAGATGGGTCTCCATCCCGAGGTGCACCATCACGAGGTCGCGACGGCCGGCCAGGGCGAGATCGGCGTGCGCTTCGACACGCTCGTCCGCAAGGCGGACCAGGTGCAGATGCTGAAGTACGTCGTGCACAACGTCGCGGCGAGCTACGGCAAGACCGCGACCTTCATGCCGAAGCCGCTCGTCGGCGACAACGGCAACGGCATGCACGTGCATCAGTCGCTCGCGAAGGACGGCAAGAACCTGTTCACGGGCGACGGCTACGGCGGTCTCTCGGAGCTCGCGCTGTACTACATCGGCGGCATCATGAAGCACGCGCACGCGCTGAACGCGTTCACGAACGCGTCGACGAACAGCTACAAGCGGCTCGTGAAGCACTTCGAGGCGCCGACGCTGATCGCGTACTCCGCGCGCAACCGGTCGGCGTCCATCCGGATCCCGTACATCCCGAATCCGAAGGCGAGGCGCATCGAGGTCCGCTTCCCGGACAGCACGGCGAATCCGTACCTCGCGTTCACGGCGATGATGATGGCGGGGCTCGACGGGATCCAGAACAAGATCCATCCGGGCGAGCCGATGGACAAGGACCTCTACGATCTGCCGCCCGAGGAGGAGAAGCAGATCCCGACCGTCTGCTTCTCGCTGCAGCAGGCGCTCGACGCGCTCGACCGCGACCGCGCGTTCCTGAAGAAGGGCGATGTGTTCAGCGACGAGCTGATCGACGGCTACATCGCGCTGAAGCAGCAGGAGATCCAGAGGGTGCAGATGTCGACGCACCCGGTCGAGTTCGACCTGTACTACAGCCTGTAACGTTGCGAGGAGCCGTTGTCCCGAGGTTCTGTTCAATGCCGAACGTGGCGGAGATCGCAGATTTCCGCCCGTTCGGTAGCTCCCGGGCCCGCGCGGCAGTAAGCTTTGGAGCATGCGGACGTGGTGGCTTTGCCTAATCGCGCTGACGATCGCCGCGAGTCCCGCGGGCGCCGTGACGGTCTGGCGCTGGGTCGACCAGAACGGGGTCACCCATTACTCGGACCGGCCGGTCGAAGGCGCGGAGCGGATCGAGCTTTTGGGCGCGCAGACGTTCCAGCAGGCGCCGCTGGACACGGCCGGAGTCTCGCAGCAAGCGAGCGCGGCGAGCTCCGCGGCGGCGCAGCCGGCCGTTCCTTACCGCCGCTTCGATGTCGTGTCTCCCGCGCACCAGGAGACGCTTTGGAACATCGGCGGGACACTTTCCGTCACGGTCGAGCTCGAGCCGCCGCTGCAGGCGGGACATCGCCTCGACGTCTACCTCGACGGGGAGCGGCGGAACCTCGACGCGACGACGACGCAGCTCAGCGTGCCGGAGGTCTACCGGGGTGTGCATACGCTCCAGGCCGTGATCGTCGACGAGAGCGGCTCCGAGGTGCTGCGCTCGCTGGCCGTGACCTTCATGGTGCAGCAGACGAGCATCCAGAACCCGTACAACCGAGCCCCGCCCGCGCGCCGGAACTGAGCGGCGGAGGCGATGCGCCGGGCTCGCCGAAGCCGGGCGCGGTTCGCTCCCCCCGGCGGCGCCGGTTGCCGCCCGAACCCGACGAGATCCTGCAGGCGCTGACGACGGCCGTCGTCGTGCTCGACGCGGAGCTCACGATCGCGTACCTGAATCCCGCGGCCGAGAGCCTGCTCGGCATCAGCGCGCGCCAGGCGGACGGCCGGCCGATGCGCGACGTCCTTTATCCGGCCGGCGAGCTCGAATCGCTGTGCCGCCGCGCGCTCGACACCGGGCTCACCTTCAGCCTGCGCGAGCTCGAGGCGAAGGCCGGCGACCGGGAGCTGATCGTCGACTGCCGCGCCCAGCCGCTCGACGCCGAGCCGGGGATCCTGCTCGAGCTCTTCGACACGGAGCGGGATCGGCGCATTCGCCGCGAGCTCGACCTGCTCGCGAAGCAGCGGCTGTCCCGCCGGATCGTGAGCCAGCTCGCGCACGAGGTGAAGAACCCGCTCGGCGGGCTGCGCGGCGCCGCGCAGCTGCTCGAGCGGCAGCTGCCGGCGCCGGAGCTGCGCAGGTACACGCAGGTCATCATCGACGAGGCCGACCGTCTGGCGGCGCTCGTCGACGGCATCCTGAAGGGCGGCCGGCCGAAGCCGGAGCTCGTCAACGTGCATCAGATCACGGAGCACGTCGCGAACCTGATCGCGGCGGAGAAGCCGCCGGGCGTGAAGCTCGTGCGCGACTACGATCCGAGCCTGCCGCCGCTCGAGACGGATCGCGGGCAGATGATCCAGGCCTTCCTGAACCTCTCGCGCAACGCGCTGCAGGCGGTCGGCGAGTCGGGCCGGATCGTATTCCGCACGCGTGCATTGTCGAACTACACGATCGGCGGCGAATTCCACCGGCTCGTGCTGTCGCTCGAGGTCGAGGACGACGGGCCGGGCATACCGGACGAGCTGAAGGAGACGATTTTCTATCCGCTCGTCAGCGGCCGAGACACCGGCACGGGCCTCGGGCTGACGATCGCGCAGGATCTCGTCGGCCGCAACGGCGGTCTCATCGAGTTCACGAGCCGGCCGGGACGCACCGCGTTTCAGATGCTGCTGCCTCTGACGCCGGCGCCGGCGGGCTCCGAGACGGACGCGGCAGGACGCGGAGGGAAGCGCACGTGACGACACCGGGATTGAACGTTTGGGTCGTCGACGACGACGAGTCGGTTCGCTGGGTTCTCGAGCAGGCGCTGAAGCAGGCGCAAATGGTGCCCCGCACGTTCGACTCGGCGCGCGCGCTGCTCAAGGCCTTCGAGCGCGATCGACCCGATGTGCTCGTGACCGACATCCGCATGCCGGACATGAGTGGGCTCGAGCTGATGGAGCGGCTCGCGGCAAGCGATCCGAACGTGCCGGTGATCGTGATCACGGCGCACTCCGATCTCGACAGCGCGGTTTCGGCCTACCAGGGCGGCGCGTTCGAGTATCTGCCGAAGCCGTTCGACATCGACGAGGCGATCGAGCTCGTGTCGCGGGCGGCGCGGCACAACGGCCGGCATCAGGCCGCGGAGTCGACGACGTCGAAGACGCCGCGCATCATCGGCTCCGCCCCGGCGATGCAGGACGTGTTCAAGGCGATCGGCCGGCTGTCGCGCTCGAGCATGACGGTGCTGATCACCGGCGAGTCGGGCACCGGCAAGGAGCTCGTCGCACGCGCGTTGCACGAGAACTCGCCGCGTGCGCGCCAGCCGTTCGTCGCGCTGAACACGTCGGCGATCGCCGCGGAGCTGCTCGAGTCCGAGCTCTTCGGCCACGAGAAGGGCGCGTTCACCGGCGCGATGGAGCGCCGCATCGGGCGCTTCGAGCAGGCCGACGGCGGCACGCTGTTCCTCGACGAGATCGGCGACATGTCGCCGGCGCTGCAGACGCGGCTCTTGCGCGTGCTCGCGGAGAGCGAGTTCTTCCGGGTCGGCGGGCAGACGCCGATCCGCGTCGACGTGCGCGTGATCGCCGCGACGCACCAGGACCTCGCGCTCGCGGTCCAGCAGGGCCGCTTCCGGGAGGACCTCTATCACCGCCTGAACGTGATGCGGATCGAGGTGCCGCCGCTCAGGCACCGGCGTGAGGACATCCCGCAGCTCGCGCGCTTCTACCTCGAGCGCGCGGCGGCGGAGCTCGGCGTCGCGCCGAAGACGCTGAGCCAGCCGGTCATCGACGTGATGATGCGCTACGACTGGCCCGGCAACGTTCGCGAGCTCGTGAACGTGTGCCGCAGGCTCACCGTCACGGCCGCCGGACGCGAGATCGTCGTGCAGGATCTGCCGAGCGAGCTCGGCGGCGCCGAGCGAGGCGCCGCCGCCGACTGGACGACCGAGCTCGCGCAGTGGGCCGAAGGTCAGCTCGCGGCAGGGCCGCCGGAGCCGCTGCTCTCCGAGGCGCTGCCCGCGTTCGAGCGGACGTTGATCGTGACCGCGCTCCGGAGCGCGCGCGGCAAGCGCCTCGAGGCGGCGAAGCTGCTCGGGTGGGGCCGGAACACGCTGACGCGCAAGATCAAGGAGCTCGGGCTCGAAGGGCGCGTCTGAACAAGAAATCGGGTCAGAGCCCGCTTTTTCTGACCGTCACCCGCATTCGGGGAAAAGACGACGCCTACATCTTCCTCAAGATCCGGGCCGCTTCCCCCGAATCCGGCGATGAACCGATGGGGTCAGAGCCCATTTTTCTCTGACCATGCGGCCGTATTGGGGCTACCAGAAATGGGCTCTGACCCCATTTTTGCCCTCACCGCCGCCGCTTCGCCGCTCGGCGCGCGATGTCGCCGATGATCGCCTCGGCGAGCTCGAGCGCGGCGACGCCGTCGCGGCCCGACACGGCGCACGGACGATCGTGCACGATCGCGTCGAGGAACGATTCGGTCTCGGCGAGCAGCGCGTCGCCCTTGTCGAGGCTCCAGCGCTCGACCTCGAGCGGCTCGCCGTCGCGCCACCCGCTCGACGGACGCACGCGCCGCACCTCGCCCTCGCCGAAGTCGATCGACACGTACTGGCTCTGCTGAAAGACGCGGAACCGACGCTGCGCGCTCGTCGACACGCGCGACGCGGTGACGTTCGCGATCGCGCCGCTCTCGAACTCGATCCGTGCGTTCGCGATGTCGACCGAATTCGTCAGCACGCCGGTCCCGACCGCCGAGACGCTCGCAGGCCTCGACTCGACGAGCGACAGCATCACGTCGAGATCGTGGATCATCAGATCGAGGACGACGTCGACGTCCGCGCCGCGCGGCTTGAACGGCGCGAGCCGGTGACACTCGATGAAGTCGATGTCCGTCAGAGTCTCGCGCGCGGACAGGAACGCCGGATTGAAGCGCTCGACGTGCCCGACCTGAAGCTTGAGGTTTTTCGCTTCGGCGAGCTCCGTCAGGATGCGCGCCTCGTCGGCCGTGCGCGTCATCGGCTTCTCGACGAGCACGTGGACGCCGTGCTCGAGGAAGAAGCGCGCGAGCTCGAAGTGCGCGCTCGTCGTCGCGGCGATCGTGACCGCGTCGACGCGCCCGACGAGGTCGCGATGGTCCGCGACGTACGCGGCGCCGACGGCCTCTGCCACGGCGCGTCCCGTGCGCTCGTCGATGTCGCAGACGCCGACGAGCTCCGCGCGGGGCAACGCCGCGTACTTCTGCGCGTGGAAGCGCCCGAGATACCCCGTCCCGACGACGGCGACGCGGACGCGGCTCATCGCCGCGCGATCCCGCGCTCGGACGTCTCGAGGAACGTCACGAGCCGCTCGATCTGCGGGCTCGGCGCGCACTCCTCGCGAATCCGCTCGACGACGTCGCGCACGGTCAGCGCGCCGTCGAGCACGAAGCGCATCGCCCGCTCGATGTTGCGCCGCTCTTCGAGATCGAAGCCGGCCCGCTTCAGGCCGACGCGATTCGTCGCACGCAACGTCGCCCAGTAGCCCTCGGCGATCGAGAACGGCGGAATGTCCTTGTTCGCGTAGGAGCCGCCGGCGAGGAACGCGTACGCACCGATCCGCACGAACTGCGACGCGCCGGAGTGCCCCGACAGGATCGCCCTGTCGCCGATCTCCACGTGGCCGGCGAGCTGACACAGGTTCGTCAGCACGATGCCGCTGCCGAGCTGGCAATCGTGACCGACGTGACAGTACGCCATCACGAAGTTGTCGTTGCCGAGCCGCGTCGTGCCGCCCCCCTTGCGCGTGCCGAGGTTGATCGTCACGTACTCGCCGATGCGGTTGCCGTCGCCGATCACGAGCGCGGCGTCGAAGTTGTCCTCGTAGCTCAGGTCCTGCGGCGGCCCGCCGAGCATCGCACCGCTCTGGATCAGGTTGCGCTCGCCGATCGTCACGCTGCCGTAGCGGCTGCCGATGCGCGCATGCGACTCGACGACGGTGCCCGCGCCGATGCGCACGCGCCCGGTGATCACACAGAACGGCCCGATCTCGGCGTCTGGCGAGATCTGCGCGTCGTCCGAGACGACCGACGACGGATGGATGCTCATCGCGGCCGCTCCCCGCTCCGCGGTGCGGCCGCCCTCCGGCATAATCGAAAGCGTGCGATGCTCATTGAACGACTCGATCTCGATACGACGACACTGACGCGCGAACGATGCCGGCGAATTTAAGTCCCGAATACAAACGCGCCGAGCAAGCTTATCGCGCCGCCCAGGACGAGCGCGAGCGCCTTCAGTGCCTCAAGGAGATGCTGCGGACGATCCCGAAGCACAAAGGCACGGAGCATCTGCAGGCCGACATCAAGAGCCGCATCAAGCAGCTGACCGACGAGCTCTCCGGTCCGAAGAAGGGCGCCGCACGCACGGGTCCGGTGCACGTCGTGCGGCCCGAAGGCGCCGCGCAGATCGCGCTCGTCGGCCCGCCGAACTCGGGCAAGTCGGCGCTGCACGCGCGCCTGACCGGCTCCCGTGCGAGCGTCGGCCCGTTCCCGCACGCAACGACGGAGCCGCTGCCCGGGATGCTCCCGTACGAGGACATCTACTTTCAGCTCGTCGATCTGCCGCCGATCTCGGCGGACTACATCGACAGCTGGTACGTGAACGCGCTGCAGCCCGCGGACGCGGCGCTCCTCGTCGTCGATCTCACGGATCCCGCGTGCGCGGAGCTCGTCCAGGCCGTGATCGACCAGCTCGACGAGCGCCGCGTCAGCCTCGTGCCGGACTGGCCTGCGCGCGAGGCGCCCCCGCCCGACGACGAGGACGACGATGCGCGCGCGCTCGATCCGTTCCGCAAGCGCCTGCCGACGCTGCTCGTCGCGAACAAGCGCGATCTCGGCTTCGATCCGGCGGACCTCGAGGTCCTGAAGGAGCTGACCGGCATCGATCTCCCGGCCGTGTCCGTGTCCGCGGAGACCGGCGAAGGGCTCGAGCAGATCGCCCCGTTCCTGTTCCGCGAGCTCGCGATCGTCCGCGTCTATACGAAGGCGCCCGGCAAGCCGCCCGAGATGGACCGGCCGTTCACGGTGCGACGCGGCGCGACCGTGCTCGACGTCGCCCGCCTCGTGCACAAGGACATCGCGGCGTCGCTGAAGTACGCGCGCGCATGGGGAACCGGCGTCTTCGACGGTCAGCAGGTCGGCCCCGAGCACGCGCTGTCGGACGGCGACGTGATCGAGCTGCATGCGCGGTGAACCGAGGGGAAATTAGGGTCAGAGCCCTTTTACTCGGTCCATGCCACGGGGCTCAGCGTCCAGAGCTGCGGACAGCAAAGTCCAAGGCTGCGGGCACGGGTCGAAGTCCAGGGCTGCGGGCACGCGGTCAAAGCCAAGGGCTGCGGACACGCGGTCAAAGCCCTTTGACTCAGGCCAGGCGAGTTGCGGCTGACTGCGCCGCGCCACCCCAGGTCGCCTGGCCTGAGTCAAAGGGTTCTGACCTCACGGTTGCCCCGGAGTAAAGGGGTCTGACTCCACGCTTGCCCCGGAGTAAAGGGGTCTGCCCCCACGCTTGCCACGCTGACCCCTCGGTTGCACGGAGTAAAAGGGCTCTGACCCCATTTCCCAGACCGAAAAGGGCTCCGACCCCGCTTACCCGCTCAGAACGAAAAGGGCTCTGCCCCCAATTACCCGCTTGCCGGCATGTCGAGCGTGCCGCCGACGCGCAGCGTCCCGATCACGTCGAGGAGCGACTCGAAGCCGTGCCGCTCGAGGTACGCGTCGAGCCCGGCGTTGATCTTCTTCGGCGCCATCGGATCGTAGAAGAGCGCCGTGCCGACGCCGACGGCGGTCGCGCCGGTCACGATGAACTCGAGCGCGTCGCGCGCCGTCTCGATGCCGCCCTGCCCGATGATCGGCACGTTGTGCCGCCGCGCCTCCTGATACACCTGGTGCACCTTGAGCAGCGCGATCGGCTTGATCGCGGGCCCCGAGAGCCCGCCCTGCACGTTGCCGAGGATCGGCCGCCGCGTCTCGACGTCGACGGCCATGCCCATCACCGTGTTGATCACTGCGAACGCGTCGGTCCCCGCGTCGATGCACGCGCGCGCATTCGCGGCGATATCCGTCTGGTTCGGCGAGAGCTTCGTGATCAGCGGCTTCCGCGTGACCCTGCGGCACGCCTCGACGACCTTCGCGGACATGTCCGGATAGTTGCCGAACGCGACGCCGCCTTCCTTGACGTTCGGGCACGAGATGTTGATCTCGATCGCGTCGATCGGCGAGTCGTCGAAGCGGCGTGTGACCTCCGCGTATTCCTCGATCGTCGAGCCGGAGACGTTCGCGATGAAGCGCGTCTCCGTGAAGTCGAGCTTCGGCAGGATATGGCGGACGACGTGATCGACGCCCGGGTTCTGCAGGCCGATCGCGTTCAGCATCCCGGCCGGCGTCTCCCAGACGCGATGCGGCGGATTGCCGAGACGCGGCTCGAGCGTCGTGCCCTTCAGCACGATCGCGCCGACGTCGCGGTTCGAGAAGCCCTCGATCCGCGTGTATTCCTCGCCGAAGCCGACGCAGCCGGACAGCAGCACGATCGGCGAACGCAGCTCGAGTCCGCAAAAATCGATGCCGAGCCGGCTCATCGCTCCCACCTCCATGGACGCGGGCGGATTATCTCATCTCTCCCTTATCATCGGGGCGCATGCTGCACCTGATCTTCTATCAGCCGGAGATCCCGCCGAACACCGGCAACGCGATCCGGCTCTGCGCGAACGTCGGCGCGACGCTGCATCTCGTGCATCCGCTCGGCTTCACGCTCGAGGAGCGCCACCTGCGCCGCGCGGGTCTCGACTATCACGAGCTCGCGACCGTCGTCGAGCACTCGAGCCTCGAGTCGTGTCTCGCCTCCGTCGGCGGCCGCGTCTTCGCGCTGACGACGCGCGCCCGGCGCTCGCTCTATGACGCGCGCTTCGCCGACGGCGACGCGTTCCTGCTCGGACCCGAGACGCGCGGCCTGCCGGCCGACGTGCTCGACCGGCTGCCCGACGACGCGAAGCTCCGGATCCCGCTCAGGCCCGGCAACCGGAGCCTGAACCTGTCGAACGCGGCGGCCGTCGCGCTGTACGAGGCGTGGCGGCAGCTCGGGTTTCCCGGCGGCCGCTGAAAATCGTGTCAGACACCTTTTTCCGACCGCCGGCGCCGAAATTCGCAGCTACGCGTGCGCAAAAAGGTGTCTGACACAATTTTCCGGAAATCGGGGTCAGAGCCCTTTTTCGTCCACGCTGCGCGTGATTCCGGCTTCCGCGGTCGAAAAGGGCTCTGACCCCAATTTCGGTCAGCGGATCTCGGAGCCGATCGGCCGGCGCATCAGCGCCGCCGCGGCATCCCGCGGATCGACGCCGCGATACAGCACCGCGTGGATCTGCTCGACGATCGGCATCTCGACGCCGACGCGCTCCGCGACGCGCCGCGTCGAGCGCGCGGCGTAATACCCCTCGACGACCTGGCCGATCTCCGCGAGCGCCTGCTCGGCGGAGAGGCCGCGCGCGAGCGCGAGCCCGAAACGGCGGTTGCGGGATTGATCGTCGGTGCAAGTCAGCACGAGATCGCCGATCCCGGCGAGGCCCATGAACGTCTCGCGGCGCGCGCCGAGCGCGACGCCGAGCCGGGTCATCTCCGCGAGCGCGCGCGTGACGAGCGCGATCCGCGTGTTCGCGCCGAAGCCGAGCCCGTCGCAGAGCCCGGCGCCGATCGCGAACACGTTCTTCGTCGCGCCGCCGACCTCGACGCCGACGATGTCGCTCGACGTGTACGGACGCAGGTTGTCGGTCGTCAGCGCGCGCGCCAGGTCGTGCGCGTACTCGTCGTGCTCGGACGCGATCGTGAGGGCCGTCGGCAGCCCCGCGGCGACCTCGCGCGCGAACGTCGGACCGGAGAGCACCGCGGTCGGCCGCTCGGCACCGAGCACGTCGGCCGCGACCTTGTGCGGCAGGAGGCCGGTGTCGAGCTCGAAGCCCTTCGTCGCCCACGCAACCCGCGGCGCGTGACCCGCGTCGCGGACCGCCTCGAGCGTCGCGCGGAACGCGTGGCTCGGCACCGCGATCAGCACGACGTCCGCGCCGTGGACCGCGGCGCGCAGGTCCGGCGTGACGTCGAGTCCGTCGGGGAACGGCGCTTCCGGCAGGTAGCGGGCGTTCAGCCGCTCCGCGCGCATGCGGACGATCGCGGCCGCGTCACGGCCCCAGAGCCTCGTCGCGAGGCCGGCGCGGCAGAGCTGGATCGCGAGGGCGGTCCCCCACGATCCCGCGCCGACGACGGCAATCGAACGGATGGCGTTAATGCGATTCGTCCGAACGGCTCTCCGTCTGCTGTCCGCCGGGCGTCTCGCCGCCGATCGCGGCCCCGTCGCCGTTTGCCGCGGCCGTGCCGGCCGAGACGCCGCTCGAGCCCTCGCCCGCCTGACCTTGCTGCTGCCGCTGCTGCATCGCCTGCATGTACAGCGCATCGAAGTTGATCGGCTGCAGCAGAAGCTGCGGGAAGCCGCCCTTCACGACGAGGTCCGAGACCGCCTCGCGGGCATACGGATAGAGCGTGCTCGGGCAATAGCTGCCGAGCAGCATCGCGCGTTCCTGGTCATTGTAGCCCTGCAGCGTGAAGATGCCGGCCTGCGCGACCTCGACGAGGAACAGCGTCGAGTCCTGGTCCTTCGCCTCGACGGTCAGCGTCAGCGTGACCTCCTGGGTGTTCGGTCCGACCTCGCGCGCGCTCGAGCGCATGTTGAGCTGGGTCTGGGGGGCGACCTGCGTGTTGAATACCGCCGGCGCCTTCGGCGATTCGAACGACAAGTCCTTGACGTAGATCTTTTGCAGGATCAGCTGCTTCGCCTGTTGCTCTGCCATGGGTCCGTCTTCTCGGTTTCGATAGTGAATGGGGGCGGCTCGGGCTCGCCTCAGACGCCGGACAAAAGGGCGTCCAGCTCTCCGCTTGCGTCGAGAGCCTTCAAGTCGTCGTAGCCGCCGACGTGCCTTGTGCCGATGAAGATCTGCGGCACGGTCCGCCGGCCGCTGCGCTCCATCATCTCGACGCGCCGCTCGGGCTCGGCGACGACGTCGATCTCCGTGTACTCGACGCCCTTCTCGGCGAGCAAACGCTTCGCTGCCGAGCAGTAGCCACAGAACGGCGACGCGTACATCACGATGCTGTCTTTCTGCGTGCTCATTTGACCAGGGGGAGATTCTCGGCGCGCCACGCGTTGAGACCGCCCTTGAGGCTGAAAACCTTCTCGAACCCCGCCTTGCGCAGCAGGGCCGCGGCCCGGTTCGAGACTATCCCGTTATCGCACACCGTGATCAAGACTTTGTTCTTCTGCTTCTTCAACACCGCGTTCTCGGCGTCGATCTGCCCGAGCTCGATGTTGCGCGCGTTGACGATGTGGCCCTTGCGGAAGTCGTCCGCGCCGCGCACGTCGATGACGACCGCTCCCGCGTTGATCAGGCGGACGGCATCCGCCGGCCCGACCTGCGTCACTGCCCGAGCGCGCTGCCAGATCTCGAAGAATACGACGGCGGCAAGCAGTGCGACGAAGCCCGCGGCCAGGAAAGGGTGGTTGACGACGTGTTCGGCCAGCTCGCCCATCGAGTCTCCGCTTCGCGGCAAAAGCGGGAAGTATAGCGGCTCGGCAGCCTGCTAGACTTCGCAGCGCGATGCGGACGGAGCGGGGAACGGCGGTTGCGGCGTGCGCGGCGCTTGCGGCGCTGCTCGTCGGCGTCGCCGCCTCGGCGCAAACCGACGAGGAGCGCGAGCTCGCGGCCGTGCGCCGCGCGATCGCCGAGCTCGAGCAGCGGCTCGAGCGGCAGACGACGGAGCGGAGCGCCGCCGCCGCCGCGCTCAGGGAGCTCGAGCTCGCGATCGCGTCGAGCCGCCAGGCCGTCGAGCGGATCGAGGCCGAGACCGCCGAGGCGCGCCGCAACGTGGAGGCCGTCGCCGCGGAGCGCCGCGCGGTCGAGGCCCGCGTCGACGCCGAGCGCGCCGCGCTCGCCGAGCAGGTCCGCGTGACCTACATCAACGGCCGCACAGAGCGCTTGAAGCTGCTGCTGAGCCAGGAGAACCCGGCCGACTTCGGCCGCATGAGCGTCTACTACGACTACTTCAATCGCGCCCGGGCCGAGCGCGTCCGCTCGGTCGCGGCGCACGTCGCCGAGCTCGAGCGGCTCGAGACCGAGGCGGCCCGTCTCGCCGCCGAGCTCGGGGCCCTGGCCAGCGATCGCAGTGCCGAGCTCGAGGCCCTCGACCGTTCGCGCGCGGAGCGGGCCGCGCTGCTCGCCGAGCTCGACGCGTCGATCCAGGCAGGCGGCGGCGAGCTCGAGCGGCTCCGCGACGAGGAGCGCAGGCTCGTCGAGCTCGTGACCGAGCTCGGCAAGGTGATGGCCGCGTTCCCCGTCAACTCCGAAGAGCCGTTCCCGAGGCTCAAGGGACGGCTGGCGTGGCCCGTCGCCGGCAGAATCGAGACGGCGTTCGGTCAGCGCCGGGCGGCCGGCGTCACGTCGACCGGCGTGCTGCTCGCGGCCGAGCAGGGCGCGCCGGTGCGCGCCGTCTACCACGGCCGCGTCGTCTTCGCGGACTGGCTGCACGGCCTGGGCCTCTTGCTCGTCGTCGATCACGGCGACGGCTACATGACCCTGTACGGGCACAACGACGCGCTGCTCAAGGAACCGGGGGACTGGGTACGGCCGGGCGAGCCGATCGCGCAGGTCGGCACGACCGGAGGGCGCTCGTCGCCCGCGCTCTACTTCGAGATCCGTCACGATGGGGAGCCGGTCGATCCGCACGCATGGATCGCGAACTGAACCGTTCCTCCTTCGCCGGTATTTCCCCGACACCTGCCGAAAGCGACTCAAAAACAAACGCTTCTGCAGCGCGTTCCAGAATCTGCAAAACAGGTTTACAGATTTTGCTTCGGCTGTGCTAAGGTGCCTCCCACGCTGGGGGGAGCTTTAACGTATGTCGCTGAAACTCCGCAATATTCTCGTCCTCCTGATCGGCACGGTGCTGGGGCTCACCGGGTCGCTCGGCAGCACCGTGTTCGCGGAGCGCGAGGTCGCCGACCGGGCAGCGGTCGCCGACCCCGGTCTCTCCCCGGAGTACATCGAGCTGCTGACGCGGGTCGTGGAGCGGGTCCGACGGGAATACGTCGACCCGATCGACGAGCAGCGCATCGTCGAGAACGCGATCCGCGGGATCCTGAGCGACCTCGATCCGCACTCGAAGTATCTGCCGCCGGACGACTACGAGGAGATGCGGATCAGCACGACCGGCAACTATTCCGGGATCGGGCTCGACGTCAAGGTCGACGGCGACAAGGTCATCGTCGTCACGCCGCTCGAAGGCGCGCCGGCGGCAGAGGCCGGGATCCTGCCGGGCGACGTGCTGCTCGCCGTCGACGGCGTGCCGGTCGACCACGACCACCTCGAGAGCACGGTCAGCCGGATGCGCGGCAAGTCGGGCACCGTCGTGCGCCTGACGGTGCAGCGCGACGGCTTCCCGGAGCCGCTCGAGTTCGCGCTGACGCGGGCCGACATCCACGTCCAGACGGTCCGTGCGGAGCTCGTCGACGGCCGCATCGGCTACTTCCGGATCACGTCGTTCGCGAACACGACGGACGACGATCTCGAGGCGGCGGCGCTCGAGCTCGAGCGGCAGGTGCCGGGCGGGCTCGACGGCATGGTTCTCGACCTGCGCAACAACCCGGGCGGCGTGCTCGAGGCCGCGGTCGACGTCGCGGACTTGTTTCTCGCCGAGGGGCTGATCGTCCGCGGCAGCGGCCGCGCGCGGCAGGCCCGTTTCGAGCGCTACGCGGGCGACGGCGACCTGCTCGAGGACGTGCCGCTCGTCGTCGTCGTGAACGGCGGCTCGGCGTCGGCGTCGGAGATCGTGGCCGGCGCGCTGAAGGACCACGGCCGGGCGCTGCTCGTCGGCACGAAGACCTACGGCAAGGGCTCCGTGCAGACGGTGATGCCGATCGGCGATAACCGGGCGATCAAGCTCACGACGTCGCGCTACATCACGCCGTCGGGTGCGGAGATCAACGGCATCGGCATCGAGCCGGATATCGTCGTCAACGCGACGGGCTCGAGGAGAATCTACATGGGCACCGGCGGCACGTCCGCGATGCTCGAGGATGCGCAGCTCTCCGAGGCGCTGCGGACGATCGGCTACTCGCAGCCGCTGCCCGAGCCCGCGACGACGACCGCGGCGGCGGCGTCGCCCGGTCACTGACCCGGCCTGCCGGCCGACCGTGCGCGCTCCGGGCGAAAACCGCGCTCCGGGCGAAAAAGGTGTCCGTCACCTGCTTGCATGAGATCCAACCGAATCGACCGCTCTCTCGAGATCGAGCAGGCGCAGCTTCGAGGGTTCGCACGCAGCGTCTCGGAGATCGAGTGGCTGCTGCTGATCCTCGTCATTCTCTACCTTTTCGTCACGCGCCCGGAGCTCGCGCAGCGGCCGGCGGTGCTCGCGATCCTGATCGGCTTCGCCGGCTTCGTGCTCGCGTTCCGCTACATGCGGGTCCTCGCGGCGCGGCCGGAGCTCAAGATCGTCTTCGAGATCCTCGCGATGCTCGCGTTCGTGACCGGCGTGCTCGCGTTCGCGAACGGGATGCGGAGCCCGCTGCTCAACCTCTACCTGCTGCCGATCATCACGGCGGCGCTCGCGCTCGGGAAGCGGGCGGTCGCCCTCGTGATGCTGCTCGTCGTGGCGTGCTACGTGCTGCTGGCGACGCTCGAAGGGGGCAGCGATGCGCTGGGCGCCCGTCTTGCGGCCGAGGCGCTCGGCGTGCTGACGCCGCTCATGCTCGTCGCGTTCTCGACGACGCTCCTGGCCGAGAACATCAACGCGTCGAAGCAGCGTATCCGCGCGCTGTCGGACCGCGACGAGCTCACGTCGCTCTATAACCGCAGCGCCTTCCTCCGCCTCGCCGAGCGCGAGCACGCGACCGCGGCGCGCAACGGTCGGCCGTACTCGCTCCTGATGGTCGACATCGAGGGGCTCAAGGCGATCAACGACACGTACGGGCACGAGGCCGGCAACCGGGCCGTGAAGCTCGTCGCCGACGCGCTCGGCCGGCTCACGCGCTCGAGCGATATCGTCGCCCGGTACGGCGACGACGAGTTCGTCGTGCTCTTGATCGAAGCCGACCGGACCATCGCGGAAGAGGTCGCGCAGCGCATCCGCAACGTCGTGTTCTCGACGACGCTCGAGGTCGACGTGAAAATGGTGCGCGTGAAGGTCGGCGTCGGTGTCGCGAGCTTCCCGGAGGACGGCAATGCGCTCGCGCCGATCGTCAGCGCCGCGGATCGCGCGATGTACAAGGACAAGCACGATCGCGAGCCGCCGAAGGGGCGGCTCGTGATCCGCCGGCGCTGACGTCGGCCGCCGCCGGTCGTCTCTTTTGCTTGATCGGCTTCATCCACCCCCGAGAGTCATTCGATGCGGCAAGTTGCCTTGACCGTGTTGCTGCTGTCCATAAGCAACGTCTTCATGACCTTCGCCTGGTACGCGCATTTGAAGGAGCTGAGCGCGCGGCCGTGGTTCATCGCCTCGGTCGCGAGCTGGGGCATCGCGTTCTTCGAGTATCTGCTGCAGGTGCCGGGGAACCGGATCGGCTACCAGGTGCTGAGCGTCGGGCAGCTGAAGATCCTGCAGGAGGTCATCACGCTTTCGGTGTTCGTGCCGTTCGCGGTGCTGTATCTCAAGGAGCCGCTGAAGCTCGATTACCTGTGGGCGGCTCTGTGCGTGCTCGGTGCCGTATACTTCGTTTTCCGCGCGGAGCTGACCTAGCTCGCTTGAGGATGGATTCCGACTCGTGACCCTGAAACTCTTTTTCGTCGTCTTCGCGACGGTCTTCCTCGCGGAGCTCGGCGACAAGACGCAGCTCGCGACGCTCCTGTTCGCCGGCCGGTCGCCCGGCAACCTCTGGAGCGTTTTCCTCGGTGCCTCGGCGGCGCTCGTCGTGTCGAGCGCCGTCGGCGTCGCGGCCGGCGCGGCCCTCGCGCACTTCGTGAACCCCAAGATGCTGACGTATGCGGCCGGCGTCGGCTTCATCGCCGTCGGCGTCTGGACGCTCTGGTCCGCGCAGAGCGCCTGACCTCGTTATCGAGCGCGGGCGGCGCCGCGGCCGGATCCGCTGCCGCTGCCGGGCTCGCGGCCGCGCGACGAGGCGGTTCGCGTCCGGCGCCGGGCGGGCGGTATGATGGGCCGACGTGCCGCGCGGATCGTCGCCGTTGCGGCGAGCGGCACGCCGATCCTGGAGCGCCGATGATCGAACGCCGTCCGCTCGATCGGGTTCCACGCCGCGCCTGCGGCGGGCGGTGAGCGTGCGCTCCCGACCCGCGAAGCCCGCGCAGCACGGATTCCCGCTATGGGGCGTCCTCGCGCTGCCCGGCGGCGCGATATTCGGCACGCTGATCGGCATCCTCGTCGGCGCACTTTTCGGCATTCCCGGCATCGGCGTCGCGATCGGTGCCGGGCTCGGCGTCGGCATCGGTCTCGCGCTCCTCGCGGCCGCCATCGTGCTCGCTTCGGCTGACCTCTGAGGGTCTCGGTGCGGATCGTCGGCTACGCGGGACGTGGGCTCGGAGCGGTGTCGGGCGCGCTCGTCGCGCTGCTCTGGACGCTCGCGCTCTGGATACCCGAGTCCGGCATGGCGCTGACCGGCATCAACTTCGTCGTCGCGCTGCTGATGGCGCTCCTCGGGCTCTTCGCCGTGATCGCAGCGGTGCGCGAGCACGCGGCCGTCCTCCTCGTGCTCTTCGTCGCGTCGTTCTTCCCCGTCGGCGTCGCGCTCGTCGGCGCCGATCACTGGCTCGCCTGGGCGGGGCGGCTGAATGTCTGCTACCTTGTCGCGGCCGCATTGATCCGGCTCGGCCGCCGTCGCGCGATGGACGCCGCACGCGATACCGCCGCGTAGCGCTCGAGCTCGCGTCACCGAATGTTCGAGCAGGAGGAGTGATCGTGACAGTGAAGGCAGCGCGCCGCGCCGCGCTCGGGCTCGTCGTTGGTTTTGGCCTGATGACCGCGTCTGCCGTCGCCCGCGGCGACGACGCGCAGGCACTCGAAACGCATCGACGCCTGTGGGAGCAGGCGGCGATCAACGCGTACGTCTACGCGTACCAGAAGTACTGCGAGTGCCATCCCGAGACGCCGCCCGAAACCTACGTGACGGTGCGCGGAGCGAAGGTCGTCGACGTGCGCCATCAGCCTTACGGCTTCGATCACTACGTGCCGGCCGAGCCGCGTAACTTCGAGTGGTATTGGACGATCGACGACCTGTTCGACCTCGTCGGCCACGCGCTCGAGCGCGGCTCCGTCGTGCGGGTGGATTTCGACTCGACGCTCGGCTTCCCGACGCACGTCTTCATCGACCACGACGCGGACCTGATCGGCGACGAGGTCGACGTGCGCGTGACGAAGCTCGAGCGCCTCGAGGAGTGACGGGTTTCGAAACGCAGCTCGAACACAGCCGCCGCACGCCCGCCTCGCACGATGCGCACGCTTCTGCCGCCCGACTGGCCGCTGCTCTCCGCGATCGCGCTCCTTTTCGCCGCATCGCTCGCATGCCCCGCGCTCTCGGCCGGCGGGCGAGAGTTCTCGGGTCTCGACCTCCTTCTCGACGGGTGGCAAGGCCTGACGCGCGGCGTGTACGCGTGGCTCGCGAACCCGCTCTTCGCGGCCGCGCTCGCGTGCGCGTTCCTCGCGCGGGACGTCGCCGCCGCCGCGTTGTCGGCGGCGGCCGCGCTCGTCGGCGGCACGAGCGTGTTCGTCGAGTCGGCGCTGCGAGACAGCATGGCCTCTGTGCCTGCGATCGAGCTCGACGTCGGCTTCGCGCTCTGGATCGTCGCGTTCGCGGCGCTTTGTCTGCGGTCGTTGACTCGCGCGTTCGCCCGCCGTCGAGCGTAGCGCGAATCGCGCCGCTCGACATTCGGCATACTCGGGAAAGTCCCGGGATTGACGCTCCGGCTGAGTTCGCCGTAGAGTCACGGAACGTCGGCATCGTCGGCGGAAGGTTTCGGTCGATCGAGGTTAGTCTGAAGCGCTAGCACCTGTTCAGGATCTACCGATCTAGCGCTTGATCTTGCGCCGTTGGTTGAGTGGCTAGCTGTCTGAAACGGCGCGAGAGTCGATCCTATGAATATTTACGTCGGCAATCTTTCCTATGGCATGAGCGAGAGCGAGCTGCGTGATGCATTCGCGGTCTACGGCGAAGTGTCGTCCGTCAAGATCCTGATGGATCGCGAGACGGGTCGGTCGCGCGGTTTTGGTTTCGTCGAAATGCCCAACCAGAAGGAAGCGGAGACGGCTGTCGCTCAGCTGAATGGCAAGGACGTCGGCGGGCGCGCGCTGCGCGTCAATGAGGCACGCCCGCGCGAGAGGCACTAGCCGCTCGCGTCGCCGCGGCCGCTCGGGTCGATTCAACCCTTTTGCGCGAAGCCGGTTCGCGCCGGCCGCGGCACTTTGACCTGAACACGCGGCGGCCCGCTCGCGGCCGCCGCACCGATTGCGCCGATGCTTGCGCGACGCGTGTCGCGTGCGCGACGTGGCAGGCGGCGTCAGGCCTCTGCGGCGCCGCCGTGCGAAGTGCCGCAAGACGCGCTCGTACCGAGCATCCGCAAGGCGGTGGTCGATGGTTTATTTCAAGTGGACGTCCGGCGAGCTCGCGACGCTCGAGCTTCGCGCGCTCTACACCGAGATCGACGAGGACGGTTGGGTGCAGCGCGAGCTCGGCATCGACGACGACGGTCTCGTCACGCACCGGCTCGTTCCGACGACCGCTCGCCCGGGCTGGTTCGGCAGCGCACGTCTCGCGCCGTTCATGCTGCACAGCAACGTGACGCAGGCGGAGTTCGAGCGGCTATGGAGTGACGAGCCGCGGCTCCGCTGAGTGGTGCTCAGCGCCGCCGGAACCGATCGCCGACCTTGACCCTCGCGGTGTCGTACGGGTCGTAACCCTTGTCCTTCGCGACGATGCGGCGGGCGGGCGCGGCGCCCGGCTCGTCGACGAGGCTGAGCGCGTCCGTGTCGAGCGCCTTCAGCACGTCGTCCGGCTCCGTGTCGCCGGAGACCGGGATCAGCTCGTTCATCCAGCTCCAGCGCGGCCGCCCGAGCTCGTCGAAGCCGACGAAGCCCGCGCTGTGCTCGCCGCTCGCGACCAGACGGGGGGAAGCCTCGGAGGGCAGCGTCCGTGCGGCCTTCGCTCCGGGAGCGGACGCGGAATCACCTGTTCTTCTTTTCATTTCCGCTCGTCGGGCCTTCCGAGGCCCGTTCTTCTTGTCAAGGAAAAGATAGCGGCGGCGGCGGGCCGGGAGCGTGATGCGCGTCACGTTCTGGTCGCAAAATCGTTGACGCGTCGTCCCGCCGTCGACCGGCGCCGTCCCAATCCGACCCTCGGCCGGGCTGTGTTCCGGGCACTCGTCGATGGATGACGGATGCAGGCGCTGTTAGAGTTCGCGGCCCGCTCCAGCGGGACGAGGCGGCAGGATAAGGCAAGTATTTCTAGGGATCACCGGGGCTGGAGCGCTGATCGCCTCCGCAATCTCGATCGACGGTGCGTTGGACCGGCGAGCGGAAGCGGCAGCGTTAGCAACCTGCGTCACCGACCTTCGCCGCGAGATGCCGCGCCACTCGGAGGCCGAGCTTCGCATCGTCTGCCTGCACGGTCCGCGAGGTAGCGCGCGTAGCGCGACTTCTTCCCGGACGGATGGACCTCTACTGCCAAGCCGTCCTCGGTTATCATGCGTCGACGCCGGCCCGGGTCGTTGCGCACGATCGACGCGCTCGTAGCTCAGTGGATAGAGCACTGCCCTCCGGAGGCAGGGGTCGGGGGTTCGAATCCCTCCGAGCGCGCCATTTCCGTCCATTCCGGGGACTCTGGTAACAGTCGATTCCCGAGACTCGGGGCAGGCGGGCCGCCGACCCTGACGGCCGCGCGCTCGCCGCGGCGAACGCACGGCGCGGATCTTTCGATACGGCGCCACGCCCCGCTCATGTCTCCCCGCTCGCATCGGCGCTTCCGGTTCGCGCGATCAGCTGACGCAGCACCGCGCTGTCGACCGGCTTCGTCAGGTGCTCGTCGAAGCCTGCCTCGAACGCTTTCCGCTTGTCCTCCTCCTGCGCCCAGCCGGTCAGCGCGAACAAACGGATCGCGCCGCCGTCGCGACGTGCCCTGATGCGTCGCGCGACCTCGTAGCCGTCCATCTCGGGCAGCCCGATGTCGAGCAGGACGATCTCCGGCCGGAACTCGCCGACGGCGCGGAGCGCCTCCGCGGCGCCGTGGACCGCCTCGACCTCGTGACCGTCGAGCTCGAGGACGAGGCGCAGGCTCGCGGCCGCATCGCGATTGTCGTCGACGACGAGCACGCGTCGGGCCGCGCGGGCCGGCGCCGCCTTCTGCGTCTCGCCCGCCTGCGGGCCGCGCGCCGCGAGCGGCAGCGTGACGATGAACTCGCTGCCTTGCCCGAGACCTGCGCTCTCGGCCCAGATCGAGCCGTTGTGCAGCGTCACGAGCTGTCGGCACAGCGCGAGGCCGATGCCGATCCCGCCGCCGCCGGTCCGCGCGCGGTGCTCCGGCACCTGGCTGAACATCTCGAACACGTCGTCGAGCCGATCGACCGGGATGCCGTAGCCGTTGTCCTTCACGCGGACGACCGCGCGGTCTTTCTCGATCCCGGCCGTGATCCGGATCGTGCCGCCGGCCTCGGTGTACTTCGCGGCGTTGCTGAGGAGGTTGCCGACGACCTGCGTCAGCCGCTGGAAATCTCCCTCGACGGGCAGCGGCACGTCTCCCGCCGAGACCTCGAGCCGGTGCCGGCGCTCGTCGATCAACGGCATGCCGAGCTCGACGGCGGAGCGGATCACGGCGCGCAGATCGAGCGGCGCGCGCTCGAGATCGATGTCGCCGCGCGTCACGCGTGCGAGATCGAGCAGATCGTCGACGAGATGGATCAGGTGCGCGAGCTGTCGCTCCATCATCTCGCGCAGGCTGCGCAGGAGCTCGGGGCGCCGCTCGGCTTCCTTCAGCAGCTCGATCCCGGCGCGGAGCGGCGCGAGCGGGTTGCGCAGCTCGTGGCCGAGCACGGCGAGGAACTCGTCCTTGCGACGGTCCGCCGCGCGCAGCGCCTCCTCTGCGCGCTTGCGATCCGTGATGTCGAGCACCGCGGCGATCCAGCCGACGGCATTGCCGTGATCGTCGAGCTCGGGCGCGTACGCGCAGCGGATCCATTGCCGCCCGAGGCCGCGGAAATCCACCTCGACCTCGAACTCGTCGCGCTCGCCGGCGAACGCGCGATCGGCGTGCGGCTTGAGCTGCGCGAACGCGTCCTCGCCGAGCACGTCCGCGACATGCACGCCGACGAGGTCCCGCGGCGACATGCCGTAGCGTGCCGCATACGCCTTGTTCACGAACTTGTAGCGGTAGTCCTTGCCGCAGTTCGCGATCAGCACGGGCGCGTTGTCCGTCACGAGCTGCAGGCGCCGCCGGTTCGCCGTCAACGCCTCCTCGGCCTTCTTCCGGTCGGTGATGTCGGCGGCGTTCGCGATCAGGCGATACGGCCGGCCGGACTCGTCGAGCATGACCTTGCCGGACACGTGCACCCAGACGGTCGAACCGTCCCGCCTGACGTAGCGCTTCTCGATGTCCCAGCGCTCGGCCTCGCCGCGGAGCACCTTCTCGATCGCCGCGCGATTCGCCGCGCGGTCGTCGGGATGCGTGATGTCGTCGAACGTGAGCCGGCAGACCTCTTCCTGCGAGTAGCCGGTGATCTCGCAGAAGCGCTGGTTCGCACGCAGAAAACGGCCCGTGACCGGATCCGATTGCGCGACGCCGACCGCGGAGAGCTCGAAGAGCCCGCGAAAATGGCGCTCGCTGTCGCGCAGCGCGCGTGACAGCCGCGCGAGCTCCATCGCTTCCCAGAGGCGCTCGGCGACCGTGTCGACGAGGTCGATCTCGTCCTCGGTCCACCTTCTCGGCTCGATCATGTGCACGCCGGCCGCCGCATAGAGCCGCCCGCCTTTCAACAACGGCGTGATGATCAGCGCCTTCCCGCCGATCGCGTGGAGGAGATTTCGCAGCGCCTCGGCGGGCACGTCGTGATCGGCGTCGTCGATGACGATCGGCAGGTTCTTCACGAGCCGCTCGCTCGCCTCGGGAGGCAGCGGGAAGCGACCGTCGACACCGGAGATGCCCGGGGCCGTGGCGACGGCCGAGAACCTGAAGTGCTGACCGTCCGGATCGACGTCGCCGTACACGCACCGGTCCGCGCCGAGCCCCTCGCGCAGAATCCGCATCGACGCTTCCGCGATTTCCTCCGGCCGATCGAGGCCGCGGGCCGCGTCCCACAGCGTGACCAGGAGGCGCGCGCGCTCCTCGCTGCGGCGGATCACCGACTCGGTGCGGCGGCGCTCCGCGAGCTCGGCCGCGAGCGCGCGGCGGGCGTGCGCGAGTGAGGCGCCGATCGCGATCGCGAGGCCGCGCGCGTCGTCCGGCGCGGAGAAGTCGTCGAGACCGTAGCGGAGCGCGCGGCGCGCGGCCGCCTCGTCGCGCGTCAGCAGGATGACCGGCCGATGCCGGTCCGAAGCCTTGAGCTGCGTAAGCAGCCGCTGGAGCCCGCTCGTGCGGACGTCGCCGCCGAGCACGACGAGGTCGTGGCGGCCGATGGCCCAGTCGTCCGGCGGGCGCTCGCCGGTGCGCACCGCCGTGATCGACGCAAAGCGCGCGGTCGCCGCGTCGATCAGCGCGCCGTCGTCGGCGTCGCCATCGACCAGGAGGACGCGAAGAGGGTCGCGCCTCGTCAGCTCCGTTGCCACCGAATGCCGCACGTTCGGCCTCCGCCGCGCCCGGATACCGGCATCGCCGGGCTTGATCGGATCGCCGGGCGCGTCGCCGCCTGCTGCCGGCCGGCGCTCTGCTCGCGAGAAGCGCGGACACAGCCGTCGATCACTCTTTGCCGATTCTATACGCCGCGCGGCACGGGGTCGCCGTGGCCCGACAGATGCCGCGTCGGCCGCTTTCGGCCAGAATGGGGCACGACATCCACGGGCGCGGGGGGCGCGTGGCGTTCCTCCCTGTCTGACATCCCGGGCGCACCCAATGATCGATCGACCCTTCCCGCGGCTCGCTGCCGCTGCCCTGCTGCTCATCGGCGCGTCGGCGGCCGGGCCTGCCTCGCTCGCTCAGGACGTGCCGCCGCCGACAACGGCCCCCGCCCGCGCCGCGCCGCTCGACGAGCGACTGGACGCGATCGCAGCGGAGATCGAGGCCGCGCGCGAGCGGCTCGCGCCGCTCGCCGCGGCCGTCGATGTCAGCGAGGCGGAGGCGTGGATCGCGGCGAGTCCCCACGACCGCCTCGCGGAGCGGGCGGCTGCGGAGGGCCTTTCGGAGGCCGAGCGGCAACTCTGGCAGCAGGCGCTCGAGCACGAGGAAGCCGGCGCCGAGCGCATCCGCGGCGCGCTGAGCCGCGCCGCGCTCGCGACGGCCGCGGGTGACCGGCTCGCGGAGGCGCTGCAGCGCGTCGACGAGTTGCGCAACACCGAGCCCGCGGCGCCCGCCGACCAAGACGTCGAGCGCCCGCTCAGCGTGATCGACCAGGACATCGCCACGCTCGATGCCCGCCGTACGCAGATCGGGCTCGGGCTCGACCAGCGCAGGGAGACGCTGGGCCGGCTCGAGGAGCAGCTCCGCGGCCAGGCCGACGCGATCGAGACGCTGCGCCGCGAGCGCGACGCGGCCGCCGACCGACCCGCTTCCGATGACGCCGCCGACGACCCTGCGCTGGCAGAAGCGCGCGAAGCGGAGAAGGCCGCGTTCGAGCGGCGGCGCGACGCGCCCCTGATCCAGGCGCAGCTCGACGCGCGCTCGCTGCCGGTGCGGATCGACGTGCTGAAGCTCGAGATCGCCGTCGACGAGCTCGAGCTCGCGTGGATCGGTCAGCGGCTCGCGGCGTTACGCGTCGAGTTCGACCGGCGCTCGACGGCGGCGCTGAGCCAGCTGACGCGTGACCTGCAGCGGCTCGTCGAGCGCGAGCCCGACGCCGAGCAGCGGTTCGCCGCGCAGCTCGCGCGCCTGCGCGCGCTGATCGACCAGGCCGCGGAGACGCAGAGCCGTATTCGCGGTCTGCAGGCCGAGCGGCAACGCTACGCCGCGCTCGGCGAGGATCTGTCGACGCGGCTCGAGAACGTGCGGCTGCGGCTCGAGCACAGCGGCCTCACGGACGCCGTCGGCACGCTGTTCCTCGAGGAGCGGCGGCGTTTGAACAACCTCGCCGATCTCGACGTCGCGGCCCGGCAGATCGGGCGCGAGCTCGATCAGTCGCGGCTCAGGATCATCGGCTACCGCGAGCTCGCCCCGACAGGGAGCGCCGCAGGCGCGGCGCTCGCCGAGGACGAGGCGCTCGCGTCGCTGCGTGAGCTCGAGCGCCGCGTCGCGGACGCGCTGCTGCAGGGCGAGGCCAAGCTGATCGAGGAGCTCGAGGAGACGGACCGGCTGCTGCGTGAGGTCGGCGGCACCGTCGACGAGCTCGAACGGATCCTGAGCGAGGCGCTCCTGTGGTGGCCGAGTCACGTGCCGGTCAGCGTCGAATGGGCGGCGCGCGCGCCGAACGCGCTCTTCGCGCTGCTCGATCCCGCCGCGTGGCGCACGACCGGCGCGGCGCTCCGCCAGGTCACGCTCGACCGCCCGGTCGCGTCGCTGCTGACGCTGCTCGTCGCAGGCCTCCTGTACCGCGCCGGCCGCGGCACGGGCCGCCACCTGCGCGAGCTTGCGGAGAAGACGCAGCATCGCTTCACGGACAGCATGACGCACACATGGAAGGCGATGGGCTGGAGCCTGCTGCGCGTGCTGCCGGCGCCGGTGCTGCTCGGCGCGACCGGCTTCAGGCTCGAGCGGCTGCCGGACACCGATCCCGGCGTCGACATCATCGCGGCCGTCCTCTGGACCTCGGCGATCTGGTGGCTCGCGGGCCACCTGCTCGCGATCTTCATCAGCCGCAACGGCGTCGCGACCGTGCACTTCAACTTCAACCCGACACTGGTCGCACGGCTCCGGCGCCACGTGAAGTGGTATCTGCCGGCGCAGTTCGTGCTGATCATGGCGCTCGCGCTCGGGTTCGCGCATCCGGACGACATCGTGCTCGACGTGTTCGGGCGGATCGCGCTCGTCGCATCGGGCGTCCTCGGCGGCTTTCTCGGCTGGCGCCTCCTCGCGCCGAGCTCGGAGCTCGGCAGCACGTTCAAGGAGCGCCGCCGGCGCTTCTTCCGCGGGGTCACGGTCCTTTATGCGCTCGCGCTCGTCGTGCTCTCGCTTGCCGGCTACCTGCTGACGGTCTCCGAGCTCTTCGCTCGGACGATCGATACCGTCGTCGTCGTCTGCGTCGTGGCGCTCGGCTACCAGCTCGCGGCCCGCGGGCTGATCCTGAGCGAGATGCGGCTGCGCCTCCGGCGCCTGCGCGAGCAGCGCGAGAAGGCGGCCGCGGTCGAGAGCAACAGCCTGACCGCCGATGGCGGGCCGGACTTGCCCGACCCGCATCTGAGCATCGAGGACGTCAATCACCAGACCCGCACGCTGCTGCGCGTCGCGGCCGGCGCGTCGCTGGTGCTGGCGCTCTTCTGGGTCTGGTCGGAGGTCCTGCCGGCGCTGACGTGGCTCGACAACTACGCGCTCTGGACACGAACCGTCGAAGGCAGCGACCAGCCGAGCGTCATCAGCCTGCAGGACGCGGTGCTCGCGATCGGTCTCGGCTGGGTATTCGTGCTCGCGGCGCGCAACCTGCCGGGTCTCGTCGAGATCCTGCTCGCACGCAGCACGGACATGGACGCGGCCGGCCGCTACACGGCGGCGATGCTGCTGCGCTACACGATCACCGTCGTCGCGGTCGTTACGGTGTTCTCGCGCCTCGGGTTCAGGTGGGCGGAGCTGCAGTGGATGGTCGCGGCGCTGACGCTCGGCCTCGGCTTCGGCCTGCAGGAGGTCGTCGCGAACTTCGTGTCGGGGCTCATCATCCTGTTCGAGCGGCCCGTGCGCGTCGGCGACACGATCACGATCGGCGAGTACAGCGGCACGGTCGCGCGCATCCGCACGCGCGCGACGACGATTATCGACTGGGACAACCGCGAGATCGTTGTGCCCAACAAGAACTTCATCACCGAGCGGCTGATCAACTGGACGCTGTCCGACACGGTGACGCGCATCGTGATGCCGATCGCGGTGCGCTACGACACGGATCCGGACCTCGTGATCGAGACCCTGCTACGGATCGCGAAGGCGCACCCGGCCGTGCTCGAGGATCCGGCGCCGGCCGCGCTGTTCCTCCGCCTCGGTGACGGCGCGATGCACTTCGAGCTCAGGGCCTACGTCTCGCAGCTGCGCGAGCGGCTCGAGACGACGAGCGACCTGCACCGGACCATCATCAAGAAGTTCCGGGAGCTCGGCATCCAGATCGCGTTCCCGCAGATGGATCTGCACATCCGCGACGTGCCGCCGCGGCGCACGGGGATGCTGGCGCGCCTCGCCGGCGCAGGCGACACGAGCGTGCCGCGGGAGGCGAGCGGCTCGACGGCGGGCTGATGCAGAGCGGCCCGCCTTGGACGGCGGGCCGCGGGAGGGTCACTGCGAAGCCGGCGCGCCCCCGCCCTGCTCGACCTGTTCGACCATGTAGCGCACGGCGTCCATGACTTCCTGATCGGAGAGGGCGAAGCCGCCCCTCGGCGGCATGAATCCGGTGTTGCCCTGGTAGCCGTTCAGCGCATGCTGGATCAGCACGTCGATGCCTTGCGCGATGCGATCGGCCCACGCCGCCTGATCGCCGACGACGGGGGCGCCGCCGACGCCGGGCGCGGCATGGCAGATGTAGCAGTTCTGGTTGAACACCTGCGCGCCGGTCAGTGGCATATCGACGGGCGCCGGCGCCGCGGCCGCGGCCTGCTGCGCCTCGGCGAGTTCCTCGTCGCCGATCAGGACGACCTCGCCGATCGGCGCGATGCGCGCGTCGATCTCGGCCCGGACTCGCGGGTCCTCCAGCAGGTTCGCGGCCTGCGTGTCGCTCGCGATCCGCTGCGCGAGGAAGTAAATCCCGACGGCGACGCCGATCAGAATGCCGATGACGAGCATGAAGCTGTCGAAGAATTGCTGGTCCTGGTCCCGCAAAGCTGAAAGTCCTCTGGGTCGGGGGGTGGCGAAGCGGGCGCGATTATAGCGTATCGCTCCGGCGAGGGACGGGGCCGGCGCGGGCGAGCGCGGCGCGTGCCGGCCCGTCGGGCACTGCACGAGAGGGACGTCCGATCGAGAAAGACTTACGGGTGCCTGGGGCGGCTGCAGTGAACGCATCGTTACTCGATCATTCGAGCAACGCCTGGAGCGGCCGGTCGAGGACACGCAGCTGCAGCGCTTCGCCGACGTCGGCCTCGGTCACGGTGTCGCGGCCGGCGAGGTCGGCGATCGTGCGTGCGACCTTCATCACGCGGACGCCGCTGCGCATGCTGAGCTGCCATTGATTGACGGCGCGCTTCAGCAGCGCGATCGCGGCCGCGCTCGGCCGCGCGCTCCTCCAGAGCACGCCGTCCGGGAGCCGCGCGTTCAGCCGGCCGGCGCGTGCGATCTGCCGCTCTCGTGCGGCCGCGACCAGCGGACGCAGCCGCGCGGTCTCGCCGCTCGCCCCGCCCGCCGCCGCCGGCCCGTCGAAAGGGACGCGCGGCACCTCGACGTGCAGATCGAAGCGGTCGAGCAAGGGCCCCGAGATTCTCTGCCGGTACTGCTCGAGCCTCGACGGCGTGCACCTGCAGCGGTCGGTGCCGTCGCCGCGATACCCGCACGGACACGGGTTCATCGCCGCGATCAGCTGGAACTCGGCCGGAAACTCGACGTGCTCGTGCACGCGCGAGATCCGCGCGACGCCGGCCTCGAGCGGCTCCCGGAGCGCCTCGAGCGCGATCCGCGAAAACTCCGGCAGCTCGTCGAGGAACAGCACGCCGCGGTGCGCGAGCGAGATCTCGCCCGGCTTCACGCGCGCGCCCCCGCCGACGATCGCGGCCGCCGATGCCGTGTGGTGCGGCGCCCGGAACGGCGGGCGCAGGCCGTTCTCGAGCATCGTGCGGTCGCCGGCGACCGACGCGATGCTCGCGACGAGCAGCATGTCCTTGAGATCGAGCGGCGGCAGCAGCCCGCGGAGGCGCTCGGCGAGCATGCTCTTGCCGCTCCCAGGCGGGCCGACGAGCAGGACGTTGTGGGATCCAGCCGCCGCGATCACGAGCGCGCGCTTCGCCTGCTCCTGGCCGCGCACGTCGGCGAGGTCCGGCCCGTAGTCGTGCGCCGCGACGAGCGGCCTCGCCTCGATCCGCGGCAGCCTGCGTCCGCCTTCGATGTGCGCGACCGCGTCGGCGAGCGTCGCGGCCGCGTACGCTTCGGCGTCCTCGACGAGCGCGGCTTCCGCCGCGTTCGCGGCCGGCACGACGATCGCGCGCCCCGCGTCGCGTGCGGCGAGCACGGCCGGCAGCACGCCCGTGACGGACCGCACCTCGCCCGACAGCGCGAGCTCGCCGATCAGCTCCGTGCGCTCGTCGGCCCACGAGCTCCGGCGCTGCGCCATCACGAGCCCGACGGCGATCGCGAGGTCGAACCGGCCGCCGTCCTTCGGCACGTCCGCGGGACCCAGGTGCGCGGTGATCCGCTTCTGCGGAAAGTCGTGGCCTGCGGTCACGAGCGCCGCGCGGACGCGGTCCCTGCTCTCGCGGACCGCTGCGGCCGGAAGCCCGGTGATCGCAAATGCCGGCAGGCCGCCGGCGAGATGGACCTCGACGACGACCTCGTACGCCTCGAGGCCGCGCTGGCCGCGGCTCAGCAACCGCGCGAGGGCCATCGGCGCGGAACGAGGAGCCGCCGACCGGCCGCCGTGCGCCGGGCGGTCTCGGCGGGGCTTAAGCTACTGCGCCGGCGGCTCGCCGCTCGGCTTCGCGAGGTCGCGCTCGAGCTGCGCGAGGCGCGCCTCGAGCGCCTCGAGCTTCTCGCGCGTGCGCTCGAGGACGGCGCTCTGCACGTCGAATTCCTCGCGCGTGACGAGATCCATCCGCTCGAGCCCGGAGTGCAGCAGCGCCTTGAAGTTGCGCTCGAGGTCGTCGCCGAGCGCACGGAGGTTCTGCGGGAGGGATTGCGCGAGCTGCCGGGCAAGGTCGTCGAGGTTGAAGCGATTCTGCTTGTCGGTCATTTGATGTCCCTTCGGCTGCTGCGGCGAGCCCGATTTCAGGCTGATGTCGCCGGGAATGGCTTCGATGATACCCCTTGGTGCGCGCCGCGGTCGGGGGACCACGGAAAAGCGACGGAGTTCACAAAGAGCGTCCGAACCCGCGTGATAGACTCCGGCGCATTTCTAGGGAGGTGATCCGTGCGCCTCATAGCCGTGATCCCGCTCGCGCTCGTCGCCGCGAATCTTTCCGCTTCCGAGGTCTATCGCTCCGTCGCCCCGGACGGCACCGTGATCTACAGCGATCGTCCGAGCGGCCCGGACGCCGAGCCGGTCTTCGTCGCCGTGCACCGTCCGTCGTCGGCCGCGTCGATCGGATCGGCCGCCGCACAGCCGGCCGCTGCGTCGTCGGAGGAGCCGGCCGCGAACGACGAGGCTGAGGCGCGCCGAATCGAGCGCGAGCTCGCCGAGCAGCGTCAGCGCAACTGTGAGCTCGCCCGCGCCCGCGCAGAGAGCTACAACGCGGCTCACCGGCTCTACCGGCAGCTGCCGAACGGCGAGCGCGAATACCTCGATGACGCCGAGATCGACGAGGCCAGAGCCCAGGCTGCGGCCGATGTCGAGGCCTGGTGCAGCTGACGCGCTGTCCGCGATCCCCGCATCACCCGCATCGACGGTCCGGCAGGAGGTCGAAAGCTTCCTGCCGGATTTTTGTCAGCCGCGAATGGTCTTCGCGGTCGTCCTGATCTCCGAGCTCCTCGCCGTCGTCTTCGCGCTCGTGCGCGTCCCGGACGGGCCGTTCTGGGCGGATCTCGGCCTGGTCTCGCTGTTCGTGCAGTGGCTCGGCCTGACCGGAGCGGCGCTCCTCTGCGTCGCGCGGCCGCGGCTCGCGCGGCTCGGCGTCGCCGCGGCGTCGGCCGCGGTGTTCGCGCTGCTGATGCTGAACACGGCCGTGTTCTCGCTCCTCGCGGCGCGGCTCGCGGGCGGCGAGGCCCCGCCCGGCGACGGGGCCGGTCTGCCGTCGCCGTGGGCGTTCCTGCTGCGCAACGAGGCGATCTGCGTGATCGTGACGGCGCTGCTGCTCCGCTACTTCTTCGTCGCGCACGAATGGCGGCGCCACGTGCGCGCCGAGACGCGCTCGCGGATCGAAGCCCTGCAGGCGCGCATGCGGCCGCATTTCCTGTTCAACACGATGAACACGATCGCGGCGCTGACGCGCAGCGCGCCGGCGACGGCCGAGCGCGCGGTCGAGGATCTCGCGGACCTGCTGCGCGCGACGCTTGCGGCGTCCGATCGCCCGGTCCGCTTCGCCGACGAGCTCGAGCTCACGCGCGTCTATGCGCGGATCGAGGCGCTCCGGCTGGGCGAGCGGCTGCGGATCGATTGGGACGTCGACGACGTCCCGCCCGGCGCGCGCGTGCCGAGCCTCACGCTGCAGCCGCTCCTCGAGAACGCGATTTATCATGGCATCGAGCCGCTGCCCGCGGGGGGCGACGTGTCCGTGCGCGGCCGCGTCGACGGCAGGCAGCTCGTGATCACGCTCTCGAATCCGGTCGATCCCGAGGCCGCGGCCCGTCCGGGCCATCGGCAGGCGCTCGACAATCTGCGTGAGCGCGTACGGCTCGCCTACGGCGAGCGCGGATCGGTCGAGACCGAGCGCGACGCCGGTCAGTTCCGAGTCACGGTGAGGTTGCCGCTCGAGACATGAACGCTTTCGGGGACGTCCTGATCGTCGACGACGAGCCGCCCGCGCGCGAGCGCCTCGAGCGCCTCGTCGGCGAGCTCGATGGCTGGCGCGTCGCGGGCACCTGCGCATCGGGCGCCGAGGCGATCGAGCAGGCGGCGCGGCTCAAGCCTGCCGTCGTGCTGCTCGACGTGCGGATGCCGGGCATGAGCGGGATCGAGACGGCGCGGCACCTCTGCGCCCTCGACGTCCCGCCGGCCGTGATCTTCACGACCGCGTACGATCAGTACGCGATCGATGCGTTCGAGGCCCGCGCGGTGGGCTATCTGCTGAAGCCGGTCCGCCGCGAGCGGCTCGAGTCCGCGCTCTCGTACGCGTCGCGCGTGAGCACCGCGCTCCTCGACGGTTTGCCGCGCGCGCCGGGGGCCGGCCCGCGCCGGCACATCGCCGCGCGAGTGCGCGACGAGGTCCGGCTGATTCCGCTGAAGGACATTCGGTACTTCCGCGCGGAGCAGAAATACGTGACCGTGCGCCATCTGCGCGGCGAGGACGTGATCGACGAGCCGCTGAAGAGCCTCGAGGACGAGCTTGCCGACCAGTTCGTCCGGATCCACCGCAGCCTCCTCGTGAGCCTGCTGCACGTCGACGCGCTCGAGAAGCGTCCCGACGGCTTCGTGCTGCGGCTGCACGGCGGCGAGACGCTCCCGGTCAGCCGCCGACAGCTCCCCGAGCTGAAGCGCCGACTCGGCATCGGTTGACCGGCGAGCGGGCGCGGCGGCCGGCTGGCAAGTCGAGTCGGGCGCAGAGACAATACGCGGCAGCCAGCCGCGCCACGCACCATGACCGAAGAAGCGCTGCCCGCCGGGCACGATCACGACGCCCCTGCCCCGCCCGCCGTTCCGCCCGAGCCGCGTCCCGTCTGGCCGCGGCTCGCGGCCGGCGTCGCGTTCGCGCTCGCGCTGCTCGCGTCGGCGGGCGTCGCGTTCCTGTGGTGGCAATACCGCGAGTTCTATGTCGCGCTGCACGAGGCGGACGTCGAGCTCGAGGCGTCGCTCGAGCGCATCCGCGCGACGCAGCGCGCGCTGTCGGACCGCCTCGACGCGCTCGGCGCCGCCGTCGACGCGGCTCGCGAGCGCGCGGAGCGCCTCGAGGAGCTGCCCGCGCGGATGGCCGAGCTCGAGCGGCAGCTCGGCGACGTGCCTGCGCGGCTCGCGGCTGCCGAGCGCCAGCTCGCCGCCGTGCAGGGCGGCTCGTTCGACGCGCAGGCCACGTGGCTCAAGGCCGAGGCCGAGTACTACCTCGCGGTCGCGAACGCGGAGCTCGAGCTCGCGGGACGCTGGGACAACGCGGCGACCGCGCTCGAGCTCGCGGACGGGCGCCTGCGCGCGCTCGCCGACCCCGCCGTCGCGCCCGTGCGCCGGCAGATCGCGGCGGACCTGCTCGCGCTCGAGAGCGTGACGCGGCCGGACCTCGAGCGCGTCGTGTTCGAGCTCGCGAGCCTGGCGGACCGGGTCGACTCGTTGCCGCTTCGCCGGGTCGGCGGCGCCGAGGCCGACGAGCCGCCGCTCGAGGACGTCGAGCCCGGCCTCGGTCGCCTCGTCACGAGCGCTCGGCGGGCGCTCGCGAGCCTCGTGACGATCGAGCGCCGCGACGACGCCGAGTCGCGGGTCACGTCGGCGGAGCGCCGCGCGCTCGCGCATCGCGAGCTCCGCACGGAGCTCTCGCTCGCGCGCGCCGGTGCGCTGCAGCGGGACCGGGCCGCGTACGCCGCGAGCCTCAGCGCGGCCGCCGGGCTCCTCGAGCGCGACTTCGACCTGACGGACCCCGGCGTGCGGGCCGCGGCCGCGCTCGTCGACGAGCTCGCCGCCGTCGACGTCTCGCCGCCTCGCCCCGACATCAGCCGATCGCTTTCGCTGCTGCGCAATCTCGAGTCAGGGTCCGACTGATGCGTGTCGGCGTCGCGCTCCTCGTCGCCCTGTTCGTCGGTGCCGTCGCTGCGCACTTCATGCTCGAGGATCGCGGCTACGTGCTGATCGACTACCGCGGCTATCTGATCGAGATGTCGGTCCCGGCGCTCGTGTTCGTGCTGGTGCTGCTCTACCTCGGCGTGCGCGGCGTCGCGTGGCTTTGGCGGGCGCCGCACCGGCTCGGCGTCTCGCTCGCGGAGCGCAGGCACCGCAACGCGGGCCGCGAGCTGACCCGCGGCCTGATGCACCTCGCGGACGGCAACTGGGCGAAGGGCGAGCGGCTCCTGCTGCGCGGCGCGCGCGCGAGCGACGCGCCGCTGGTCCACTACCTGATGGCGGCCCGTGCCGCGCAGCAGCAGGGCTCGACGGAGCGGCGCGACGAGTGGCTGCGGATCGCGTCCGAGGCGCTGCCCGAGGCCGAGAAGACGGTGCTGCTGACGCAGGCGGAGCTGCAGCTCGCGACCGGCGAGCATGCGCGGGCGCTCGACGCCGCGAAGCGGGTGCTCGAGTCGTCGCCCGAGCATCCGGTCGCGCTCGCGCTCGCCGCGCGCGCGTGCTCGGCGCTCGGAGAGCGTGCCGGGCTCGCGGACCTCGTGCCGAAGCTGCACCTCGCGCAGCTTCCGCCGGCGGATCTCGAGCGGCTCGCGGCCGAGGGGCTCGATGCGCCGTTCGGCGACCCGGACCTCACGTCGGACGCGCTGGCCCAGCGCTGGGGCGAGCTGCCGCGGGAGATCCGCCGCCTGCCGCGCGTGGTCGCGTTGCGCGCCCTCGCGCTCGAGCGGCTCGGGCGCGGCGACGACGCCGAGCGGGAGCTCCGCGCCGCGCTGAAGCGCGCGTGGGACCCGCTCCTGATCGACGCGTACGGCAAGGTGCGGGCGAGCGACGCGGCGAAGCAGCTGAAACAGGCCGAGACGTGGCTGCGCGAGCGGCCGGAGGACGCGGCGCTCCTCGTCTGCGCCGCGCGGCTCTGCATCGCGAACGAGCTGTGGGGGAAGGCCCGCAGCTACCTCGAGTCGAGCATCGCGATCGACCCGGCGCCCGAGTCATACGCGCTCTACGGAAACCTGCTCGACCGGCTCGGCGAGAACGAGCGCGCCGCGCTCGCGTTCCGATCGGGCCTCGCACTGGTCGACGGCCGCACGCTGACGGTCCCGGCACTGGAGCCGCCGGCCGACTGAAATCGGGCGTCCCCCACCAAATCGGGGTCAGAGCCCTTTTTCCC
>DASVCR010000001.1:0-28276 GCA_036381515.1 Gammaproteobacteria bacterium | reverse complement strand
CAACCTCATAGCCGATGTCGACTGCAACGGCATAGATATCCCACCCAAGCTGAAACTTGGGCAGGTTAAGCCACCAGCGGGGTTGACTCCGGATCAGGTCTATACGTCGTTTCAGCCAAGGCGCTGCGCCGCTCCACAAGTGCTGCGGGAGCGGCTCCTCTCCTGGTGACCGTAAGAGCTCGAGGTCACGACGGAGCTGGCCAGCATAGTCGTAGAGCGTGTCATCCATGTCGAACATGCAGACCTTGTCGCTGGTCATCACCGTAGAGGCGTGGCTTCTCACGAATACTTGGCTGCAATCCGTTAGGTTGTCGATGGGCATCTCAGGCTAGGCACCTTAAGGTGCACGTCGGCAGACCGACTCGCCAAGTCGTTCAGAAGTAGACCCCGTGCTCGATTCTCATCAAGGTGTCGAGGACATCGTCTCTCCTCCCTTTCGCAAGGAGGTCGCACGACGAATCCGCTCGACCCGGCCGTCGTCGGGCGAGCCACTCCATCGCGAGGACGGGATCGCCTAGCGCTGAAATAAGTCGTGTAGTGAGCTCGGAATCCGTTCGCTCAAGCTCCGCAAAGATCGCCTGCAGCGCCTGCTGGTGGCGCCGCTGCTCGGCGGTGAGCGCAGCAGCGATCCTTGCTAGCTGCGGCGTAGCGGTAGACATCTTCGACTCCGGCAGATCGCACGAATCATGATGTGCACTGGCAGTGAAAAATTCTTATCTGACAGTAAACTTTACCCAGAAGATCAATAGCTTACGTTGCCTTGGCAACGACTCGGCGAGTATACTGTGTTCACCAACCAACGCGAAGGCTGGGGCGGGCTTCGTCAGGATTCTATGCGTCTTGCAGGGCTCTGGGTGGCCGCGACGTAGACGGATTGGTCTGCGTAACGAGCAGGAAGTGGCGCCGACGCTCTCCACTCGCAACTGGGCAGTCGGCGCGCTGACGTCAGGACAATCGAGACTTTCTACGGACAAGTGTTTTCAATCCGATGAGCGCCCCTGGCCTCAGAAGGGGTGAATCGATGCCCAAATCAGATGACGCGGGCGAGGCTCGCCACCGCAAGCTTGTCGAAAAGGGTGAGTTGCCGCCTGGCGCGTCTCTCACGTTTCCGGACGACGCTCTGCGAGCTGCGAGGATTGAATGCGTGGATAACGCCGCTCTCGATGCTTGAGCGACAAGCATCCGCGCTCCTCTCGACGCCATGGGGAACTGAAGGAGACTGTCCGTAAGGTTCAGGGTCGTTAATCGAGGCCAGTCTCGAGGAGTTTCATCGTGTCTTCAGGATGGAGACGTGTGTCTGCAGAACGAAAACACTATGAACACCGAGCACCGGTGAGGAGCTGAGCGACCTTCCTTGTGACTGAAAGGCTTACGGCACGCAAGGTGCCTAGGAAAACGAAGCGGGGAAGGTAGCTCTCGAGCAGAGGGAGATTTTGCGGCCTCGCGAGGAGGGGCGCCACTCGCGAGAACCCTCCCCCGTGTCGACGACGCGAGACAAGAAACACAAAGCTCCTTACAGTCTCCAACACGGAACGACTACCTAGCGCACTTGGCTACTTGTGCCCAAAAGAGTTTGAAGAAGTTTATGCACTCAACTCTTCGTCTTTCTTGGGCGTGTCAACTCGAAGACAGGTATATAAGACGTAGATGTAATACAGGGAGGGACAGAAAAGATAACGGAAACAATGCGTTACATCACGCCAAGGCGACACTTCGAGCGCGTGCGCGCGACTGTTCGAGCCCGAGAGGGCGAGCTCCTAAGCCCCTCCTCGCGACAGATGGAGCTAAGTAGCGCGACCCTTAGAGCCCGATGCGCGACAGTTAGAGCCCTGCCTGTGGATAAATGGAGCAGGATTTTTTGAAAGGCTCTAGAGAACAAGGAGTTACCGGCGCTCGCGCGACACTTAGAGCCCCCTTCATTTTGCGGTTTTTCTAGCACGTAACTCACTGATTCTGTGAGATACCCGCGGCGGGTGCGTAAAATTCGCGCGGAAAGGGCGCGACAGTTAGAGCCCCTACCCTATCGAACGGGCTTTTGTGTCCGTAGGTAACGTGGCGCGCTACGGATCGCCGGTGGAAAGGCGACGAAGCCAAGCCAGGGGAACCACTAAAGACGGGGCCCTCGTGTCCGCTGAGGCGGCGAGCTCGCTCGAATTCGAGCGTATGCTCAAAGTCCTCGAGCGTGCCGGCGACAGGGTTAACGATTTCACTCGCTCGGTCCCCCAGAACCAAGCGGCCCTAGTTTCGGGCAGAGTCGCCTCCGTGCTTGCATGGGCGTGCGGCTCCCCTAAGAACAGGGTCGTTACCAGTTATCCCGAGGTTACTTGTCTCTCTCCTTCGAACTGCTGTCCTCCCCAATCGACGGGCGGAATGGTCGTTCCGCTCTCCCTGCCGATTCTCGGTGCTGTCGGTCGACGGAACAAACCGTATTCTTTCTCCACCTGTAAAGCGACGCGATACCCGTGCCCGGCTAGGCGGTCGAACTCATCAAGAGTTAGTTTCCGTAGGGTCGTTGGAAAAGATGAGGCGAATTCGCTGTCATCGTTCGATCCTCCGACCGGCGTACGTATGAAGATGAATGCCCCACGCTTCGGCTCTTGCTGCAAGTAGTGAGTGAACGTTCGTACGCGCAGGGCGTGCGACTGGTCGGCCATGATATCGGCAATGCGCTTCAGGCGTTTCGGATTCAGCGAGCCAAACGAGAAGCCGCGTGGCAGGGGAGAGCCTGCATCCGAAACTACGATGTAGACCTCCGGTAGTTTCGCAACGCCCCTTCCAGCGTCGAAGAATGGTTCCAAGCCAAGGTTGTCATAAACGCCTCCATCGTAAAGGTGCAGCGTTCTGTAAACGGGGGGAACCGATTCTTCCGTACCCAGCGGCGCATCCCACTCTCTCTTTCGCCACTCAAGAGCCGATGCATCGATACGAAGCGGACCAAAGCCCCCTGGAAACGCCGCCGAAACCGCCAGTGCCTGGGCCAAAGGAAACTTTGCGCTGTCGGCGTAGCCAATTGTATAGTCGCCCATATCATGGCGTTTGAACGTAACCGTACGGCGAACACACATTGAAGCTTACGCCCAAGTCTGCTGGGCGTGGGCGATTAGGCCGCGATCGCCTCGGAGCGCTGCAGTTGCGGCGCGAGGTTCCAGGGCAGGAGCTCGTCGATGCGGTTGATCGGGTGCTCGGCGATGCGCTCGAGCACGTGGCGGAGGTAGGCTTCCGGATCGATGCCGTGGAGCTTCGCCGTGCCGACGAGCGAGTAAATGGCAGCCGCGCGATCACCGCCGGTGTCCGAGCCCGCGAAGAGATAGTTTTTTCGACCGAGCGCGACCGCTCGCAACGCACGCTCGGCGGCGTTGTTATCGATCTCGACGCGGCCGTCATCGCAGTAGCGCACGAGCGCCGCCCAGCGCGAGAGCGCGTACCGGATGGCGCCGGCGATCTCCGACTTCTTCGGCACCTTGCGCAGCGTCGATTCGCACCAGCGTTTGAGCTCCACGAGCTTCGGACCCGCGCGGGCCTGGCGCGTGCGTTTACGGGTTTCGGCCGATGCACCGCGGATCGATTCCTCAACCGCGTACAGATCCCCGATCCGTTGCAGCGCTTCCTCAGCAAGCGGCGATTTCGTCGCCACGTGGATGTCGTAGAACTTCCGCCGCGCGTGTGCCCAACATACCGCTTCTTGGATCGGGTGATTAGGATCGGCGGCATTGAACAGCCGCTCGAACCCCGCATAGCCATCCGCCTGCAGGGTGCCGTGGAAGTCCTTCAAGTGCTCCGCGGGATGTTTCGCCTTGCGATCCGGCGTGTAGGCGAACCAAGCGGCGGGCGGCGTTTCACTGCCAGAGGGGCGGTCGTCTCGCACGTATGCCCAGAGCCGGCCCTGCTTCGTCGTGCCCCGGCCAGGGCAGAGCACCGGTACCGGCGTGTCGTCGGCATGCAGCTTATTGCCGCCGAGCACGTGCGCCTTGAGCGCTTCGACCAGCGGCTTCAGAAGCGCGCTCGACTCGCCCACCCAGTCGGCGAGCGTCGAGCGGCTGAGGCTTACGCCTTCTCGGGCGTAGATATCCGACTGCCGATTGAGCGGCAGGTGATCGCAGTACTTCGAGACGAGCACATGCGCGAGTAAGCCCGGGCCCGCGAGCCCCTTTGCGATCGGCCGGCTCGCTGCGGCGGCCTGCACGATCTTCTCGCACTTCCCGCACGAGAGCTTGCGCCGCACGTGCCGGATCACCCGGAACCGCCCCGGCACGTAATCGAGCACTTCGGAGACGTCTTCGCCGAGCGGCCGCAGGTCGCCGCCACAGTCCGGGCAGCTGCACGCAGGCTCGTGCGTGACCTCTCGCGCGGCAAGTGCTCGGGGAGCGGTCGGCGGGCCGGCGGCGGTGGCGGCGGCTCTTCCCGGACCGCATCGACCGCGGCCAGCGTCGCCTTCAGCGGCGCGAGCTCGGCCTCGCTTGCTTCGAGCTCCTCGAGCGTGAGCTCGAGCTGCGCGATGCGCTCATCGAGCTTCTCGCTCGAGCGACCGAAGCGCTGCCGCTTCAGCTGCGCGAGCTCGATCTTGAGCTTCTCGATCTCGATCTCGCGCGAGAGCAGCGTGATGCGGGCAACGTCGAGCGCGGCGCGTTGTGCGATGACGAGCTGCCGTAAGCTCTCGACGTCGTTCGGCAACTCCACTCTGCGCGGCATGTCGCTCAGTGTACTGCGTGTTCGCGCGTGCGTGAACGATCCTTTTGAACTTGTTCGTCACACCGCAAGCTGCGGCGACTCGGTGCGTATCGGTTGTCGCCAATCGATGCCTTCAAGCAGCATCGACAACTGTGCAGGCGTCAGATGCACCGCACCGTCCTCCGCCCGCGGCCACACGAACCGGCCTCGCTCGAGACGCTTCGCATAAAGACACAGCCCGTCGCCGTCCCACCAGAGGATCTTGATGCGATCGGCGCGGCGGCCGCGGAACACGAAGAGCTGCCCCGAGAATGGGTCTTGGGTGAGCTCGACCTGCACGAGTGCAGCAAGGCCGTCGAACCCTTTTCGCATGTCCGTCGCACCGCACACGAGCCATACCCGTGTGCCGGCCGGCAACCCGATCATCGGCGGCCCAACGCGCTCAGCACCGTCGCAAGTCGCTCGGCGGATACTTCCCCGAGCACGCGCACGCGGGCACCACACGGTAGCGCGATCTCGATCGTGTCAGACGCCGTCGACTCGTTGATCGGGGACGTCACCTTGACGGGAAGCAGCTGCACCGCTCGGGGCGGCCGCGTATGCTCGAGCACGCCTTGTGCGTGCTGGCGCCGCCAACTGAACAAGAGATTGGCATTGACCCCATGCCGGCGTGCGACTTCGGCAACCGAGACGCCCGGCTTCAGCGTCTCCTGCACGATCCGAAGCTTCGTCTCGATCGTGCGCATCTGGCGGCGCGGCCGCGTCACCGCTGTCGGCGACGCTTGGTTCTCAAGAGTGTACGTGTCCATTTGCTCCTCACGCGGACACGTCCACCGTGTCCATCTCACGGAGCGCAGCTAAACTTAAACGGCGGTCGGGTAGAAGACGGTGACGGTCGGACGCTTACCACTCAACTGCCGCTCCAAGTCCGGAGCGTCAACTGTCCAGTCTTGGGGGGGTTCACTGCAGGATGCGGGCAATTTACAACCGCCGCCTGCAGGACGGAAACATCACGACATTCGATACGAGACCTGTAGCGATGGGCCGTTGGTGGGCGGCGCCATACTCCTCCCCGTGAGATTCCAACGGTGCCCACCCTGAGGGCGCACCTGAGTCTTCAGTTTCATCTAGTCGCGCTACCACATGGTTGTCATACATCTGCGTATAACGAAGCAGCATCGCCAGCGTCTTGTGGCCTGTGATCCTCTGCACTTCCATGACTGTTAGCCCGCGCTCTAAGAGCCGACTGGTTGCTTCATGGCGAAGATCATGGAAGCGGAAGTTTTCTATGCGTGCCGAATCGCATAGCTTCCGCCACGATCGGTATAGCTGCACCCGAGTCATCGGGAACACTCTCTCACCATCGTGAAGGCTTAGCGCACGCTCCACGACCTCGACTGCGCACTTTGAAAGCGGCACGCCGCGATTCTCTCCGTTCTTTGTATCTCGCAGAATCGCGATTCGACGACGCACATGAAGATCGGTGCGCCTGAGCCGAAGGATCTCACTGAGACGCGCAGCAGTTTCTAGCGCAAAGGTCACGATCAGTTTGAACATCTCGTCGCTTTGCTGCGCTAAGGCGCGATGGAACCGCTGCGCCTCAGCTTCATCCAGCCGACGATCGCGCCACTTACTGCCTCCTGGTAGCTCGACACCCGCGATCGGATTCTTGAGATAGGGCATCCCCCATGCCTTTCTCGCCTTCTTAAACACCGCGCTGATAAGCATGAGATCGAGACGAATGGTATTTGCTGACTTGCCCTCGTTCTCCCTCTCCTTCTTGAATTCACTGAAGTGCGCTGCTGTTAGAAGGGAGAGCTTCAAGGAGGCGAGAGGGCGCTTCTGCCAAGCCCGGATGCGCCGAAGTTCCTGCTCTGCGCCTTTTTTCGTCGGCGTCACTTCCTTTGCGTATCGCTCGAGCGCTTCAGACAACGTCATCTCGGACGCGAGATCCGGACACGTGTCTTCTCCAGCTAAGAGCTGTCTCTCGATTCGAGCAGCCCACTGCTCGGCTTCCGCCTTTGTATCGAAGGAGCGAGTTTTCGGTGCGAAGCCCCGAATCCGAACGCGAGCACGCCAGACTTTGCCACGCTTATCGATTGATGCCATCGCAAGTCTCCAGAATTTGAAGTGGAGACCCGTCTAGCAATCAGGTTTAGCTCGCAGCTTGGACACGCGACGGTCGTGGTCCAAAACTGGTCCAAATGAAACAGCTTAGTCCGCGCGCGGCCTTTCAAGGTATTGAATTCGACAGGGATAATTGGTGGCCAGGGGCGGAATCGAACCACCGACACGCGGATTTTCAGTCCGCTGCTCTACCAACTGAGCTACCTGGCCATGCAGGGCTGGACCCCGAAGCGGGGCGCGGGGCGTGTATTAAACCGAGGAGGTCGGAGCGGAGTCAAGGCGGAGCCGTCCTGACGCTCTTCGCTTTGACAGCCCGCCGATCAGTCCCTAGGCTGAACCTGACGTCCGCGCAGGCACGAAGCCGGGCGGACGGCGAAATCTCATGGCCATCGCACCACCGCCACTGGCCGCGGCGCTCGAGCCCGAAGCGTTGGCGGCGCGCTACCAGCGCGTGCGAAGCGCGAGCCTCGCGCTAGCGGACCCGCTCGCGCCCGAGGACCAGGTCGTCCAGACGATCCCGGAGGTCAGCCCGACGAAGTGGCACCTCGCGCACGTCACCTGGTTCTTCGAGCGCTTCTGCCTCCTCGAGCACGCTCCGGGCTACGAGCCCGTCGACGAGCGCTACCACTACCTCTTCAACTCCTATTACTACACCGTCGGCGAGATGTACCGGCGGCCGGCGCGCGGCCTCCTCAGCAGGCCGACGGTCGCCGAGATCCGCGACTACCGCGCGCGCGTCGACGACGCGATGCTCTCGCTGATCGCGAGCCGGCCCGGCGACCCCGCGTTCGCGTTCCTCGTCGAGCTCGGCCTCCACCACGAGCAGCAGCACCAGGAGCTGCTGTTGACCGACATCAAGCACGTCTTCTTCTCGAACCCGCTCGGGCCCGCGTACGCCGAATTGCCGAGGGCACCCGCCGCAAAGGCCGCGCCGCTCGCGTTCATCACTCGTCCCGGCGGCCTCTTCGAGATCGGCGCGACCGGCGGAACGTTCTGCTTCGACAACGAGACGCCGCGCCACCAGACGCTCGTGCGCGATCACGCGCTCGCCGATCGCCTCGTCACGAACGCCGAGTATCGCGACTTCATCGAGCAAGGCGGCTACACAGACCCCGCACTCTGGCTTTCCGACGGCTGGGCCGTGATCCGCAACGAAGACTGGAATCGTCCGCTGTGCTGGTCCGAGGATCTCGAGCAAGAGTTCACGCTCGGCGGATGGCGCCCGATCGACCCGCAGGCGCCCGTCTGCCACGTCAGCTACTACGAGGCGGATGCCTTCGCGCGCTGGGCCGGCGCCCGCCTGCCGACCGAAGCCGAATGGGAGCTCGCGGCCGCGGAGCAGCCAGTCGCCGGCAACCTGCTCGACTCGTGCAAGCTGCACCCCGCGGCTTGCGAAGAGCCGGCGCACGCCGAAGGCGAGCCGCGCTTCCGCCAGCTCTACGGCGACGTCTGGGAATGGACCGCGTCGCCGTATGCGCCCTACCCCGGCTTCAAGCCGCTCGCCGGCTCGCTCGGCGAGTACAACGGCAAGTTTATGTGCAATCAAGTGGTCGTCCGCGGCGGGTCGTGCGCGACGTGGGCCGAGCACGTCCGCGCGACCTACCGCAGCTTCTTCTACCCGCGCGACCGCTGGCAGTTCCTCGGCTTCAGGCTCGCGAAAGACGCCTGAGCCGCAGGCAGGATCTCGGCGCTCCGCGGAAAAGGACGATCCAATGGCGAAAGGACTGAACGCGCTCGCAACGGCGAACGAAACGGCGCCTGATCTCGCACGGCAGCTCGCCGAGATCCTCGAAGGCCTCCTCGCGGCGCAGAAGCACCTGTCGCCGAAGTGGTTCTACGACGAGCGCGGCTCCGAGCTCTTCGACCGCATCTGCGCGCTGCCGGAGTACTACCCGACGCGCACCGAGCTCTCGATCATGTCCGAGCATCTCGACGAGGTCGCGGAGCTCGTCGGCCCGCGCGCCGCGGTCATCGAGTTCGGCGCCGGATCGAACCTCAAGGTGCGCCGGCTCCTCGACGCGCTCGACGAGCCCGCCGCGTACGTGCCGGTCGAGATCTCGGCGGACTACCTGCTGAAGCAGGCCGAGGATCTCGCCCGCGACTATCCCGACGTGCACATTCAGCCCGTGTTCGCGGATTTCACGCAGCCGTTCGAGCTGCCGGCGCATCCGGTCACGCCCGAGCGCAACCTCGTGTTCTTTCCCGGATCGACGATCGGCAACTTCACGCGCGGCGAAGCGCGCGAGCTGCTCGGCGTGATGCGCGCCGAGGCGAAGGACGACGGTGCGCTCCTGATCGGCGTCGATCTGCGAAAGGATCCCGCGATCCTGCATGCGGCATACAACGACCGCGAGGGCGTCACGGCCGAGTTCAACCTGAACGTGCTGCATCGGCTGAACCGCGAGCTCGGCGCGGACTTCGACGTCGCCGCGTTCCGCCACGAAGCCGTCTACGACGAGGAGAAGGGACGCATCGAGATGCGGCTCGTGAGCCTCGCGGATCAGATCGTGATGATCGCCGGGCGGCCGATCGCGTTCCGGCCCGGCGAGTTCATCATCACGGAGTACTCGCACAAGTATTCGATCGACGGGTTCCGGGCGATGGCGCGGGACGCGGGGTTCGAGCCGGTGCGGGTGTGGACGGACGAGCATCGGCTCTTTAGCGTTCATTACATGGAGGCGGCGTAGCGGAGTGGGGTGGGGAAAATTGTGTCAGACACCTTTTTCGGACGCGGCACGAGAATTTTCGATGGCGGAGATCGAAAAAGGTGTCTGACACAATTTTCCCCGGCACAATTTTCCCTAGCCTGCTGAAAACCCCGCCGGCCCGGACTATCATCGGGCCATGAGCGACGACAAGCTGTACCCGGTCTCCGAGGACTGGGCGAAAAGAGCCTGGATCGACCAGGCCAAGTACGAGGCCCTCTACCGGCAGTCGATCGAGGATCCGGAAGGGTTCTGGCGGGAGCAGGCGAAGCGGATCGATTGGATCGAGCCGTTCACCCAGGTCAAGGACGTCTCGTACGACGCGCAGGACCTGCACATCCGCTGGTTCGCGGACGGCGCGCTGAACGCGTGCGCGAACTGCCTCGACCGGCACCTCCCCGCACGCGCGAACCAGACCGCGATCATCTGGGAAGGCGACGACCCGAGCGAGGACCGCAGAATCACTTACGGCGAGCTGCACGAGGAGGTGTGCCGCTTCGCGAACGCGCTCCGCGAGCTCGGCGTGAAGCGCGGCGACCGCGTGACGATCTACATGCCGATGATCCCGGAGACGGTCGCGGCGATGCTCGCGTGCGCGCGGATCGGCGCGATCCACTCGGTCGTCTTCGGCGGCTTCTCGCCGGAGTCCCTGCGGGGACGCATCGAGGACTGCGGCTCGCGGATCGTGATCACCGCCGACGAAGGCGTTCGCGGCGGCAAGAAGGTGCCGCTCAAGGCGAACGTCGACGCGGCGATCGAGAAGCTCGGCGCGGACAAGGTCGACACGGTCGTCGTGGTCCGCCGCACCGGCGGTAACGTGCCGTGGTACGACGGGCGCGACCTCTGGTACCACGAGCTGCTCGAGAAGGCGGATTCCCACTGCCCCGTCGAGGTGATGAACGCGGAGGATCCGCTGTACATCCTCTACACGTCCGGCTCGACCGGCCGACCGAAGGGCGTGCTGCACACGACGGGCGGCTATCTCGTCTGGGTGTCGATGACACACGAGCACGTCTTCGACTACCACGACGGCGACATCTACTGGTGCGCCGCGGACGTCGGCTGGGTCACGGGCCACAGCTACATCGTCTACGGTCCGCTGTCGAACGCCGCGACGATCGTGATGTTCGAGGGCGTGCCGACGTATCCCGACGCGAGCCGCTTCTGGCAGGTCGTCGACAAGCACGGCGTGAACATCATCTACACGGCGCCGACGGCGATCCGCGCGCTGATGCGCGAAGGCGAGGAGCCGGTGAAGCGCTGCTCGCGGAAGACGCTGCGCCTGCTCGGCACGGTCGGCGAGCCGATCAATCCGGAGGCGTGGGAGTGGTATCACCGCGTCGTCGGCGACGGCCGCTGCCCGGTCGTCGACACGTGGTGGCAGACGGAGACCGGCGGCATCCTGATCACGCCGCTGCCGGGCGCGATCGCGCAGAAGCCGGGGTCGGCGACGAAGCCTTATTTCGGCGTCAAGCCCGGCATCGTCGACGGCGACGGAAATCTGCTCGAAGGTGAAGCGGCCGGCAATCTCGTGCTGCTCGACAGCTGGCCCGGGCAGATGCGCACCGTGTTCGGCGATCACCAGCGCTTTGTCGAAACCTACTTCACGCAGTTCCCCGGCAAGTACTTCACCGGCGACGGCGCGCGCCGCGACGCGGACGGCTACTACTGGATCACGGGCCGCGTCGACGACGTGATCAACGTCTCCGGGCACCGGATGGGCACGGCCGAGATCGAGAGCGCGCTCGTCGCGCATCCGAAGGTCGCCGAGGCCGCGGTCGTCGGCTTCCCGCACGAGCTGAAGGGCCAGGGGATCTACGCGTACGTGACGCTCGTCGCGGGCGAGACGCCGACCGACGAGCTCCGCAGCGAGCTCGTCGACTGGGTCCGCCGCGAGATCGGCCCGATCGCGACCCCGGATTTCATCCAGTGGGCGCCGAGCCTGCCGAAGACGCGCTCCGGCAAGATCATGCGGCGCATCCTGCGCAAGATCGCCGCGAACGACTATCAGGAGCTCGGCGACACGTCGACGCTCGCGGATCCTTCCGTCGTCGCAGATCTCGTCGAGCAGCGCATGAATCGATGACGCCCTCGGTCACTTGAGACAATGTCGCGCAGGAGTAATGACGTGACAGTGCCTGCTCAGCCCGTTCGCCTCTATCGCCACCCGCTTTCGGGGCACGCGCATCGCGTGCAGCTGTTCCTGTCGATTCTCGGCATTCCGGCGGAGCTGATCGACGTCGATCTTCCGAAAGGCGAGCACAAGTCGCCGGAGTTCCTCGCGAAGAACCCCTTCGGCCAGGTTCCCGTGCTCGAGGACGGGGACGTGGTGCTCGCCGACAGCAACGCGTGCCTCGTCTACCTTGCGAAGCGCTACGACGACTCCCGCAGCTGGTATCCGGACGACCCCGTGGCTGCTGCGCACGTCCAGCGCTGGCTGTCGGTCGCGGCGGGCGAGCTCGTTGCCGGCCCCGGGGCCGCGCGCATCATCAAGCTGCTGAACGCGCCGCTCGATTACGAGCGCGCGAAGGCCGTGTCGGCGAACCTGTTCGGCATTCTCGAGAAGACCCTCGGCCAGCGCGAATTCCTGACCGGCGCATCGCCGACGATCGCCGACCTTGCGCTCTACACGTACACGGCGCACGCGCCCGAAGGCGGCATCTCGCTCACGCCGTACCCGGGCATCACGGCGTGGCTGCGGCGGATCGAGTCCCTGCCGGGCTTCGTGCCGATGCAGAGGATGCCTGCGGCGACGTAGCGACTTGCCGGCGAGAAATCGGGGTCAGAGCCCTTTTTGACAGAGAAATTGGGCAGAGGCCCTTTTTGCGGAAAGGGGCTCTGACCGCTATTCGCTTCGCAGTGGAAGGGGCTCCGCGGAAAAAGGGCTCTGACCCCAATTTTCCAGCGACGTAGCGACTCGTGTCAGACACCTTTTTCGCCAGCGAAAAAGGTGTCTGACACATTTCCATTGGCACGGATCCTGCTCCGTCCTCCGCACACGACAGCACGGAGGGATCCCGATGGCCAAGTCACTGCAAGGAAAGCGCGTTGCGATGCTCGTCGAGAACGGCTTCGAGCAGGTCGAGCTGACCGAGCCGCGCAAGGCACTGCAGGAAGCGGGCGCGGAGACGGAGGTCGTCTCGCCCGTACAGGGCACCGTCAAAGGCTGGAACTTCAAGGACTGGGGCGACGAGGTGCCGGTCGACACGCGGCTCGAAGAGGCAGATCCCGACGATTACGACGCTCTCGTGCTGCCCGGCGGCGTCATGAACCCCGACAAGCTGCGCATGAATCCGCGTGCGATCGATTTCGTGAAGTCGTTCTTCCAGGCCGGCAAGCCCGTCGCCGTGATCTGCCACGGCCCGTGGACGCTGATCGACGCAGGCGTCGTCTCCGGCAGGAAGATCACGTCGTACCCGTCGCTCGCGAACGATCTGCGCAACGCCGGCGCCGAGTGGGTCGATCAGGAAGTCGTCGTCGACAACGGCCTCGTGTCGAGCCGCAAGCCGGACGATCTGCCGGCGTTCACGCGCAAGATGATCGAGGAGTTCGCAGAGGGTCGGCACGCGCGCCAGGCAACGGGGAAAGGCGGAGCCGGAGTGGCGCTGTAGCGCGAGCACCGCGCGACGTGGCCGGGCTCTTTGGCCCCACGTCGAGTTTGCGCTGCCGCGCCAGGACACTCGTGTCAGACGCCTCTTTCGATTTGGGGTCAGAGCCGCGGCTCTGACCCCAGCGACGTGCGTGACGCGTCACCCGCCGCGCCGGAACGCGAGCACCTGCATCGCGAAGGTCACGTCCGCCCGCCGCCACGACGTGACCGGATCGACGTCCGCCGCATCGAGATGCCACGCGTTCGGCGTCATCCGAAGCAGATCGAGCACGTCCTCGGCCTCGAGCTCGCGGCGGTACTCGACGGCCTGCTCCGACTCGAGCCGAAACGCCGCACCGAGCCGCGCGATCGCCCGCTCGCGCTTTCCCGGCTCGATGCCGAGCAACGGCAACCGCCCCCGCAGCTCTTGCAGGTGGCCCGCGCCCGGAATGACGACGACGAGGAGCCCGCCGTCGCGCACGACGCGCGCGAACTCGGCGGCATTGCGGGGCGCGAACACGTCGAGCAGCACGTCGACGCACGCGTCGGCGACGGTGAGCCGGTGCTTCACGTCGTTGACGACGAAGCACACGTCGCGGTAGGCACGCGCCGCGAGCCTGAGCGCGTCCTTCGACACGTCGACGCCGATGGAGCAGCAAGCCTCGTCGGGCGCCCGCTCCGCGATGGCACGGGCCGCGCGCCCGACGTAGTACCCCTCGCCGCACCCCGCATCGAGGACGGTGAACCCGGGCGAGATTGGCTCCCGCACGACGCGCTCCGCGACGGCCTCCGCGAGCGGCGCATAGAGCCCGCGCTCGAAGATCCGCCGGCGCGCGCGCAGCATGTCGCGCGTATCGCCGCGGATCGCGGTCTTCCCGTGACCGGCGGGCAGCAGGTGGCAATAACCTTCGCGCGCGCGATCGAACGCGTGGCGCCTCGCGCAGCGCAGCGTGCGCTCGTCCGCCGCGAGCGGCTCGCCGCAGACCGGGCAGACGAGCAGCCCGCGGCGCGCCGCGCGGATTACGGGGTCGGGGTAACTTTCACGCGCTATTGCGCAGCCGCCTCCGCCGCCGCGTCCTGATTCGCGCGCATCACGACGTACGCCCTGACCGCCTGCGCCTGCTCCGGCGTCAGCACCGGCGCGAACGACGCCATCCCTCTCGGCTCGAGCGCGCCGCCGATCACGACCTGCGCCCACGCGTCGGCGTCGTGCAGGTACGCGCTTCGCCGCAGGTCCGGCAGGATGCCGAGACCGACGACGCCCGCGCCGTGACAGCTTCCGCAGTGCGTCTCGTAGAGCGGCGCGCCCATCGCGATCGTCTCCTCGGACGCCGTCGACGGCGGCGGCATCATCGGCGGACGCTGGAACGTCGGCGCCGGAGGCAACTGCGCGGTCCCGCCGAGCTTGTAGACGAGGAGCCGCGACACGTTCGGCAGCGCGTAGCCCTTCATGTTCGTCGCGCCGCCGATCACGCCCCACGAGCCGCCCGTGCCGACGACGATCGCAACGTACTGCTCGCCGTCGATCTCGTAGCTGATCGGCGCCGCGATCACGCCGGTCTGCACGTGCGTCGACCAGAGCTCCTCGCCGGTCTCGGCGTCGAGCGCGGTGAACTGTCCCGACCCGGTGCCCTGGAAGACGAGCCCGCCGGCCGTCGACAACGCGCCGCCGTTCGCAGGGCCCGCGCGCTCGACGCGCCAGACCTCACGCTGCTCGACCGGGTCCCACGCGATGAGCCGGCCGTAGGTCTTCGCGTACACATCGTCCGGATCGAGCGCGGCGTTGCCGCTGAAGTCGAGGCCCTGATTCGCCGCCATCGCGACCGGCGTGAACGACTCCGGCATGCTGTACACGAACGGCGAGCCGTGGATCGGCATGTAGACGAGGCCGGTCTGAGGGCTGTACGACATCGAGTGCCACGTGTGCGCGCCGTTCGGATTGTGCGTCGACACGAACGGCTTGCCGGTCGCGTTGTACCGCGCCTCGGGCGTCTCGACGGGACGCCCGGTCTCGAGATCGATGTGCGTCGCCCACGCGACCTCGGTGAAGTTCTCCGCCGAGATCAGCTCGCCGGTCGCGGCATCGAGCACGTAGAAGAAGCCGTTTTTCGGTGCCTGCATCAGCACGCGCCGCGTCTCGCCGTCGATCACGAGATCCGCGATCGTGATCTGCTGCGTCGCGGTGTGGTCCCACGACTCGCCCGGCGAGACCTGGTAATGCCAGACGTACGAGCCGTCGTCCGGATCGAGCGCGACGATCGACGCGAGGAACCAGTTATCGCCTTCGCCGTTGCTGCGGAACGTGTGATTCCACGGCGAGCCGTTGCCGGTGCCGATATAGAGCAGATCGAGCTCCGGATCGTACGCCATCGAATCCCACACCGTGCCGCCGCCGCCGAGCGTCCACCACTCGCCGCTCCACGTCTCCGCTGCGCGCTCGAGAATCGGGTTCTCGAAGCCGTCGGCCGGGTTGCCGGGCACGGTGTAGAAGCGCCAGACGAGCTCGCCGGTGTCGGCGTCGTACGCGGAGACATACCCGCGCACGCCCATCTCCGCGCCGCCGTTGCCGATCAGCACCTTGCCTTTGACGACGCGCGGCGCCCCGGTGATCGTGTAGGGCTTCGTGCGGTCGATCGTGTTGACGTCCCAGAGCTCTTCGCCCGTCGCGGCGTCGAGGGCGACGAGGCGGCCGTCGAGCGTGCCGACGTAGACCTTGCCTTCCCAGACGGCGACGCCGCGATTGACGACGTCGCAGCACGCCTTCACGGCCCAGCCGCCCGGCACCTCGGGGTCGTAGCTCCAGAGCTGCTCGCCGGTCACGGCGTCGTACGCGTTGACCTTGCTCCACGCGGTCGAGACGTAGATCACGCCGTCGACCATCAGCGGCGTCGCCTCCTGTCCGCGGGCCGTGTCGAAATCGGCATACCACGCGAGGCCGAGCTCGCCGACGTTGTCCCGCGTGATCTGCGCGAGCGGGCTGAAGCGCTGCTCCCAGTAGGTCCGTCCGTGCGACATCCACTGGCCCGGCTCGCGGTCCGCATTGACGAGACGATCGGCGCTGACGGCGGCCGCCGCGCGAGGCGCCTCCGCTTCGGCGACCGCGGCGCCGCCGCTCCCGCCGACCGAGCCCGAGTCACAGGCCGCGAGGCCGCCGGCGGCGACGCCGACGAGAAGATAGATGCTTCGACGAACCGACATGTCCCCCCCTCCGTGCGCGAAACGGCGCGCGGCGTCAGTATAGCCGCACGCGTCCACACCGACGCGCTGGCGGAGCGTTTCGTCCCGGGCCAGCCGCCGGCATGGGCCCGCAACGCCGAGGAGCCGCTCGTCGCGTGGACGGGGGCCGCCGTCGAGCCCGGTGCTGCATGGATTGTGCGGGTCCGCCTCTTACGCTGCTCGAATCCCGAGCCGCCCGAGCGCGTCGTCCAGCGCCCTCTCCCCGTCACCGCCGGCTGCGCTGCGCCACGCGATGAATCCGTCCGGCCGGATCAGCACGGCGCCGTCGCTGCCTATGCCGTACGCCGACGACAGCCGGCCGGAGGGGTCCTCGAGATCGCCGGCCGGCGCGATCCCGTGCCACACGACGCCTGCGGCGCGACACGCGGCGCTCCGCTGCACGCGGCCCGACCAGTCCTCCCCGTCCGGTCCGGAGACGAGCACGAACCGGTCGCCGAAGAGGTCGATCGTCGAAACCGGCGCTCCGCGATGCGTGACGACGACGTGCGGCGCCCGCGATCCGGGCCGGCCGGACGGCGCGCGGGGATCCTCGAGGAGATCGTTCCCGCCGCCGGAGTCATCGTCGACGAATGCGCCCGCCGGGTAGCGGTAGCCGAAGATGACCGCGTCGTCCTCCCTGATCGGCTCCGGCGGCGGCAGCCTTCCGCTCGGGTCCTTGAACCACGCCTGCAGGCGCGCGAGCGCCTGCGCGACGGTGCGGTCCGCGATCGGCCGCCGCTCGGCGTCGACCGCGGCTACCCGAATGGTTCGCGCACGCTCCCGAGCGCGGAAGGATGCGCTCGCGGCGACTCACGCCGGCGTGCGGACGCTTTCGCACGACTCCGGGCGGCCGATCTCCACGACGATGTCGAGCGCTCCGTCGACGCGCTCGACACTGGCCGCGACGTCGCCCCTCGGCGTGCGCTCGAAGCGCAGGTCCACGCTCGCATCCGCGACGCGGACGCCGCGGATCTCGAGCGTGTCGACCGACATCGGTAACAGCGGCCTCCTGATGCGGAGCTCTTTGTCGAATCCCCTGGGCTCGAGCCCGAGCAGGGTCACGAGCATGAAGGGAACGGCGGCGGCGGACCAGGCCTGCGGGTGGCACGCGACCGGATAGCGTACGGGCAGCTCGAATTCGTCTCTCGCGGTCCCGGCGAAGAGCTCCGGGAGCCGGTTCAGCGGAAAGCAGAAGGACGCGGCGAAGATCGCGTCGCAGATGCGTTGCGCGGCGTCGTCGCAACCGTAGCGGCGCAGGCCGCGCGCGATCAGCGCGTTGTCGTGCGGCCAGACCGTGCCGACGTGATAGCCGATCGCGTTGTACGCGTTCGCGTCGCGCGACAAGGTCCGGATGCCCCACCCCGAGAACATGTCGGGCGCAAGCAGACGCTCGGCGACGCCTGCCGCGTGCTCATCGTCGACGATCCCCGTCCAGAGCGCTTGACCGGGATTCGACGAGACGACGTCGCACGGCCTGCCGTGCTTCTCGAGCGCCAGCGCGAAGAACCCGATCTCCTCGCGCCAGAAGGCCTCGTTGAAGCGCCGCCGCAGGCTCGCGGCCGCGTTCCGCAGCGCGTCCGCCCGAGCGGAGTCGCCGCTGCGCTCGAAGAGCTCGGCCATCTCGAGCCGGGCGAGATACGCGTAACCCTGGACCTCCGCAGGCGCGATCGGCGCCTCCGCGAGCGAGCCATCGGCGCGAACGATTGCGTCCCCCGAATCCTTCCATCCCTGGTTGACGAGGCCCCCGTCCGCCGCTCCGCTGTACTCGACGAAACGCTCGCCGTGGCCGTCACCGTAGCGGTCGAGCCACTCGAGCGCGGCCTCGATGCCCGGTCGCAGCTCGTCGAAGAGGCGCGTCGAGCCCGTCCAGCGCGCATGCTGCCCGACGGCGATCAGAAAGAGCGGCGTCGCATCCACGGTCCCGTAGTACGGCGTGTGCGGCACCTTCCCCATCCGTGCGAGCTCGCCAAAACGTATCTCGTGCAGGATCTTGCCAGGCTGCTCGTCCTTCCACTCGTCGAGCTTGCGGCCCTGGTAGCTCGCGAGAAGCCGCAGCGTGTCCTCGGCCACCGAGGGCTCGAACGCCAGCGTCATGAGGCTCGCGAGCAGGCTGTCGCGGCCGAACAGCGTGCAGAACCACGGGATGCCGGCCGCGAAGTAGTGATATCCGCGGTGCGTCGTGCGGAGCGCCCGCAAGTCGAGCAGCGCTCGCTCGATCGTGCGATCGAGCGAGCGGTTCCCGGTCGTGATCGACGCATAACGAGCGAGCCATTCGCTGCGCGAGCGGGACAACGTGCTCTTGATCTGCTCGATGCGCTTCGCGGGCGGCTTGAACGGATCGACCTTCGCGCGCGTCTCCGACTCGCGGATCACGAACGTGACGGCCGCGGTTCGGCTTCCGCGCGCCGGAACGTCGAGAACGAGCTCGCAGCGGAGCTTCTCGGTCTCCGTGACGGGGCCGTCGACTCGAATCGACAGGCTGCGATACACGCCGTCGCGGCCGTCGTAGACGATGCCGAGCGTCCGGTCACGCCACTCGCTTGCGATCCGTTCGGTCCGCGACGGCTCGACGAGCGCGCGCACCTCGAAGATGTCCTCGAAGGCTGCTCCGAACACGCACGTGATCGGCAATTCGATGCGCGCCGTGCCGAAGTTCCGCACGGTCCACCGCTCATGGAGCGTCAGCGCCTCCCCGTCGACGACGCGCTCGACCCGGACGATCAGCGACTGACTCGGGACCTCGACCGCGCCCGACGCGAGGCTCTCGCAATTCGTCGCCTCGAAGACCGCGCGGAAGTCGTCTCCGCTCGCGGCGGCGAGCTTGTGCAATGCCCTGCCGCAAACCCGGAGCTCGTAGCCGTAGAGATAGCGGCAATCGCGGTAGTAGAGCCCGTAGCCGTGCGGTCGGTCCAACGGGATCGCCCCGTCGGGACGCGACAGCGAGAACACGTCGCCGTCCTTGATGACGATCGCGTCCTCGACGCTCGCCGCGCCCGACGGTTCGCCGTGCGTCCGAGCTCGACGCCTGGCCTCGCCGCGGTCCTCGCCCGTCCGATCGACCGTCTCAATCGCGCGGTCTCGCTTCATGCGGACGCTCCGCAGCAAGAACCGCGCCACGTGCGAGTGCCGACGTGAGCCTGCTCGAGCGGATCGAAGGACGCGCGGCTCGCTCGGCCGCTTGATAGAGTGCACGACCAACCGACACACGGGATCGCGAATGATCGTCCACCTCGTCGACGGCACGTACGAGCTGTTCCGCCACTTCTACGGTCTGCAGCGCTTCAAGAAGGGCCGGGAGAGACCCTTCGGGGCCGTCGTCGGCGTGCTCGGCACCGTGCTGCAGATGATCGAGCAGGGCGCGACGCACTTGGGCGTCGGGACCGATCACGTGATCGAATCGTTCCGCAACGCGCTCTGGCCCGGCTACAAGACGGGTGAAATGATCGAGCCCAGGCTGCTCGCGCAGTTTCATCCGCTCGAGGAAGCGCTCGCCGCGATGGGCGTCGTCGTGTGGCCGATGATCGAGCTCGAAGCGGACGATGCGCTCGCGTGCGCGGCGCGGATCGCGGCCGCGGACGAGCGCGTCGAGCGCGTCTGCATCTGGACGACGGACAAGGACCTCGCGCAGTGCGTCGAGGGCGATCGCGTCGTGCAGGTCGACCGCCGCAGCAAGGAGATCCGCGATGCGGACGCGATCCGCGAGAAGTTCGGCGTTCCGCCCGAGCTGATCCCGGACTGGCTCGCGCTCGTCGGCGACGCCGCCGACGGTTATCCGGGCCTTGCCGGCTACGGAAAGGTCAAGGCGACCACGCTGCTCCGCCGCTACGGCCGCATCGAGGACTTTCCGGAATCCCTGCTCGGCGAGCCGAGACGCACGAAGGCGCTGCTCTTCAAGACGCTCGCGACGCTTCGCACCGACGTCGACCTCTTCTCGGACGTCGACGAGCTCCGCTGGCGCGGCCCAACGCCTGCATTTCCGGAGCTCGCGAAGCGCATCGGCGGCGAGCGCCTGATCGCGCGCAGCGAGCGGCTCGCCGCGCGGCTCGCGGAGTGACTACTCGGGGCGGTAATCGGGCGGCGCTTCCGAGCCCTCGCCGAAGAAGAACTTCTCCATCTCGCGCTCGAGGAACTGGCGCGCCTTCGGCTCGATCGGCGTGAGGCGGTACTCGTTGATCAGCATCGTCTGATGCCGGAGCCAGCGCTGCCATGCGATCTTCGACACGTTCTCGTAGATGCGCTTGCCGAGCTCGCCCGGATACGGCGGCTTGTCGAGGCCTTCGGCTTCGGTCCCGAGCACTACGCAATGGACGGTTCTTGCCACGCTGTCTCCTCGCCGGGCGCAGGCAGTCGATCGAGCAGCGCGCGTATCGGCGCCGCTAGACCCAGGTTCGATCGCGCGGCGTTATACCAAACGAGGCTCTCCGATTCCATGACGGTTCGGCAATCCGTAGCGAGCCTCACGAGGCGCGGCGCGATCGTCAGATCGAAGTGCGTGAACGCGTGCACGAGCACCGGCAGCTCGACCTCGTCGACCGGGCTCGCGCCGAGGCGCCGCACGCACCACTCGCGCGCGGTGTCGCCGTCGTCGAGCTCGGGCAGGCTGTAGAGCCCGCCCCAGATGCCGCGCTCCGGGCGCCGCTCGAGCAGCACGTGTCCCGCCGCGTCGCGCACGACGAGCATCGTTTTCCGTCGCTGCTGACGCGCCCGCTTCGGTCTCGGCGACGGCACGCGGGCCTGTATGCCGAGCCTGCACGCAGCGCACGTGTCCACGACCGGACAGACCGTGCACGCTGGCCGGCTGCGCACGCACAGCGTCGCGCCGAGGTCCATGATCGCCTGCGTGTAATCGGCGACGCGCACGTGCGGCGTGTGCGCGTCGGCGAGCGCCCAGAGCCGCTCCTCGATCGCGCGCTCGCCGGGCCAGCCTTCGATCGCGTGATACCGCGCGAGCACGCGCTTCACGTTGCCGTCGAGGATCGGATGGCGCAACCCCTTCGCCTGCGCGAGGATCGCGCCGGCCGTCGAGCGGCCGATGCCGGGCAGCGCCCTCAGCTCGTCGAGCGTCTCCGGAAGCTCGCCGCCGTGCCGTTCGACGACGATCCGCGCCGCGCGATGGAGGTTCCGGGCGCGCGCGTAGTAGCCGAGACCGGCCCAGAGCGCGAGCACGTCGTCGAGCGGCGCCGAGGCGAGCGCCGCGACGTCCGGGAAGCGCGCGACGAAGCGCTCGAAGTACGGGATCACGGTCGCGACCTGGGTCTGCTGCAGCATGATCTCGGAGACCCAGACCGCATAGGGCCTGCGGTCGCGCTGCCAAGGCAGATCGTGGCGTCCCGAGCGGTCGAACCACTCGAGGAGTCGAGCCGCGAAATCGGTCATTCGGAACTGATGTGCAACGTGCTTCGATCGGCGATGCCGCCTTCACGCGCCGACGGCGGCCGTCAATGGGCCCTCGCGACCTCTGCCTCGTCGTCGATGCCCTTCGCGGGCCGCAGCCCGGACGGCAGGCCGCGCGCGAGCCGCTCGATCCGGTAGAGCGCGCGCTCGCCGCCCGCACGCAGCTCGCGCTTCAGCACCCACGGCCCGATGACCGGCGGCACCCAGAAATCCGGATCGATCACGAGCCGGTACGTCACCTCGGTGCCGCCCTCGACGGGCCGGAGCACCCATTCGGACTCGGCGTGCTCGAAGTCGCTGCGCTCGGGCAGCGCGACCGTGCGGATCAGGTGCGGCTCCTCGGTCTCGAGCCGCTCGACGCGCGTGAGGCTCTTGCAGAACCACAGCATGCAGCCTTCCATCCGCGTGTAGACGAGCGGCGTGCCGTCCGGCGCGGGCTCGAGGTAGTCGCTTTCCTTGTAGACGCTCGAGATCCGGCCGAACGCGCCGTCCTCGTAGTCCGTGAGCACGTCGAAGATCGCCTTCGCGTCGGCCTCGAGCAACGTCTCGGCGACGAGCTCGAACCGGCCGGGCCCGGTCCGCGTCACCTCGAGCGAATGGAGCTCTGCCGCGGCCGCGACGACGCTCGCCGCCACGGCAGACAGACAGACGAGCGCGACCGTCGCCTTCAGATGCTTCATGGAACCGCTCGGACGCATCACCGACGCCTTCGGACGCATCACCTAAACAGTCCTCGCAGCCGTTCGCGCAGCTCCTCCCGCTCCTGCTCGATGCGCTCCTGCACCTCGCCGCGCTCCTCCTCGACGCGCTCCTCGACGGCCTCGCTCGCGCGCGAGCGGACCATCGCGGCGAAATCCGGCAGCACGCTCGGCGCGGCGACGGTGCCGCCGACCTTGAGCGGCAGCTGATCGCCGGCGAGATCGGCCATCGACGGCTCGGACTGCAGCCACTCGCCGTCGACGAACATCGCGACGAGATCGAAGTCGAGCGCATCCGTGAGCAGGTTCACCGTGCCCTGGCCGTCGACCGTCATGAACGGCAGCGTCGCGTTCAAGTCGCGGTTCGTCAAGATCGCGTCCTCGACGACGCCGGTCGCCGACACCGACGAGAACGGCGTGCGACGCTCGCCCTCGGGCCGCTCCGGCCGTCCCTGTCCCTGGAACACCGCCATCGCGCGCACGAGCTCGAACCAGAGATCGAAGCCCTCCCACGCGCCGTCCGACAACGTGAATGCGACGTCGCCGTCGAGGTCGCGGCGCATCTGGCCGACGTTGGAGCCGGTCGTCGTGAGATTCAACGTCAGGTCGCCGCGTCCCGACACCATCTCCGAATCGAGCAGGTCGCGGCCGAGCGGCAGCAGATCGACGTTCTTGAGCTCGGACGCGAGCGACGCGCGCGCCGCCTCCTGCTCGATCTCGAGCAGGATGTTGCCGGCGAGGCTCCCGCCGTAGAGGCTCGCCGCGGGCTCGAGCTGCACGCGGCCGTTCCCCGCGGTCAGCGTGAAGCTCGCGTCGCTCAGCGTCATGCCGGCGAACTGCGCGGTGCCGAACGCGAGCCGACCCGACGCGTCGAGCGTGCGCAGCGCGTCGAGCGGCAGATCCACCTCGTCGAGCGAGCCTTCCTCGGCCGGCGCTTCCTCGCCCTCGGCCGCCGCCGGAGGCAGGTAGCGGTCGACGTTGATCTGGTCGACCGTGAGATCGAAGCGCAGCGACTCGCCCTGCAGCGCGACGCTGCCGGTGAGCTCCGAGTCGTCGAGCGCGAGCCGCATCTCCTCCATGCCGATGCGGTTCTCGTCGTAGACGAAGCGCGCGTCGGCGCTCGCCTGCTTCAGCACGGTCGGGTCGGCCGTGTCGACGGTGATGTCGAACACGCGGAGCAGCTGGCTCGGATCGAACGGCTCGATCGCGACGCTGCCGGCGAGCGCGAGGTTGCTGAAGAGTGAGCGTCCCTCGAGCGACCCGCGCGCGGTCACGCCGAGCATCTCGAGCGTGAGCTCGTCGAGATCGAGCGTCTCGTCGTTCAGGTTCGCCGTGAAGGTTGCGAACGAAAGACGTGCCTCGCCCTCCCCGCCCGGCCAGCTCTCGCCTTCGCCGGCGAGCGTGACCGCGAGGTTCTCGAGCCGATAGACGTTGTCGTCGAGCGCGAGCGTCGCGAGCGTCTCGGCGGCGACCGAGACCTGCAGGTTCTCGCCCGACACGGTGAAGCTCGTCTCGACCGGAAACGCCGTGTCGGGGCCGAAGCCCGACGCGACGAGGTTGAACGCACCGAGCGTCCAGTCGCTGCCGGTCGCCGCGTCGTTCCAGCGGACCTCCGAGTTGGTCACGCGGATCACGTCGACGTTCAGCGCGACGTTCGGCGCGCCGCCGCCCTGCTCCGCGGCCGGCGTCTCGGGCGCGGCGCCGTCGCCGCCGAGGTCCTGCCAGTTGTTCCGTCCCTGCGCGTCGCGCGCGAGATTCAGCACGAGGCCGTCGAGCCGCGCCTCGGCGACCTCGATGCGCCTGGAGAGCAGCGGCAGCAGCTCGACGTCGAGCGATGCACGCGCGATCTCGGCGAACGGCTGGTCGCCGAACCCTTCGGCGTTGCTGAGCCGCGCGGGGCCGAGCGAGATGCCGAGCGACGGAAAGAGGCTGAGCTCGAGGTCGCCTTCGAGCGTCAGCTCGCGCCCGGTCGCGTCGGCGACCGCCGCGGCGATCTGGTCCTTGTAGTCGTTGGGATCGAAGAAGAGCGCCACGCCGACCGCGACGGCAATCACGAGCACGACGAGGGCGCCGATGACGATGCCGATCAGCTTGAGTAGTCGTCCCATCGTGGGTTCCTCAGTGGTGTGTCACGCACGAGCGGCGTGTGAGGCGTTCGCCGCGCATCGCGCCGCGCGCGACGCTTCCGTCGCGGGCCGCCCGGAAGCTCGCCGCACCGTCCATCCTAACGTAGGTAGGGGGACGTGTCCGAGAACTTGTGTAGCGAAATGGTGTTGCGTGCGTGGCACGCCGCGTCACGGCTGGCGCGCGTACCAGTTGACGGCAAACTGCACGAGGCGGGGCGAGCTGTCCAAGCTCAGCTTTTTCTTGATGCGCTGGCGATGCGACTCGATCGTCTTGATGCTGAGGCAGAGGTCCTTCGCGATCTCACGGGTCGACTTGCCGCGGCCGATCAGGTTCAGCACCTGCACCTCGCGATTGCTCAGCCGCTCGATCGGATCGATGGCATGTTTGCGCCGCGCGACCGCAAACCGCTCGATCATGCTCGCGCCGATGCGGTCGCTGACGTAGACGCCGCCCGCGAGGACGCGTCGCAACGCGACGACGAGCTGATCGCCCGCGGCCTGCTTCATGATGTAACCATTCGCACCGGCGCTCAGCAGGCGCTCCGCGTAAATCGCCTCGTCGTGCATCGACAGCACGAGCACCGGGAGCTGGCCGTACTTCGCCCGAATCTCCTTGATCAGCTCGAGGCCGTCGCTGTCGCGGAGGGACAGATCGAGAATCACGACGTCGGGACGGGTACGCTCGAGCCCGAGGCGTGCTTCGCGCACGTCCGCCGCCTCGCCGCACACGACGAGATCAGGCTCCTCGTTCAAAAGCTGGGCGAGCCCCTTCCGAACGATCGGGTGGTCGTCGATGATGAAGACCGAACGTGGTCTCGTGCTTCGCTGCTCCACCTTAGACCTCAAACCAGCATCGCCCGGCGTGCCCCCGCGGCCGGGCCGTCGCTGCCGGCGTAGCCGGCCGGCACACGCCGAAACGGACGTGCGTGCGCGCTGCCAAGTATCGCATCGAGCGCCCGTGGCCGCCATGCGGCGCGCTTCTATGTTCTGAGCGCGCAAGTATCCTGCAAAGCGAACGAAAGGGCCATAGCGTAGCGCAGGTTCGTGCCGTGCGGCCACGCGCCCCGCGCGACGCGCACGGCCGATGGAACATCGCTGGTCCGAGGGTATCCTGTCCGCACGGCCTGCCGCAGGAGGTGCCGACATGAACGTGAACGAGCTCGAGAGATGGCTGCGTGCATACGGCGACGCCTGGGAGCAGCGCGACGCAGCGGGCGTATGCCGGCTCTTCAGCGACGACGCGCTGTACTACGAGACGCCGTACTCGGAGCCGTTTCGAGGCCACGACGGCATCCGGGGCTACTGGTCGTCCGTGACGGCCGATCAGCGCGACATCCGCTTCGAGAGCACGCCCGTCGGCGTCGTCGGATCGACCGGCATCGCACGCTGGTCGGCGAAGTTCAGGCTCGCGTCGAGCGGGGCGGACGTCGAGCTGAACGGCGTGTTCCTGCTCGAGTTCGACGATCAGGGGCGCTGCACGGCGCTGCGGGAGTGGTGGCACGCGCGCTGAGGGACCTCGGCTCGCGGCCTGCCCGAAGGCCGAGCCGAACCGGGGAAGCGCTCGGCTCCTCGCTCCCGCGGCGGCCGTGACCGACGCCGGAAAATGGTGTCAGACACGTTTTCTGACCCGCGCGCCGGCGGACGCGACCGGGCGCTGGTGCGCATCGCGCAGGAATTGCTTAGAATCGGCCCGTCAGCCCCGTCTGACGAGGCAAGTCCTCCGAGCGGGTGTAGTTCAATGGTAGAACCTCAGCTTCCCAAGCTGATGACGTGGGTTCGATTCCCATCACCCGCTCCACTCTCGACCCTCCGCACGAACGCGCCTCAGGCGTCACGGCTCGCACTGCGAGTGCCGCGCTTCCTTCAGCCGGCTTCCGCGAGGCAGACCACGTCGGCGGGCTGGAGCGCGCCAGCGTGACATCGATGCGATCCGCAAGCTCCACGGAGCCTCACGCCGCGGATGATTGCGCACCGGCGCCGCGCGGCAGCGTCGAGCGCAGCTGAACGCCGTCGTGCTCGCGCAGGAGTTCCGCGACCCAGTCGACGAAGACGCGCACCTTCGCCGACAGATGCCGGTTCTGCGGATACACGACATAGAGCGGCGCGGGCTCCGGAAACCAGTCGCCGAGCACGAGGTCGAGCGTGCCGCGCTCCATCGCATCCTTCAGCACGAACGCCGGAATCTGCGCGATGCCGAGCCCGGCCTCCGCCGCGGCGACGTAGCTGTTCTCGTCCTCGAGCGCGATGTAGCCCGGGTACGACGCCTGCACGCGCTCGCCGTTCCGCGAGAACGCCCACTCGAGCCGCTCGCCGGTGCGCGGCGAGAAGCGATTGATGCACCGGTGCCGGGCAAGGTCGCGCGGATGCACGGGGCGTCCGTGCGCCGCGAGGTATGACGGCGCGGCGCACGTCGCGAAATACAGAAAGCCGACGCGGCGCGCGACGAGATTCGGCTCGAGCACTTCGCCGCTCCGCACGGCGCAGTCGATGCCCGCCTCGACGAGGTCACCGCCGCGATCGTTGCACGCGAGGGAGAGCTCGATCTCCGGGTATCGAGCGAAGAAGCCCGGCAGCGCCGGCACGAACACCATGCGGGCCATCAGCGTCGGGACGTCGACGCGGAGCCGCCCGCGGGGCGCGGCGTGCTGCCGCGTGACCGAGTCCTCGGCCTCGCGGATCTGATCCAGGATCGCGACGCACCGCTCGTAGTACGCGACGCCGTCGGGCGTCGGCGTGACGCGCCGCGTCGTCCGGTTCAGCAGCTTCACGCCGAGCGCATCCTCGAGCCGCTGCAGCAGCGTCGTCGCGGTCGCCTTCGGGATGCCGAGGCCTTCGGCGGCGCGAGTCACGGTGCCCGTCTCGACGACGCGGACGAAGAGCGCCATCGCGCGCAGCTTGTCCATCAGCGGACGACCCTCATTGTTCAGCCATTTGAATGATCAATTCACGAAACTCGGTTTATCGGTCCATTTTTGAACAATAGACTGGCGCGCGTCACCCATCGGAGGAAGCCCGCCATGACCGAAGCCCCTCGACACATCACGGACACGTCTTTCGAGCAGGAGGTCCTCGCCTCGGACCTGCCCGTTCTCGTCGACTACTGGGCCGAGTGGTGCGGGCCGTGCAAGGCGATCGGCCCCGTCATCGACCGGCTCGCCGGCGAGTACGCCGGCCGGCTCAAGGTCGCGAAGCTCGACACGGACGCAAACATCGAGATCCCGCGGCGCTATGGCGTCCGCAGCATCCCGACGCTGATGCTGTTCCGGAACGGCAAGGCGGTCGCGACGAAGGTCGGCGCCGTCAGCAGAGCGGAGCTCGTCGACTTCGTCGAAGCGCATCTCGCCGAGTCCGCATCGCCCCGCACTGCCGCGGCGCAGTGAGCTGGAGCGTGCAGCGAACTAGAGCGCGCAGCGAGCTGGAGGGCACGGCTGAGGCTAGAGGGCGCAGCAGGGCTAAAGGGCGCAGCCCGGCTAGGGCGCAGCTCGGCTAGGGCGCAGCTGGGCCAGAGGGCAGCTGGCTAAAGGGCCGCTGGGCGAAGGACGCAGCTGAGCTCGAGCGCAGGCACGCCCTCGGCGAACCGAGCCTATGGATACCGCCAAGGCATCCGGGGGTGTGCCTTCGATGCGCTCTCTTGGCGGCCGTTCGGCGGCCAGGGATGGCCGCCGCCGAGCGGCAGGGATGCTCTTCCCGCGTGCCGCCGAAAGAGATCATCGAAGGCGCGCCCCCTGCCGCCGCGCGCAACGAACCGATCTT